>CAJTRO010000118.1 GCA_910579015.1 uncultured Dorea sp. | reverse complement strand
TTCTTTTCCCTGTCTACAAAATTCAGGTCTGTAGAAACTTTCTTATACATTGTACTCCTCCTTCTTAAAAAATAATGTTTGTGCAAAAAAACGTTACAAACAGTAACAAAAAAAGCTTTTGCCCTGTATAGGACAAAAGCTGCGCTTTCGTTTATCAACCACCTAAACATACTGTCATATGTCTCCCACATAACGGCGGGACTCCGTCGGTTCCTACTAATGCTGATTCTTTAACTGTTCGGAAACCGCAACTCGGAAGTGATATTCAGATATATCCTACTTGCACCGGGCTTCCACCCTCCCCGGTTCGCTGTGCCGTTTAGATATAGCCTACTGTCTTCGTCAGCGTTTTTTTCTTTGCGCTATTATTATAGGAAAAAACGCCTGTCTCGTCAAGAGTTTTCTCAATGTTTCTTGCCCTCAATGAACCAAAAAAGAAACCCCGGCAGAATGTCAAGGTTTCTTTAAAATCTATTGAGCGGAGAAAGAGGGATTTGAACC
>CAJTRO010000117.1:266-508 GCA_910579015.1 uncultured Dorea sp. | reverse complement strand
AAAGAAAAAGGTGCGCATGGTCTCGAGGAGCGCGGTGTATACAGGATACATCAGTTTGAGAAACAGGAGATGATCGTTGTCTGCAAGCCCGATGAATCTCCGATGTGGTTTGAGAAATTGTGGCAGAATACGGTGGATCTATTTAGGAGTCTTGATATTCCAGTGCGGACACTGGAATGTTGTTCCGGTGATCTGGCTGACCTCAAGGTGAAGTCGATCGACGTGGAGGCATGGTCCCCGAG
>CAJTRO010000117.1:0-256 GCA_910579015.1 uncultured Dorea sp. | reverse complement strand
AAGCTGTTCCAAACTTGGTGATGCGCAGGCCAGAAGACTGAAGATCAGGGTAAATGCAGAAAACGGGAAATATTTTGCCCATACGTTGAATAATACAGTGGTTGCGCCTCCGAGAATGTTGATCGCATTTTTGGAAAATAATCTGCAGGAGGATGGTTCGGTCAGGATTCCGAAAGCATTGCAGCCGTATATGGGGGGAAAGACGGAAATAAAATAAATCTTTAAGATTTGGAAAGGCTTAATAACAGTGCACAGA
>CAJTRO010000116.1 GCA_910579015.1 uncultured Dorea sp. | reverse complement strand
GGATAGGAATGGAATGGGTACTTTGTTCATCAGTAATTATTTTTTCTTTTTTTGGTAAGTCAGTTCTTTGTATATCTTTATTTAATTGCGTTGGATTTTCCAATGTAGATAAATCCGGCGTAAGCGGCTGCGGCTGCTCGAATATCACATAGTCCGCACCCCGCAAGCGTCCTTTCTCGTCGCTCTCCCTTGAACGGACGATATACCCGGTGCGTTCAAGCTCTTTAATGGCTTCGCGGATAGCGTCTATCTTCTCCCGGTTGATAAGGGATAAGCCTTTCAAGGTGTAGTCCCAATCTTCGGGGAGTGACAGCATTTGCGATAAAAGCCCCTTTGCCTTTAGGGATAGCTCCTTGTTGCGTAGATGGTGGTTGCTCATAACGGTATAGCCCTTGTTCCGTTCCACCCGGAAAACTGCCATACGAGTTATCCGCAAAGCAGAAACAGATAGGAAAGGACGAAAAGCGGATAAAGGAGCTTGACCGTCTGTTCCGTAAAATCTATGAGGATAATGTCAACGGAAAGCTGAATGACGAACGCT
>CAJTRO010000115.1 GCA_910579015.1 uncultured Dorea sp. | reverse complement strand
TATCTACGTCACGGATACGAGACTCAGCTGCTGTGATGTTCTCTTCCTGAACACTCAGGTTGTTGATAGTGTGATCCAGACGGTTCTGCATAGCACCGAAGTCAGAACGCATGGATGAAATCATATCGATTGCCGCGTTAGCTACAGAAATCGCATGTCTTGCACTGTCTGCGCTTGTTAAATCAATGTTGCTGATTGTTACAGCTTTCTCTTTCGTACCGGATACATCAAAGAATCCTGTTGTACCTAACTGCTTTACAAAATTAGCATCTGTTGAGTGAAGACCAAGTGTTGAACTGCTCATTGCCTGGAAGGTTACTCTCAACTGGTTGGCCGTCTCGTGTGAATCACCTACATGAAGAGTAATCTTCTTAGTAGCAACTGTGCTGACGCCAGTGCTTCCACCGTTGGTAGTAATAGCATTATCTGCAGTAAACAGCTTTGTTCCGTTGAAGTTTGCCGTCTTGCTGATTCTGTCAATTTCTTCGTTCAGACGTTTAATTTCCTTCTGCATCTCCTGACGGTTCGTTGTGGAATACGTAC
>CAJTRO010000114.1 GCA_910579015.1 uncultured Dorea sp. | reverse complement strand
CCCCTGGAACATCTCATAGCTGCCCACATCATAACCTTCCGGCAGTTCACAGCGGTCAACTACCATGCCCCTGACCGTTTCCATAGACAAAGGGAACCCGCCCGACAGCCACCCCAGTTCCTCTTCATGGGCATAGAAATCCGGAAAATATTTATGCCCTCCGATATGATCCCAATGGATATGCGTGGCAACAGCCGTAACCAGCTGGTCTGTCAGCTTCACCACCTCATCATAAATATTACAGATCCCAAGCCCCGTATCGATCAGCAGACTCCGCCCGGAACCATTCAGCAGATAACAATGTGTTTCCTCCCAATGCCGGTATTCGCTGATGATATAAGTATCCTCATCTATCCTGTCAACCGTAAACCATTTATCCATCTGTTCCCTCCTGAAAATCTTTATCCCTTTCCACCTGCCGCCTTTTCCATTGTATGGTAACAGAGATAGTCCCCGCCCCCTGCTTCAATTTTCTCATAGGTTTTTATCCGGTATCCCCGTTTCAAATACATACTTTCCGCCGGAAAAGACGCATCAATATGTACCGCCTGATAC
>CAJTRO010000113.1 GCA_910579015.1 uncultured Dorea sp. | reverse complement strand
ATATTCTGGTGAAAAACAGGGCGGAGGTAAAGAATATGTTTCTGACAGATTTTGATGAGAAGAAGTATCGGAAGATATTGGCAAGGGATGCAAAGGAAGAGGGACGGACTGAGGGCAGAATAGAGGGGCGTATAGAGGGCAGAATAGAAGGCTTGGAAGCTGGAAGAACAGAAAGCAGAGGGATAATTAATGAATTAACAAAGCGGTTGATTCAGGAAGGACGCATGGAGGACTTAAAGAGGTCATTGGATGACCATGCTTATCAGGATCAGATGTTGAAAGAATATGGGCTTGAATATACGGATAAGAAAAAGTGATAAACGATAGTTGTCTTGCTTCAAGATGTGAAATGGGTGATTGGTGATAATTACTTTACTTGGAACTGTTAAAGTTACAAAAGATAAAAGGTATTTGTATAGGATACAGTTATGGATTTGACTGGACATTATATGGCTGTCTCGAAATATATAAAATAGTATAGATAATTTTTTATAAAAACGGGTATCTATATTCTGGTGAAAAACAGGGCGGAGGTAAAGAATATGTTTCTGACGGATTTTGA
>CAJTRO010000112.1:339-563 GCA_910579015.1 uncultured Dorea sp. | reverse complement strand
TCATAATGTTCCTCCATGATATCCATGGTCCGCATGATATGCATGTAATCAACCCGGGGCTGTTCGTAAAAGTCTGCCAGATGCCGGTATGTACCGAGTTTGGAATCCGGATGGAGGATACGGGCACAGGTAAGGAACCTGTTCACCAGGTTTGGGTCAAAAGTAATCTTTGAGCCGGCCGTTGCAGCGTTGAAAAAGGAGCTGATCTCCAGGTCATGGTAAAG
>CAJTRO010000112.1:0-332 GCA_910579015.1 uncultured Dorea sp. | reverse complement strand
AAGTTGATTTTGAGTTCCAGAGAGACCTGGTTATTATTTTTAGCCTCCTCATTATATTTAGCGACCTGCTCCCTTGCATAGGAGAGAGGGTCGTCGGTTATTCCCAGAAGCTCTGAATGCCTGCCGATCCTTGCGATGTTTTTTGTAGTTGTCTTTTTGCCGTTCCTGATTCCCAGCTGGACGAAATAGGTCGGGTCTTTTGATTTTCTGTCATACCAAAGTTTCATACCCTCCATTATACCATTGTTTCACGTGAAACACAACACCATACAACATTAAATTTTTATAAACTTGACATAAAAAAAGCCGCAGTTCTGCGGTCTCGGCCATAT
>CAJTRO010000111.1 GCA_910579015.1 uncultured Dorea sp. | reverse complement strand
CTTTTTCAGTCTTAACAGTAGAAATGAGAGAAGCCCGAAGAAGGGCATTGACACATCCCGAGAATAGACAGTGCCATTGTTTCGTCCCGTAGAAATGAGAGAAGCCCGAAGAAGGGCATTGACACGTAAAGCGTAACATATAAGCTTTTTCAGTCTTAACAGTAGAAATGAGAGAAGCCCGAAGAAGGGCATTGACACAGTATACCATCTCTATTATAACCAACTAAGATACCGTAGAAATGAGAGAAGCCCAAAGAAGGGCATTGACATCTTCTTCCTCTTCCTTTATTGATGGGTAGAAAGAAGGAGTTCTATGAAGAACACTGATACTCTTCGTTCTCGTCTTTGACTTGGCGTCCAGGAGAGTAGAAAAGAGAATAGAAAGAACAATTGGATTAATATCAGCAGTAATGATGCCGTCAAGAAATTTATTCAAATGTCTGACAATCTTACAACCAAACGAGAGATTGAAAAACTGCTTGCAGATAAGGAAATTACGAAAGAGATTCATCAGGAAATTATCTATCCGGAAATGTATCAATCTTTAGAGAACGTTTGGAGTCCTTTGCTTATGACAGGGTATTTAACAC
>CAJTRO010000110.1 GCA_910579015.1 uncultured Dorea sp. | reverse complement strand
GTAGGTACAAAGAAAGTTTACCACTGACCGATATGTGGTATATAAATGGTCGGGTTGAAAGTTTACCGCTGACCAATATGCGGTATATAAGTGGTTGGGTCGAAAGTATAGTCCTTCGCCGCAAGGTGGGGGACTTTTTTCCGTAGTGAGGTTGGAACGAATGAAGAAAACAGGGTTTTATATTATAAAAGACAAGTTTTTTGAGGATATGTCTGATCCATATCTCAAAGGCAACAAGGCAGGAAATAGACCACACTATTATTGCTTTGAAGATACAAGCAGAGGAATTTATTGGATGATACCCTTGTCCAGCCAGATTGATAAATATAAGCGAATTGTAGAGAAGAAAGAGAAAGCAGGAAAGCCCTGTGATATTATCCATATTGTGAAATTGGATGATAGCAGGCAAAGTGCGTTTTTGATACAGGATATGTTTCCAATAACAGATGAGTACATAGAGCGAGAATATACCATAGCCGGAAATCATTTGATGCTGACAAGTGAGCATACTGCTAAAGAGATTGAACAGAAAGCAAAAAAGGTTATGGGTATGCTGAAGCGTGGTGTAAAATTTATGCCAACGCAGCCGAATGTGATAGCCATATTAGAGAAG
>CAJTRO010000109.1:402-615 GCA_910579015.1 uncultured Dorea sp. | reverse complement strand
TGATAACTATGAACTTGACCTGGATGTGATCAAAGGGGAAGAAAAATATGACGGCTTTTATGCTGTCGCTACAAACCTTGATGATCCGGCAAAGGATATTTTAGGAATCAGCGCAAACCGTTACAAAATCGAAGACTGTTTCAGGGTAATGAAAACAAATTTCTCTGCACGCCCAGTTTTCCATCAAAAACGTGAGCGTATTATTGCACATTT
>CAJTRO010000109.1:0-392 GCA_910579015.1 uncultured Dorea sp. | reverse complement strand
ATTTTATGATCTGTTATACAGCGCTCCTTATCTATCGGTTATTGGAGAAGAAACTTGACATGTATGGCACACATTTCACGGTGAATAACATTATCGAAACCCTGGACAGCATGGATGTTGCCAATGTTGAAGATATGTGTTATATGTCAACTTATACCAGTTCCAGGGTCTGTACTGCTTTGAATGCGGTTACAGGACTTGGATTAGATAAAAAATACTACCAGCCAAAAGAACTGAATAAAAAAATCAAAAAAATTTTGAAATAGCATTTCCATACAACATTCTTTCAATTATAAAAAGTGGCATATCCCCAATAAATTCAAGGGATTCTGCCACTTTGTTTTTCTGTAACTGTCGAAGATGGGATTATACCATACCGCCTTATACATTAC
>CAJTRO010000108.1 GCA_910579015.1 uncultured Dorea sp. | reverse complement strand
ACTGGCGAGATTGCAAACGGAAAAGAGCTTTCCATCAACGAAGAAAAGATTGCCGAAGAAGCACTGTATGATGGCTATTACTCGATTGTCACAAGTGAAAAAGAACTTTCCGATAAAGAAATCCGGGATATATACAAAGGTTTATGGGAAATAGAGGAATCTTTCAAGATTATAAAAAGCGAATTCAAAACCCGGCCTGTCTTCGTTTCTACTGAAGATCATATACAGGCACACTTTTTAATCTGTTTTGTAACACTGGTGATCATGCGGGTTTTAGAACAGTTGATAGGAAAATGTCATTCAGTCAGACAAATCCGGGATTCGCTAGTAAACTATTCGTGCTCATACTTAGATCAGAATTATTATCTGTTTGATTACCGTGACGATGTAATTTTAACCATGGAGAAGGCATTCGGGTTAGATCTGAGCAAAAAGATTATGCCACTTTCAGAAATCAAAAGAATATCTAGGTACACAGGATAAAATATAAAATTTTTATAAACTAAAAAAAGCAGATAAAATACAACACTCTTATGCATTTATAAAATGCTCTGAACCCCTCTGTTTAAGCGGTTTTCAGAGCATTTTTTGTTTAAGTGCTTGCAAAACTCAGGATAACATTTCTTTTCAGAATAGGAAAGGTATCTTTCTTCTTTTCAGATAAATATA
>CAJTRO010000107.1 GCA_910579015.1 uncultured Dorea sp. | reverse complement strand
ATTCCTCTCCGATTTTATAAGGGGCATAGGCGGATATTTTATTATTCCGAAAATTATTCCAAAAACTGAACCACTACCGGCTAAAGCCGGTAGGTTCGGTGTGCTGCTAAAGCAGCCTAAAGTTGTGCACAATCTACATTATCTTTTTTTCCTTATACCCTTATCCAATATCAAAGTTATCTGGTTTATTTTTCTCCTGCAAATCCTGGTTTTGGATGTATTCCTTGATAATCTCATCTGTTACATTGCCGCTACTTGCCACAAAATATCCTCTTGCCCACAAATGCTGCCCCCAGAATTCTTTACTTAATTCTTTATATTCCATTTGGAGCTTTCTGGATGTGTTCCCCTTGATATATTGAACCAGTTTACTTGCTGACAAGTGTGGCGGCACTGATACTAACATATGGATATGATCTGCCCCCACATGACCTGCCAAGATTTCTACCTCATTACTTTGGCAAACGATTCGTATTAATTCCCTCGTTCGTATTGCTATCTTTCCTGTAATCACTGGTTTTCTGTATTTTGTAATCCACACCAGATGATACTTGATATCATACGTACAATGTGACGATTTTCTATAATGTTCCATATTATTCACCTCAAGTTTAGTATCTCTACTTTAACTTTTTCTAAACTTGAAGCTATGGGGTTGACCTAAAGGTTTCG
>CAJTRO010000106.1 GCA_910579015.1 uncultured Dorea sp. | reverse complement strand
ATTTAGCGGTTCGATGTAAGTCACATCTGCGATCTCCGGGTCGGTCATGATGGTTGCAGGGTTTGAGTTGACGAGCACGATTTCATAACCGAGTTTCCTGAGGGCTTTGCACGCCTGTGTTCCGGAATAGTCAAATTCACACGCCTGTCCGATGATGATTGGACCGGAACCGATTATTAAAACTTTGTTGATATCATTTCTTTTCGGCATAATAAACCTCCATATTTCATAGTGTAGCCTCTCGGAATCTCATAAATCTTCTCGCAATGACAGATACAGAGAGGCTCCGGGAGCTTATATCTTATATTGACAGTGATGAATACTAGTGTACTGTCTGGATTATATTCAGGCAAACCTCCTTGTCTAAATTTCCATCAGACTGCGTTGACGGCGGTCAACGATGCCACCGCATCGCCTCCCTTCTCCGCCTTGCTGATGAAAATTTATCCTGCGGAGCTTCACCAGATATAATCCGGACAGTACACTAGGTGTCGCCATGCCGTGTACCTCGGAGAGCTTTACGTCATAGCCTGCCTTTGTGATGATACCGCCAAGGATACGGCTTGTGAGCAGTGTACCCTGACCGCCCACGCCTACGATCATTATATTTTTAGTAGTCATTGTTTATATATACCTCCATTTTTGTTTGCCTGAGGAACTGTAAAGTCATTCTTATTCCACGCGCTCGATCGCGTCAAAT
>CAJTRO010000105.1 GCA_910579015.1 uncultured Dorea sp. | reverse complement strand
GAGTGGAACTCCGCACATTTGAAATTTATGTTACTTCACGAGATATGGTATGCTTTTATCACTACAACATAGCTAGCTTTCCATGCTTCCTTTAAATAAGTTTCTTTATAAAAATATGTAAGGGAGGCTGCGCTCCCTCACATATACAACTCACAATCGTATTATTTTATTATTATCTTGTTGAATGACTGGTACACGTAAATTTGCTATCGCAATGCCAAGATCCGGACACGCAACGGAAACTTTTACGTAAGCGTCAAATCGCTCGCCTTAACTAAGATTTAACTTTATGCCATACTCTAAAAGACACGAAAAAACTAGTAGTTTTTTAGAGGAGGTATTACATGGATCAAATCACTCATGATGTACGTAGTTCGCAATGGCTGGAGATAATAACTCAGTGCCAAAATCGTCCGGAAGGAACAACCGCCAAACAATGGATGGCTGACAATGGTATCAGTGAAAAGTCGTATTACTATTGGCTTCGAAAATTCAGGAAGCAGGCTTATTCTCAAATGACTGAAACGTCTACAGCGCTATCTTCCGGAAAGGAAATATCTTTTGCAGAAGTACCTATCTCACCGAAGCAGACGGTAAACGTGACAGCTTTCTCGTCGGAAAGCCCTGTCGAAGCCATCAGACCGGTAGCGGTCATCAAAAACGCAGATATTTCGATCGCATTAACAAACGAAATTTCAGAAGGCCTGCTTTCCCGTATTCTTCTGGAGGTGGCTCATGCTTGAAGATGTTGCCGGGATCCGCAAGGTGGTACTGGCGTGTGGCAC
>CAJTRO010000104.1:534-844 GCA_910579015.1 uncultured Dorea sp. | reverse complement strand
GACCTATGGGGATATGCATAGCAATAATGAAAATTTGTGGAATTTCCTTTATTTTACCGGATATCTGACGAAAGAAGGAGAATATTTTAAGGAATCGACTATTTTTTTAAAGGCGCGTATTCCAAATATAGAAGTAAAGACAATTTATCAGAGTACGATTCTAAATTGGATGAAGGGAAATATCAAAAAAGAGAATTTCCATGATTTATATCGAGCGCTAGAGGATGGAAATGAGGGTAAGATGAGAGATATTTTGAATGGCCAGCTTTTTCAGACGATTAGTTTTTTTGATAGTGCAGAGAATTTTTAT
>CAJTRO010000104.1:0-524 GCA_910579015.1 uncultured Dorea sp. | reverse complement strand
GGGATACTAAGTCAGAGTGAGAATTATCTGGTCAAATCTAACCGGGAATCTGGAGATGGACGGTCAGATATTACGGTGAAGAGCCCGTCTCTTCGGGGCAGGTCATTTGTCTTGGAATTAAAGGTATCGGATTCGGTTGATAATCTGGAAGTGGATGCGGAAAGAGCATTACAGCAGATTTATGATAGGAACTATATGGGGGAACTTAAGACAGAAGGATACCGGAAGATAGATTGTTATGGAATATCATTTTATCGAAAAGATTGCGAAGTTAGGTTTGGAAATGGACGAAAGTGATTTAATAAAAAGGATAATGACCGCATTGAGATTTTTAACAAAGCATACTGTAGATGGATATAGTGCAGAAATCGTATTGTCGGAAGAATCCAGTGGTACAAGAAAATTGTTCGAGTTACTTTTTACTTCACAAGGAATATGAAAATAAACCTCTGCATACATTGTAAAAACAATGAGTGCAGGGGTTTATATATGAAAGATTATATTGAGGAACGGGCAGTAGAGAT
>CAJTRO010000103.1 GCA_910579015.1 uncultured Dorea sp. | reverse complement strand
CAATATTTCCGTAAAAATCTGCGCAGAGGACACTTCACGATCCCTTGGGTTGATCCGTGTGTTATATCTTGTAAGCACATCTCCGGCATTTTGATAATGAACCTCCGAAAAATGATAATGAAATTTTTCCGCGATCTGTTCAAATGCCGGTCTATAAAGTTTCGACCAGTTCATCGGTTTTTTGTAATCAACCAATGTTTGTCCGATATCAAACACAACTGCTTGAAACATAGCTTTGTCCTATACCCTTTCATTCTGATATTCTCTTAACCTATCCCCACATTAGTATCTGTTTTACGCAAGTCCCCATAAGTTCCTCCATCTCAGCGCAATGTCAAAGTCTTTTCAGGCAAGAGTATTTTTAAGTTCTTTGCTTTTCCAGACAGCACTATCGGCTTCTTTTTCTCTAAGACCAAATTGCTTTACGGCTTTCTTGCAAGCTGCAAGTCAATGGTATCATATATGGTAAACGTTCCGCCATATCGATTGATTGTCTCCTCTATATGTGCAAAAAACGCTGTCCTTATCTTTTCTTCAATTGCAATGTGGTCTGAATATGTCCCCAATAACGCTGTATACTCCTTCGCCGAAAATGTTCTTGTCCGATAAAACATTTCATGCCTAATATCTGTAAAACCATATTTGAGCTCTCTGGATAGCTTGTTCTTCACTATATTCCGTTTCAGCTTTTATATCTTTGCCATAGTAGGCATAATAATACCTAGAATATAGATTATCGATTTCCGATGAAAGGATCGGATTGCCCTTATCCCGATATGGATGATTGGCAAATCTCGCAAAAGCTCCGCCAGGTTTCAACATAGCGTATACTTTTGAATAGCCGATATCTTCCG
>CAJTRO010000102.1:636-875 GCA_910579015.1 uncultured Dorea sp. | reverse complement strand
ACCGTATATTTTTAACCGTTTCTATTGCGCCGACAAATCAAGGACAGATAAATCAAATTTTGGATTAGGACTTAGTATAGCAGACGAACTTGCAAAAATGATGAATGGTAAAGTTGGCTGTAAAGACACGGATGGGGGAGGGGCTACATTCTTTGTCACACTTCCTTTGAAATAGTCAGATTGATAAAAAACTTAGAAAAATCTAATGAAACGATTTATACGGTAAAAGAGCCAGAGGA
>CAJTRO010000102.1:0-626 GCA_910579015.1 uncultured Dorea sp. | reverse complement strand
TCACAAAAAAAAGCCGCTTACTCTTAAAAACAAATAAGAATAAGCGGCTTCATAATGATGTGCCTTAGACATATTCAATTTTCATTCTCTTGACGGGTGCGTTTACGACCTTAAATATTAATTCGTCAACGCAGTCCGTATATCTGCCCTGCTGTATGAGCTGGTTTTTCAGCTCCACAAGGCTATGTAATAAAATGCTCCGTTCTTGGCTGTCTACATACAAATGGTTTTTCTTTTCTCTCATAATCAACACCATCCTTTCATGGTTTGATTGTATAGGAAGATAGCTTTATATTCAAAGGTGTAAAAAGAGTGTTATGCGGGGGGATTGATAAAAGGTGTAGTTACGCTTTTCTGCTGATTCTATGCGGTTTTCTGCTCTCCACCAAAATGACAACTCCAGAGATGACGGCACGAACAACGAGAGCATGAGTATCAGCACACAGAAAACCATGCTGAAAGATTATGCCAAGCGCAACGGTTTTCTGAACTGCCAGTTTTACGTTGATATGAAGCGTCGGCAGTTACGCGAAATTAGCTTTTCTGACTTGACACAGCAGGAGGAAGATCAGCTTTGCACCTATGACACATACTTTGCAAATGACGAAGCTGTACTGTTGTACTAC
>CAJTRO010000101.1:669-881 GCA_910579015.1 uncultured Dorea sp. | reverse complement strand
TTTAGTATTTATGTGTCAATGCCCTTCTTCGGGCTTCTCTCATTTCTACATGGAGGCATTATGCGGTACACGTAAAAACGCTAATGTGTCAATGCCCTTCTTCGGGCTTCTCTCATTTCTACCGACCTGGTCTTCGGAGAGAGATCGACAATCAGTGTGTCAATGCCCTTCTTCGGGCTTCTCTCATTTCTACAGTACCCTCCGGAAACCCT
>CAJTRO010000101.1:0-659 GCA_910579015.1 uncultured Dorea sp. | reverse complement strand
CATTTCTACAATACCTATAAAGTTGAATACCACTACGACAAGCAGAGTGTCAATGCCCTTCTTCGGGCTTCTCTCATTTCTACTCCAACCAAAAAGGACCAAGGTTAATACCAAGGTTGTGTCAATGCCCTTCTTCGGGCTTCTCTCATTTCTACAGTACAGTGTATAGACGACGTCACCGACAAAGTGTATGTGTCAATGCCCTTCTTCGGGCTTCTCTCATTTCTACAGTACCCTCTGGGAAACCGCTATTTACAAGGCTTTCAAGACCCATTTTTGCAAGTAATTCACAGAATATTCTGATAATTCGATTTTTCCGCCGATTTTTTTGGCTCGTACTTTTTAGACATAAAATCCTTAGATATCTGCCTATATTACTCATACGTTCCCACGCCATCTAACACTCCACATTATATATTATACACTTTCTACCCCAAATCACAATCTTTACTTTTTCCATGCAAGAATTTCGATTTTATATATCTATGCAATCTACATTATGTAACCCAGGTACCCCAATGTATATAGAATTACTATTATAATAGACAATTGCACAAAAACGCCCTATACTTTTCTATTTTTCAGTCTCCTTCTCTATTATAAAACGGCTCATCACACTCCTCTTTATCCACCTTTTTCATACAATATTTCATGATGGC
>CAJTRO010000100.1 GCA_910579015.1 uncultured Dorea sp. | reverse complement strand
GCACCATCCTGATCGTCACATCATCAATGCTGTGCACCTTGCGGTTAACTGTAGATGGTGTACTGACACTTATCACACGCTGCAGACCTTCCGCCTCCTTCACGATCTTGTTCAGTTTTGGCGTGACATAGATCATCCGCCCCTCTTCTGGTACTCCTGCCTCGTCCATAATGGACATCTCCTCATCAAATGCCTCCAGGAAAACTGCCGGTGTAATGATTGTATTGTCGATCCTGCCCCCATATGCAGACAGCTCTGCATGAAGCTTGGAGTATCGGTATGAATCCTTTTCAGGGATCGCCTGCTCCTCCTCAAATGTATTCTGTATATTCGCGACAGACATTGTAAGGTTCGTCTCATCAATGTCCATGGGATCGATCCAGAACTCAATATCCCTGTCATGTTCCAGCTTTTTGGCCTCCCAATCATTTGACATCGTCCCAGAATTATATCCAGGTGTCCTTGTATGATCTTTATAACCTTAATCGTCTGTGAGTTGATAAATCTCACCTGCATGTTGCTCTTTGTAAGGGCATCCGAACATAATTCTTTTGTGTACTTCTGCTGTAACAGCGCTGTAAAACTTTCAGCATAATCATAAACTGACATCTAAAATCCTCCTTGTGTTTACAACAATCCAAATGCACGCTTCAACGACTCGTCATCCAGCTTGTTTCCACTGCCGCCGACAGATGAACCGCCGACCTGCCTGAAACCGCCATTATCCTGCGGCTGCGGTTTTAACTGCGGCACATCCTCAATGACTTTATTGAGCGCATTCTTGATCGTCTCTTTGTTGATTGTTCCGTCCTGTCCTGCTGCCTGGCTAAAATCTGCCATTTTCAAGACGTACGGGATCGTCTTTGCATCGATTCCCATACTTACTGCTTCCAAT
>CAJTRO010000099.1 GCA_910579015.1 uncultured Dorea sp. | reverse complement strand
AATCAAAGGACGTTCTTTGCATATAGAACAATACTCAGGATGGAATGTTGAATGCTGATACGATAACTCACAATTCAAGACATTAATAGCATAATCATCATCTTGTAGCATTCCCAGACTCAACTCTTTAAACTCCTTAGTAAGCTTCTCTTTGGAATATATTATTTTCAACAGTTGTCTACCCTTCATCTTTTTACTCAGTTTATAATCTTCATTCATGTCATTACAAACCGTCGTTTCGTTCTCCTCAATTTGTTCATTTAATGAATCAGTTATAATACTCCCTCTTGTACGCTTCCCTAACTGATATGTAAACTTATACTGATCCTGATAGGTTAGCAACGCTTAACAAGGGCACACAGGCCATAGTATAAAGCGCAGAGAGAAAGATTTTCAGATTTTCCACTCAAACGAAACGCGGTCGCTGGTGGCCTGGACCTGGGAGAGAATAATGTCCGTCACCTGCCGTCGGTCGTCAAAGTCAATCGTGTTCCAGTTCTCTAGATGGGCAGACAGAAACTCAATTTTCTGTGGGGAGATTGTTTCCGCGTTCAGTGCCGCGATTTCCTTTATCAGCCGTTGACGGCTGGCGTCCAGCTCCTCAATCTTCCCGTTGGCATAGGACAACAGAACCGCATTGGCCCCGGTCAGGGTATTCAGCAGTTTTTCAATTTCGTCCTCCACCTGGGCCAGTTCCACATTCAAGGCGGTCAGCTTGGGATTGACGGTCGTTGCTTTTGCGGTCAGGGTTTGAAACTCGGAGAGCTTCTTCACCATCTCCCCATAGACAAATTGCTCAAACTCCGCCGTCCGCAACGTCCCGCAGCCCTCACAGCTTTTGTTATCCGCCCGCTTGGAGCACCGAAGATACTGTGTTCCCGCCGGGTTGCCTACGCTCATAAGGGCATACCCACAGCGCCCACATTTGATTTTTCCGGCCAGCCAGGTATTCCGGGCCTTGCGCCCTCCCTGGAACGTGATGTTTGCCAGCAGCTTCTTTC
>CAJTRO010000098.1 GCA_910579015.1 uncultured Dorea sp. | reverse complement strand
CAAAAGATGTCGAACGGTTCTGTTTGACAATCCGACATTTTTGTATCATCATAATATGTAGAAGCATGTCATATATTTGACATCTTCAGCCTCAGTGGACAGGGGAACCGTACAGATTCTTGTCTGCTCAAGACAGCGTAACTTCACACAACTACAGTGCAAATGAGGTGGTATCGCATGGAAAAGGTACAAGGAAGCAAAGTAAAAGGAAGCATGGAGGCGCTCGGCGCCATGCAGGTTACGGAAGATACGGAAGGGTTAGACATCCAGAGCAAGACGCTTTTGCAGTATGCGGAGATACTGGCAGTCATCCTTCGGGATACAGTCGCGGAATTTAAAGGATACAGCTGGAAGGAGGTCGCGGAGTTCATAGAAGTCGATTCCATAACCAGTACCACAGAGGTTTCGCCGGGCAGGACGAACACGAAGATTCGAAGCGACACACAGGAATACATCCATCTGAATGAGAAAACAGCTCTTTTTGACCTGGCATTTCGAGCCAGGAATCCACAGATTTCCACAGAAGATATACAGATCAACTTACATATAGACGTAGAACCGCAGAAGACCTATAAGACCGGTTATCCCATTGAGAAGAGGGGGATGTATTATCTCGCGAGGCGTCTGTCCTCCCAGCTGTCTCTTGCCATGAAGGGAACGGATTATAACCAGTTAGCCAAATGTTACAGCATCTGGATCTGCCGGGACGATATCCCCAAGAAAGACCGTTACAGCATATCGGTCTACGAGATGGTCAATACGAAAAACACCGCATATCATGAAACGCCCAGGGAAAACTATGATCTGATGACATTGGTAGTTATCAAATTAGGAGACATGGTGTATAATGGGGATAAAGAAGATGAAGCGTATGAGCTTTTACGTTTCCTGAATGCGATCATGTATCCGCATAAGGACAGCTTTATGGCAACCGTATCGGAATATATAGATTATTCTGATAATGAGACGCTGTGGAAGGGGGTAACGGACGTGAGTACGATAGAGGAAATCAAGTATGC
>CAJTRO010000097.1 GCA_910579015.1 uncultured Dorea sp. | reverse complement strand
GATAAGCTCCGAATATTAAATGAGCAGATCCATTATACCGGCCAGTACCTTGCTAATAAATCCGTCTACCTGCAGTTTTGCAGATCAAAACAAAAGGGACAGTTCCGTAAAGAACACTCTGCCGAGATTGCGCTTTACGAATCAGCCCGGAAATTCCTGCAAGGGCAGTCAGCAGACGGCAGGCTTCCATCCATCAAACTGCTGAAAGCGGAAAAAGAACATCTATTGCAGAAGAAAAATGAAACGCAGAAAACCTACCATATATTACCGGGATTATCAGAAAGAATTAAATACGGTCTGCTCCAATGTCGATAAAATTTTAGGACAGACCCGAATGCCAATAAATTGAGGGTTTTCAGCTTTTCCGTTTGCTCGAAATTTTTCAAAAATGATACAAATCAAAAGCTCCGTAAAATCCCTTACTGCCTCACGTCTTTCACTGGCAGCATAATTACGCCTAATCCTCTCTTCATCAAACAAAGTCATCATAATAGACACAACCTCCTTTTCCCTGCTCTCCAGAAATTCGCGGAGCAGATTCCTGTCTTTGCAGATGCGGATGGTTTCCATGACAGCCTCCCGGCTTCTCCCATACCGTTTTACCTGTTCGTTATATACCTTTGTAAAAACAACATACTGGCTGATAATGTTGTTCTTTTTCTACAATCCCTTTATTTACAGGCTTTCAGGCATATTCACAAAAATTTTTACGACACTTTTACGACACCACTTTGAATTTTCAATTTCCTGCGACAATACATTATGCCATTCTGTACATCTGCTCAAATTTCTGCATTTCCTTCTCTTTCTCATCCTCTGTCACATGAACATATAAATCCATCGTCATAGAAATGTTAGCGTGTCCAAGAATCTTTTGCAGCGTTTTAGGCTTCATGCCTGATTCAATGCATCTTGTAGCAAAAGTATGTCTTAGTGTGTGCATGGATATTCTTTCAATGCCAGCTTTATCACATATCTTTTCTAAATACCTGTCATAGTTTGAATTAGGCAGCAGCTTACCACTACGGTTTAAAAATACATGGTCTGCAAATTCAAACTGTATAACCCTGTTTTTCTTTACTGCCTGTTGCC
>CAJTRO010000096.1 GCA_910579015.1 uncultured Dorea sp. | reverse complement strand
ATATAAATCCTTATTTTCAGGGTCCAGTTTATCGAAAGATTTCAAATCTTCAATTGTAACAGGTGCGTCAGAAGAAAGGAGCTTATACCCAAAATCATTAAAAACAGCTTTTTTCAAATGGTCGGAAAGTTTCTTTACGGACTGAGTGACGATAAAGGCACGGCCTCCCATGGAATTAAAGTTCCTGATATTGAGAGAACCAAGGCCGGCATCTGCGCAATATATAAATTTCTTTTTCTGAAACATCTGTGAGAGTTTTTTTTCCAATGGGATAATGGTGGTCTGTTCATTGTCTGAACCGGAAGTAATACACATGGAGAGAGGGATGCCGTCCGTATCCATGAAGAGCCCCATTTCAACAATGGGATTGGGTCGGTGTTCTTTGGAGTGTCCAAACTTGCGCATGCCTTTGATGGTTTCGCCAGTCACTTCATCGACATAATCATCATCTTCCGTTTCGATCTCAAAATAATAATTCGTGCAGTCATAGAAACAGACAGAAATATCCCTCTTGATAATGTTATTGCTTTTTTCAAAAAGATGAGAGATATATTCGTCATAATGATCTGCCATAAGATCCATCGTGCGCATGATATGCATGTAATCGAACTGCGGCTGTTCATAATAATTCGCCATGTGCTGAAGGGAGCCGAGTTTTGAGTCTGGGGCAAGGATGCGGTCACAGGTAAGGAAACGGTTCACAAGGTTCGGGTCGAAGGTAATCTTTGAACCGGCTGTTATGGAATCAAAGAAGGAGCCGATTTCCAAGTCGTGGTAAAGCTGCTGGAGAAAAAAGTAGCCAATATTAAGTTGTTTGCTGGAAGAAGCAGTGGAGTCGGAAGCCTTAAGCTTTTCGGCAAAGTTGATCTTGAGTTCTAAAGAAACCTGATTATTAAGTTTAGCCTCCTCATTGTATTTGGCGACCTGCCCTTTGGCGTAAGAAAGAGGGTCGTCGGTAATCTTCAGAAGATCGGAATGCCGGCCGATCCGGGCAATATTTTTTGTAGTAGTTTTTTTCCCATTCCGGATACCGAGCTGGACGAAATAGGTAGGGTTTTTTGATTTCCTGTCATACCAAAGTTTCATATCACCATTATAGCATAGTTTCACGTGAAACACAACACCATACAACAAAATA
>CAJTRO010000095.1:585-1246 GCA_910579015.1 uncultured Dorea sp. | reverse complement strand
TTCCATGGCTGCCCAGATAACTCTCAAATGCCTGGCTTGTGTACTGACTGCCCAGATCACTGTGGAGAATGATTCCCTGCGTGTCTCTGACATTCAGGCAGGCATTCTTTACCGCTTCCACTGCCAGCTCCGCTGTCATGGATGTCCCATAGGCATATCCGATAATCTTGCGGCTGCACAGGTCCATTACGGAAGCCAGATAGGTCCATCCTTCTTTCAGCACATGGATATAGGTTATATCCGTACACCATTTCTGGTTGATGGTTTCTGCTTCAAAATCACGTCCCAAGATATTTACCTTATCATCAGGGACAGCCCCATGGTTTGCATTGTGGTTATACTTTTTTACCACTACAGACCTCAGCCCTTGTTCTGCCATATGCCTCTGGACACGCTTTACGCTGCAGGGTGTCCCATTGTCATTGAGGGTACGGCATATTTTGACGGCGCCATACCTCCGTTTTGAATCATCGTAAGCCTGTTTCACTTTATGGCTGAATTCTTCATATTCCTCCTGTCTGTCTGAGGGTACACTGATCAAAGCTTTGTAATAAGTACTCCTTGGAAATTTCAAAGCACTGCAAAGCTGGGATACCGTGTAATGGTTTAGGTTGTCTTGGATAAAAGTCACAATCTCGGCTATTGTTCTTTCGCGAATATG
>CAJTRO010000095.1:0-575 GCA_910579015.1 uncultured Dorea sp. | reverse complement strand
CTTTATGATCTGGAACGGTTCCGTGATTGGCATGATGGTTGTATTTCTTTACTACAACAGAGCGCAGTCCCTGCTTTGCCATATGCCGCTGGACTCGTTTTATGCTACAGGGAGTCCCGCTGCCATTGAGGGTACGGCATATTTTAACTGCCCCGTAACGCTGCATTGAATCTTCATAAGCTTCCTTTACCTTCTGGCTGAATTCCTCATATTCCTTCTTCCGGTTTGAGGGTACACAAATCAGAGCTTTGTACTCTTTTAATGTAACGGTTTCCTCCTCGGACACTTTGATCGGAGAAAGCTGTTTTACCCAGTTGCTGAGTGTGCTCCGATTTACGCCATATTCACGTTCCAGTTGTGGATACGAAGTTCCTCCGGCATTGTACAGATCCACGATCTGCTGCTTGAATTCCGGAGTGTAGGATTTTTGGTTTTTAGCCATGCTGAACATCTCCTTTGCTCTTTCACTTGATAGTATAGATTGTTCAACTTTTCCTGTCCACACTTGTCACACATTTTTACCTCGCAGTCGAGGTACGCACTATCCACTGGTTACTTTTTCACAACCTTTATAT
>CAJTRO010000094.1:1706-1915 GCA_910579015.1 uncultured Dorea sp. | reverse complement strand
CCCCGATTTTTCTTGTCAATGTGCGGTGTGTCTGGCACGATTGGCGCGGGGCTGACGGCCAGACGCAACACAGATTAATGTGAAATCATCCTTTTTGGG
This sequence comes from uncultured Dorea sp., assembly GCA_910579015.1. Classification (GTDB taxonomy): domain Bacteria; phylum Bacillota; class Clostridia; order Lachnospirales; family Lachnospiraceae; genus Sporofaciens. The sequence continues at coordinate 1,816 of CAJTRO010000094.1, read as the reverse complement.
AAGATGTGACATTTAAAGTTTGTATGTATCATTTTTTATATACTGTTGAATATTATTATTATTGCAAAAATCAATAACTTGTTTATTGTAATTTAATCTGCCAAAAATAA
>CAJTRO010000094.1:0-1645 GCA_910579015.1 uncultured Dorea sp. | reverse complement strand
TCGACATATTTTATTGACTCTAAGATAGAGGAAAAATCTTGTGAAATAATATTGGGAGTTGGATACGGTTCTATACTAACCCATGTTTTGAATCCTTTTTTGTGTAAATATTTTAGATGTTCAATTCTATCTATGTATGGAGCAGAGCCGGGCTCACTATCTTGCCTATAATCTTCATTCAAGGATATTAATATAATTCCATATTCATTCTCATATCGCAAATTTCAGAGTAACCCAACATAAAGGGATCAGGCATAAAACATAATTGTACAGATTGAATTTATCTTTGTACTTTGGAAGTTCTTTGTCTAAAATTTCTAATGAATTACTTACGAGTTTTGGCCTTCTAGTTTTAAAAGACAGGGAATTGGTAATTGATGTAATTGATGAGATAACAGATGATTTTTCAATTGCGCTAAAATGGATATTTGATCCAATACCAAGCTTTTATTAAAATAGAACCTTGACTATTCAAAAAATGTAGATTAGATGACAGGGGGATTTTGTGCTTTTTCGTGGCAATGGCTGTTGAAAAGTTAACAAAAGCTATACTATAAATCACATTTTACTTTATAATTTGAAAAATAGATGATAAAGTCTTGATGAAACAACCCTGCTCTAGAATAGGAAAAGGTTGCAAAATCTATTGATTCAGGTATAATAAAAGCAGAAGAGGTATATAGAAAAACAGAGAGCCAACAAAGGGAATTCAAGCCTGTCAGTGATAAAGTATTTGATAATCTTACTATTGCTGTGAGGAAAAAGGGGCAACAATCATCTGCGGTACAGAGGAGCACCTTAATAAAATGGGGGTGGCAGCGGCAAATGTTGGAGATATTTTGATATTCCGAAAAGATGTATGTATCAGCGAGGTTTTGGAAGAAATACACCACTTTGAGCAGAATTTATCCGGGATGAATAGTGATAAAGATGAGCCCCTTCGGAGTATACTTAATGAGATTGAGGCTAAACAGTATCTTCTGGATAATGTGAAAAAATATCGGATACCAAGAAAAGAGACGGAGCTGACAAGGAAGAAGTTGGAGTCAGATAAAAAGCAGCTGGATGAGTATCCGGAAGGGAGGAATCAGTGGTGAGTAAAGTTGTAAATGTATGGAAAATAGGGAAATATACAACACTGGAGCTCGACAAGGGTATGCCTGTGCAACCTTATCATAAGTATTGCATTGATGGAAGGGAATATGATATTGTGCCTGTGTATGATATGCCAAATCATATAGCCGTAGAGGCGGAAGGAGATTTTTTAGGGAAAACCGTAGAATTTATTTAGTACCATTAGCCAGTGTGAATGGCTGATGGTATTTTTGTGTCACATTAAATAATAAACCACCGGCTATGCCCAACATCATAAATTTAAAAATCTCTGCCGTACATTTAGATCACTTTATAAAATATCTTTTTATAGCTGAGCATGTTAAAAGAAAAATGCCCATAATCTCCCCTTAAAAGGAGTATGAATATTTTAAAAACATTTCATTTTATTTTTTAACGTATGGTATTTCTTTTCAATCTCCCATCTCTGATAATATAGATCTGTCAATTCTTCTGTGGTGACAGTATCCGGAAGATCCGTCACCAGTGCAAGTTCATTTCCGGAAGGAAGCGTTGATCTTGAGATTCTTAC
>CAJTRO010000093.1:2110-2767 GCA_910579015.1 uncultured Dorea sp. | reverse complement strand
ATACTACAGAAGATTATAGCATTGTTTGATTGTGAATGGCAATGGCAGAAACATATTTTTTTACATTTTTAATATCAGCGCTATAAAAATCAAATCTTCAGTCCCCGTATTTTTCATGCCGTGGCCGTCGCCGTCTTTACAGTAAAATACATCCCCGGCTTCTGCCGGGATTGCTTTTCCGTTATCGTCATACATCCCATTGCCGCTCAAAATATAGTATGTCTCCGTCTCCCCATGATGCTCGTGATGCCCCAGCTCACAGTTCGGCGGCAGGGTCACTTTACTGAACATCCTGCAATGAGCCCCCAGCTCCTGTGCCTCAAGCAGCGCCTCTTTCATAATGAAGCCCGCTCCGCCGCCTACATGCTCTGCTTTTACAACTTCTCTCTCTCCCGCTTTCGTCATGCCTGTCTCCTCCTGTTTGAAAAATGATGGTTCTATTTTAACATACCAGAAAGGCTGGGTACAGAATAATTTCATATCTAATTTACAATCTTATAATATTCTCTTGCCGTCAGTGAGAACACGATACCATAGAACAGCGCAAAGACAACAACCGTCACAATAGTACAGACAAGGAACAAAGGCACATTGGTCAGATTCAGCACAGCCAAAAGTTTCGTGACCACGCCAAAGGCCACAGCGATATGGACGACC
>CAJTRO010000093.1:0-2059 GCA_910579015.1 uncultured Dorea sp. | reverse complement strand
TTATCGAGCGTCTGACTTCACGCTTGCTCATACCAACCTTCTGCATGATCTGGTAGCGCTCCCTGTCGTCATACCCTTCGGAAATCTGTTTATAATACATAATCAGCACCGTCGCCATCAAAAACAAAGCTCCAAGGTAAATACCGATAAACAGCAATCCTCCATAGATGAAATAAAATTCTCCCCTGCTAAGCTCCCTGCTTTCACAAAATCCCGAATAGACTTCACTCTCTATCCTGTCTTTCATGGCCTGTGTTACATTCAGACAATCTTCTTTACCTCCTTTAAGGTCAAAGGTCACACGGTAGTTAAGAGCCGATATCTGTTCCGCCCAGTCTTCCTGCATATCGCTGTCCCCGCAGCTTTTTACCAGGATTTCCCGTATCTGTTCCTCATCGGAAACAATCAAATAGTAACCGTTGACCAGACTGTTCTCATCCTTAGAGACAAGCTTCATCTCCTTAAGTTCTTTCGCCACACGGTAGGTCCGTCCGCCAAGGCTGACCCTATCCCGGCCCCATTCTTTGCCTGTCGCGTATATATAAGCTTCATCCGGTCCAAGGCTGTCCCTCGTGCCTTCCATCCGGTTATAATCTTCAAGAGGAATCATGATTACTTCCACAACGCCATCCATGGAATAATCTCCAAACTCCCGTAATAAAAATTCATCCCCCTGCTCAATCGCCGCCACGCCTCCGTCATGATACCGAAGCATAGACGTTGGCTTCACAGAAACCTTCGCCAGCTCCTCCTCAATAATCCTGTCCACAGCCCGGTCTGATTCCGGCGTTGAAACATTCGTCTTTGCCTCAAATTCCCTTGGAAATCTCGTCGTAAGCACATCCTCCATTCCCACATAGAGAGAAATTGTGGTAGAAATCATCACCAACACCATCGTACTTAAGATACAGATATTCGCAAGGCCAACCGCATTCTGCTTCATCCGGTAAATCATCCCCGCTACCGCGCTGAAATGCTTCGTCTGATAGTAGAATTTTTTATTCTTTCGAAGTCCCTTAAGAAGAGCGACACTTCCGGCAGTAAAAAGTGCATAAGTACCAAGGATTACACATACGACCGCAACGAAAAATGCCTGAATCGCCTCCAAAGGCCGCTCCACCTTAATTGCAATCAAGTATCCGGTTCCCAATAAAACTATTCCCAAAACCGTCAGAAGCCACTTCGTTTTCGGCTCCTTCTCCCCATGGCTGCCTCCATGAAGGAGTTCAATCGGGTTGGCAAGCTGAATCTGGAACAGATTATAAACCAGAGTCATACAAAAGATGACCAGAAAGAATACCACTGTATATATCAAGGTATCCATAGCAAACTCAAAATCCATCCGTATATCGTAATTCAAAATTTTTAGAAGGATGAGATACATAAGTTTACTGAAAATAATACCAAAAATAATCCCTGCGCCGATAGTGACCGCCGCCGTCACCCCCGTCTCAACAACAAGCATCCTGGCAATATGCCGTTTCCCCATACCAAGGATATTATATACGCCGATTTCCTTCTTCCTCCTCTTAATCAGAAAGCTGTTGGTATAGAAGAGGAAGATAACCGAAAAAATAATGATAACCGCCCTTGCATAGACCAAAATCAGGTGCAGGTTGGAGTCGCCGATTGCAGAGTTTCTGGACAGAGCATCCATAATATAGTACATCATTACCGTCAGGACTGCCGTCAGAATATACGGGATGTAGGTCTTCCGGTTATTCTTAAGATTCGTCAGTGCAAGTTTGCCATAGATAGAACTACTCACCCTTCTCACCTCCCGTAGTCAGTACCGTCAGCGTATCGGAAATCTTCTGGTACATCTGCTCATTTTTCAGGTTTCCCCTGTACAGTTGATGAAATACTTCCCCGTCCTTGATAAACAGCACCCGATTTGCAGTGCTTGCCGCCTTAACGCTGTGAGTAACCATAAGAATGGTCTGCCCGTCCTCGTTGATTTCCGAAAAAAGGTTCAAAAGTCCGTCTGCTGCCCGAGAATCCAGCGCACCGGTAGGCTCATCCGCCAGAATTAACTGAGGCCTCGTAATCAGCGCCCTTG
>CAJTRO010000092.1 GCA_910579015.1 uncultured Dorea sp. | reverse complement strand
CTTTTATATGTTTAGCCCGGATTCGAGAAAAGACGGAAGGGTATGTAACCAAAAATATAATATTTTAGGAGGGATACTTCGTTAATTGGCAAATTATCAGATATTGAAACACTGACATTTTCTGCGGCAATCTGGACAAACCCTACATACCATATCACGAAATGGAACAGAGTCGTGACAATAAGCTATCGTTGTATCGTTTCTGGCGGTGTTCCGCATATGGCTTTTCATATAGCAACACTGCCCGAAAAGGCTCGACCAGCCAAAGAAATATTTTGCGCTGCATATTGTGCAGACAGTCCAGGGAATCGTCATGGGGCATCAGTCCAGATAAAAGCAAATGGGCAGATTCATTTTGTTTCAGGAATATCTTTTGTGGAAGGTGGATTTTTAGCTACGTATATAGTTTGATTTATAGATTAACCAATAACCATCCACTGAATATAGCAATTGCTAATATTCACATCACATCCTATTTTAATCGAATCACTTGCAATACTGTGTATGGCCACCCTTGGAAAACCACCAGAATACCTGGGAGTTGCATTTGCAAATAACGGAGTTTTCAATCCGTATTTTGCAAGCGAAATGGTTGTAGAATATCCGCCTACAACTGCATCAGATACAAGTGACGAAGCAGGATATGTACCATACACCAGTTTGAATCCGTTAGGCAATACCAAGAAGCCATTAGAATTCTCTGTTAAATGTGTGTAACCGCTTGATAATTTGCCAATTAACGAAGTATCTCTCCTTCTGAAAGGAGAAAATCATGAAAATTAGACTTATTGACGGATCAGTACATGAAGCAAAACGTGCAGAGGTAATGAATGGACGCTTGGAGATTGACATCCAGGATAAGACAGCGGAAGAGATTCAGGATATCTTTTCAGTCCCGGCGTTACTGACAAATATTGAACTTCTAATGGATGATGGCGAGAAGTTCGGAGATGTTCCTGGATGGACAACATATAGCGGTGTGATGGTTCTAGGAGATACAAAAACCGTTATCCTTACTCAATCAGCAAATATCACAGAACAGAGGTTGACCGCGGTAGAATCTGAAGCATTGAAGGCAAAACAGCTTGCCGAAGATTTGAAAGAAAATGGTATATCGTTTGAGACGAATGCAGTGTTGAATGCGTCTGTACAAGTGGCAAGAGTGAACGCTCAGGCGCTAGGTGATGTTGAAGCTCTAAAAGTGAAGGCGATTTACAGCACATGGGAAGAATTAGTTTTTGATGGATATGTGGCCATGGAATCAGGATACAAATTCATCCACAATGGAGAACTCTATAAGACTGTAAATGCGGGCCAGAGATTCCAGGCTGAATGGATTCCTGGACAGGGTACGGAAAGCATCTTCACACGGATTGACGAAGTCCACGTGGGCAGTTTAGAAGATCCAATCCCTGCCGCTGCGAATATGGAATATACAAAAGGGTTGTATTACATAGAGGATGGACAGGTATACCAGATGAACCGTGAAGGTATGGAAGATGGGGAGAAGGTTGTTTTGCAGTTCCTTCCGTCAGAACTGGTAGGACAATATTTTAAACTTGTATCATAAAGCGAGGTGAAGGATATGAAGATTAGAGCGAGACCGCGAAGGTCTTATTTTTTTGAGAATGGCACATTGGAGATCAAGAAAGTGAGGTATGGAAAATGTTAGAAAAACTGAATTATATTAAGTTGTTTGCTATGACAGTGATTGGCGGAGTAGGTGGATGGATTATTGAGCTGTTCGGTGGATGGACAGAAGATTTAACAACTCTGTTGATCTTCATGGGAGTGGATTACTTCCTCGGCCTGTTGATCGCGGGTTTCTGGAAAAAGAGTAATAAATCGGAAACAGGCACATTAAGCAGCTGGTCGGCATGGAAAGGGCTCTGTAGGAAAGGAGTGTCCTTACTGGTAGTATTGATTGCACATAGGCTGGATCTGACACTTAGTCTGTCATACATAAAGACAGCGGTTATTATTGCGTTTATTGCAAATGAGGGGCTGTCTATTATGGAAAATCTGGGGATAATGGGCGTTCCGTTTTCGCCTGTGATCCAGAATGCGATTGAAATATTGATAAAGAGATCAGAGAAACGAGATGAGGGCGAGTAATACCGCCCTTCTTATTGCGCCGGCGCAAATGCCGGCAGGAAGGAGTAAGTTATGAGTTGTACGGTTGAACAGTTAATGAAGAAATGTGAACTTGCATTATCGCAGAATTGGCAGTACGTCTATGGTGCGAAAGGAACTGTATTAAGCCGGGCGCAGATTGACGCATTACGGAATCTGTATGGAGCTAACTGTGTGTGGTGGTCTGACAGTAACAAGGCTGGACGTATCTGCTGTGATTGCAGCGGCTTACCATCGTCTGCGACTGGTGTTATCCGGGGATCGGCCCAATACAAATCGACAGCAGTAGAATGTTATCCCATCAGCCAGAGAAAGCCGCATATGAGAGGATGGGGCGTCTGGATGAAGGGACATATAGGAATATATGACGGTAACGGCGGATATTATGCCATGGACGGCAGTGCCCGGAATATGGTACATTATCCGTTAAGTAAGAATAAATTCACCCACATAATCAAGCTTTGCGATGTGGACTATGGAAGTGGTGTAAGCACAGAGAAAGCCCCGGCAGTTATCGTCAGTGGAGGCGGTTATAATGCACTTATAAACTTTACATATGCAGTCCGGACTGAAGATGGAAAAGACCTGCCGGAGGTCACGAATCTTGCCGATTATGCCGGGATCCGCGGGAAAAGGATCACGGATATCGCAATCAAATGCGATAAAGGAAGCCTCTGGTACCAGGCACATGTCTTAGGCGGTGGATGGCTGTCGAAAGTAAACGGATATGACTGGAATGACCATGACAACGGTTATGCGGGCAACGGGAAACCGATTGACGCGATTCGGGTATACTACAATACTCCTGACGATATCGTGAGCAGGCATGGATACCAGAAAGCCCAGTACCGCGTAAGCCCTGTCAGCCAGAACTATTA
>CAJTRO010000091.1 GCA_910579015.1 uncultured Dorea sp. | reverse complement strand
CTGTCGGCTGTGCGTTAACCAATGCCTCCACATCTTTTGATGTCATACAACTGCGTCGAATATCTTCTAACAGCTTCTCTGCGTTAATCAACCTCATGTTCCTTTTCTCCCTTCCGATTCGTCGTTTTGCCTATTATCACGTCCCATTGTTCCAGGACATCCCTGATCACTCTGTTACTGTGTTCCTTATTCTCTCCCTTGCCTCTTGGAATCATCGTATCACCTTCCTTATCTCCCTGCCCTTTATGCCATGCAGATATTTTCATCAGGGCGTAATTGGGAAAATTTTTATTCTTGAAGTGATTTTTTTCTGCATCATGCAAACCTATCTTCAGATTCTTTTTCACGGCATCACCCCCGGGAAGCACTCAGCCAGATCAATCTGCACACCCGGTATATCCTCCCACTCCACACCGATATAGTCCAATACCCGTCCCCATCCATACTTTTCCCGGGTATCTGGATCCGTACAGCACCGGTACATATAGAATTCCCATTCTTTCGGGTTACGCTCCCGGAGCCTGTCAAACCTGTGCGGTCTCTCTTCCATGTGGATTCCGAACCCGCACATACTGCATCCTGTACGTTTTGCCCCGCTTGTCTCAAGATTCCCTTCACTGTCCTTTTCAATTCTCCCATAAATCTCGGGTATAATGCTCTTAACCGGCACATACGGCACCACATTCCCGTTCTTGTCCCTGCTGTAAGGCTGTTCATAATACAAGCGCTCAAATATATCCTTGTGATCGTGATACCACTTGTCCATCTCCTGTGCCAGGGCAAGGATATCGTTTCTCAGATACGGTGCAAAGGGCGCCGACCTCATTACTGTCTTTCCGTAATAGTTGCATCCGTGGTCCGTAAGCGCTTCTTCCCTCTGTCCGCCCTCTGATGCCATCATCCCAAGGAATGGAAAACTGTCATGTTCCCTCGCCCAGTCATCACACGGCTTTTCTTTCAGCCAGTAGCAGCATTCATTCGATACTTTGAAATCCGGCTTCTGGTAATGGACTCCTTCGTTTTCGTTCTCATACCCGCCGAATAACTTCAGCCACTTCTGCGGCAGTTTCATCCGGCTGTTCTTCGCATAATGTCCCAGTTCCCCGCACTCGCCCGTGATGATTGCATGTCTCACAGTCTTATTCTTTTCACTTGGATTCTGTAAAAGCGCAATCTTTCCGGCAATACGTTTGCTGATCACAGGGAAACCCTCCTCATTGATTACCTGTACTTTTGTCTTGCAGGACTTAAGAACTGTCACACCTAATGCTTTATGCACCTTCTGTATGCTTCTGTCTTCCAGTCCCGATACTGATATTGCCGGCACATCAATCCCTATGGATTTCAGGAATACATGTAATGTGATACTATCCAGTCCTCCAACAGAGACATGCGCCTCTTTATCCCTGTCATACATCTGCTCAATAAATTCATTCGCCCGCAGCTCTGAGCGCTTCTTTTTTACCTCGTAAGGAAGACGCTGCATGGCAACCATCTGTGCCCTCGCTTCACTCTTTTTTCTTTTCCACTCTGCCAGTTCCTTGTCCGTCCCCTCTTCCGGGACCAGCATCTCTTCCATTTCATCTCTGTCTAAAAAATCCAGTATTCTCTGCATATTTCCACAAGAAGCCTCTCGTAATCTATTTTTACCCTTTTTGATCATCGGCTCCTTCTCAACTCCTTTTGCCTGCTTCCACTCCAAGCAGCTGCTTCTCCAACGTCCCCATGTCATACTCCCTGCCGGTAAAATTATTGAATCTGTCCTTCTTCGGCACAGGCTTCCTCTTTCCTTCCGGCTTCTCAGGTCTGTCCTTCCTGATCTTATAGATGGTTTTATAGCCTCCGGAAGCCGCCTTTTTAACAGCCGCCAACTGTTCCCTCCAGTCCTCTGATATCCCCAGAACTTCATCCCTCAATGCACGGATCTGTTCTGCCGGGATCTCCCCGTAATTATGCTTCCGCACAAGGAGGTACAGCTGGAATGCCGATTCAAGTTCCTCCGGCTGAAATACAGTATCATATATATTATTTTCTTTTCTTTTATTTATAGGTATTTCTGCGTCAGTATTTCGAATTTCTGTTACAGAAATTACTGTTTCTGCATCAGTAATGCCATTTTTGGACGCACTTTCTAAAGGCTTCGGGCTCTCTTCATCCAGAAGCCAGTATTTTTCTTTATTGACCTTGTTCCTAACAGTCACTAATTCATAGCGTTTCTGAATTCCAGCAGAGGTTATGACAGACTGCTGCAGGAGGGCATCGTCGAAGAGTCCTATATCCGCGCAATACTGCACAACTTGCAGCACAAGGTCTTTGTTCCTGATCCATTTGTTTCCGATCGTCTTTGTGACGCTCAGCGCAAGATTATTCATCGGGATCTCAAGATAATAACCGGAGCGGTACACCATCTTAAGGATCACATCATAGATCGTCTGTCCAAGCGGACCATACCTGTCCATCAGGTCTATGATCTTAAAATCTTCATAATAGTCCACATCGCTTCTGTGGTAAGAGAGTCCTTTCTTAGGCGGCCTTCCCGCTCCCATGAGACTCACCTACCCTTCATCCGCATATTCCTCTACCGAAATATCCAGACCTTCTATGGCCGAGTATACTTTTTTTGCCACAACCAAAGCAATCTGCGTGTCGTCATGATAGGCAACCCCATTCAGGGCATCTGCAACGACCTTCACAATATTATCCATATCCGGCTTCTTAAGCGGGAGTTCCTTTCCCTCAAGCATGTCCAGTCTCCTTTTCTTCGACACGCTCTTAGGCGGAAGGAATCTTGCCACAATCCTTAACGTTACCGGCGTACCACGCTCCAGATAAATCCCTCTGCACTGGTCCAGATACCGGTCCTTTACCAGGTTCTCATACAGAACCGTATGATCCGGCGTCATGGATACATGCCTGCCGGCAGACGGGTTATAATAAGTCCGCGCCCTGGCTTTTCCCTGCGGTCTCCCGGGCACGTGAAATATCGCCTTCTTCACAGCGCCTTCTCCTTTCCCCCGCCGGCAGGACATCCCGACGGCGGGCTTTCACTATCCAATAGTTACATTTGTGATACAACAATCCTTCAAAAGGAAAGATGCCTCTTTTATGCGATCACCGTGATATGATACTCCTTCAATTCTTCTGAAAGCTCCTGCTCCAGATATTCCTTGATCTGCTTCATTGCTGCATTCTTCCAGAGCCCTCCGTCTGCTTCCACCAGTTTAAAGGCCGGCCCTCTCTCACTGTCCTTGATCCGGAATACATACGCGCTCTCAGGCTGCCTGATCTCGCTAAATGTCCTGTAGGGCATGAGCCTTACCGGGTTCGGGACGATCACATCCGTATTGT
>CAJTRO010000090.1 GCA_910579015.1 uncultured Dorea sp. | reverse complement strand
GGAAATCTCTCTCAAAAGCCTCCATATATCCATATTCATCCGTACACTTTTCTTCGATCAGATGATACAGTCCCCGTGCGGTTTCTATTGCCTCTTCATCTTTCGACGCGTCATAATAGGACGACAGGGCATAGACCGCAAACGCCTGATTATAAGTGTGCTTCGTGATATCCTCCGGTTCCCCCTTGTATGTAAGCGACCAGAAGACGCCTCCGTATTCCCGGTCCAGGCAATGCTCTTTTAAAAAGCGAAATGCACAGCCTGCACTTTCAAGAAGCTCTTTTCTCCCTAAGGTCAGATAAGCATTCGAGAAAAACCACAGGATCCTGCTGTTTAAGATACAACCCTTTACCGCCTCTTTATTTAGTTTCAGGTCATATCCCATATAACCGTAGAACCCTCCGAACTCCTTGTCTTCCATGCCCTGCCAGAATGGTATGATATCCGTCTGCAGATGCTTTGTTACTTCTGCTCTCAGCATGAACTTTCCTCCAAATCTGTTCCCTCTATCTTATTCCCGGCTCCGTATCCGTTTCCGTAACAACACTATTTTCTTTGATATATGCCACAACTTCATTCACTTCCGTAAATGCCATGCCTACATAAGTATCTGCCGCGCCGTAATAGATCGCGATCCTGCCGCTCTTCGAATCATGGATCGTTGCGCAGGGGAAGGTCACGTTCGGCACGAATCCGCGCTCCTCATACCATTCCTCCGGCGTCAGAAGAAATGTGCTGCAGCGGTATTTCACCACAGACGGCTGGTCAATATCCAGGATCGCGCCGCCAATACTATACACATAACCATTACAGGTTCCGGTCACACCGTGGTAGAACAAAAGCCACCCCTCGCTGGTCTCAATCGGCGCCGCACCGCCGCCGATCTTGACATTCTGCCACCACTCTTCGCCTTTTCCCATCACATGCCGATGCTTTCCCCAGTACACCATATCCGCGCTTTCCGAGATGAAGATATCCCCAAAAGGCGTATGCCCGCTGTCGCTTGGCCGCGACAGCATCAGGAACTTGCCGTTCACCTTTCTTGGAAACAGCACGGCATTTCTGTTAAACGGAAGAAACGGATTCTCAATTCTGGTAAATGTTTTAAAATCCTGTGTCCCGGCAACGCCTATGGACGCGCCGTAAAAGTCCTGACACCAGATTATATAATAAGTATCTTCTACTTTTACCAGCCTTGGATCATACGCATATTTCGGCATAAAGTCATTTCCCGCTTCATCCTGAAACGGAATCTTTTCCTTATCAAACTCCCAGCAAACGCCATCCTTGCTCCTTCCAAGATAGATATATGGGATCCCGTTGGTCTGCTCGCCCCGGAATACTCCGATAAATTCTCCTTCGTAAGGCATCACCGCACTGTTGAAGATACGCGCCACTCCTTTTGCCGGATTACGTCCGATCACAGGATTGGCGCTATACCGCCACAACGGCATCCCGCTTCTCTCATCCGAAGGCCGTTCCTGCCATGGCATATTCGGGACTGCCTCCCCTATTATCTTAACATTATTCATATCAATCTCCTTCATTTTGTCCTGATATCATCTAACCCTTCACAGCCCCTGCCGCTAATCCGCCGTAGATCTGCTTCTGGCAGAGAATGAATACGATCAGGGCAGGCACCATTGTAATAATCACTCCTGCACAGATATAATTGTACTGATTTCCAAGCGGTCCCGTAAACTTGAACAGGGAAGTCGCAACCGTAACCAGCCTGTTCTTATCTTGCAGATACAGGTTCGCCGTATAATATTCGTTGTAAACCCCAACGCCTTTCAGAATCATTACCGTAACGATCGCCGGTTTTAACAGCGGGAACAGGATCCGGAAGAACACGCCAAAGTAGGTACATCCATCCATGATCGCCGACTCATCCAGCGAGTCCGGAATATTTTCAAAAAACTGGATAAAGATATAGATGGATATAATGTCTGTTCCGCACATCATAATGATGTATCCCGGCAAAAAGTTAATCCATCCCAGGCTGTACATGATCTGATATACAGATACCTGCATCGCGATACCCGGCAGCAATGACGCAAACAAGAACATATTCCTTACCAGTCCGTTTCCTTTGAATTTGAAACGGCTCAGTACATATGCCAGCATGGAGCCGGTCAGAATCGAACCTGCCAATACGCATACCAGGATAATGATTGAATTTCTGAACGCGACTCCCATATTTGCCTGGGACCAAGCCTGTATAAAGTTTTCAAAATAAGCCCAGCTCTGCGGAAGTGTCATAACATTCGTAGACGCATACTCTTCCGGCGTCTTAAATGCAGTAATTACACAGACTATAATAGGAAGCACAGACACAAACGCACCCAAAATCAGAGTAATGTATTTTAAAACTGCTATTATCGATCTCTTTGCTTTTAACATTACCGTGTACCTCCTTTTCCCGCCATCGCCATACGTTTCTTACGTTTTCTGATCTCCCTGATCGATTCCGTATCACCGACGCCAAAGTAATATTTCTCAATTCCCTTTTGTATCAGCGTTGCGATCATGATCAATATCAGCAATACGACTGCCATCGCAGATGCAAGGCCTACCTTCTGGCTCTCATGCGCCAGCTTGTTCATGATTACAAAATAAGTTCCTGTTCCAAAATCACCGCCTGTAATAACATATGGAGGTTCAAATACACTTAAGGAGCCGGTGATCGAAAGAATCATATTCAACACGATAATGGTCTTAATATTGGGCAGGATGATGTATATAAATTTCTGGAAACTATTTGCCCCGTCAATATCGCCGGCCTCATAAAGGGACGCGTCTACCGACATGATCGCACCGATAAACATGACCATTCCCTGTCCCATATACCTCCATACAGAAGTTGCCGCAACTGAAATATTATTGATACTTGTATCTTTCAGCCAATAAGGAAGCTGTTCTAAGTTAAATCCGCACCACTGAAGTACCGTATCAAGTACGAACCCTCTGGTATAGAAAAATTTAAAGATGAATCCTACCGCAATTCCGCATACCAGATACGGGAAAAACATGAGTCCTTTGAACACTCCGCTTCCCCTTACTTTGAAGCTTAAAACGGATGCAAAATATAACGCAAGCGCAAGCTGTACAAAGGATGCCACGATATAATACAAGCTCAGCTTCAACGCCTGAAAACAATCTTTTCTCGTAAATACTTCTATATAATTCTGCAATCCTACAAATTCTCTGTCACCGATATATTTCATATCATAAAAACTGAATCCGATCATCTTGAAAAACGGTATATAGGTAAAAACAACGAGCAGCGCTACCGGCACCAGCATAAATGCAAAAATACAAAGCTTCCGGTTTACCTTGCCCGATTGTACCCAGGCTTTCAGGCTCTTCTTTTCATTCATCGATCCCACTCCTTTCCTGCGGGGGAAGCGCCGACCTCTTCCCCCGCTTCTTCCTCTAGTATTCTACACCGTTTGATTCCTGGGCTGCCGTCCACTTCTCATTCCATTCGTCTGCCATTTCTTCCATTGTCTTTGTACCCGATACTGCTTCCTCTACAATCTCTGTCGCGATCGCACCTGATACATTTACTCCAAGTTCAGAATCATTGTTTACATCATTAAAAAGATTCTCTTCTCCTTCTTCTGCCGGATTATTTACCACAAGCTCAACTCCGTCTAATGCTTTTAAAGCCTCCGGATATTCATCGCCGATTACCACGGAAAGTCCTCCCTCTCCCTGCGCAAATCCAGATTCCTCTACCAGCCACTTTATGTAACACATCGCTGCAATCTGATTATCCTTAGAGCTGTTGCAGTTAATGCCATAGTTATAATCAGGACCCGCCGCCGCATACTGTTTTCCGTCGACCGTGATCGGGAATGTCATATAACCGATATCATCTGCATGTTCTCCTGCCTGCTGCATCTGTATAACGGACCATGAACCAAGTACCATACACCCGATTTCACCATTATTCAGCTTTCCCTTGCTTCCTTCCCAATCTGTGGTGGTCGGATCTTCTTCTGTAAGCCCTCTCTTTACCGCCTCATAAAGCGTATTATACACTGCATACGGACCGGTTCCGTCTCCTCTGTCCGCGAACGGATCCTTGCCTTTTGTCAGTCCTGTATTCACAAAATCCGGATCTCCTGTCGCGCCGCCGTCAATCACCGCATCCCATGCCGTCATGGTCCAGCTTGCGGCAAAATTCGTATATAACGGGATCGCATCCGTCTTATCCTTGATCGCCTGAAGCGCCTCCAGGAACTCATCCGGTGTTTTCGGCAGTTCTTTCACACCTGCATCCTCGAATACCTTCTTGTTATAGATCACACCCTGGACGTTTGCCATAGAAGGAAGACCGTATACCGTATCCTGGTATGAATAATTGTTCAGCATATTATCTTCATAAGTCTTTGCAAGCGTTGCTTTCTCACCCAGCACTGTAAAATAATTCCCCAATTCATCTTTGTCAACTGTCGTCGGAATCATACAGATATCTCCCCAGTCCCCTGTGG
>CAJTRO010000089.1 GCA_910579015.1 uncultured Dorea sp. | reverse complement strand
CTGTAATATTCTGCATTAAAGCTTTTGCATCTTCTTCACTTTTCCCCTTTACGCCCACATAGAATTTGATCTTCGGCTCTGTGCCGGACGGACGCACACAGCACCATGCACTATTTTCCAGTTCAAAATACAGCACATTAGATTTCGGAAGTCCGGTACCGGTCTTTTTCCCGCTTGCCATATCAAGCTTTACGTCTTCCCTGTAATCTCTGAACTGTGTCACTCTCATACCGCCAATGCTCTTTGGCACATCCAGACGAAGCTTTTCCATCATTGCATCGATCTGTTTCGCCCCATCCTGTCCCTTTAGAGTCACGGTACACAGATCTTCCTTATAATATCCATATACCTCAAACAATTCCTGCATCTTATCACACAATGTCATTCCCTGACTCTTGTAATAAGCCGCCGCCTCGCAGAGCGCCATCACCGCCACGACCGCATCCTTATCGCGTGCATGGGTTCCCACAAGGCATCCGTAGCTCTCCTCATAACCAAATATATATTCCTTTTCCTGATTCTGCTCGAAGAATTTAATCTGTTCTCCGATATATTTGAAGCCTGTCAGAGTCTCTATCAGCTCCACCTCATAGGCTTTTGCAGCCTCTCTTGCCATCTTGCCGGACACGATCGTTGTGACAACGGCTCCGTTCTTCGGAAGCAGTCCCAATTCCTTTCTCTGTGAAAGCTGGTACTCCAGAATCAGCATCCCGGACATATTTCCGGTAAAGCTTACATATTCCCCTGTCTTTGTATCCTTTGCATATACGCCAAGACGGTCCGCGTCCGGATCTGTCGCCAGTACGATATCCGCATCCACCTCTTTCGCCAATCCAAGAGCCAGAGCAAACGCATTCTTATCTTCCGGATTGGGGTACGCGACAGTCGGGAAATTACCGTCTGGCAATTCCTGTTCTTTTACCACGCAGACATTGGCAAATCCAAGCTCCCGGAGCACTCTTCTGACCGGAATATTTCCCGTTCCATGGAGCGGCGTATAGACAATCTTCAGATCTTTTGCTTCTTTCCGGATGATCTCCGGATGAAGGACCAGTTTTTTCAGCTCCTCCATATACGCGTCGTCGATTTCCTCACCGATCACCTGGTAAAAACCAGTCTTTAGCGCCTCCTCCCTCGACGTTGTCTTCACTTGTGCATAATCTGTGATGCCCTTTACCTCCCCGATGATCTCCTTATCCTTAGGAAATGTAATCTGCGCGCCATCCTCCCAGTAGACTTTATATCCATTATATTCCGGCGGATTATGGCTCGCCGTTACCACGATCCCTGCAATACATCCAAGCTTTCGCAGCGCAAACGACAGCATCGGCGTGGGGCGAAGAGACGGGAATATATAAGCTCTGATCCCGTTCGCCGCAAGGCACAGAGCCGCTTCCTCTGCAAATTCAGGAGACATATTCCGGGAATCATAAGCAATCGCCGCACCCTTTTCCTGCGCTTGTTCCCTGATGATAAAATTTGCCAGCCCCTGCGTTGCCTTACGCACGGTATAGATATTCATGCGATTTGTACCTGCGCCGATGATCCCGCGCAGGCCTCCTGTTCCAAACTCCAGATCCTTGTAGAACCGTTCCTCTATCTCCTTTTCATCCTCTTCTATACTCCTCAGCTCTTCCTTCGTTTTCTCGTCAAAATAAGAATCTGTGAGCCAGAATTCATAGATTTCCCTTGCATCCATACCTGAAATATCCTCCTACTACAATTTTTTCATCTTATATATTCATTCTCATCTTGTGTACTGTCTGCATTATATTCAGGCTATCCTCCTTGCCCAAATCTCCATCAGACTACATTGTCGGCGATCAACGATACCGCCGCGGCGTCTTCGGCTTTCTAAAGAATCACGAAAGAATCAGCGACATCAGGTAAAACGGCGTCGCATCCTCCAACATATCATCCAGAACCTCTATCTCAATACGGTGTTTTTTTTGCTCTCCATGATGGAGAATCGAAACCAGCTGTGCGCAGTCTCCCCAATCCTCATCAAAATTACCGTCCAGTATCCAGGCATGTTCCTCGTCCCCATCCAGTATCAGCTTCGCCCGCAGAGCCGGACGTTCTACCGACTGCCGGAACTGTATTCCGATACAGGCTGCCTCCTCTTCAAACACGATCCGGTCTCCCGGCATTTTGCCGATCCATCCGTTCTTAAAAATATCCAGATGCCCTGTTTTCTCGTCCGTATCAATCCGAAATCCCGAAAGTTCAGGCAAGACCTCCCGCACTGTAAGCCTTCTGGCATGTTCGTATGCATTTGCCGTCATCGGTTCTGGAAATGCTTTTTCCTCATCTTCCTTTCCCATATCTCCTTTTACTTTACAGAGGAAAGAGATGATCTCACCGGCTGCCAGCTCATGTCCCTTATCACTGGGATGCAGCCCGTCCGGTGTCAGTTCCTCTTTCTGATACACGCCTTCTTTCATCCTTTGGTACAGCGTATCTTTCATGCTGACATGAGGAATACCATACCAGTCTCCAACTTCATTATGACATGCTTGAAGATTGCTTCCTGAATCGTAATTTACATGATTCAAAATTATCACTGCCGGTTTTGACTGACAGGTCAGGATCCTCCGTATCACTCCTTCATAGGTTTCCTGAAAGAACGCTTCCTGTCCTTCTCTGTCATTGACGCTGAAATCCACCGCAACCACATCCGGCTGATACATCAGCAGATCCTGCCATATCCTCGAAACCCCAAAATACGAAGTCGTTCCTCCGATCCCTCCGTTCACATAAGAAATCTCCGCCTGGGGAAATGTATCCTTCCACCACTGAAACACACGGTAAGAATACGCCCTCTCATGCTCTGTAGCCAAACATCCCTGTGTGATCGAACCACCGAAAAACCCGATCGTCAGCTTTTCTCCTTTCATGGCTCTGCGCATACAATTTTTTAATCTTGTCAAATCAACTTGTTTCATCCTTCTTACTCCCATCCTTCTATGTTAAGATCTTCAATATACGCCGCGAGTTCATCCACCATTTCTTCCGCCTCTGCTATCCTGAGATGCCCCGGCGTCCCGTCTCCGTTCCGCCCAAACAGATATTGTGTGATCCTCTCATCCTGCAATTCTTCCACTGCCTGCCCGATCGCCTGATCCCATGCCTTGTCATGGCGCAGAAGTGTCGTACAGCAGACAATATAAGCCGACGGATATATCGTTCTAAGCTGATTCAGGAACCCCTTATAATGCCGTCTCCATTTTACCGCTTTTTCCCCATGAAAGTCCTCTTTCATGTAATCTTCCGGATTACTGTCATTCTGTCCGATTGCAACGATGATAAGCTGCGGATCATACTTCCCAAAGTCCCAGTCCAAAGTCTTTCCCAATTCCGGATTATAGCGGATCTTATCCCACGCCGTCTCCATCCCTATGTAGTCCGGAGCGTGGAACCATCCCGTACCATCCATGAGCGCTATCCCGCCCTGGGCAATATCATGGATCTCCGCGTTTAATTTTCTGGCTGTCATCCAGGCATAAGAATACCAGCTATTGGAGTATTCCCCATTATGCTTAGGATCCTCGCATCCTGTGTATTCGACAGCTTCTGACACCTCGCCTGCCGATACGGAATCTCCGTATACCTCAATTCTTCTTGCCGGCTTCTCAGGCGTTTTAAACACCCTGGCTCCATCTGCAAGTTCTATCCCAAAGAACTTTACCTCATGGCAGGCATCCTGCCTTTTAAAGATAAGCGCCTCATGCTCCGTCTTCTCTTCCTGCTCAACCGGAACCGTAAGAACCCCCCTTCCCTCTTTGGGAAGCGCCAGGGACAACTGCTTCCCATCCAGAATACAGCCCATATAATTGTCCCAGTATGCCTGATGATTCTCTATATGGAGCTTCAGCCGATTCCCTGTAAAACGCATCTTCACCCATGTACACGGATAAATAAAGACCGGACATTCCCCTTCACTCCAGTCGATTCTTCCACTGTAAGATAATCTCTCATCATTCATTTTAACCCACACAATTCTTGCCTCCATCGTATATAAATTTATCAAAAATAACGGTCAGGAAGAGACTGTTAAGCCAGGTGATCAGTGCAAATCCAATGATACAGAATACAGGCATCGAAGCCATCACTACAAATTCCCCCAACGCAGCGCATATAACCGGAATGCAGTTAAGCGCCGCCATGAGGAGCGTAACCGGCAGATTACGAAATGCAAGGTAAAACCCATTGATGATCGTATTTTTAATGCTGTTCTTAAATCTCGCCTGCAGAGGAAATGCATAAGTGAACGAAAACATCCACAAAACCACAAGGCATCCAATTGCAATGTTCAAAATCCCCGGAAGATTCTTCCCATACAAAACGTCAAACAGCAGGATCCCGCCCGTACATAAGAATATCATCCACAGCTTCGTGCTGTCCTTCCATTCTTGCCTGAACGCCTGGATATACTCTTTTGCCGCATACCGGCTTTCTTTCCTGATACGCCTTAAAGACACCTGATAGATAGCCGTAAGCGATGTTCCGATCGTGATAACAGGCAGACACGTAACCACAAATAAAACATTCAGGATCATCCAGTCGCCAAGGCTGCCCATAAACTCAAAAAACGGATGCTCAATTGAAAATTTCTTCAAGAATACCACC
>CAJTRO010000088.1:246-5288 GCA_910579015.1 uncultured Dorea sp. | reverse complement strand
GTTCTGGAGGCTTTCTGGTCGTGGCTTGAGCAGCAAAAGCCAGTCCGGAATACCCGCATGGATAAAGCGGTGAATTATGTCCTTAACCGGCGGGAAACAGCGGAGACCTATCTGGAGGATGGCCGCTGTAGTTTCACAAACAATCTCAGCGAGAACGCGATCCGTCCGTTTGCAGTTGGCCGCAAAAATTGGCTGTTCAGTGATTCTGTAGAAGGAGCCGATGCTAGTGAATTACTCCAACTCGCAAAGAGCTGGGGTAATTTTATATCTGACCGCATCATTATTTGGCGGTTACTTTACAAAGACTCTTGCGAAACGGCTTTAGATGTGTAATGATATATATAGTACGCAGTTCTCACTCAGTCGCAATGACAAAAGCAGAGAAAACAGGAAGGGTGTGAGCTTTTGGCTAAGACAGTCGGAATTAGGTTTCCGGATTTTGAAAATATCAGGATAAATATAATTTTTACATAGATAATACACACGTTATCAAGAAATGGCGGGAAGCAGATAACGAGGTCACTTGGATTACCTGCCCCAGGAGATTCGGGAAGACCTTGAATCAGAGGATGCCGGAACACATCTTTTCCGTTAAGGATACAGACCAGGGAGCGTTGTACGAAGGCGTGTCTGTCTGGGAAGAAGGCGAATACAGAGAACTGTATTGATTGGAGAATAGATAGAATGAAGATCATTAATTTAGTAGAGAATACCCCTGGCGTACCAGGGTGCGGATATGAACACGGCTTAAGCTTTTACGTTGAGACCAAGAAGCATAAGCTTCTCATAGACAGCGGTGCAACAGATTTATTTCTTCGTAACGCCGAGGTCCTTGGCGTTGATTTACGAGAAGTTGATATTGTGATAATAAGTCACGGGCATTATGATCATGCCGGCGGTATTCTTGCATTTTCACAGATGAACCCGAATGCAAGGATCTATCTGAAGGATTCTGCGGGAGAGGACTATTATCATTTGAAAGACCGCGAAGAAAAATACATAGGCATCGACAAAGAAATACTCAATCTCAGGCAATGCAGGTTTGTGAAAGGGGATTTGGAGATTGATGATGAATTATATCTGTTTACGGATATTATCGGCAGGAGATTTCCTTCACAGGGGAATCTGAGCCTGAAACGGAAAGAAGCGGGGAAATTTGTTCAGGATATATTTGATCATGAGCAGTGTCTCGTGATCACACAGGATGATAAGAGAGTTCTGCTGTCAGGATGCGCACACAGCGGGATTGTGAATATCCTGGAGCGGTATCAGGAGATTTTCCATTCAGAACCGGATATGGCGGTCAGTGGATTTCATCTGATGAAGGAGGGGACGTATTCATCACAGGAGATTCAGAATATTCAGGATATGGCAGATACATTATGTAATATGGGTACAATATTTTATACCGGGCATTGTACCGGGAACGAAGCCTCCAGGATAATGAAAGAGATTATGGGAGATCAACTGAGGATCATCCACAGTGGAGAAACACTCATAGAGGTGTAGTGTTTTGGCAAAGGGGCGGATCCCTAAAGCGGGGAAAAGAGTTGGTTAGTAGAAGCAATATAGGAGAAATTACAGGAGGAAATTATGGCTGTAAAGTTTCAAAAAGGAAAGAGAGCGTCCGCAGTATCCGTTATAGGCGGTGCAGACGGCCCGACAAGTATATTTATCGCCGGAAAGTTCAGGAAGCCGGGCCTTGTGGAACAGCTCAGGCAGAGGCGGTATCGGAAAAAGAAAGCAAGAGCGGAGGCGTCGGTCGCGGCAGGTACACATACGCTTGATGAGGTGATACAGTATCTGGAAGAGAAGTATCACGCTGTGAAAATATCAGAAGAGAAGATTTCCTACAGGGAGCAGTACCATTGTCTGAGAGAGTCATTGATCCTGAGATGGTGTCCAAAATTGTTAGGAGACGCCGCTAAAATAGATGAATTGGATAGAACAGATAAGGCTTCCCTGGAAAGATTTTTGAAGCAGACAGAACTTCGCAGTGAAGCGGCAAAGGCTGTCACAGAAGAACAGTTCCCAATGGATTTCTGTCTTTACAAAGTGGCGATACCGGAAGCCGGAAGAATAGAAGTCATGATAGAGAAGAAATGGGGTGTGCTCACGTGTTCCTACACTGGAAAGGCAAAGAAACGTCTGATAGAAATCTGTAGAGATGTGTATTTGTATTATGGGGTTTCTAAAGAAGATATACAGAACAAGACGGAGAGATACCAGTCTCTTGTAATGGTCCTGATTATGGAATAGAAGGTTTTATTTTCTGATTAAGGAGGCTGTATTATGAAAAGGAAAGATAATATAGCGAAAGATAAAACGGTCAGTACACTAGATTCTATGTGGCAATGATTGACAGTGAAAGCCTGAAAAAGGGAAAAGACTATGATCAAATGCCGGATGTACATATTATATATATCAGCGAGACAGATTTATGGAAGTCTGGAAAGACAATATACAGAGTAGAAAAGAAATTGGATGGAACTGAAAATATTTATGATGATGGTGTGTATATAACATATGTGATCGCAGAGATATTAGAAGTAGGTTTCAATGTTATACAGAAATGGCTGTCTGGAAATGCAGTCAACTCTTAAAGTGGTAATAAACAGTATATTTAAATGATTTTGTTGACAAACCGACCGTTGGTATGATATTATGCAATACATACCGATAGTATGTTAAGGGGAGGGGAGGGTGAAACAGGCGTGGCAAGGAATAAGCACCCCGAGGAGACTATTCAGCGGATACTGGATATTGCGTTCCGCCTGTTTATGGAGAAGGGGTATGAGCATACTTCTATCCAGGATATCATTAATAATCTGGGCGGGCTCAGCAAGGGGGCGATCTATCATCATTTTAAGTCAAAGGAAGATATTCTGTTTGCCGTTGGAAACAGGATGACATCCGAATCGAACCAGATGCTTGCAGATATCCAGAAGCGCACGGATCTTAACGGCCGGGAGAAGCTTAAGGCTATTTTTAAAGAATCCCTGGACCGGCCCGTGCAGGAGGAGTTGTTTACTGTGGCTCCGAATCTGTACAATAACCCGAAGCTTCTTCTCAGTTTTCTGAGGGAAACCATAGAAGAAGTGGCGCCGGGCTATATTTTGCCGATCGTCAGACAGGGGATCTCAGACGGTTCTATTGAGACAGAGTATCCCGAGGAGCTGGCAGAGCTTATCATACTCGTGGCAAATGTCTGGACGAATCCTATGATATTTAACAGCAATGCGGAAGGAACCTATCGTAAGTTTATGGTATTTGGACAGATGCTTAAGGGACTGGGCGTGGATATTGTGGACAGTGAGATGGCAGAAAGAGTGCGGGCATTGTCGTCTATTTATCAAAAGAACAAGTAACATTCTGCCCTGTAGCCGGGGCAGAAAATTTCTGAGAATATACATACCGGTATGCGGTATGGAATGGAGGTATAACATATGGACCATAAGCTTTTTTCAAAGGATTTCACACTGGTTGTGATCGGACAGATCATCTCATTGTTTGGGAATGCAGCATTAAGATTCGCACTGCCCTTGTATCTTTTGAATCTGACGGGATCATCGGCGCTTTACGGCACGGTGATGGCGTGCGCGTTTATCCCGTCCATCCTGCTGTCGCCGGTGGGAGGTATCGTTGCGGACAGAGTAAATAAGAGAAATATCATGGTGATACTGGATTTCTTTACGGCGGCGGTCATACTGGCGTTCTTCCTGGTTATGGAGTGCGGGAATCTCGTTGCCTTCCTGACAGTCACGCTTATGCTCCTGTATGGCATTGCGGGAGCCTACCAGCCGGCGGTGCAGGCAAGTATCCCGGCGCTGGTGGAGCAGAAAAACCTTATGGCGGCCAATGCTATTATTAACACGATAAGCTCCTTTGCGTCTCTGAGCGGCCCGGTGCTTGGAGGTATCCTTTATAGTATATATGGAATAAGGATCATTCTGGTTGTCTGCATGGTGTGCTTTGTCTTATCGGCTGTTATGGAGATTTTTATCAGGATCCCGTTTCAGAAACAGGCTTTGGAGGGAAGTATATGGAAGAGTGTAAGAGCCGATTTTGCGGAAAGCATCCGATTCATACGGAAGGATAAGCCTGTGATTGGAAAAGCCCTTCTGGTCGTGTGCGGGATCAATCTGTTCTTATCTGCAATGATCATTGTGGCGCTGCCGTATCTGATAACGGAAGTGTTTGACCTGGGGACGCTGGAGGCAAACCGTTTTTACGGATATGCCCAGGGAGCTCTGGCGGCAGGCGGGCTGACAGGAGGGATCAGCGCGGGTGTTTTCGCGGGCAGGCTGTCAATCCAAAAATCGGGGAATCTGATCACGGCCAGCGCCCTCTGTGTCTTCCCGGTGGCCGCCGCTTTACTGTTATGCTCCTCAGGTCTGGTCAATTATATTGTACTTACTTTATGCTGTTTCGTTATTATGGTATGTTCGACCATTTTTACGGTGCAGATGATGTCATTTATGCAGGCGGAAACACCGCAGAATCTGATTGGGAAGGTGATCGCTGCCGCAATGACATTTTCCATGTGTGCCCAGCCCTTTGGGAATGCGCTGTACGGCGTCCTGTTTGAGATATGTGAAGGATTTGAGTATGCGGTGGTTCTGTTTTCAGGTGTTGTATCGCTTCTGATCGCGATGAGTGCGGGAAAGATATTTAGAAGGTTCGTGTCTGCGTAACCGGCATTTGCTTTATAGCACTTATCGGTTTCTTTATTCTTATTGCCATATGCATTATAATGGCAGTAAGGAGAGTGATTTTTATGAATATAAATATTATATCGAAATACTTATCATATCTGCGTAAAACCCGCAATTATACGCAAGAGGAATTGGCGAAACAGTTAGACATATCGAGGCAGGCGGTTTCAAAATGGGAAACCGGGGATTCACTTAGATAAAGATACCACATCAATCCCACGCTGACTTTTGCTCAACCGATACAGCCGGAGGGCTGGATAACAAGAAAAGGCGGTATGCGCCCCGTGGAGGGGTAGCGTACCGCCTTTTCTTGTGGGGGGTTTCCAA
>CAJTRO010000088.1:0-208 GCA_910579015.1 uncultured Dorea sp. | reverse complement strand
CACAGGTCTGTTTTCATCAGCAGACAGGGCGTATATGAAAGCCCCCGTCCCTCGTCCTACGCTCCGACTTGTGGACAAAGTGTCCCGAAGTTGTGGCTACACTCCCGGAAAAGTAGCAGGACAGCGGGCAACCGTCAAGGCTGAAATGAACGGGTTTACACCCGGCCTTGACCTCCGCCCGCTGTCCCGCTGGATGGGTGGACAAGGC
>CAJTRO010000087.1 GCA_910579015.1 uncultured Dorea sp. | reverse complement strand
GAACAAAGGAGTTGCCATCGGACCATCCAAGTGTCAACATACGGTAACCTCTCTTGTACTTCATAGAGCAGTGGTCGAAGACTTTCGCCAGAAGTTCCGTTTTATTTGAACGGGAACGGTCAAACAGGCTGTCATCAATAATGAAGACATCTTTGCGGCTCTCATCCGTAAGCGGCTTCATGAAATCGTTAATGATCCGGCTTGAAAGCAAGGTTGTGAACCGAGACCAGTTAATCTTCGCATTATTGAGGAAGCGATAAACGGTGTTCTTGCAGAATGAACCATCCAATATGCCTGTTTTCCACTGCATATACATGCTTCGATCCGAGAAAATGAGACAGAACAGATATCGAAACACTTCGATTACCGGAATCCCTTTTGCTTTACCGGCATTACATTTGAAAAGAAGTTTCCCGATTTGGAATTGGGTCATAAAATTTATGACAGAGTTAGAAATCTCATTTCCGTTTTCAGCATTATATGGTATACTTGACATGGCATAAATCTCCTTGCTGTGTAATTGTTATTCGCAATTCAATTATACCATCAAGTGCAGGTTTGTGCCTTTTTTATGGGCTACAGTATTGATTTTTCAAGGTTCAGCACACCAACTGGTGTGGGAAGTTTGAGTATTTTAATAATAACAGGTTGGAAAAAGGAAGAAAATGATTTATACTAATTAGCAATGTATTAAGATGGATTTCGGCGGAGCATTTCAGGAAATAAGGAAGGATCTGCCGGAGTACATAGAGACGATCAGGAGGAAATAAGGGGAATGAAGTATATTTCATTTGCAATTCCGTGTTATAATTCAGAAGATTATATGGCCCGGGCGGTTGAGAGTATTCTGCCGGGCGGGGAAGAGGTTGAGATTATCATTGTGAATGACGGATCGAAAGACCGGACATCAGAGATTGCCCATGAATATATGGAAAGATATCCTGACATTATCAGGGTTTTGGATAAAGAGAACGGCGGCCATGGTGACGCAGTGAATAAAGGGCTTGAGGCTGCCAGAGGGAAGTATTTTAAAGTGGTGGACAGTGACGACTGGGTGGATGAGGAAGCTTTGCACCAGATTCTTACGCTGCTTCGGAATCTGGATGATGATGACGAACAGCTGGACATGCTGGTCTCAAATTTCGTATACGAGAAGGCGGGGGTGACACATAAGAAATGTGTCCACTACCGCAATGCACTGCCCCAGGATGAGATTTTCCGTTGGGACGATATCGGGCATTTCCGGCTGGATCAGTATATTCTGATGCATTCGGTGATCTACCGCACGGATATGCTCCGTCTGATACAGATGAAACTGCCGAAGCATACTTTTTATGTGGACAATATTTACGTGTATTATCCACTGCCCCATGTCCGTAAGGTGTACTATCTGGATGTAGACTTTTACCGGTATTTTATCGGCAGAGACGACCAGTCTGTGAACGAGAGGAATATGATCGCACGGGCAGATCAGCAGATATATGTCACGAAGACGATGATCGACATGTATGAGCTTAAGAAGATATCCAGCAGGAAACTTAGGCAGTATATGATCAATTATCTGGCGATCATGATGACGGTATCTTCGATTATCCTGATTCGTTCGAAATCTCATGAAAATATCGAGAAGAAGCGGGAATTGTGGAAGTATCTTAAGATGAAGGATTTTAAGACATTTCTTAAGATCCGTTATGGGATTCTTGGACAGACCATGAATATTCCGGGGAAATCCGGCAGAAAGATTTCTTCTCTTGTATACAGTGTTGCGAGGCGGATCATAGGGTTTAACTAAGGCGCCGGCTTAAAGCTCATGCGCCGGAGAGTAAGAATCTGTAATGCAGTGAATAATCTGATGTTTATGTCACATACTAGTACATCATGATAATGAAAAGGAGAATGTGACATGGCGGTGGAATTTCAGGCAAGTAAGACGAGAGAGAATCTGATGAGGGCATTTGCAGGGGAGAGCCAGGCAAGAAACCGGTACACGTTTGCGGCAGATGCGGCAAAGAAGCAGGGACTTTATTCTATCCAGCAGGTCTTCCTGTTCACGGCGGATCAGGAGCGGGCCCATGCGGAACGATATTACGATCTGCTTAAGAATCTGTCGGGAACAACGATTGAGATATCCGGCGGATATCCGGTGGATCATTTTGATGATGTTGTGACATTGTTAAAGAAGGCAGAGCACAATGAGATGGAGGAGGCCGACGACGTATATCAGGCTTTTGGAAATACAGCGAAAGAGGAGGGCTTTCTTGAGGCGGCGTCTGCATTTTTCCAGATTGCGGAGGTAGAGGCTGTCCACGGCAGACGGTTTTGCAAGTTGGCAAAGATGCTGGAACAGAACAAATATTTCGAGTGCGAGGGTGATGGGCAGTGGATGTGTATGAATTGCGGACATATCCATTCCGGAAAAATGGTTCCTCCGGTATGCCCGGTGTGCCGGTATGAGAGAGGGTATTTTATTCCTGTGGAAATAGCGCCGTATCTTGGGTTTGATTTTATCAGGAAATAGAATAATGCAGCAATATTTGATGCGCGGGATATGGCAGGTTTTCCAGAGAATATACTATAATGCAGAAGATTCGCATATATTTGAAAATAAAGATTTAGAATGTTAGAAGAATCATATTTTCATGGAGAGGGAATGGTATGGCGAGTCAGAAGATTGAGAATTTGTTGAACCTGGCATTGGATGCAACAGCGCGGGAGAGGGAGAAATCCCTGGAACTGGACGTGGGATACGATCCGGTTGAGAAGGAATGGGAACTGATCGTGAAGTATTCGGGAAGCCTTGAGGCGGTGCGGGCGTTGGCATCCAGAGTGGTGGAACTGCAAAATGAATATGCGGTCATCACAATCCGTGAGTCGGATATCGAGGCGCTTACGCAGATTCCGGAGATTGAGTATATAGAAAAACCGAAGAGATTATTCTTCCAGGCTGCAAATGGAAGGCGGGTATCCTGTGTTGACGCAGTACAACAGGATACCCGTTTGTCGTTATATGGACGGGATGTGCTTGTTGCGGTCATTGATTCAGGCATCGAGTATGAGAATGCTGATTTTAGAAATGCAGATGGAACGACGAGGATCCGTGCATTGTGGGATCAGTCGCTTGCGCCCGGTGAAGGGAGAGTTCCGCCAAAAGGGTATGCGATCGGGGCTGAATATACGGCCGGGCAGATTAACGAAGCGCTTGGGCAGGCGGCGCTGGAGGACAGGAGGCGGATTGTTCCGAGCATGGATACTTCCGGGCATGGAACAGCGGTCGCAGGAGTTGCCGCGGGAAATGGAAGAAACAGTAACGGGCAGTATGCAGGTGTTGCGCCCAAAAGCGATCTTTTGGTGGTAAAACTTGGCAATCCAAGGCAGGAAGGATTCCCCCGGACAACGGAGCTGATGCAGGGGATTGATTACGTGGTAAGAAAAGCGCTGGAGCTTCGGATGCCCGTGGCGGTAAATATCAGCTTTGGAAATACATATGGCTCGCACGACGGGGCGTCTCTGCTTGAGCGTTTTATTGACGACATTTCAAATATCTGGAAGAGCTGTATCTGTATCGGTTCTGGCAATGAGGCTGCCAGTGCGGGGCATACTTCCGGCGTGATGCGGGAGGGGAGGGAAGAGATCATTCAGCTGGCGGTGCAGAATAACCAGCCGGCGTTCAGTATACAGATATGGAAAGAGTATACGGACGTCGTGGACATATCCCTGATGACTCCGGCGGGAGTAACGGTCGGTCCGCTTCAGGAAATCCTGGGACCGCAGAGATTTACGGTGGGGCAGACGGAGATATTGTTGTATTATGGGGAGCCCAGCCCTTACAGTACGGCGCAGGAGATTTTTATTGATATGCTTCCGCGGGACACGTATGTGGCCAGTGGAGTGTGGAGGCTGATACTGAATCCTCAGAAAGTGGTGTCCGGAGCGTATGAGTTATGGCTGCCGAGTGAGAACGTGCTGAATCGGGGAACGGGTTTTTTGTTTCCGACAGAGCAGACGACACTTACGATCCCATCCACGGCGGGCAGGGTGATTACGGTGGGAGCATATAATGCGCTGACGTTTGCCTATGCTGACTTTTCGGGGAGAGGGTATACGAGGGAGACGAACCTGGTGAAACCGGATATCGTGGCGCCTGGGGTGGATGTGACTACGGCGGCAGTTGGGGGAGGATATGCACAGTTTACGGGGACTTCTTTTGCGACGCCTTTTGTGACGGGAGGGGCGGCGCTTATGATGGAGTGGGGGATAGTGAAGGGGAATGATGATTATCTGTATGGGGAGAAGGTGAAGGCTTATCTGAGGCGCGGGGCTAGGGCACTGCCGGGGTTTGAGGTGTATCCGAATCCTCAGGTGGGGTATGGGGCGTTGTGTGTCGAAAACAGTCTGCCGATGTAGGATTAGGGGCGACTTTTTGGGGAAGATTGGTTAATTTCTGCTATGCTAAAATTAAGAATAGGATACCTGTACCGCTTTAATTGGTATGTGTAGGTATCCTTTTTCCATATGTTTGCCTGTTGATACATAAAATTGTGTAAATACACATAAAATAGCAATTGATGTTGACTTAAAAATTATTTAGTGATACGATGATATTACTTGAAAATGTGTTAATACACGAAAATAAGGAGCGAAAACATGGAGATTAAAAGAGATTTTTATCTTGAACAGTTAAAAATAAGAAAAGATAACGGAATGATCAAAATTATTACGGGAATCAGAAGATGCGGAAAATCTTTCCTGTTATTTGTGCTATATAAGAAATATTTATTGGAAAGTGGAGTGGATAGTAACCACATCATTGAGATAGCACTAGATGGAATTGAAAATGAGGAGTTGAGAGATCCAAAAAGATGTTATCAGTATATCAAGAATGTAATGAAGGACGAAGGGAAATATTATTTGTTTTTGGATGAAGTGCAGTTTATGCCCAGATTTGAAGAAGTACTGAACAGTCTGCTTCGCATAAGTAATATTGATGTATATGTAACCGGAAGCAACTCTAAATTTTTATCCAGCGATATTATAACTGAGTTTAGGGGCAGAGGTGATGAAATTAGAATTTATCCTTTGTCCTTTGCTGAATTTTACGCAGTTTTTGACAGGGATTATGATGATGCGTGGAATGAGTATATGATATATGGCGGACTTCCGCAAGTGGTACAATTTTCAGTGGAACGTCAAAAGGCAGAGTATCTGAAAAATATTTTTGCAAATGTTTATCTCAAGGATGTAGTTGAGCGAAATAAGATTCAGAATGTGGATGAGATTGGAACTTTAGTGGATATACTTGCTTCTGCCATAGGAGCGCCTACAAATCCGACGAAAATATCGCATACATTCAAATCAGAATGTGGTATCAATTATAGTAACAAAACTATTTCCAACCATATTGATTATTTAACACAAAGTTTTCTGATCTCTAAAGCCAGTCGATACGATATTAAAGGTAGAAAATATGTGGGTGCAAATCTAAAGTATTAC
>CAJTRO010000086.1 GCA_910579015.1 uncultured Dorea sp. | reverse complement strand
TGCTCCACCCCGCGATATTATATTTTGGTGTTTCACTTAAGAAACAAAGCCGATGATCGGACTCGAACCGATAACCTGCTGATTACAAATCAGCTGCTCTGCCAATTGAGCCACATCGGCATTTACAATGGACATGCCGACGCGACATGTCCACCTAATGACTCCGACGGGAATCGAACCCGTGTTACCGCCGTGAAAGGGCGATGTCTTAACCGCTTGACCACGGAGCCATTCTTCGGCCAACACATTTCTCTCGTGCTGACCGAGATTTATATTACCATAGTTCTTTTCAATTTGCAACACTTTTTTTCATGTTTTTTCAAATATTTTTGAAATACTCTTAAAAACTACATTTTCCCGCCTGTCACTCCAGTAATTCCAGAAAATCTTCCTTGCTCATCGTTCCCAGCTGTCCTGCTCCGCTTCCGACCACCTGCTCTAAGAGATCCTTCTTCGACTCCTGGATCTGCCGGATCTTCTCCTCCACTGATGCTTTCGCGATCAACTGGTAGACCGTGACCTTCTTATCCTGTCCGATACGGTGCGCGCGGTCGGTGGCCTGATTCTGCACCGCAATGTTCCACCACGGATCATAGTGGATCACCACGTCCGCTCCCGTCAGGTTCAGTCCCACGCCTCCTGCTTTCAGGGAAATCAGGAATACTCTGGTATCATTTTCGTTGAAATTCTTCACCAGCTTAAGCCTCTTCTCCTTAGATGTTTCTCCGGTGATCATATAATACGAGATACCGCTTTCGTCAAGCTTCTGCCTGATGATCTCAAGCATCGTCACAAACTGCGAGAACAGAAGAATCTTATGCCCGCCCTCCGAAGCTCTCTGGATCAATTCCTGACAGGCTTCCAGCTTGGCCGATTCCCCCTTGTAATTCTCAAAACATAGAGAAGGATCACAGCAGATCTGTCTCAATCTTGTCAATTCGGCAAGGATCTTCAGCTTATTCTTCTGAAACTCATCCCCGTCCTGCATGGCAATCTGCTGCCGCATATGAACCACCTGTGCATCATACAACTCCTGCTGTTTCTTCTCGAATCTGACATAATGCGTCTTCTCAATCTTATCCGGCAGATCCTTCAGCACATCAGCCTTGAGGCGGCGCAGTATGAAAGGCGCCGTCATCTTCTTAAGGCGCTCCATTGCTGTTTCGTCCTGGTTCTTGACGATCGGCGCTTCTATCTCCCGTCTGAATACTTCATATTTGTATAAGAATCCCGGCATCAGATAGTCAAAAATACTCCACAGCTCACTGAGCCTGTTCTCAATCGGCGTTCCTGTCAGAGCAAATCTGGTCTGGCTCTTTATGACCTTCACAGCCTTCGCGGCCACAGTCTGGTGGTTCTTGATATACTGCGCCTCATCTATGATCTGGTACAAAAACTCCTTCCCCTCATAGAAGGGCGCATCACGCTTGAGCAGATCATAGGAGGTAATCAGTACATCCGCCTCCTCATAATTCTCAAGCTTTCTCCGCCGTTCCTCCTGTGTCCCGCTGATCAGCGCGAAGGTAAGCTCCGGTGCAAATTTGTGTATCTCCTCACCCCAGTTAAACACCAGCGAAGCTGGAGCCACAACCAGGGATACCCCCTTCCTTCCCTCCTGCTTTGCAGACAGCAGGACCGCGATTACCTGCAACGTCTTCCCCAGTCCCATATCATCGGCAAGTATTCCGCCAAACTGAAAATTCTCCAGTGTACGCAGCCAGCGGTAACCGTTCTTCTGATAATTCCTCAGTACCCTTGCCAGGGCGGACGGAAGCTGGAAATCCGAATCATTCACGGTCTTGAAGCCTCTTACCAGATTTTTAAAATGCCTGTCCCTCTCGCTGTAGACATTTTCATTCTCTTCCAACAGCTTATCCAGATACAGCGTCCGGTACAGAGGCACCTTTACATTCCCTTTGATAAAATCCTTCGGGGACAGATGGAGCGACGCCATCATCTCACTGAGCATTTCGTAAGAATTATCCTCCATATCCAGAAAATCACCGTTTTTCAGCCTGTGATATTTCTTCCTGCTGTTATAGCTGTTAAGAACTTCCAGTAATTCTTCAACCGGAAGGTCCTCCGTCGCGATATCCAGATCCAGAAGACCGCTTGAGACGGATACTCCCACCGACATCCGGATTTTCTTCGTAATCTTCAAACTGGAAAACCGCTTTGTACACTGAACCTCGCCCATGGCAAGCAGTTCGTCCACACCCTTAGACAACACCCGGTACATGCATTCCTCGTCTTTTCCGCAATGCATCTCCTGTTTCCTCTCATTAATATAGGGAAACCACTGGCGCAGCAGGAACATGATCTCCCGTTCTTTATGCTCCTCCCGCCGTGCTAAAGGAAATGACGGGTTTTCACTGTCCTCCAGCTCTACAAGTCCGCCTTCCGTCTCTCCATAACGCACTCTTGGCCTGCAAGTGATATTATTCTCCCCGGCATCCAGATAGAAGATAAACTCTGCCTCCGGCGGAAGGTATCGGCCAATCTCCTCTCCATCCTCCTCTATGACGTCAACCACATTCCTAATCTGCGGCAATACGGTATAATAGAAATCAGACAGCTTGTTCCGTCCGATCATGAAAGCCAGCCCTCTGCCCCTGCTCTGCCGTGCCAACGGGCGGATCTGCTTTAGAAATCCCTCCTCCATCCGGTACAGTATATTTCCGTGGATATAATACGCCGTCTTCACTCCATAGAAAAGAGGCGGGACATCACACTCTACAGAAATTCCGTGAAATGTCTTATCCTTATCAAACTGGTTCTTGTGGATCTCCATAGTAATCCGGGGATTCCCCTCTCTGCACGTCAGTTCGCATTTCTTCTTATCCTCGCCCTCCTTTTCCTCATAGGAAAACGGCTCGGCAGAAGCGATCTCATAGAACTGGTCGAGCCGCCATCCAAACAGACGCATCTCATTTCTCTTAGCCAGCGTCTTCTTCATATAGTTTCCGGATTCCACCAGCCGGTTGTCAAACTCCCGCTCTTCCCTCACAAGGCTTCCTATGAATTCTATCCACCGCCGTCCCTGTTCGGTAAAATTCTCAAGCCTGTGATTGAGCTGCATACTAGAGCCATAACTCCCCATGGCAGAATTTCTTACATTCTCATCAAATTCAAATAAGTCCTTCACGAGAAGAAGCTTCTTCTGCCCAATCTTAAAAGACACAGACAGCCTCCCGTCCTTCTTCACCAGCCTCGGTTTCAGCGTTATGCTTTCATCATCGCCCATAACATTCGAGATCGTTCGGTTCGCCTGATTCTGCTGAAAGGAAAAAATCAACTGGATGCCTCCCTGATCCGTGGCGTCTCCAAGCTGGTTCTGTTTCAGATAATCTGACAGGATCTCCATCAGCGCCGCAATATGCTCACATCTCTCCCGATCCATATAAGATCTGTAATAGCTCCCCACGCATGAATAATTATAGCAGTCCGATGACACTACCCTGTTCCTGGCAAATACAATCTCAATCGGAAATTCCCTTCCCTTCTCGCTTCCCTTGCCCTCGATGATCCCCAGCATCTCCTTATACCCCTCTGCAAATCCGGTATCTATGCTCTCCATCGTGACCTTCTTCTGGGCCGCAAGTATCCTTCCCCGCTTCTCAATATCCGGTGACAAATGCAGTGACTCTCTGATCTTCGCTTCATCAAAATAGACATATCCGTCCATAGCTTGGGGAACCTCTTTTTTCCTTGACATCTTCTGTTCTTCTTCCCTCATTGACTTTTTCTGTTCCTCATACTCCTCTATGGCATACAGAACTGCCGCCATATGCTTGCAGCAGCTTCCGCTCTTGGCATGAGGACAGCTACAGGTCATCCTGTAGCCGTCCTTTTCCTCATATTCTGTGATCCTGACATTATACCTGTCACGCTCGACAACCGCAGCAGTGTATGTACCTTCATGTTCCTCCAGTTCGAATACTCTGTCACGCTTGTAATACTCCTCACCCTGACGTAACGTATTCTTCTGGAATCTGCTCTTCCATTCCTTCATGATGCCTTACTCCTCAATCATCATCTTGATAATCTCTTCATTCGTCTCCCGCATACCTTCCTTACCAAGGCGTCCGATATTCGTGATCGTGGCTTCCACACCCTTCGTCACGATCCCGTCTCCCGCATAGAACTGCTGTCCCCGCAGATACATGTTGTATCCAAGGATTCCTGCATCCACAGATGCGGCAATCTTCGCCGCGCAGGAGGCTTTCGCTCCGTCACAGACCATACCGGACACGATCGCCAGCGCATTGACTACCGTATGTACCACTTCCTCGTATCCTCCGCCGCAAAGGTACGCGATCCCCGCGCCCGCCGCCGCTCCGGCGCTGACCGCCCCGCAGTAAGCCGACAATCTGCCGATGCCTGTCTTCTGGTGGATCGCCACCAGATTAGACAGCGCCAGTGCACGGTAAGTCTTCTCCTGCCCGGCTTCCTTCTCCTTCGCATATTCCAGTACCGGCAGGGAACAGGTCATGCCCTGATTCCCGCTTCCTGCATTGATGATGACCGGGAGCTCGCATCCGTTCATACGTGCATCGGAGCCCGCCGCCGCCATAGCCTTTGCACGGGTTCTCACATCCGTTCCATAGGTATCTAACAGCACCCTTCCGATATTCGCGCCGTATTCTCCCTTAAGGCCCTCCTTAGCAATCGCAGTATTATATTCAATCTGACGGTCAAGCACCTCCTTCACATCCTGGATATCCATGGTATTCGCAAAATCCCAGATACTCTCCATATCCAGAAGGCTCCGGTCTGTAAGCCCCTCTTCGCTCTCTCCTTCCACCGGAACTTCCAGAAGCTTCTCCCTGTCCTTCTCGATCAGTACAATATTCGTATGATAATTGGCGATCCGCACCTTCGTATAAGAATCACCCTTGAACACGATCACAATAATGTCAAATGTGATCCCATTGTCAATATGCTCTACACTGACCGGAACCGTATCAAGGAATTCCACCATCTGCTTCGTCTGCTCTTCCGTTACCTCTGCGATCACTTCCAGTTCCTTCTCCGCTTTTCCTGCAACAATCCCCGCCGCCGCTGCCGCCGGGATGCCTTTCAGATGATTGGTATTAGGAACGATCACGCTCTTCACATTCTTGATAATGCTCCCGCTTGCCCCAATGCTTACCTTATCCGGGATACTTCCCAGAACTTCTCTTGCTTTTGCCGCCGCATATGCAAGGGCGATCGGCTCGGTACACCCCATGGCAGGAACTAATTCCTCCTCTAAAATCTGTACATACGCCTGGTATTTTTCATCTGATCTCTGCACGTTTATCCTCCTTCGGGAACCGGCTTTTGCACTGTCGTTAAGCGGTATCTGTACGCTTCGTTCCTCCTCTTCCGGTTCCTCACGACATATTTATCTATATTATAAGAAAATCCGACGCAAGATGCAACCATTTACACGAAGATTAAATCCGAAGTGATGAACGCGTTACTGTTCACACGGCACCTTGCACTGCGCTGCAAGGTGTCCGGCCAAGGAA
>CAJTRO010000085.1 GCA_910579015.1 uncultured Dorea sp. | reverse complement strand
CATAGTAAATACTATATATTGGTAAAAAATATATAGTATTTACTATATATGTATTGACAACCCAAGTGTAAATATTATATAGTTGACACAGATACTTAAAAAAGTATGAAAAACAATAAAAATTTGTGAAATATGTACAAATGGATGTTTTGACATTTTTTTCAGTATCTAAGTACAAAAGGCGAAATGCCTTATTAAAGGTAGGAGGGAAAAAAGTGAAAGCAAGGAAACTCAAAAAACTATTGGGCCTGATGCTTGCTGTGACATTGATTTTGCCAACTTCACAGATGACAGTATCGGCTGAGCCTGGTTCCGGTCATCAGGGAAGGAACGGCAGACAAGCGGAAGAAAGTGCTGC
This sequence comes from uncultured Dorea sp., assembly GCA_910579015.1. Lineage (GTDB taxonomy): Bacteria > Bacillota > Clostridia > Lachnospirales > Lachnospiraceae > Sporofaciens. The sequence goes on along the minus strand of CAJTRO010000085.1, from coordinate 5,433 downwards.
GGTTGCTTCACAGGAAAACCGGGAAGGCGGGCTTGTAGGATTTCAGGGTGCATATGCGATCTCTGAAGTCGACACACCGGTATCGGTTATCGTGGAATTTGCCCATCAGCCGGCAAAGCTGGTCGAAGCAATCGCGAAGGCAAATGATGAGGAGGTGGATGAAAGCACCAAAGAACTGAATGCTTTGGCAAAGAAGGACAAAGAAGATTTCTACAAAGCACTTGAAGGAGTAGACTATACAGTAAAGTATGAGTATTCCGTAGGAATGAATGGAGCGGCACTTACTGTTCCTCAGTCAGTCGTGGATGACATCGCCAAGATGGAATGTGTGTTTGCTGTATATCCGGACGAGTCGCATACGAATGTGCTTGAGCAGGAAGAGGTCTATGAGGAAGAAGTACGTGAACCCCAGCCGACAGATTGGTTTCCTGTCGTGCCGGCTGTATCAGATGAATCGTCTGATACGTCTGTAGAAACGGGCGGTCAGGATGTGTTTCAGGGAGACGATGGAGACAGGGAGCACACAGACGGAGCAGAGAGCACCAAAGAAGACGACACAGTGGAGCCGGATGACAAAACGGCAGGTGATGATGCGCCTTATGAGGATGCTGATGAAAATCAGGATACCGTAGAGGACGAGGGAGCAACGGATACGGCAGATAACAGGAATGATGATGTGCCTGAAGATGCCGTGGAAGAAAAGAAAGAGCCTGAGGATGCGATCCAGGAGACGATCGAGCAAGAAGACTTAAAGACAGCCGGTCATCAGGAGGAGATCCAGACATTTGCCGAGGCAAGGGATGCAGGCGGTTATGTCTATGGAATGGAAGAGAGTTACAATTATCTGGATATAGGCAGTCTGGGATTAACTGGAAAAGGTGTCACGGTAGGGGTAATTGATACTGGTATTGATTATAATCATCCGGACCTTAAAGATGTTTTTTCCAGTAAATTACCGAACGGGAATGCACCGAAGAGTGACGAATTGCTGAATGGGAAATTCGTTGGAAGGAACTATATTAAGAATAACGGAAATGGTGCAAACGATCCGTTGGACGATCAGGGACATGGAACTCATGTATCGGGAACGATTGCCGGACGGGGTGTAAATCCGGGGAATGTTAAGACAAAAGGTATTGCTCCTGATGCAACTCTGGCTGCATACAAGGTAATTAACTCAAGGGACAGCTGTTTAGAAGGCGATGTGAATAAGGCAATGGAGGATGCTGTACAAGATGGCTGTAAAATTATCAGTATGTCACTTGGGTGGAGTACAGTTAATGACGCGACTCACTCAACGAACATTATGCTGAACAGTCTGGCATTAGCGTATGAGGACGTCTTGTTTGTACTTTGCGCAGGAAATTCCGGAAGCAGGTCGTATACGATCTGGGCGCCGGGAACTTCTCCGTTAGCGTTGACTGTTGCAAATGCCCAGATTGAATCTGAGAACCGTCTGCTGACTCTGAATCGCGGTGGCAAAGAATCGCCCCTGCGCCTGATCTATTCCGGATGGGGAGACGCAGTTGTTGACGCGGGGGATCGATATACGGTTGGTTCGCTCAAAGCTGATGCCGACAGGAATTATAAGATGGTTCTGCTTCCTACAGAAGATAAGCAGAAACTCGGAACCGGAACACAAAAAGAATTTGAAGCGTTCTTTAAAGATAACAATCCAGATGACTATAGCGGCGCCCTTTTCGTTGTAATGAGAGGACAGCCATTTGGTGATGTGATCGGACGTATCCGCGAGAAGGTTGGGACGGGAGCGGTTGCTGTAATTAATACGAAAACACAGGATTACGGCTCGATTTCTTCCTGGAACACCTGCTATTCCAATTATCTTCCCGTTTTTTCGGCAAAGTACGAGGAAGGCTCGGCAATGGTCGACGGGTTGGAATTAGGGAAATTATATGATTTTAAGTTTACGGATGCAAAGCCTCTTCGTAAGGAAGGCGTCGATACAGAGAGCCATCCTCATATATCTACTTCTATCGGTCCGGTAAAAGATTCGTTGGATTTCAAGCCGGATGTGACCGCGCCTGGTACGAATATTATTTCTACGGCATGGAGAAGGAACGGGGGTGCAGATGCCTATGAATACGCATATGTGGCAATGACGGGTACGTCTATGGCAACACCGCACATCTCAGCGATCGCCGCGCTGCTCAGGCAGAAGAATCCGAACCTTACGGCGCTTGATATCAAGGCTGCATTGGTAAGTACCGCTGACCGCAGTGTTTTCTCGAATACTGTCAGCAGGCTGGCTGTAGGCTCAGGTATGGTAGATCCTGAAAAAGCGCTCCAGGCGACAGGCGATCTGGTGACTATTACAGCTCCAAATGCACAGGCATATACGTTTAATCGAAACGAATTGGTTGTCAATACTGTAGAGACGACGACCATCAGCCTGGATAAGATTGCCAGAGGAAAGACAGAAAGCAAGATAGAGGTTACTGTCAGAAATAAGGGGAAGAAGAATCATACATATGATATCGGGCTTGAAAATGAGTCCTATGTACCGGATAACGGCAGTACAGCCGCATCACCAATATCAGGCGTATTTTCAACGGATAAGAAGTCAATCTCCGTTCCGGCTGGTAAAGAGGCTGTATTTACACTGACAGCAAATGTGAACGCCGATGCCGCTCTTGGCGCATATGAGACGACGGTCGTTTTGAGTGAAGGAACGCAGAGGTTAACCTCTCCGGCGGCTGTTTATGTATATGAAGAGAAGGTTTCGGATCCAATCGCAGATAATCCTGTGGCGCTTGAAAATACCTTCATTCATACGGCGGCACTTTCGACAGGAGAGAATAAACAGCTTTCCGATTATGACTGGCTTGGAAGCGACAGGACAATGCTTCAGTATCATATCGTAGACGAGTCCGTTGAGAGCTGGCAGCCGTTACTCTATAAGGACGGTCAGTTGATCGGAACTCTTGACAGATCACATCCTACAGAAAAAGGATGGTTCCTGAACTGGTGGGAAGAAGCAATTGTGTTGGATAATTGCACGCCGTGTACGCTTAAGGAGGATGGAACGATCGTTCCGACTGCGGACACAGCGCCTGTTACAGAGGAAGGGTTATATAAAGCGGCGCTCCTGCTTAAGAAGAAGGGTGCGGCACATAAGGTAGTAGATATTGCCGACATTTACATTGATAACACACTTCCAGAGATTCGGATGACGCATAAAGACAGCGAGGATAACTGGACAGGAATTATTGATGAAGGAGATGTAGTATACAGAGGAAACATATTTGATGCCGGAACTAAGGAGATGCAGGATAAGGGAATTAATTCGGCGGTCGATCAGAGGGTATTTGGTAAAACTACAGATCAGAGCAGCAATGTGGTTGTGGTAGAGGCAGACGGCCAGAACTACAGGGCAGAAATTGACGGCCAGAGTGGAGATTTCACTGTCAGGATACCGGCAGAGTCGGCGAAGGGAGAAGTGACCGTTTATTTCGGGGATCATTTCCTGCCGCAGGGGATCGAAGAATACAGGCTCCCAAGTAATTTTTCAGAAGGATTTGCGCCTCAGGATATTTCTTACGCTCAGCAGATTACATCTGATCAGGTTGCATTCATGAACTGGTATGGCTATAGAGCTGCCAATATGAATAAGTTTGAAGTGCAGTTAAGCCAGGCAGATACAGAAGAAGCGGCTGTAAAGTCCGATATGCAGGATCTGATCGATGAATTGAAGAAAAAGCTTGAGATGACGGATATCTATACAGAAGAGAGTATCCAGAGACTGGATGCAGTGATCAAGGCGGCGGAAGCACTGATCGCAAATGGAGGAGCATCTCTGGAAGAGCTGAATGCACAGATTGAAGCGCTTAAGAACACGGATGCAGATCTGGAATTAAAATCAGATGAACCAGATATTCCGAATCCGGGACCGACGGATCCGACAAAGCCGACAGATCCGACAAAGCCGGTCAATCCTTCGAATCCGGACGCGCCGGGATCGAATCCGACAAAGCCGGGCACGGGAAATACCCAGAAGAATCCGGTCAAGACGAACAGTGTAAATACTGGCGATCATAATCCGATCGTACTTTGTCTGGTAATGATTCTGATGTCCCTGATAGCAATGGAAGCGTGTGTTGCATACAAACGCAGAAAACACATAAGAAGATAAATATTTAAGGGCGTGTAAGGAGGCAGGTGAACGGATCACCTGCCTTCTATTGGATTTCATGGAGTACCGCAATTTGTTCCAGCTCTTATTCTGTTTCTGGTTTGTCTTATTTTGTACGAGAATTGTTGCGAAAAAATAAAAAAAATAGTATAATTTTTCATAACTGTTCAATAAAATGACTATATGTTATGGACGGAGTACCTACAGGAGACAGGAGGAAAACGAGATATGGATATAATAATGCGGATTGAAGAACATTATCCGTCTATGACGAAGAAACAGAAGCAGATTGCGGATTATATTAAAGAGAATATTGACACGATGGCATTTATCACTCTGAGAGAGATGAGCAAAGAGCTCGGTGTAACGGAGATCACCATCCTCAATACCTGTAAGGCGCTGGAATATAACAGCTTCAACGAGATGAAGTATGAGGTCAGGAAGTATATCAATATCAATCAGAGGATAGACGTTTACCAGAAGAATGAATATTTCAGCAGTTCCGTCCCCAAGTATGAGCTGGATGACAAGGAGCAGTTGATCAAGGAGATCTGCATGGAAGAGAAGAGCCTCATGGAGGAATATGTGCGGAATTTTGACGGCCATCAACTGATAGAGACGGCGAGGCTGTTTCTTCGGTATCCAAAGATCATACTTTGCGGAAGGGGAATGTCCCATATTCTCTGTCAATGGCTTGCGTCGCATCTTGCCGGGACGCAGATTGCGTCTGTGATCATGAATACGGAGCTGAATGAAAGCGTTTATTCTATCCTTCCGGCTCTGGATTCGAACACTCTGCTTGTGGCAGTTTCATTTCCGGACTATTATTTTATGACGGAACAGGTGGCAAGGTACGCGAAGCGGAAAGGGGCGTTTGTGCTTGGGATATCGGACTGTAAATCATCGGGGGTGGCCAAGTGTTCAGATACAGTGCTGACTGTGCGCAGTACCACGAGGATGTTTATGAATACGGCGTCGACACCGATGGCTCTTATCAATATGCTTGCGTCGGCGATCAAGATCGAAGGGGATAAGGATGAGGGGATCGTAGGAGAAGAATTCGGGGGATTATTTAATTAGTAATTACTATATATAGATGATTTTATAGTGTGTCATCAAGAAATAGTGTGATGAAAAGAGGCCCGGGATATTGTTCTTTTGGAAAAGAAGAGCAGTATTTGGGGCTTTTTTTGATTTTGTATGTAAAAAAACAGGTGAAAAATTAAAACATAGTAAATACTATATATTGGTAAAAAATATATAGTATTTACTATATATGTATT
>CAJTRO010000084.1 GCA_910579015.1 uncultured Dorea sp. | reverse complement strand
TGCTTATACTATAAATGATAAATTGCTGTTTGTCAATACAAAAAATAAAAATATCAAATTAATAAAATGATAAGAAGGAGAAAGCTTATGAGTGAAAACACAGAAAAGGAATATTTTTTAGGTCTTGATATTGGTACAGATTCCGTTGGATGGGCAGTGACTGATCCCGAATATCATGTTTTGAGACGTAAAGGGAAAGCGTTATGGGGAGTGAGGCTGTTTGACGCGGCAAATACTGCGGCAGAACGCCGGACATTCCGGACCAATCGAAGGAGAATCCAGAGAAGAAAGCAGAGGATCCGGCTTTTACAGCAATTGTTCGCTGAAGAGATGGCAAGAATAGATCCAGGGTTCTTCCAGAGAATGTCAGACAGTGCGTTTTGGCAGGAAGACAAGCAGGACCAGCAGATATATTCGTTATTTTCAGGAAATGCTAAGCCGGGTGTGGAAGGATCTGAAAATGAGGACGGGGTAAAGTGCCCGGAGAAATACACAGATGTGGATTATTACAGAGAATATCCGACCATATACCATTTGCGGAGCGCTTTGATCAAGGAAAAAAAGGCGTTTGACCTGCGCCTGGTATATCTTGCAATTCATCATTTGATGAAGCACAGAGGACATTTTTTATTTAATGGAAGTATTAGCAATGTAACATCATTTCATATGACTTTTCAGACATTTGCAGATTGTCTGTCCGATGAATTTGGCGTGGAGTTAGAATGTGATTCTGAAGAACAGTTTGCAGAGATACTGAAGGACAAGCGGAGCAGAAAGACAACAAAATGTTCCGCCCTGGAAGAACTCTGTCATGTTGAAAAAACAGACAGGCAGATGAAGGAATTATTCAAATTAGTTACAGGAATGAAAGCCAGTCTGAGTATTATTTTTGGTGATGAGGACCTGGCGGAGATTGAACATAATAAGATTGGTTTTTCTGAGAGTAGTTATGACGAAGTGCGTCTTGCTCTGGAGGATGAAATCCAGGAACGTACAGGAATTCTGGATATCTTTCATGCGGTTTATAGTTGGGCGGTTTTGGCTGATATTCTGGAAGGAGGCGAGTATGAAGGAAGTTCTTATCTGAGTGTGGCCAAGGTTAGTTCTTATCAGAAACACGGAAATGATCTGCGCATATTAAGAGCATTGGTTCGAGAATATTGTCCTGACAGCTATAAAGCTTTTTTCTCATCTGTCGGAAATGATAATTATTGTGCTTATGCAGGTTCTCTAAAAAAGAATGGAAAGAAGTATCCGGTAAAGCGGTGTGGACAGGAGGATTTCTATAAGGCGTTGAAGAAATTATTAAATAAAATGCCGGCGGATCTTTCGAAAGTGAAAGATATTTTACTGGAAATTGAGAATGGGACATTTTTACCGTTGCAGGTTAGTAAAGATAATGGGGTGATTCCTTATCAGGTAAATAAAATTGAGTTAGAGAAGATATTGCAGAATGCAGAAGAGTATTTGCCGTTTCTTAAAAATCTGGACGACGAATGCGGGAAAACAGTCCGTGAGAAGATTATTGATTTGTTTGAGTTCAGGATTCCTTATTATGTGGGACCTCTTAATACAGCAAGAGGGGAAAACTGCTGGATGGTCAGAAAGGGAGAGGGAAGAATATATCCTTGGAATTTTGAAGCGAAAGTGGATTGCGACAGGTCGGCGGAAGAATTTATACGCCGTATGACGAATCAGTGTACCTATTTGATCCATGAAGACGTAGTGCCAAAGAATTCTCTTCTTTATTCCGAATTTATGGTGTTGAATGAACTGAATAATGTAAAGATTCGTTCTGAGAAATTGCCGGTGGATTTAAAACAGGAGATAGTATCTGATCTGTTTAAACGTCATAAGCAGGTGACAGGGAAAAAATTACTGAATTATCTGAATGCAAACGGATACAATGTGAAGAAGGAAGAATTAACTGGATTTGACGGTAATTTTAAAGCGTCCTTGTCTCCTTATATTGTACTGAGAGACAAGATATTCGGAGACGAGTTGGAAAAGTACAATATTCAGCAAATGGCCGAGGAGATTATCCTGTGGATCACTCTGTATGGGGAAGACCAGAAGATGTTACGTAGAGTGATAAAGCGCCATTATGAACAGAAGTTGAGTGAAAAGCAGATTGAAGCCCTGGTAAAACTGAAATTTCAGGGATGGGGCAGATTATCTAAACGGTTTTTGAATGAACTGGAAGGTGTTGACTGCGAAACAGGCGAGTGCATGACTATCATGCAGGGGCTTAGGAACACGCAGAATAATCTGATGCAGCTCTTAAGCCAGCAATATACATTTATGGAGACGATAGAGGAAGAAAACGGCGGTTATCATGTGGATGAGATTACATATGACAGTCTCATAAAGGATCTGGTCATCTCTCCATCGGTAAAGAGAGCGGTCTGGCAGACGGTCCAGATCGTGGAAGAGATCCAAGATGTGATGGATGGCCAGCCAAAGAAGATATTTGTCGAGATGGCAAGGAGCGAGGAAGAAAAGAAACGTACTACATCCAGAAAAGATAAATTAATAGAGGCATATGCGGCGATCAAAGATGAAGCGCATCAGTGGCAGGAAGAATTGCAGAAGTATTCTGACGGTGATTTTAAGGCGATCAAGCTTTATCTCTATTATACTCAGATGGGGCAATGTATGTACACCGGAAAAAAGATAGATTTGTCACAGCTGAATGACGCGACGATATGGGATCGGGATCATATCTATCCTCAGTCAAAGACGAAGGATGACAGTCTGGATAATCTGGTACTGGTGGATAGAAGAGTAAATGCCAAAAAAAGCGATGGGATGCTTTCGCCTGAAATTCAGCAGAGAATGGGAGCTGTATGGAAATTTTTGAAAGAGAAAAAGCTGATTTCCGAAAAGAAGTATGAGCGTTTGACAAGAACCTCTCCGCTGACTGATGAGGAACTGGCAGGTTTTATTAACCGCCAGTTGGTGGAAACCCGTCAATCTTCCAAAGCTGTGGCAACACTCTTAAAGAGAGTATATGAGGATGCAGAGATTGTCTATGTAAAGGCAGGTTCGGTCTCTGATTTCAGAAAAGAAAAACTATCCTATGTTAAAGTGCGTGATTTGAATGATTATCACCATGCTAAAGATGCTTATCAGAATGTCGTAGTGGGAAATGTCTATCATGAGAAGTTTACAAGCAATCCGCTTCGGTGGATTAAGGAAAATCCTAATACAAAATACAGTTTGAACCAGATGTTTAATTTTGATTTGGAGAAAAATGGTAAGGTGATATGGAAAAAGGGCAGAGATGGAAGTATAAAATGTGTAAATGATACATTATCAAGAAATGATATTCTTTTCACAAGATATGCTTTCTGCAATAAAGGTGGATTCTTTAATCAGATGCTTTCAGAAGCCCCGGAGGATAAAAAGAAGGCAAAGGGCTTAATACCGATTAAAAAGGGAATGGAAACATGGAAATATGGAGGTTATACTTCAGTGACTCCTTCGCATTTTATGCTGGTTGCATCGGAGGACAAGAAGGGAAGAGAAATAAGAACGATAGAGACCGTTCCATTGTACAGAAAGAAAGAGTTTGAGAAGAACCCGGATGCACTGATTGAGTATTGTGAAGAATTCTATGGGCTGAAAAATCCGCGGGTGATTATCCCTTGTATAAAGAAGAATGCCCGATTGGTTGTTAACGGATTCCCGATGCATTTGAAAGGCAGTACTGGAAAACAGTTAATACTTCAAGGTGCGGTACAATTATGTCTTGACAAGGAAAAGGTGTCTTATTTGAAAAAAGTGACAAAATATCTGGAAGATAATGCCAAGAGGAAAGATAGGAGAACTTCATTAGAAGTGCGTGCTATCTCAGGGATTAATAGAGAGGACAATATTGGGTTATACGATTTGTTTATTAATAAGTTAAGTAATACGATATATCAGTACCGCCCGGCAAATCCGAAGGAGAACCTTGTAAAAGGGAGAGACAAGTTTATAGAATTGGATTTAGCGGAACAGTGTGTTGTGTTAGGGGAAGTGTTGCATTTGTTCCAGTGTAAACCCATTACTTCTAATTTGACATTAATAGGAGCTTCGCCTAATTCAGGGAAAATACAAATAGCAAAAACAATTAGTAATTGCAATACGGTGATATTGTCGAGTCAATCTATTACAGGTGTTAAAGAGCGGGTAATGGATTTGTTAAGTATATGAGTTGGAGAACAATTGTAATATCAAAAAGTGCGAAATTAGATTATAAGTTAGATTATCTGGTAGTGCGGCAGGGAGAGATTACTCGTATTCATCTGAGTGAGATATCGATTCTTATGATTGAGTCTACGGCGGTTTCCCTGACCGCCGCATTGCTAAACGAATTGATCAAGAGAAAGATTAAGGTCATCTTCTGCGATGAAAAAAGGAACCCTTCTGCTGAATTGATTTCCTATTATGGAAGTCATGATACGAGCGCAAAGATAAGAAAACAGGTGGAATGGACATCAGAAATGAAATCTGTTGTCTGGACGGAGATTGTGACAGAAAAAATTCGGAAACAGATGGAACTCTTAAAACATTTAAGCAGAAAGGAATATCATCTTTTAGAAGAGTATCTGGAAGAGGTTGAACTTGGGGATACAACTAACAGGGAAGGTCATGCGGCAAAGGTATATTTTAATGCGTTGTTTGGAATGAAATTCACCAGAACAGCGGATATTCCTTTTAATGCAGCGTTAAATTATGGGTATAGTCTGCTGTTATCTGCCTGTAACAGAGAGATTACTGCAAATGGCTATATTACACAGCTTGGTTTTTTCCACGATAATATGTTTAATCAATTTAACCTTGGATCAGATCTTATGGAACCGTTCCGGATTCTGGTAGATGAAGAGGTTTATTTGATGAAACCGGAGAAATTTGAGCATGATGAAAAAATGAGGATGGTTAATATCTTGAATAGGGAAGTGATCATTGATGGGAAACGAAATTATCTGAATAATGCTGTCAAGATTTATTGTAAAAGTGTATTTGATGCTATGAATGAACAGGATATATCATTAATCAGGTTTTATAGAAATGAGTTATAGGTATATGAGGATTCTGGTATTTTTTGATCTGCCGACATTGACAGCGGGAAATCGAAGGGAATATGTAAAATTCAGGAAGTATTTGATAAAGAATGGTTTTATTATGTTGCAGGAGTCGGTTTATTGTAAGTTAGCGTTGAATTCGACTGTATCAGAAGCTGTGACTCAGGGAATACGAAAGAATAAACCGCCGGAGGGGCTTGTACAGGTTTTGATATTGACCGAGAAACAATTTTCAAAGATGGAGTTGATAACAGGAGAGTACAAGTCCGAGGTTTTGCAGAATGATAAAAGATTGGTGATATTATGAAGTTAGTCCATAAAGATTTTAATTTTGTATTTCATTTTGAAGAAAACACAAGGAGCCTGTTGGTGGTAGAGCAGCCGGCAATATTTTTAAGGGTGGTAAGAGAATTAACTACAAGTGATTATGATGATGAATCGGGTTTTGTATTGTCAGAGAATGGTGAGGTGCTTAAGAAGAAAGATAAATTAGTATGTATTGTTAATCCGTTGGCATTAACTTTGAATGAACGAAAGCTGTTGAACAAATTGGGTGAAATGCTGAAAAAAGAAATATTGTCAACAGAATTGTTGGTTGAAGGTAATCGGATAGTATCCAATTTGGAAAGTTATGTGATGAATATAGTACAGAATATGGAGTGGGAGTTGACGTATTCTGATAAGATGGATATCCACAGTTTGTTAAAGATTGCAGATATTCGATTTGATGATATGCAGGAGACATTGGTAGAGAAAATTCTAGATTATATGAAGGTAGCATGTGAATTGTTGGATGTCAAATGTTTTGTGTTCGTACATTTACTTTCTTATCTTACAGAGTATGAGGTTGAAAAATTTTATGAATATGTACATTATCAAAAGATTTGTGTGTTATTATTAGAGAATAGACAGCCGGATATGGTTGAAAAATTCGCAGAGACTATAATTATTGATAAAGACTCTTGCGAAATTGTCTTAAATGTGTAATGATATAGCTATAGTACGAAATTACGGTGTTGTAGTGGCATTTTCTACTCGCCCGTCATTTTTATGATTTTGAGGTTTGAGAGTAGTGTAATTTCGTATGGTAGTGAATCAAGATCATTTGTTATATTTGCAATTGTATTGTTTGAGAGTAGTGTAATTTCGTATGGTAGTGAATCTGTATGCTCTTCGAAAGTGTTCGGCTATATGTTTGAGAGTAGTGTAATTTCGTATGGTAGTGAATCGAATCTTTTTTCATACTGTTCGAATCAATCGTTTGAGAGTAGTGTAATTTCGTATGGTAGTGAATCGCCGACTGTGACGGGATTAGCGTTGGCGTTGTTTGAGAGTAGTGTAATTTCGTATGGTAGTGAATCCTAGAGATATATTAGATGTACGCCTTCGATGTTTGAGAGTAGTGTAATTTCGTATGGTAGTGAATCTGGTAAAGTGGTCGCTGTGAGATCTCCGCTGTTTGAGAGTAGTGTAATTTCGTATGGTAGTGAATCAT
>CAJTRO010000083.1 GCA_910579015.1 uncultured Dorea sp. | reverse complement strand
ACAGCAGCTTTTCCATCGTAAGCCTTTCACCTTATTCTAATCTTACTCCTTTCCATACTTGTAATAGTTTACACGTCCTTCTATATTCCCCGTCTTATCAAGACAGCGGCATCCGCTCCAGCCGATTTCCAAGCCTGCTCAAAATCTCATTAGAGATTGTTCCAGCGCTCCCCGCCACTTCACAGACATTGATCTCCTCATCCCCGCTCCTTCCGATAAATACCGCCTCATCCCCGGCCGATACATCCGAAAGCTTTGACACATCCAGAAGAAGCTGGTCCATACAGACACGCCCGATCACCGGCGCCCGTCGGCCATTTACCAGTGCACACCCCTTATTCGATAATTCTCTTGGGATCCCGTCCGCATAACCGATAGAGACGACCGCCATCTTCATATCCCTTTCTGCTGTGTACGTAAGACCGTATCCTACTGCTTCATTCTCGTGCAGCATTTTCACACACGCAATCCGTGCCTTCAGCGACAGGACCGGCCTCAGTTCGATATCCGCGGCAGTCTTGTCATTCTTCATGCTAAGCACCCCGTAGAGCGCGATCCCAACCCTCGCGTAGTCATAGCTAAGCTCCGGATAGTTCAGCACCCCATAGCTTCCTTGCAGATGTGTCTGAAAACCCGTGATCCCTCTCTTGTGAAGAGAATCCACTACAGCCTCAAATTCTGCGATCTGCTTTTGGGTAAATGCCCGCTCCCCGTCTGAATTTCCGTCCGATGCACACAGGTGCGAATAGACGCCAGTGATCGTCAGGTTTCGAAGCTTCCAGATCTCACAGATATTCTCCACATCCTCGCTTCGTTCTCCCAGCCGGTGCATCCCCGTATCAATGCCCACATGAACACGGATAGTCTTTCCATAGTCATTCAATTTCCTTGCATAAGACAAGTCTACCACGGTCTGCGTCAGATCATACCGGACCAGATCCCCAAACTGACAAGGCGAAGTATATCCAAGGATCAGAATCTGTCCGGTAATGCCTGCTTCCCGAAGCTCCACAGCCTCACAGACAGAAGCCACACAATAATCCTGGATCCCCATCTCTGACAGCGCCTGCCCCACAAGCCCTGCGCCATGCCCGTAAGCATTCGCCTTGATTGCCGGCATAAGCGTACACGTTCCAGGAAGAAGCCTCTTAAACTGCTCCACATTATGCCCCAGATTTCCCATATCCAGCTCTATCCACGCCCGTCCCTTCTGACACCTGCTGCTTCTTTTATACATACCCATCTCTCCTCATCTGCTAATCTTCATCAGACAGTTTTTCTTCACCCCGGCAAATACAGCCGCGGCCGCCATCGACACCGCACAGACCAGAATGTACTGGATAAAAGCATGGTCGATCAACAGCTCCTTAAGCCCCGCCGCTTTTGCTGTGCCGCGCAGCACCACGATCACCGCCGGATGGATCACATACAGAATCAGCGAACCATTTCGGCAAAATGCCGGAGCCTTCCCCGGAATCAGCAATAACAGCTGAAACAGGAAGTACATCAACGGTACGAGAAAGAGATACATACTGTTATGCCTCTGCCATTTCAGACTATAAGTGAGAAATCCCTCTCCCATCAGAAGTACCGCCGACAACGCCGTCCCCCATACGCATATCCTCATCGGATACAGCCGTTTTGCAAATGCAGTCAGCACCCCCAGCAACAGGAAAACCGGTGCAAAGAATATACCGTTTCGTGTATAACTGCTGATATGGAACATCCCGTCATACGCCGCCTTCATCCACGGCACCTGTTCTGTCAATCCATAATAACTGTCGCCCAGCAGACCGATCACATAACCGGTCAGAACAACTGCTGCCATCTTTTTCCTGTATCCGCTGTTTACACGGCCTTTGGACCAATTGGCGGTCTCAACTTTCTGCCCCGTCCATGTAAGCAGGACCAACAGCATACACCCTGTCAATACGGCCGGAAAATACCACAGATGATAGAATGTCCCGTCGAAGAAGAGATCTTGCAAAAGTCCCCCGATCCCCTTGGGCATATTTCCGGAGTAGATGGTAAGAGGCAGATACAGCACCGTAACCGCCAGATACACCGCCGTATTTTTCAGAACAAATCTATAAAAAGTCCGCTTTTTCTGCAATCCGCTCTTCACATAGGGCGCAAGGACGAAATAGCCCGTCGTCATGAAGAAAAACGGAACCGCCGTTCTTCCCAGACAATACGTCAGCAGAAAATCAGCTTCTTTACTCCAGTCCGCAAACGGCGCAATATGGATCGCAATCACCATGAATGCCGCAGCCATCCGAAAATAATCAATTCCAGCAGACCGCGCGGGACGCCCTCCTCCTGCCCTTCTGGCACGACCGCCCCCGCTTTCTTGATGAGCATGGACAGCTCCGCTTACTTCCCTGCCGGTCAGATTCCTGTCTCTCATGCCGCACCTCTAAAGAGGCTGACCACCACACCGCCTTCATTCGTCCCCGAGCACCAGTATCCCGCCGATTCCGGCAGTTCAAACACTACCGGCTCCTCATTTTCCAAAGAAAGATAGGAAATCTCAATCCGGTTTTCACCATCCCGGAACACATATGGATGCTCCTGTCTGGTATCCTTTCTAAGAAACTCCATATATTCCTCCAAAGCCATACCCCTGGACGCCATGATCATGGAATGCGGATATCCCACATAGCGGAAATGCCAGGGCTCCGCCCCGATTCCCGTGATCTTCTCCTTCCCCGCCGCATAACGTTCCACAAATCCATAGTGCGCCATCCTTTCCCTGAATTTCCCAAAGATCCCGCTATGGGGAAATTCAGGGCATATAAAATCAATCTCCCCGGCGTTCCTTGCCAGATCAATGGCATATCCGCTCTGGTGTTCACTGCATCCCGGCACCGCAACGAATTTTCTGGTAAATGCTTCCCCGTTCTGCGCCATGGAATCCTCCCAGATCTTTTCCTGCTCTTCCTGTGTCCTGAATCCACTGACCGCCGCGATCTCATCCCCGCATCCGATATTCGCCAGCAATGCCCGCAACGCCACAGATGCCTGCTCCTTTAACAGAATATCCGAACCACCGGGAACAGACCGAAGCTTTGCTGTTTTCGGAATTTCCCGTATCGGGAAATCCGGCGTTACCAGAATCAGACTGCCGCGATAGGTATCTTCCTTCGTCAATTTTATTTCTGACATCTTACTGTCCCCTTTCTCTTTTTGCTCCTGCCATTTCCTGTAGAAAAGGACCATTCCTTATAACTGCCCGGTCAGTACGCCGGGACCAGAATCAGAGACCGGCGTTTGCAAGCAGGCGCTCGATCACCCCGCCAAAGGTCAGTCCGGCTTCTTTCAGCATATTGGGATAACGGCTGTGTGAAGTGAATCCCGGGATCGTATTTACCTCATTAAAATAGATCTCACCGTCAGGTGTAAGGAACATATCCACTCTTGCAAAGTCTGAACACTTAAGCATCTGATAGATCTTAAGCGCCGTTTCTTTAATCTCTTCTGCCTTCTCAGGTGAAATCCGCGCCGGTACATGGATGCTGGAGGTTTTCAGTGTATATTTCTCCGTATAATCAAAGAATCCGTCCGACAATTCTATTTCATCCACCTCGCCGATGATCGGCGCATCCGTCCCAAGGACCGCGCACCCCACCTCGAAGCCGTCGATCATCTCCTCTAAGATCACCGTGGAATCATGCCGGAACGCTTCCTTAACTGCCGGGAATAACTGCTCTTCACTCTGTACCTTGGTGATTCCAAAAGAAGAACCCGAACGGACCGGCTTCACGAACAGAGGATATCCGATCTCCCTCGCTTTCGCACAGATTTCTTCCGGCCCTGCTCCCATACAGATCTCTCCCGACACATCCTTCATCCACAGTTTTTCTCCATGAACGTCCTTTGCCGGACTGCCTTCTTCCGGAATACTTCCCGCAAGCGGACAATTCTTTCCAAAATACTCAAGCACGACGGACCGCGCCGTCTTGATCTTGCCCATCCGCACGATCTGGTGCGCCAGTTCCTTGTCCATACACAGCGCCGACGACAACAGACCACATCCGATCACAGGAACCCCCATCAGCTCCAGCAGTCCTTGCAGTGTTCCGTCTTCCCCGTTCTTTCCATGGAGGATTGGAAGCGCCGCATCCAGAGAAATATTCCTCAATTCTGTCCCTTCAAGACAGCAGATACCGTGCACCGTCCGGTCGACAGACGGGAATACCGGCGTACAATCCTCCATGTTCTGCCAGCAGTCCCGCGTGATCTTCTCGATACCGCCCCGATACCAGAACCATTTCCCCGTCTCACGGTCAATCCCGATCAGGACCAGACGATATCTGTCCGGATCAATATTAAGGATCACGGAACAGGCCGACTGTAACGACACCTCATACTCCGTGGAACACCCGCCAAAGAAGACGGCTATTGTATAAGCCTCTGCTGTCTTTTTCTCTATAGAATCTCTCATCCTTTTCTTCTCCTCCTTATCTGCCGGATGTACTACCAACAGGCCGGACAGATACAATTCCCAAGCCTCTTCCCTTGTATCAGGGAGTACATCAACTCTATCACTTCTGTTTCAATATTAACGGAAAATCCTCTTTTATACTTTGCCATTCCGTTGTTTTTTTTCTAAGATATCATGAACAGATATTAAGAATTTCTTGGGATTTATTAATAATATAGTAACAGCCTACATACTCTCCCATCTGCAATATACCCTCACCGTCAGAAACAGAAACAACGGGATCTCGACCGCAGCCGCCCCGATCACCAGATAAGGCGTCCAGATGACGCATCCTCCCACATGTACAAAATTCGTCCCTAACAATTCAAACAAGAATGAATCTGACAGACCGATTCCGCCCGAAGGCAGAATGCACCTGATAATTCTTGCCAGATTCTCTGACGATATCATGCCGATGAGCATTGGAAGCAGACCGATCAGCATCGACGCCTTCAGAGAATCCTGGGCATTTTTACAGCTGGCAGACAGAAACAGGATACAGCTGACCGTGGCTAAAACAGACAGAAATTGTTCCGCCGCTAAAGCCGTCTGGACCTGCCCCGCTGTAAATGCCGGGATAATGAACACGCCCCAAACCGTCTGCATGGATGCCTTAAGCCCCTCCGTGCCAAATGCCAGATTTGTGATCAGCAAAAATATGCCCGTCCCGACGGAGAATACCGCCGCAAATATCAGTAACGCCGTAATGATCTTCGCAAATGCCAGGTGCGCCCTTCCATGTCTCGTACAGCGCAGGATGCTGTCCGCCCCCGTCTGATATTCCGCCGAAAATATAGGAGAAATGACGACTGCAAATACCAGCATCAACAACAGCATATACATTGTCAGATATTCAAAAGAAGCAAAATCACATCCCGGAACATAGGTAAACGGCATCTTAATATTCTGACTTAATTCCCGGATCTTCTTCTGCTCTGCGTCCGTTTCCCCTTCCATTGACAGCTTCTCCCGAAACGCCTCGTAGAAACGCGCGGCATCCCCTGGCGCAATATCTGCATCTGTCATCGTATACAGACTGACGCCTTTGGGCGCCAGCACGATCGCGGCCATCTCAAGTACGGGATATATCGGCTCAATCCGGCGGATATATTCCTCTGCCGGCATATCCGGCGGAAATACCGAACCATATTCCCGGTAACATTCCTGGAATACGAGAATCGCCTTACGTATCTTTTCCTCTGTGATCTCTCCGTTTATCTCCTTTTCCTTCTCTTTTATACAGTCAACCGCCTCTTTTTTCTGCAATAAAGTTATATTTCCCTGTTCATCTATCTGCTCTGTTTTCACAAATGTTATGGGAAAATAAGCCAGTACAGCCGACAGCAGGATAATAACCGCCAGCATTACCCAGACAGATCTGGTCGTGATCACACGTTTCATTTCCAAATAAATCAATCTTCTCATCTTCATTATCTCCTTACTATCGTCAAATCTCCTGCATCTTCATCTGCGCTCTCTGGAAACAGCCACAGGTACAGATCTTCCATCCGGGGCTCCTCGCCTGATGAACCAGGGATGACGGCCGTATTTGCAAGATACCGCACCTTCACATTCCCGTTTTCTTCATTATATACATTCACCATGGAAACCCGATGCTCATATTCGCCAAGCTTTCTGTTGTCAATACTGGCCGACCAGACCTTTCCCGCCGCCATCTGGATCAGCTCCTCCGTCTTCCCCACAGCAATGATCTTCCCGCCTTTCATGATCGCGTTACAGGCGGCGATATACTCAATGTCCGACACGATATGCGTGGAGATCAGCACGATCCTGTCATGGGCAAATTCCGACAAAAGATTTCGAAACTTCACACGCTCCCCCGGATCCAGACCGCTGGTAGGCTCATCCAGCACCAGCACCTCCGGCTCATTGAGCAGCGCCTGTGCAATCCCCACCCTCCGTTTCATACCGCCGGAGAGTCTGGATATCTTCTTGTTCCTGACCTTAGCGAGAGATACCCGTTCAAGAAGCGTCCGGATCCGCTCCTTCGCCTCTGTTCTTGTAAGCCCCTTTAGAGCGGCAACATATTCCAGATAATCCTGAACGCAAAAGCCCGGATAGAATCCGAATTCCTGGGGCAGATATCCGAAAATATCCCGGTAAGCCTCCTTCAATGTGCCAATCTCAATTCCGTCATACCGGATACAGCCGGATGTCGGGCGCTGGATTGCGGCAAGCATACGCATCAGCGTTGTTT
>CAJTRO010000082.1 GCA_910579015.1 uncultured Dorea sp. | reverse complement strand
ATACACATGTATCGCCGCCTCCCATGCATTGGACTATCTATTTCCCGACAGCCCCTGGCACGTCCAAAGAAAGATTATCCTGCCAACGGTTTGAAATCACTGGCCGGATGCTTGCACAACGGACAGACGAAATCCTCCGGCAGAGTATCGCCTTCATAGATATATCCGCATACAGTACAGACGAAGCCCTTCTTACTGCCATCCGTCTTAGGAGCCGCCTTGATGTTCTTCTGATAATAGCTGTAAGTTACGGATTCTGTGTCAGACAGGACTTTGGCGTCTGTTACATCTGCCAGGAACAGCGTATGGGTGCCAAGGTCTGTGGCAGATATTACCTTTGCGGAGATACATGCGTTACATTCTTCGGCGATATATACAATTCCGTTGTCTGCTCTCTGGAAGCTTATCTCTTCCATCTTATTAACCTCTGCTCCGCTCTGGAATCCCCAATGTCTGTAGGTGTCGAACTTAGAATCTGTCGTAAGAACGGAGACATTAAAGACGCCTGTTCTCTGTATCATGTCATGGGTATAATTCTGCTTGTTTACGGCGACTGTAATCCTGTTGGGAGCTGTGGTTACCTGTGTCACAGTGTTAACGATACAGCCGTTATCCTTATCTCCTTCTCTTGCGGTCAGGATAAACAACCCGTAAGTGAGTTTATACATTGCCTTTTTGTCCATCTTTCCTTCCTCCTGTATCTGGATGCATAATGAGCCTCCTGTATTATGAAAATTATACATAATCCATTACTAAAAAGCAATGGAAAGAGTGTGCTGGTATAATTTTGGCATTTTTAAGGGATTATTTAGAAATAATAAAGTAATGAGGGGTGTCTATATTGACAAATACTTTAAAAGCTATATAATAAACTCATAAGAAAGCAACTCGTAAGAAAGCAACTTGTAATAATGTAACTTGTAAGAAAGTTTTTAGTTTATAACTTTCAATGATGGCATGAGAGGACTTAAGGTAAGGAGGAAATGATGTTTTATTGTCGTGAGAAGGAAATCAGAACGATGAACCAACGATTTGATAAGGGGAATTTTGAATGTATAGTCATATATGGAAGAAGACGTGTGGGAAAGACAGCTTTGATCAACGAGTTTTGTAAAGGGAAGCCTGCAATCTATTTTTCAGCCTTGAACGCTTCGGCGCAGGAGAATCTGGAAGCCTTGTCCAAGGCAATCTATCTCTATAAGAATCCGGGCGAGGTTAATGCGCCTGTCTATCAGAACTATGAAAATGCATTGGATGCGGTTACTGAGATCGCAAAGGAGAGAAGGGTTGTCTTCGTTATTGATGAGTATCCTTATCTGGCAAAGTCGGAGAGATCTATATCTTCAAGGTTACAGCATGTGATAGACCATATATGGCAGAACAGCCGGCTTTTTCTGATATTGTGCGGTTCGTCCATGAGCTTTATGGAATATCAGGTATTGGGATATGAGAGCCCGTTGTATGGAAGACGGACGGCACAGTTTAAGGTACAGGCATTGACTTACAGAGAAGTCACGGCGTTTCACCAGGGGCTGTGTGTGGAAGACCAGGCTCTGTTATACGGCATTACGGGCGGAGTTCCGCATTATATCAATAAGCTTGAGGTTGAAGGGGATTTGGACGAGGCCGTGAGAGAGAACCTGCTTAATACATCCAGCTATCTGTTCGAGGAGCCGGAGAATCTCCTCAAACAAGAACTGAGAGAGCCGGCGATCTATAATTCTGTCATATCTGCCATTGCCAGCGGGGCCAGCCATGCGAATGAAATAGCAACGAAGGTGGGGGTAGAATCGGGGATCTGTGCGAAATATCTCAGGGTGCTTTTGGAACTTGGTATCTTGAAAAAAGAAACGCCCATTATGGAAAAAGCGGGGAAAAAGACGATCTATATTATAGATGATAATTTTTTCCGGTTCTGGTATCGCTTTGTCCCGGGGAATATGTCTGCGATCAGCGCGGGGCGTATGGAGCAGATCTACGAGCGGGCGATCAGGCCGTATTTTTCGGATTATATGGGATTGATCTTTGAAAAAATGTGTCTTGAATACCTGCTTCGGTATGCGCAGGATCTGCCGATTTTATTAAGCGATGCAGGGCAATGGTGGGGAACGGATTCGAAGACGCGCAAAGAGGTTCAGATAGATATTGTAGGCGTACCCGTAGAAGGACAGGAATATATCATCGGTTCCTGCAAATATAAGAATACGCCGGTCGGCGTGGATGAACTTGAGTTACTGCGCCAGTATGCTTCTGTATTCAGGCAGGGCTGCCGGTTCCATTATTTTATATTCTCAAAAGGAGGATTTACGAAGGCTCTCCGGGAGCTTTCCGGACAAGGAGAGGTCACGCTTCTGACGCTTGAGGATATCTACAGGAAGTAATTTACTGGTACTTGACATTTTCGTCTCATATGATAAAATAAGTTTGACATAAAACAGTTCGATGTCAAACAATATGACATCGAACAATCAAAGAACTGACCAAGATCAAAAGGAGGCTGATATGAGAAAACGAGAAGAACGGATCGGTTTCGAGATCCGCAGGCTGGATCATATGCTGGCCAGGAATATACAGGCGTGCGTGAAATCAGCAGGACTTGATGAAGTCACGCTGATGCACGGCTGGATTATCCGCTTTCTATATGCGAACCGGGACCGGGATATTTTTCAGAAAGATGTGGAACAGCATTTTTCCATAGGAAGATCGACCGTCACGAACATCATCCAGTTGATGGAGAAGAAAGGGTTTGTTGCCCGGCAGTCCGTGGAGCATGACGCGCGGCTTAAGAAGGTGGTTCTGACAGAGAAGGGCATACAGAGCCATGAGACCATGGAGGCTCTGATTGAAAGCCTTGATATGAGCCTGGTCGAAGGGATTACCGATGGAGAATTAGAGGTGTTCTATTCTGTAATTGAGAAATTAAAAGAGAATCTGACTGCCAACGGCAGAGACAGTATGGATGTAAGTGTGCTTAAGGCACCGACAGACGGTAGAGAGGAGGAAATAGATGATCCAGACTTTATTGTGTGAAGTAAAAGAGTATAAGAAAGCCTCGATCGCGACGCCGTTGTTTATGATCTTGGAAGTGCTGATGGAGATGATGATCCCGTTCCTGATGGCTTCTATCATAGACGACGGCGTTAATGCGGGAGACATCGGGCATATCTACAAGGTCGGAGGAATCATGGTTGTGGCGGCGTCAATCGGGCTGTTGGCCGGCATGGCGGGCGGAAGGTACGGCGCGAAGGCTTCTGCCGGTTTTGCGAAGAATCTTCGGGAGACTATGTTCAACCACATCCAGACATTTTCTTTCGCAAATATTGACAAATACAGTACGGCAGGACTGGTGACCAGGCTTACGACGGATGTGACCAACGTGCAGAACGCATATCAGATGACGCTTCGGATGTTTACACGGGCTCCGGCGAGCCTGTTGTGCGCCATGATCATGGCGTTCCGCATCAACGGGAAGCTTTCCAGTATCTACCTGGCGGCGGTAGTGATCCTTGGCATCCTGCTGATGCTGATCATGAGCCACGCAACTCAGTATTTCCAGCAGGCGTTTCCTAAGTATGACGATATGAACGCGTCTGTCCAGGAGAATGTTTCTGCGATCCGCGTGGTGAAGGCATACGTGCGGGAAGAGCAGGAGACCATAAAGTTCAGAAAGGCAAGCGAGAACATATACCAGATCTTCATGAAGGCGGAGGGCAATCTTGTCTATAATGCTCCGTTGATGCAGTTGACGGTCTACAGCTGTATCCTGCTGATCAGCTGGATCGGGGCAAAGATGATCGCCGTCTCTGAGCTTACGACGGGAGAGCTGATGAGCCTTCTTGCCTACTGCATGAATATCCTGATGAGCCTGATGATGCTGTCCATGGTATTCGTGATGATATCTATGAGCATGGCGAGTATCCGGCGTATCTCGGAGGTCCTTAAGGAAAGCAGCGATATTAAGAATCCTGTAGAACCGGTGTACGATGTGCCGGATGGGAGTATTGAATTCTGCCATGTGGATTTTGCCTATCAAAAGGACAGTGAGAGCCCGGTATTGAAGGATATTAATCTCAAGATCCGTTCAGGCGAGGTGATTGGGATTATTGGAGGGACCGGAAGTGCAAAGACCAGTCTCGTAAACCTGATAAGCCGTCTCTATGACGTAACAGGCGGAGAGGTTCTGGTCGGGGGAAGAAATGTGAAAGAATATGACATGGAAGCCTTGCGGAACCAGGTGTCCGTGGTACTCCAGAATAATGTGCTGTTTTCCGGGACTATTTTTGAGAACCTGCGGTGGGGGGATCAGGATGCCACAGAGGAAGCGTGCCGGGAAGCGTGCCGTCAGGCGTGCGCGGATGAGTTTATCCGGCGGTTTCCGGACGGGTATGAGACACATATCGAACAGGGCGGGAGCAATGTATCGGGAGGCCAGAGACAGAGGCTCTGCATTGCAAGGGCTCTGTTAAAGAAGCCGAAGATACTGATCCTGGACGACAGCACCAGCGCGGTAGATACGGCGACAGATGCGAAGATCCGCAGGGCGTTCAGGGAGGAGATCCCGGACACGACGAAGCTGATCATTGCACAGAGGATCGGAAGTGTAAAGGACGCGGACCGGATCATTGTGATGGATGAAGGATGTGTGGACGGCTTCGGAACCCATGAGGAGCTTCTGCGCGAAAATGCCATTTACCGCGAGGTCTATGAGTCACAGACCAGCGGCGGCGGAGATTTTGATGAAAAGGCAGGTGATTAGAGATGGCGGGACCGATGGGAAGAGTGCCGAGAGGCGTAAAGCCGAAGGTAGAGAATCCGATGAAGATATTTAAACGGCTGATGTCGTATGTGTTCCAGTATTATAAGTTCCATTATCTTGCGGTTATTGTGCTTATCTTCATCAGCGTGCTTGCCAATGTGCAGGGGACGCTGTTTATGAAAAATCTGATCGACGATTACATAACACCGTTCCTCATGACGGAGACGCCGGATTTTTCACCTCTGGCAGATGCAATTATACGGGTGGCGGGCTTCTACGGGGTGGGGATTATTTCTACTTATGCGTATAACCGGATCATGATCAATGTGACGCAGGGGACGCTGCGGTCTCTGAGGGACGATCTGTTCGCACATATGGAACGGCTGCCCATTAAGTATTTTGACACCCATGCACACGGGGATATCATGTCTGTCTATACGAACGACATTGACACTCTGCGCCAGATGATCAGCCAGAGTATCCCGCAGGTGGTCAACAGCGGGATCACCATTGTCAGCGTATTTGTCAGTATGCTGATCTTAAGTATCCCGCTGACGGCCGTGACGCTTGCCATGGTGGCCGTGATGATCCTGAGCACCAAGGCGGCGGCAGGAAGGAGCGGGAAATATTTTCTTGAACAGCAGGCCAACCTTGGGGCTGTGAACGGGTATATCGAGGAAATGATGAACGGTCAGAAGGTAGTCAAGGTTTTCTGCCATGAGGAAGAGAATAAGAAGGCATTCAAGGAGCTGAACGACCGTCTGTTTGCCAGTGCGGACAGAGCCAATACCTTTGCCAATTTCCTCGGGCCTATCAACGCCCAGCTTGGCAACATCAGCTATGTGGTGTGCGCGATTGCGGGCGGAGCGCTGGCGCTGAATCATGTGGGAGGATTTACGCTTGGCGGGCTGGCAAGCTTCCTGACATTTAATAAGAGCTTCAGTATGCCGATCAATCAGGTGAGCCAGCAGTTAAATGCTGTGATTATGGCGATGGCGGGCGCCCAGCGTGTGTTTGCCATGCTGGATGAGAAGGAAGAGCAGGACGACGGATACGTTACGCTGGTCAATGCCGTATCAGAAGACGGGAAGCTTAAGGAAAGCGAGGCAAGGACGGGAAGATGGGCGTGGAAGCATACCCATCAGGCGGACGGCAGTGTAGACTATGTGGAGGTAAGAGGCGACGTTGTGTTTAACGGCGTGGACTTTGGATACAGCGACGATAAGATCGTACTCCATGATGTGAAGCTGTTTGCCGAGCCCGGACAGAAGATTGCGTTCGTCGGTTCAACCGGAGCGGGGAAGACGACCATTACGAACCTGATCAACCGGTTCTATGATATCCAGGACGGCAAGATCCGTTATGACGGGATCAATATCAATAAGATCAAGAAGGACGATCTGCGCAGGTCGCTGGGGATTGTATTGCAGGATACCCATCTGTTCACCGGGACTGTGATGGAGAATATCCGTTTTGGGAAGCTGGATGCGTCAGACGAGGAAGTTGTGGCGGCGGCAAAGCTTGCCAATGCGGACGGGTTTATCCGGCGGCTGCCAAACGGGTATGATACCATGCTGACCGGGGACGGGGCGAACTTAAGCCAGGGGCAGAGACAGCTTCTTGCGATCGCCAGGGCGGCTGTGGCGGATCCGCCGGTGCTGATCCTGGATGAGGCGACCAGTTCAATTGATACCAGAACAGAGCGGATCGTGCAGGACGGTATGGATAAGCTGATGAACGGGCGGACGACCTTTGTGATCGCCCACAGGCTGTCTACGGTGCGTAATTCGGATTGCATCATGGTACTTGAGCAGGGCAGGATCATTGAACGGGGAACCCATCAGCAGCTGATCGAGGAGAAGGGAAGATATTATCAGTTGTATACGGGGAATTCCATCAGCGCGTGAAGGAAATAGAGGCGCCGGTTACTGGTCACGAAATGAACAGTAACCGGCGTTCGTGTTACTGTTCACACCCTACGGGTGCTCCAGTAACAATATCCAGCCCATTTTAAGT
>CAJTRO010000081.1 GCA_910579015.1 uncultured Dorea sp. | reverse complement strand
ACGGCTTTGCCTGTTCCCCCATCTCAGATGGGGGATTAAAAGACTTTTTCATTTACAGCAGGGGGAAACTATATGTCCGTCACAATAAAACAAATAGCCGCACTGGCAAACGTCTCCCGCGGAACCGTCGACCGCGTGTTAAACAACCGCCCCGGCGTGAATCCTGATACACGGGAAAAAGTATTGAAAATAGCAGGAGAACTCCACTATCAGCCTAATTTTCTCGCCAAGGCTCTGGTTAACAGTAAAGAAAATATCAAATTAGGCGTAATCTTAACTCCTGATTACAACCCGTTCATTCATCAGATCATAAAAGGGATCGAAGATGCGCAGGAAGAATTCCGTGCCTTTGGGCTTAAGGTTATCATCAAAATGATGACCACCCTGGAAGCCGCCGAAGAATTAAAGATCATCCATGAATTAGAGGCGGAAAATGTCAACGGAATGGCTGTGTTTCCGCTGGATCATCCCCAGATTGTATCTGTTCTCAATCATCTGATCGAAAACGGGACTGCCATATTAACCTTCAATTCAAAAGCTGATACCATTCACGATCTGTGCTTTATAGGGCAGAACCATTACAAGGGGGGACGCACTGCCGGCGGATTAATGGGAAAGATACTTCCTCCCGACGGCCAGGTCGGCGTGATCATCAGTACCGCAGACCTCTCCTGCCATCAGGAGCGTTTAAAAGGTTTTCAGGAAAAATTAAGAGAAAGTTACCCCAAAATACAGATATTAGAAATACGGTCCAATCAGGACCGTAAAGATGACGCGTTCAAGATAACTCTTGAATATTGCAACAAATATCCCGATCTTGCCGGAATCTATATCACCGGAGGCGGTGTGGCCGGTGTAGGAAGCGCCCTTGACATTGCCGGAAGAACCGCATCTGTCCATGTAATCTGCCATGACCTGATTCCCGATTCCATCGCTTTACTGCAATCCGGCGTGGTTGATTTCGTACTGGGACAGGAACCCACGCTCCAGGGATATCAGATTGTAAAGACTTTGTTTGAATATCTGGTGAAGGATATCGAACCGCCGAAGCTCATAGACATACCTGTGACAATCGCGATCAATGAATCCCTGTAACACTAAGGCCGGGGAGGGGCGCTTTCGTGTATGCCCCGTCCCCGGCCTTTCTCATTCTGTATGCTTACCGGTCCATACCGCAGGCCGTCGCCGATTCTATCAGGCACCGGTCATTGTTCACCGCGTCATAGAAGCGGAATCCTCCGGACAGATTATACGCGTCATATCCGCAGCCTGTCAGGATCCTTACTGCAATATAGCTGCGCAGCCCGCTCTGGCACATCACAT
The DNA here is from genome assembly GCA_910579015.1 of uncultured Dorea sp. GTDB lineage: Bacteria > Bacillota > Clostridia > Lachnospirales > Lachnospiraceae > Sporofaciens. The sequence goes on along the minus strand of CAJTRO010000081.1, from coordinate 5,924 downwards.
AGACTGGTTTTCCCTTCTCAATCTCATTGATCCGCTCACGAAGCTCATCCACCGGGATATTGATAAAATCCTCAATATGTCCGCGGCTGTATTCTCCTTCTGTCCGAACGTCGAGCAGAACCGCGCTTCCGTCACGGGGCAGCTCCTTCACCTCCTCAGGATGGAACTGCTTTAATATCCCCTGTGCTATATTTTCAGCCATGAACCCTGCCATATTTACCGGATCCTTCGCAGAAGAATACGGCGGCGCATAGGCAAGGTCAAGCTCCTTTAGATCGGCCGCTTTCATGCCCGCATGGATTGCCGCGGCAAGAACGTCGATCCGCTTATCCACACCCTCGTATCCTACGATCTGAGCTCCAAGCAGACGGCCGGTCTCTTTCTCAAAGACCACCTTCATCGTCATCACCTTGCCGCCGGGATAATAACCTGCATGGCTCATAGGCGAGAGGATCACCTTATCTACGATAAGTCCCGCTTTCTTCGCGTTGGTCTCGTTGATCCCTGTAACCGCGGCGGTCATATCGAATACCTGTATGACAGAGCTTCCCATAGCTCCCCGATATCTGCTGTCCCTGCCGCAGATATTGTCGGCCGCGATCCGTCCCTGTTTATTTGCTGGACCTGCAAGAGAGATCAGCACATCCTGCCCGGTAACGTAATGCTTCACCTGTACCGCGTCGCCGACGGCATAGACGTCCGAAGCTGAGGTTTCCATCCGGTCATTGACGATAATACTGCCCTTGATCCCAAGTTCAAGCCCCGCGTCCTTCGCAAGAACCGTATCAGGAGTGACACCGATAGCAAGCACCACCATATCTGCGAAAAGAGGAGCCTCGTCCTTAAGAAGCACTTCCACACCGTCTCCCTTCTCCTCGAAGCCCTCCACAGTATGGCCAAGAGCCAGTTTTACGCCATGCTTACGCATCTCCCCGTGAATAAAAGCCGCCATATCTGAGTCAAAGGGGTTCATCAACTGCTTCGGACGCTGAACGATGGTGACCTCCATGCCAAGACGCCTCAGATTCTCGGCCAATTCAAGACCGATAAACCCGCCGCCTGACAGGACGGCTGACCGCGGATGATTCTTCTGAATATATTCTTTTATGCGGAAGGTATCCTCTACCGTGCGCAGAGTAAACACCTTATCGCTTGCAGTGCCGGGAATCCTTGGCTGGGTTGGCTTTGCTCCCGGAGAAAGAATAAGCTTATCATAGCTTTCTTCAAATTCTTCGCCGGATTCCAGATTCTTAACGGTAACCGTATGTTCCTTGGGATGAAGCGCAATGACCTCATGACGCACCTTCATTGTTACACGGAACCGCGAGAAGAAACTCTCCGGCGTCTGAAGTGTCAGCTCTTCCGGATCCGTGATAATATCTCCTATATAATACGGCAGTCCGCAGTTTGCATAGGAAATATACCCCGAACGCTCAAATACAATGATTTCCGCCTGTTCATCTAATCTTCTAAGCCTGGCGGCGGCAGTTGCCCCGCCGGCCACACCGCCCACAATTACAATCTTCATATTATCTCTCCACCTTTCCTTTATAGGCGCTGATACCGCCTATGTTTTTTACATTGCCATATCCCATCCGTTCCAGCATTCCCGCCGCCTGCCGGCTCCTGCCTCCAGAAAGACAGTACACAAAAACAGGTGTATCCGTTCTGCCGATAACCGCCTTTGCTTCCCGGATCGACTGAAGCGGAACATTTTTGCTTCCCGGAACGTGTCCGTCCTTATATTCCTGGGGTGTCCGTACATCCAGGAGCACGGCGCCCGCCGTATTTTCATATTCTTTCAGACCTTGATTGATATCGGCGCCTCCAAACAAATTAAATAATCCCATCCTATGTCTCCTTCTCTTCTTGTTGAATCGATCATACCAAAATACAGAATGGATTTCTGTGATTATGTCACAGAACTACCCTCTTAATCTCTGCCCGCTTAAGTCCAAATGAACTCCAAACAGCATTACTCTTCATACATTATTACTTCATCCGTATATTTCCGCTCCATATCATGGCGGATCTTCCTGTTCGCAACCGTATCAAAGACGATCGAGAAATCATAATCTTCCGGATACAGCTCCTCTGCCGCCACATGGAGCTTCACCCGTTTGTGATTGATCCAGATCTTTTTACCGGGCATCTGCACCCGCAGTACGCCCTTCTCATTGACCGGTTCACATACGATCCCGATCTTCCTGTCAGGATATACCATCACACTGTCGCCCCGGTTGTATTTCGCCGTAAGCCCGGCATTGCCTTTTGACTTCTTTATCCTGGAGATCTTCTTAGTGTTCCGTTTCTTTACTATTGTATCCTCCTCCCCAAACGGATAAGAAGCAAGCGCGTCTTCACCATAAGCGGCGCGCACCGCCGTTCTCAGCATCTCGTTTGGCATCCCAAGCCTGTCGGCTATATAAAAGGCACAGCTCTCTCCCGCTTCGCCGATCACCATCTGGTAAGCCGGCTTTAACGTTTCCCTGTCAAATGTCATTCTCGCATTCACGACGCCCTCTGTCTTATCCGCATACTCCTTGATCTCAGGATAGTGCGTCGTCACAAGGAAGATCGCGCCGCTCTTTTTCAGCTCTTCCAGGATTGCAACCGCTATCCCCATGCCTTCCGCTGGATCGGTCCCGGATCCCAGTTCATCCATGATCACAAAGCTGTCCTTATTTACCTCATCTAACACTTTCAGTACATTCCTGATATGGGCCGAGAAGGTAGACAGATTCTCCGTAATATCCTGCCCGTCGCCGATATCGCAAAGATACGCGCTGTTCATGCAGATATCTGCCTCCCTACAGGTAACATGCAGCCCGCACTGCGCCATTATGCAGTTTAACATGACCGTCTTGATCGCCACCGTCTTCCCGCCCGTATTCGGCCCGGTTATGACAATCCCTCTCGCCCGCTCTCCGACTTCGAACTGTAACGGCACATTCACATCCTTGTCCATCAACGGATGTCTGGCGTCCTTAAGAACGATCCTGCGGTCCGTGTTGATGGCCGGATCCGACGCATCCAGGTCTATACTCAGCTTTCCTTTTGAAAATATGAAGTCCAGCTTTTCAATCATCCTCATATCTTCCTTCATCAGATCAGCCGACTCTGCGGTAAGCGCCGTCAGCGTATAGAGAATACGGCAGACCTCATTCTCTTCACTGCTCTTAAGAAGCGTAAGCTCCTCGTAATACTTCGCCGCACTTACCGGCTCAATGAAAAAAGTATTGCCGGTCGAGGATTTGTCGATTGTGCTTCCCTGTATCCTGAACTTATATTCCTTTTTTACCGGGACACAGATCCTTCCGTTACGCAGGGTACAAAAATTATCCGCCATGCACTCTTTGTTGGAGCGCAGCACCTGCTCCGCCTTCTGCCTCATCTGCTCTTCACACTTTACGATCTGCCTTCGGATCTGCAAAAGCTCCTTTGACGCATGATCATCCACCTCCTGTCCCCGGATCTGCCTGCCGATCTCCTCCCGGAGTTCTTCAACAGTATACAGATTCTCGTCATAATAGGCCAGTGAATTGCCAGAGCCCCTTCCTCTGCTCAGGTAATCTTTGAGACGCCTGACTGCCGCTAATACCTTCTCCACCTGTTCAAGCTGATACGGCGTAAGACATCCCCCTTTTTCCGCGATCATCAGGATCTCTTTGATCTCAGATACATTTTGCAGAGGCGGCATTCCTATTTGTTCCATCAAAAGCCTGCTGTCTGTTGTATCCTTCAATCTTTTTCTTAATTCCATTTCAGACAGACAGAACGACACCGTGCGGATCTGCTCCTTTGCCTGGTCCGTGATTGCCAGCTCCATCCATTTCTCTTTGATCTTATCAAATTCAATCTGTTTTTCTATATTCATTTCTTATCTCCTTTATTAATCAGACATTAATTCCCGCGCCCTAAAATGTGCCTGTGCCGAGGTATCCCTTCCGCCTGTCATGAACAAAACAGCACGTTCAATATCTATATCAAAACGCAAAAAGACCATGGCTGCCCAATACATCAACATACCATGGTCCTGCTGTCACGTGAATCAGCCCGGCAGAAACTCACTGTCTTTCTGCCGCGCTAATACACATCCCCGGAAAGATTCGTATAACGGAAAAATCTGAGATATAAATTTCCTAATTTAGATTAAAAAAAGCATGACCGTACAGCCATGCTTATATATCCGAAATATATCCGTCAAAAAACAATACCACAATGTTAAGCACACGTAAGGCGAAAACGTCAACGGCACGCACCATCGACAAATGGGCAGACCTTCAGTATACAACGAACCTGAAAATCACCCCTGCAATATTTATTTTGCAATCTTCTCCATTACGACCACACTTAACATGCAATATCCTCCTGACAGTTTTATTTAATATTTAATTCCTGTTCATTGTAGCTGTAAAATTATATCTTGTCAAGCAGAAAAAATATTATTGTTTATTCCTGCAACAGCCAATCGGCTATATCATATATTTCAATTCCCTCATAACTGTATTTCGGATGTCTGGTTCTTGCAATAATCATTTTGGGATAAGCATCTCGGATTTGGAGCAGGGGAGAATATTCCCGCTCAAAGGTTTCCTGTCCGGAGATGTTATCGCTTACCTGAATATATATCTTCTCACTGCCTCTTTGTGCAACAAAGTCGATTTCCCTTTGATAGAGCTTACCCACATAAACATCATATCCACGGCGAAGCAGTTCAACACAAACGATATTCTCATATACTCTGCCGTAGTCCATGTTTCTGCTGCCGAGTATTGCATAACGGATACCGGTATCACACAGATAGAACTTCTCGGAGCTTTCCAGATATTTCTTCCCTCGAATGTCATAACGTTTAATATCATAAAACACGAAAGCATTGCACAAATATTTAATGTATTTGCTTATGGTTACATGATTGGTTTGTATTTCATTCGCAGTCAGCAGACGACTCACTTTATTTGGAGAAGTCAGATTGCTGACATTATCCATCAGAAATTCACTTAAGCGCTGCAAGATCAGGGTATCCGGCAAAGAATATTTTTGCACCAGATCTCTAGTAACAATGGTCTCATAGACTTCTTTGATATAATTTGTTCTGTCTTTTTCGGTCCTGTATGCGTAAGAACCTGCCAAGCCGCCTTTCACAGAATACTCATCAAAGAGCTTATCTTTATCTTTGGCATCATCATAATACCGGCAATATTCCTGAAAGCTGAACGGAAGCATATGGATTTCAATGTATCTTCCGGTGAAAAGAGTTGCCAGATCCGCACTCAATAAAAAGGCATTTGAACCCGTTACATAGATGTCATACTTCCCCTTTGAATAAAGACTGTTAACAGCCAATTCAAACTTGGGACACATCTGAACCTCATCTACAAAAAGATAGTTGGTTTTTCCCTCCTGATAATGCCCCTCTACATAAGCGTGCAGTGCATGATATTCTTTGATCTCCTCATATGCCAAGTCCATAAAGTCAATAAAAATAATATTGATATTATCAAAATGAAGTTTCAGATATTCAACATATGCCTGCATCAGCTTGGATTTACCAGAACGGCGGATACCTGTAATAATCTTTATATCAGGAGTGCCATTCAGCTCGATGATCCTATCTAGATACTTTGATCGTGTGATTGTTTTCATATTGCTGCCCGCTTTCGAAAATTCAAATTTTTTTATTTTTTGAAAGAATATACCCGTGTTTATTATACTTCTTAGAAATAGAACATGCAAGAGGATGATTTCGAAATTTTCCATAATAAAAGGGAAAAATTATAACGTGACCATACGCCCCGTGACCAGTAACACGCTTCGCGATGCAAAAAACGCAAAAAGATGCGATTCCGCGCTGAAAATCCGATACATCCGAAGCTCAGCTCTGACGCTTAAAAAAATTTTCACAAAAAAACCTCCCATTT
>CAJTRO010000080.1 GCA_910579015.1 uncultured Dorea sp. | reverse complement strand
ATAATTCTTTTTTGTTTTCGTATTTGTTCTCATATCCCATTTTTTTTAACAGCATATAGAAAAAATGAAATAATTTAACGTATTATTTCACTGGTTCATACTATTTTATCCATTTGAAAGAGTCTGTTTTTTTCGTAGAGGAAGCTGCTCTACGAAAATTTGCTATATAACATACGATTATCTAACGATTATCTCGAAATCAGCCAGCCATTTCTCAAATGAATCCTTTACACAATTTAAAATACAAAAAAGACTGCCGGAAATGACCGTTCCCTTTAGAAACACCTCATCTCCTGACAGTCCTCTTACTCATCTGTAACATCCATCATCACAACCGTCCGGCGAATTCATCACCGCCGTTACAACAGCCAGTTTTTCATCGTATCAACCACCGCACTCTGATAGCTGATCTTCTTCACCGACTCAGCCGCGACAACATCCCGGCTTCCTACTTCCTTGCCGTTCAGGAAATACTTCACCGTTCCTACCTTATCTCCTTTCTTCACCGGAGCGCTCAGCTTCTTCTTGATCGAGACTTTCCGCTCCATCCCCTTTAAGTCTGCCCCGGTGGTATCGACATATGTAAATGGCTCTTCCTGTGCAACACTGATCTTCTCCTTCACGCCTTTCGAGAGCTTCACAGGCTTGATGGGCACTCCCACATCCTCCTGATATTTGTTGCATTTTCCAAACCCGTAGTTGCAAAGCGAGACAGCATCCCGTACCCGGGCCTTGCTGTCTTCGGCCGCCATGATGACTGCCACCAGCTCCATATCATCCTTCTTCGCCGTTGCTGACAGGCAGAACTTCGCCTTGCTGGTGGAACCGGTCTTAAGGCCGGTGGCATACTCATACTGACGGATCAGCTTATTCGTATTCGTCAGTCCGAATTCGGACGTTCCCTTCTTCGTCGTATGAGTGATATTCTCCATCCAGATCATGCAGTAATCATGGATCTGGGGATACTTAGTGATCAGCTCCCGTGACATCAGGGCAATATCCCTCGCAGTCGTCAGATGACCGTCCGCATCCAGCCCGTTACAGTTTACAAAATGCGTATTCGTCATCCCAAGACCTTCCGCCCGCTTATTCATCTGCGCCACGAATTCCTCTTCATTTCCGCAGATATGCTCTGCCATTGCCACACATGCGTCGTTGAAAAACAGAAGACAGCTTTAACCGGCTGATTCTCTCTTTCTTTGAATAACGGATATCATCCCTGACATTGAGATCACGAAAAGGACACTCCAAAGCATAAGATTGCTCTCATCCCCTGTTTTCGGCGCTTTTCTCTCCTGCCCGTTGCCGGCTGATGTATTCTGGCGCCCATTCGCAGATGCCGACGTATCCTTATTTTCGTTCCCTGCCTGTACGGCGCTGTTCTGCTCCTTATCTCCCGTACCTGCCACTGACTGGAAGATCGCTTCCGACGAAGTACCTCCCTGCTGTGTCGAGTCTGTCTTAGGCACCGGATCTGACGGCTGCTGCCCCGGATCTGCATCCGGTGTCCCGTCTGTCGGCTGCTGTCCTGGATCTGCATTCGGTGTCCCGTCTGCCGGAGGCTGCCCTGGATCTGCATTCGGTGTCCCGTCTGCTGGCTGCTGTCCCGGATCTGCCACTGGTGTATCCGGTGCCGGTGTCACTTGTGTATCGTCTTCTGACGGCTCATCCGGCGTCGGCGCACCTGCCGGAGGCTGGGTATTATCTCCTGTCGGCTCATCCGGCGTCGGCGCAGTGTCTGCCGGAGGCTGTGTATTATCCCCTGTCGGCTCATCCGGATTCTGTGCCGGAGGCGCGGCCGCCGTCACTGTAACCGCCTGGTCCGCCGTCATGGTCACTCCCTCATTCGTATAGGAAACCGTGACGCTTCCCGTTCCTTCCGAAAGCGCATCCGTGCTGTATGTAACTTCTGCCGTCACATCAGACTCTGTTCCATCATTCCATCTTGCCATCACAACCATGCCTGCCGCATCGAAGGTCTCGCCCGCCGTATATGTCGTCCGTGCCGGCGCCTGGCTGATATAAATGGATTCTAACACCTTCGCCAACGGCGCATCCACCGTTTTACCCTGATTGACTACGGTCACATAACCGGATGAAATATATGCATACATATTGTCATAGTCGTATTTTCCCGTCCCTGTATTGACAGACGCACGGTCTGCGTTCAGTACGGCGTCACTCTGGATCCTGTAAAATGAATTCTCCGCGGCCAGATCCTGTATCAGCACGGCATAATTCGATGCCGCCCCCGTCTTGTACAGTAATGCCTCTGACGTACTGCTTCCCCGTCTTACATTCACACTGGTATGTCCGGTCGCAAGGGTATCCTTGATACCAATAGTATAGGCATCCGCATCCCTGCTTCCCCCGTTCTGGTCCAGACGCCAGATAATATTCGCCGCTTTTTCTCCCCAGTACGGATCGGACGCATATTTCACATTCACTCCGCTCGCCTTATTGCCGAGAAAACCGCCATTATAAGTCCAGTGTTCCGGATTCAGATACTTTCTGGACATCCAGCCGTCAGCAAACTGCCGGATACATTCTTCCACGCTCGCATATGTATTGGCGCTGGTGCCCGGTGAAGAATCCACCGCGTTCAGCCCAAACAGATTATTCTTGTTCTGACAGATACTGCTTGTCCCCCATCCGCTCTCATTGGCCGCAATCCCGGCCATAATAAGCGCATTGACGCCATATGTATTCTGGCTGCCGGCAAAATAATCTCCTGTATTTCTTAACTTTGACGAAGCCTGTGTCTTCCCTTCCAACAAGCTGTTAAGCTCCGCACCGCTGTATGCCGTCCGGCTCCTGAACGGCAGATACTGATAATAATTATAATGCGGACTGCCCGCATTCACAGAATTCGCCCTTGTCTCATTCTGGTAATCATTGAGCATCGTTCCATAATCCGTGTAAAAATAATGTCCGTCATAACTGTAATAGGTAACGCCGCCCTGAAGATAAGAAGGCGCTTTGCCATTATCCAATGATGTCGCGTGCCCTGCCGTCGTCATATCGTGCGTGATATAATGAAGCAGTCTTCCATTCTCCGCCTTATAACAGCTGACAGACTGTACGCTTGCGAAATCAACCACCTGTACCTCGTCAGCTGACACCTCGCCTACCACGCCGGACAACATGAACTTCACTGTACTGCCGTCCGTTCCAAGAAACGCCGCATCCGCTCCATAAGCGCCGTTGGTATACCCATCAGCTTTGGTAGAATACTCCTTATACTCCGTGACCGCATTACCCTTGGTCTTGAAATTTACCACCTTCACAGACGCCGCCCGTGAATGCACCGCAATCCCGGACTCGCTAATCTCTCCCCCCGTCTCGTCCACTTCGAAGATATTACCGTCTTCATCCATACCGGTCGCCTCGTCGAGACGCTGAGGATTCTCATCTTCCAGTCCTGGATCGTCTGATGTCTGCTCCCCTGACATCTCTTCCGCCTGACTCTCTATGCCCGGCACATATACTGTGCACAGACATACAAGAAGTACAAGAATCAAGAATTTCTTTGCTCTTTGCAATCTGACTCCTCCTTTGCCCCTTATTAATCTGTAATAGTTCTTTTTGGTACTACTTTACTTTAACATTATTTCCCACATATTGCAAGAGCAGAGACATAAATTGTTACGAAATTATTACAGCATATTACAATTTATAGCCAGATCATATGCAGAAGACCGCACCCCTTCATCCATTTGGATTCCTGAATTTATACCAGATGCAGACAGAACCGTCCTCATTAACCTCGATCCGCTCAATCATTTCCAACACCATCTCTCTGGTCAGTTCATCCACGTCTATATAATCCTTAAATCGCTTTATCCATTCATCCTTTGGAGAACCAGCCTTCCCCCGGTCATCGAGCTGTATGGCCAGATCCTCTGCCTTCTTCCTGAGACTGATAATGTCGGCTTCGAATTCCCTCGTATACGCCGCATAGTCGTCCTTCGATATCAGCTCTTCCAGATAGTTCCGATAAGTCTTCTTCTTGTACCTTTCCTTACGTTCAATCTCCTTTTCAAGAAAATCAATCTGAGCCTGGCAGTCCCGATTCATCCTGCCCGCACAATCCAGCTGGTCCAGATAAGCGATATCCTCCCGCGTCAGTATATTTCCCGCCTCATTTTGGACAGACTTAAGGACGGCCGTCTTAAGCTGAACATAGTCGACGGCATGACTGGTGCACATCTTCTTCCCCTGTGTCTTATAGGTTTTACAGCAGTATCCCGCAAACCTGCGCTCTCCTCTCCGCTCATACATCCGCACCATCGCATGTTTACAATCCGCACAGTAAATAATCCCGGCAAACACAGACTCCGCCCCCTCGGCGCTGACCGCTTTTGTCCGGATCCGCTGTCTCTCCTGTGCCGCCTTATAAGTATCCGCTTCGATCACCGCCTCATGCATCCCCGTCACACAGATCCATTGCTCTTTGGGCTTTCGGATATGCTTTTTATCCTTGTACGACAGGTTGCGGTACTTGCTCTGCACCACATTTCCTATATAGACCTCGTTATTTAAGATGGTATGTACCGTCTGATATGACCAGCCCCTGGTAGTGCCAAGCTCATGCGGATTATGATAATTGACGCCAAGCACCTCTCTCTTATATATGCTCGGGATCAATACTCCCTCCTCTGTGAGCACCCTTGCGATCTTGGCCTTGCCGTATCCTTTCAGATAGAGGCCGAAGATCCTCCTCACAATCCCCGCAGCATACGCATCTATGACCAGATGATTATGGTCCTTTGGATCCTTCACATATCCATAGGGGCAGGAGGCGCCAAGATACTGGCCTTCCTGCATCTTCGCCCTGAATGCACTGCGGATATTGGCCGACAGATCCTCACAATACCATTCATTCACCAGACCGTTGATCTGCCTCGATTTCTTGTTCCTTATATCGGCGGTATCCGTCCCGTCCACCACTCCGATAAACCGGATACCAAGATTAGGAAAATCATGATGCAGATACCGCTCTATATGCTCCATATTCCGTGAGAATCTGGACTGGGACTTGGCGATCACAAGATCAAAAACGCCGGCGCCGGCGTCTCTTAACATCCGTTCAAAGCCTGGTCTGGTATCATATAGACCGCTCTCATCATCATCGGAATACTCTTTCACAATCCGGAAATGATTCCTCCCGGCATAGTCTCTAAGCAGAAGCCTCTGGTTCTGTATGCTGGCACTGTCATCACCGTCCGTCAGCTTATCCTTATCCTCTTTTGACAACCTAAGATATAGAACCGCCCTGTTATTTTCCATATCTGCTCCCATTACCGCATCTCATGCAGTCTCAACACCGCCGTCATACAGTCTCTCATATCCCGGTCTCCATACATGACCTGACTGACCTTCACCGGCCCGGACCTGATCCCTTTCACACCGCATACGCATCCTGCCTGTTTCTTAACGCTGTCTCTTTTACTGTTCTGTGTACCGTTCTGCATAAGATAACCTTTTTTGCTATCCTATGCCTGAGACCAACGGCTTATGACGGCGCGTACATGCATTTTTATACCTGCATCAAAAAAACGACACCGACTATTTATTCATGATCAGTGCCGTCTATTGTCATCAATCTTATGCCCGCCCGGAAAGGATCATCCTTCTGGCGGTCAGATATCCTCCCGGCGCTTTCGCCATCTGCGCGATCTGATCCATAAAAAGGTTGATCTGAAGTTCCCGGTTCGCCATAAGCTTCTCCTTGATCGACGCAAGAAAATGCTCCTTACTGCGGGTATCTGAGCCGGAAAATGTATCGTCCAGCTCTACCTGATAAAGCTTCTCATACTCTTTGTCCTGCTTCTCGCGGTATCCCTGTCTGCCAGCGGCAACCAGATCAAGATTACTTATCGCCCACTTAAGAGCAAACATGGCCGATTCCGTCGTGTCATCGCCGGAGGCGTTCAACAGCTTCTGGTACTCGGCATAAGTCTCGGGAGAATACTTCTCCATCGCATATAGATACTCCCCTCTGCCGTCCTCATGCACATAACCGTTGCCGTCCACGCAGACCGCGTTTTCTACCTGATACTCCATCTTACAGGAACCAACGCGTTTTCCTTCCGTGCCAATCCTGGCAATGGAACGCATAGCATCCATGAAAGATGCTCTCGTCCCCGCATCCATAAACTGCCCCGCAAGGTACTCTGCCTTTTCAACCCCCAGACTAATCCGTGCCAGCCGGTCTGCCTCCTCTACACCATGAACATTGTTCGGAAGAAAATCACTTCGTATAATATCATATACGCTGTCCTTAAGCTCCTGGCTCTTGCCCTTAAGAGCGTCCGTGATCGCATTATCAATTCTTGCATATCCTGTATAAAACAGTCTCACCGGCCCAAACTCAACCACCACAGGAGACGGTTTTGCAGGAGCCGCAGACGAATTGCTCTTAGGGAGTGCGAACGGTTTTTCATTCATCGGCTTCACTGATGCAAAATTCTTCCTGATCTGTTCTAACTGGGCAGAAGTGATCATATCCCTCCACGGCGTGATCTCCTTAAGTCCCGTAGAGTGAAAACAGGTACATTTACTCATAGATACGGCCTCCTTCTGTCAGATATATCAAAATATCAACTATACTATATATATAGTATATCGGCGCGTTATCCCTCACAGATAAGAAGATATTGACTTCTATATTTAAACGGCGCACATGCGTCATTGGCACTTGCAACCGAGATGCATTTGATAAGCGTATCAACGGTCTGAACCTCTCCCGGCTCTAAGAATACCTGTGAACCGCCCATGGAGGCCGCATATTCCGACGTGGCGACCTCATCTGCTAAGCTGATCTTTCCTTTATCCAGCGCATCAAAGATCAGCAGAAGCGTCATAACCTTCGTGACGCTTGCCGGCGGACGCTGTGTATCTGCATCCTTCTCGAAGATCACCTGCCCCGTAGATGCCTCCATCAGGATCGCAGACGGCGCGCTGACTGCCATGCCGCCCGCACCGCCGCCTCCCTGACCGTCTGTGTCCGCCTGTGTACCGTCATTCTCCTGCTCCTCTCCCTTTGGCGCCGTCACTTCGCCCTGGGTGTCTATCTCTTCCCCATCATCCGCATTCTCTTTAGCACCCTGCTCTTCCCCATCATCCGCATTCTCCTTTGCACCTTGCTCTTCCCCATCATCCGCATTCCCCTCAGCATCCTGTTCTTTTCGGGTATCCGCATTCTCCTTAGTACCCTGCTTTTCCTGGACATCCGCATTCTCCTTGGCATCCTGCTCTTTTCCGGTATCCGTATCCGAATCTTCTGCTCCGCCTGTCTTCTCCTGTGTATCCTCATACAGGATCGGCTCATGTACCGGCATGGCGCTTACCGGCACGCTCCACGTCTGCACACACAACAGGGTACTTAATAGTACCGCCACAATTGATTTCATACACTGACTCCTCATAGGTTTCCTACTGTTAATATCATTGTAATAAGGATTCCTCCGAAATATGACAGTCTGACAAGGCATTCTGACAAAACTTCTCTGCATAAAGCCTATTCATCCTGCATGATCTCCTGCACAGGCACTCCCTTATTTTTATACTCTTCTATACTCTGCCCGGTTACAGGAATGATACAAAGATGCACACACTCCCCGATCGCAAAATACGGATATACCCCTATTTCACCTCTATAGTACAATGCAGGCGGGACCGATTCAGAAGTATATTTCTGCGTCGTTATATTGTCATACGCGATCTGGTTCAGCGTCGTGTAAAGCTCTATAAGCTTCTCGTCCGCAAGATCCGGGAACAAAGCCTTCAATGTATAAAAGCACATCTTTTCATAGACCTTGTACAACTGGTCCGTATAGCTGTGGTCGTCGAAATTTACCGTAATCTCCTGTACATGATCGTCGTTCGCAGGCACATACACAGAAATTGTCGGAAATCCCTGGATTTCCTCATCATTCGCAAAATTATAGCAGCAGGTCTTATATCTGGAGTGTATCCCCGAATCATACAGATACGACTTCCACTCCCAGGACGGCAGCAGATAACGGATCTTTCTGTCCTTCCAGTACAGCCCGTTATAGCTGTCGATAAAATCATCAATTGAAAATGCAAACACCGGCTCGCCGTTCTGGTTTTCCATAACTGCCGTATCAAGATCTTTTAACTCGGCCTTCTCGAGTAAGGCTTCTGCCGGCTTGTCATCCTGCTCGTCTATATCAGATGGATCCGCGCCGGATATATCCTCATTATCATACTCCTGATCATATTCCTGCTTCAAAATATGCTTACAGCCATATGTACAGCCAATGACAGCCAATCCAGCAGACACTCCGATGATACATCTGCCTATATCTCTCTTTTTCTTCATTTGTCATCCGCCTCCTAAGTAATAAGATTCATGAATATCATAATATTATGCCTGTAATATCACAAAGTCAAGCATCTAACCTGAAACTGTTTCGTCCCTGTTACTTGTTACTTTTCACGGAGTGGGAAGATTTAAAAGAGCCACTTGAAAATCAAGCGGCTCTGATGTATAATCTACTTAGAAAGGTTAATCGGACACGAAGTTCCGATATACCCTCAGTAAAAAGCAAAAATTACAAGAATTTAAGCATCCTCACTTTTGGACGGGTAGGGATGCTTATTTCTTTTTATGATTGTCTATGTAAGACAGAGCCGCGAACAACACAAGTAATAATGTCAAAACTTCCATTATACTCATAGGGCACCACCCTCTTTCGTAAAACTAGAGGGTTATCATCGAAAAACCGCATCCAACTTTCCTTTCAACTATATAATCGAATTATAGCATACAGAGAGCTAATACTCAATCAAAAAAGGGGTTTCCCCGCCCCGTGAAAAGTAACTCGTCCCTTCATGGGAAGCCATGCTGTCCGCAAAAGGAAAAAGGCAGGCAAAACTGCCTGCTCTTCTGGGGAATATCTCCGCTTCACGGGATATATAGAAAACGAAATGCTTGTTATGTATTTCCGTTTATAAATTGGGCAGGAAACCCAATCAGAAGCATTCACATTTTTCTTCTTCGAAAATTCTCTCGTGTATCTGAACATATAATAC
>CAJTRO010000079.1 GCA_910579015.1 uncultured Dorea sp. | reverse complement strand
ATTTGCAGGTTTTCCGCCTTTTTGATCGGTAGATGGTGGAAGGGAAGTATTGGAGCTGTCATGATTGATAATACTTTTCAGACGTGCATTATCGTCTTTAAGCAGTCGGTTTTCTTGATGTAAGAGCCGGTTCTCTTCTTTTAAATCTGCGATTTCCGCTTTCAATTCCCCAACTTCCTGTTTGTGTTCTTTTTCAACCGTATCCAGACGCCCCATGATTTCCATGAGTTGCTGGTACATTCCATTTTCATAGTTGCTTTTTCTTCCCATGGGGCATCTCCTTCCGTTCATTTCTGATAACCATAGTTTATCAGAAACGGATAGAAAAGAAAAATCCTCTTTAGAATAGGTTCGTCAAAATGACGGTGGATTATTTTTGTGTATTCCAGAGGTTCTGTGGAATACCGGTCACAAAAACTATGAAAAATGGAATTCTGAACAGACATGTTGTTCAAAAGTTATCCACATACTAATCACAAAGCAATGAAATTCGTGAAATTACGTGTTTCCATGTGGATAATCAGAAGAAAAAACTTTTTCAATTTCTCTCTTTTGCCAGTCGCAAGGCTGAACTGTTACGCCAAATATTTTACCGCAGGCAGCTCTCTGTCACTGATTATTTTCCAGGTACTCCTTTCCCCAATTACACAGTTCATCCAGGATCGGCGTAAGTGTCTTCCCGAAATCAGTCAAGGAATACTCTGTTTTGGGCGGTACAACCGGATAAACAGTACGGTTTATCAATCCGTCTTTCTCCAATTCACGTAACTGCTGTGTTAACATCTTATCCGTGGCTTTGGGCATACACTTGTGCAGTTCATTATAACGCAGTGTTCCGCTCATCAAATGCCATAAAATGACCGCCTTATACTTTCCGCCTATTAACTTGATCGTCGCCTCAACAGGACAGATAAAATCACATGTTTTCATGACCTGATATCTCCTTATACTTTCTTTTATGATAGTATATCACTAAAAAGTCAGTTCTTGCCATAATTTCTGTTACTGATATAATTATAGTACAGGTTAACCTTAATAACAATCAAAAACAGGAGGAATCACTATGAACTTTTTAGACCTTGCAAAAAAACGTTACTCTGTAAGAAAGTATACCGAACAGAAAGTTGAACAGGATAAACTTGACAAAATTCTGACCGCCGCCCATGTGGCTCCTACCGCCGCAAATATACAGCCGGTACATTTAATCGTTGTGAGGGAAGAGGAGGGCTTATCCAAGATTTCCAAAGCCGCAAACATCTATAACGCACCTTTAGCTATTATTGTCTGCGCGGATTCTTCTAAAGCATGGAAACGTCCTTTTGACGGAAAAAGAACAACGGACATTGACGCTTCTATTCTGACAGACCACATGATGTTAGAGGCAGCGGAGCTGGGACTTGGCTCTGTATGGATCTGCTATTTTAAAGCCGACGTTATTAAAGAGGAATTTAAACTGCCGGATAATCTTGAACCTGTTAATATCCTGGCAGTCGGATACGGCGCCGAACCATCCGCGGATCCGGACAGACATACATCTACGCGCATACCAATGGATCAATTGGTATCTTACGAAAAATTGTAAGACCTTCAGTATATATCAAAAGATACACCTCTTTAATATTAATATGAAAATAAATTAGCACTCACCTATTGACATTGCTAACAATATGTGTTATATAATATATATAGCAAATAAAACAATAAATAATTTTCATACCTTATGGGACATACTAAACCATAAGATAACTTTCAAGGAGGAATGATTTATGTTATTAGCAAACAGAAATTTCAACAATTTATTCGACGATATGTTCAGTGATCCGTTCTTCAACCGTTCCTACGACCGCACATCCGCACAGATCATGAAGACGGATATCCACGAGAAAGACGGGAATTACCTGGTTGAGATGGAGCTTCCGGGATATGCCAGAGAAGATATCAAGGCTGACTTAAAAGACGGATATCTCACCATCTCCGCCCATAAGAATGTAACGAAGGAAGAGAAAGACGCCAAAGGCAACTGTGTTCACAAGGAACGCTACACCGGCACCTGCAACAGAAGCTTCTACGTCGGAGACGCTCTGACACAGGATGATATCAAGGCCGCATTCAGGGACGGAGTTCTTCATCTGTCATTCCCAAAGGAGATCCAGAAACAGGAAGAACAGCCGAGGCTGATCACCATCGAATAAACCGTTCTGCCGCAAGCCGTGGTGCATCCCGTTCCGGGAGCACCCGCCGGCCGGATGCTAAAGGGACAGTCAGGAAATAATGTCTGCAAAAGCCATGTATTTCCTGACTGTCCCTTTTCACCTGATCTTAAAGAACCTTATCTTTCCAACTCAAACAGTTTCTGCTTGATGCACTTATCTTTCCAGCTCAAACCGCTTCTGCTTGATGCACTTTTTCTTCCCACTCTAAACAGCTTCTATTTGAAGAACTTTATCTTTCCGATAAGCGGAAGTTCTCTGCGTTCCCCTCTACACGCGGCCACAATGCCCATCACCATCAATACCAGAAACGCCAGTCCAAGGATATCGAATATCCACGAGAATATCCCCCCGCCAAAATGGATGATCGAATGTAAGCCCCACACCCATTCTCCTTCCACCAGGTCAACCAATGAAGACAGAATGAACAGCACAAGCCCCTGATTGGCATGGTGCTTCACATATTCCGACCTTTTATCCCCGGCCAGAAGCGGTATGAGCACAAGGATCCCCAGATATGACAATACACCCATTCCTTTGTTCTGACGCACTTCATTCTGGTCAAAATACCCTTCTGTCCCACAATACTGCGCCTGATATCCATACTGCCGGCTGTAACCCTGCTGACTGCTCTGATCATATCCCTGCTGTCCATATCCATATGTATACTGACCGCCCGAAAACTGCTCATTCGTTCCGTTATCTCCACTGCCCTGACTGCCGGAATATCTGCCCGACAGAACCGGTATCTGCGCACCGCACTGCGGGCATATCATGATCCCGTCATCTACCTTCGCACCACATTTTACACAATAAGACATTTTCCGTCCCTTCCTCTCCTAGATTAATTCTATTGTATTCCCAGCTCTTCGGTTATGCAATCCCTTTTTTCAACCATCATCTGTCAATCATCCAGTCCCAGTATTTCTGCCAGCACTTCGATGATGATCTCGTTGGTGCAGGATTTCACATATCCCAGCATATGCAGAGATATCTCGTCCTGCTTCTGTGCCTCTGTAAGCGAATCATCCTGCTTGGTCTTCTCGATAAGCCCGATCAGCTGAGGTGTCAGTTCCTCATACATCTCAACTGTCGTCTGCGTAACCATCTTTCTCAAATCTTCTTTTCTGGTTGGTACCATCTCTCACCCTCCTAGCCCAGCTGTACGATTGGGCAAAAGTCCGTCCGTTTCCATGCATACTATGCCAGATTACGGACCTTAAAGTCTCTCTGCGCCTCTCTCTGCTGATCCTTCTTCGCGATATCCTGCCTCTTATCATAGAGCTTCTTTCCTTTGGCAAGGCCGATCTCAATCTTCACAAGGCTTCCTTTGAAGTATACCTTAAGCGGCACGACCGCCACGCCCTTCTCCTTCGTCTTGCCGAGCATCTTGTTGATCTCCGACTTATGAAGGAGAAGCTTACGCACCCTCAGCGGATCCTTATTAAATATATTTCCTTTCTCATAAGGGCTGATATGCATACCATAGATATAGACCTCGCCCTTCTCCACCCGGATAAACGACTCCTTGATGCTGCATTTCCCCATCCTCAGCGACTTCACTTCCGTTCCATGCAGGGCGATCCCCGCTTCATAAGTATCCAGGATAAAATAATCATGATATGCCTTCTTATTATTGGCTATCATCTTTCCGTTTGTCTTCGCCATATATCTGAACCCCCTCACTCTTCCTCTGCTATCTCAAAATCTATCGTCCGGAGCATCCGGTCTGCGCCGATCACCCGTATCCGGATCTTCTGCCCCAGCTTATACACCTTATTGGTATGCGCTCCCACCAGTTCATAACGGTCCTCATAATAATCATAATGATCGTCCGTCATATTAGACACATGCACCATACCCTCTATCGTATTGTCCAATTCCACATACATCCCCCACTTGGTCATGCCCGAGATCACACCTTCGAATTCTTCTCCGACATACTGCTCCATATACTCCACCTTCTTAAGCTTGACGGTCTCACGCTCCGCCTCTTCGGCTCTTCGCTCCATCTCGCTGGAATGCTTGGTCACTTCCTGAAGGATACTATGATAATGCCCGATCCTGTCCTCATCCATCCTGCCTCTTAAGTTATCTTTGATGATCCTGTGGATCTGAAGGTCCGGATACCTTCTGATCGGCGAGGTAAAATGTGTATAATAATTCGCCGCCAGACCAAAATGGCCGATATTCTCC
Source organism: uncultured Dorea sp. (assembly GCA_910579015.1). Classification (GTDB taxonomy): domain Bacteria; phylum Bacillota; class Clostridia; order Lachnospirales; family Lachnospiraceae; genus Sporofaciens. The sequence continues at coordinate 4,669 of CAJTRO010000079.1, read as the reverse complement.
GGCATATAACGCGCCTGCTTCATGGACCTTAGCGCCAGCCGGCAGATCAGCGCCTCCTCCGGCGTATTCTCTACCTTCGCAAGAAGCTTCTGTATCTCCTTGGGACGGATCTCATTCACCCCGACATGCATGGAATAACCGAAATTATTGATAAATGTGGCCAGAGCGCGTATCTTCTCCTCGTCCGGCACCTCATGCGTCCGGTACACGAACGGAAGCTCCTGCCAGTAATAATCCTCCGCCACGGTCTCATTTGCCAGAAGCATAAAATCCTCTATGATCTTTGTGGCCGTATTCCGGTCATAAGGTCTGATCTCCAAGGGCTTCCCCTCTTTATCCAGTATAAGCTTTGTCTCCGGAAAATCAAAATCTATCGATCCCCGTCTGCGCCTGCGGCCGCGGAGGATCTGTGACAATTCCCGCATCCTCTCAAACATGGGAACCAGTCTGCTGTACTTCTCTCGTTCCTTAGCATCCTCATCCTCAAGAATCTTCTTCACGCTGGTGTAGGTCATCCTCTCGTCCACATGGATCACCGTCTCCGCAATCTCATGGTCCGTGACAATCCCCTTCTCATTCACCGTCATGATACAGCTGAGGGCAAGCCGGTCTTCCCCGGCGTTCAGCGAACAGATCCCGTTGGAAAGCCTGTGCGGGAGCATAGGGATCACCCGGTCTGCCAGATACACACTGGTGCCCCTCTTCTTTGCCTCCCGGTCGATCGCGCTGTTCTCCTGGACATAATTCGTCACGTCCGCTATATGGACGCCCAGGACATAACATTCCCCTTCCTTCGTAAGGGAAACAGCGTCGTCCAGATCCTTGGCATCCTCCCCGTCAATCGTCACCATCTGCCAGCTGCGGATATCCTTACGCCCGGCCATATCAGCCTCGCTCACATCCTTCGCCACACGCTCCGCCTGGTTCAGTATCTTCTCCGAAAATTCTACCGGCAGGTCGTACCCTCTGACAATTGACATGATATCCGTACCCGGATCGTTGATATGCCCGATGATCTCAGTCACTTTCCCCTCCGGATTCCTGCCCGGCTCTCCGTATGACATAAGCTCTGCCGCCACCTTATGCCCGCTTACGGCGCCCATTGACTTCTCCGCAGGAATGAAGATATCACAGGGAAATCTCCGGTTATCCGGAAGCACAAACCCATAATTCTGCCCGTCCCTCTTCTGGTATGTTCCGACAATCTTCGTCAGTCCCCTGGATATGATCTTTACAATCTTACCCTCACGGCTTCGTCCCTGAGATTCCCGGCCAAGGACAAACTCCACCCTGTCGCCGTCAAACGCACCGCCGGTGTTCTCCTCGGCAATATAGATATCAGCCTCTCCGTCCTCCTTGACCACAAATCCATAGCCCTTCAAACTGGCCCGGAACGTTCCTGCCAGACGCTTTGCCTCGCCCTTACAGTATTTTCCCCTCTTCGAGAGATAAATCTTCCCGTCTGCCTCCAAAGCTTCCAGGATCTCTCTTAATTCATCCCTCTGTTCCTTCGCAGCCTGCAAGAGCATGGCCAGCTCCTTGAACTTCATGGGAACATACAGCTCGTCACATATCAGGTCATAGACCACTTTCTTCCGCTTCTCAAACGTCTTATCCATCTTCTTCCTGCCTCCTTCCTGCCGGCGCTTATCCGATATATATAAATGGACACTCCCATACAGGAGTGTCCCACCGTAATACTATGCAAATACTTTTAAATTCAACACTGCTGCCAATACAATAAACAGAATTGCCAGGAACTTCGTAGACTTCACAAGCGCGCCTTCCATGGAACGTCCCTTGTTCTGCCCCCAGTAAGTGTCCGCCATACCGCTGATCGTACCAAGTCCGGCAGACTTGCCCTCCTGCATCAGAACGATAGCTGTAAGCGCAATACAGTCTATTGCAAATATGATCATTAAAACTGTCTTCAAGATCTCCATCTTCCACACCTCCTACGGCTTAACCTTCTTCATTCTACCATAAGATGCATAAAATAGCAAGATTAAAACTAACAGAATGGATTCCTGTATTCAGCCACGTCTCCCAGCCGTTCTTCAATCCTCAAAAGCTGATTATACTTCTCCACCCGCTCGGACCGGCAGGGCGCCCCTGTCTTGATCTGGCCTGAATTGAATGCCGTTGCGATATCTGCAATGATAGAATCCGCCGTCTCACCGGAGCGGTGGGATACGATCGTCCGGTAACCGGCGCTCTTTGCCGTCTCAATCGCGTTAAATGCCTCCGTCAGCGTCCCAATCTGGTTGACCTTGATAAGGATCGCATTGGCGGCGCCGCGCTCAATCCCCTTCTTAAGCCTCTCCTCATTCGTGACAAAGAGGTCGTCCCCCACCAGCTGCATATTCATTCCCAGCCGGGTGGTAAGAAGCTCCCATCCTTCCCAGTCCTCCTCGTCCAGGGGATCCTCAATGGAAGCAATCGAGAATTCCTCTGCCAGCTCCTCGTAATATTCAATCAGCTCCTCGGTCGAACGGACGATCTGATGCCCATGCATCCTGCCCTCTCCTTCAAATACATATTTCTTCGAGCTCTTATCATAAAGCTCTGTGGCCGCCACATCCAGCGCGATCACGATGTCTTCCCCCGGCTTATATCCCGCCTGCTGTACCGCCTCGATTATAAAACGGATCGCTTCCCTGGCATCCGGCAGGTCCGGGGCAAATCCGCCTTCGTCGCCTACGGCTGTACTGTGTCCGTGCTTTTTCAGAAGACTTTTCAATGTATGGTATATCTCCGCACACATCCTGAGCCCCTCCTTGAAACAGCACGCCCCCGCCGGCATGATCATGAACTCCTGGATATCTATGGTATTATCCGCGTGCCTTCCCCCATTCATGATGTTCATCATCGGCACAGGAAGACGCTTTGCATTGGTTCCGCCAAGATAGGAATAGAGCGGGATCCGAAGCGCCTGCGCCGCCGCCCGGGCCGCCGCCATGGATACGCCCAGAATCGCGTTCGCCCCCAGATCTGATTTATTCTTTGTACCATCCAGTCTTAACATCACCTGGTCGATCATCGGCTGATCGAACACGTTCATTCCGATGACCGCCGGCGCGATCCTGGCATTCACATGATCTACTGCCAGTTCTACGCCAAGCCCGCCGTAACGCTTCTTACGATCCCGCAATTCCAACGCCTCATACTGCCCTGTCGACGCGCCAGACGGTACACACGCTCTTCCAATGATATCCTCGCCTGCCAGAACTTCTACTTCTATAGTCGGATTCCCGCGGGAATCTAAGATTTCTCTTGCGTATACATCCGTAATCGGTAAATACTTATGCATCTCATTTTCCTCCTTTTTAAGACTGCTGACCGCAGTCTTCATGAGGGTATTATGCGCCAAATTCTCAATTCTAATGCAGATTGAATAATACCATTGACTTTTTGATATTCCCGCGTTACAATCGGGTGTGGTAATAAAAAGAATATTATATCAAGGGGTACAACATGAAATCAAAACCACAGAGCCTGCCTGCGGCAGACTCACCCAAACACTCTGACAGGCTGAAGAATTTTATTTATCTGACTCTGAGCACACTGGTCATGGCAGTCGGCGTCTATTTTTTCAAATTCTCCAACAATTTTACTTTCGGGGGAATCACTGGTCTTGCCGTCCTTGTCGCCAAATCCGGAGTCATTTCAGCGGGAGATTTCTCTTTTGCGGCAAATATGCTGCTGCTTGTGATCGGCTTCTTCGTATTAGGCAGGAAGTTCGCCGCGAAGACTGCCTACAGCAGTATCCTGTTGTCGGTTGCACTGTCCGGGCTCGAGCGGATCTATCCCATGAGCCATCCTCTGACAGACCAGCCGCTTCTTGAGCTTGCATTTGCCATTGCACTGCCCTCCATCGGTTCTGCCGTGTTGTTCAACATCGGAGCCTCCAGCGGCGGTACAGACGTAATAGCCATGATCATGAAGAAATATACCAGCTTCAACATCGGGAATGCGCTGATGGTCACAGATTTCTTCATCACACTTGCCGGCTTCTTCGTATTCGACATTCAGACCGGACTGTATTCTTTCCTCGGACTTGCCCTTCGTTCATTTATGATCGACGGATTTATCGAAAGTCTGAACCTGTCCAAGTATTTCAATGTCGTATGCAATAACCCGCAGCCAATCTGCGAGTATATCAAAGACAGCCTCCACAGAAGCGCAACCATCGTTCTTGCCAAGGGCGCCTTCAGCGGAGAAGACAAGTACATTATCTTCACTGTGCTCAACCGCGTAGAGGCTGTGCGGCTTCGGAACTACATCAAGGAACACTCTCCGGATGCGTTCCTCCTCATATCCAATACCAGTGAGATCATCGGAAAAGGGTTTCATTCTGTTTAAGAGTTTTCAAAATAAGGGGGCTGTCGGGAAATAGATAGTCCAATGCATGGGAGGCGGCGATACATGTGTATCGTCGCCTCCATTAAAATTAATGATAAAATAGAAAAAAGATGGCTAACGACAACCATCTTTTCTCCGTTACATGTTATAATGTAACTATGAAAAACCATAATTATTATAACGAATTTTTTGAGTTAGGGCAACAGAAAATTAACTTTAATTTCTTCGAATTGAGTTTACCCGATGACGATCCAGTCTATACCCTTAAAAAAGTTTTGGAGGATTTAAATTTTTCAAGTTTGTTAGC
>CAJTRO010000078.1 GCA_910579015.1 uncultured Dorea sp. | reverse complement strand
CTTCAGGACTCTTTTGTAGAGAAACTTGATAGAGGAACGATAGTGGTTATGAGTTTCAGGGGATCTGCCCTCCAGACGTTTCATGGTAAGAAAGGCATCTGCATCCTCAAGCGTGAGGTCAGTAACAGGCTTATTGGTGCAGCGCAGGAAATAGCTGACATTACTGCAATACAGTTGAATTGTCCGTTCTCTAAGGTTGCGTTTTTCCGCAGCATGGCGGATGGATTCAAAAATATCTTCGTACATAAAAAACCTCCATGATAAGTAGTATTGAGTGTTTAAAGTGACGTCTACTTACCAGGGAGGTGCATTGGGATCATAATTCCGGTTGCGGAAGACACCAAAAAATGATATTGTATTCATAGGCAGTGGAGGTCTCCGTATTTGATTGTTTTGTGTGGTAACTTAACAATACCGTATTGCGGAAGATTTTTCCACTGCTTTTATTTAGAGGAACGTAAAAACTGCGCCACAGCCCTGGCAGGCCATCGCGCAGCGATTTTGTTCAATCGGGATTTAAGGAGGTAAAAGATATGATATTGAAGAATAAGTATCCCATATGTGAATTTGATACCAGTAAAAATCCTGTTATCCACCCGGCAGATTTTTTAGCTAAAAATCTTCCTGAAAAGTGTGTGATTACATTTTTTAGAAAAGAACTGGATCGATTCGTTATGGAAAATAATCTTCCTGTCATTGGTTATCTTAACTCGGAAGTGTTTGATATACCTGTTTATGAGTATGTATATGGTACGGATAGACTCTGTATTACGATGGCGTTTTGTGGTGCGCCTGGTGCGGCTGTAACACTTGAGGAACTACATGCTATGGGATGTGAAAAGTTCATAATCTGCGGGGGCGCAGGGGCATTGATAAAGGACAGTAAGGTAGGAGAAATCATTGTCCCGGTCTCTGCGGTTAGAGATGAGGGGACATCCTATCATTACCTAGAGCCATCCGGCGAAGTCGAATGCCATAAAGAGACAGTCGAGACGGTTATTTCATGTTTAAAACAAATGAAGCGGCGGCTTTTTTTGCGGTTTCTCAGTATTATAATATTCCGCTTGCCCAGTTATTATATGCCGGTGATGATGTAAGCGGTGAGGCATGGGATTCTCGAAATTGGAACATGCAAAAGGATATACGATATAATTTGATTACTTCTGCAATTGAAATCGTAAAGAAATTGTGACAGGTTATTAAAGAAAATAAACCGGTGTTTGAAAGGAACGATATTATATGAAGGTGGGAGTGATTCAAGCAACTTCCCAGGCGAAGAAAAATGAGTTATTATACCATTGCACTATGGATTCGGCAGAAAAGCATGGCCATAAAGTAATCAACTTTGGCTGCTATGAAGAGGAATCCTGCTGTTTTTCATACATAGAAATTGCGGTGATGATCAGTATGCTTTTGTCAAGCAGATCAATAGATTTTGTTGTAACAGGATGTTCTTCGGGGCAGGGAATGATGATTGCTTGTAACAGTCTTCCTAATATAGTCTGTGGATATACGGCAAATCCACAAGATGCTTTTTTGTTTGGAAGGATTAATGACGGAAATGCTGTTTCTATCCCTTTGGGACTGAATTTTGGCTGGGCTGGAGAAATCAATTTACAGTGTACCTTAGAAAAGTTGTTTGAGGACGAATTTGGGATTGGCTATCCCCCGGAAGATGCAGATAGGAAAAAAAGGGATACTTTACTCTTAAAGGAAATCAATGGATTGACAAAACGAAATGCAATAGATGTATTTGAACGACTGGATAAAGCGTTGATACAAAAAGTGATCCAAAAAACGAATGTAATGGAATATATATTGGTACATGGTAAGGATAAAGAGATCCTGGAATTCATTCAGAGTAAAAGATAAAGCTGGATTAATGTAATAAAGAATCCTGTTCGTACCGGAACTGACAGAAGCTGTGAACAGGTATAGAAAATATAGGATGAAAAGGGTATAAGGCGATGAAATTAAAGAATATTTTGATTGTTGTGAAAGATATAGAAAAGTCAAAACAGTTCTACCACGACCTGTTTGGTCTGGATATGGTGCTTGACAATGACGGTAATATGATTTTGACAGAGGGGCTTGTGCTTCAAGATAAGAGAATCTGGGAAGAGTTCCTGGAGAGAGAGATTATTGCGGAAAATAATTCCTGCGAGCTGTATTTTGAAGAAAAGGATATAGAAGGATTTGTTGAAAAACTGGAAAAGTTATACCCTTCTATCCAATATGTTAACAGGCTTATGGTGCATAGCTGGGGACAAAAGGTGGTTCGATTCTATGATCTGGACGGTAATCTGATCGAGGTTGGAACTCCTATGTAATGCAGCTGCGGGTGCAGTCCGGTATAACCCGCATCAACGTTATGCATTGCCGGTCTGAGATCCGGCTGAGATCCCGAGGTGTATGGCGGCGCAGCTATTGGCTGCGCCATTCATCTTCCAAGATTGCCATCAGTATGTCATCGGCATAAGTGTCTCCGTCCTTTACCGCATCCCGGAGCACCCCTTCACGCCTGAAGCCGGCCTTCAGATATGCTTTTTCGGCGCCTGGATTAAAAGAAAATACATCCAGCTCCAGACGGTGCAGGTGAAGCTGTTCGAAGGCAAAACCGCAGGTCATACGAATCGCCCAGGAGCCGATCCCTTTTTTACGGACATTACTATGGAAGATTCCAATACGGAAATTTGCACTTTGCACATCCCGGTCAATCTCATTGATCACACTTTCACCGATGATATTTCCGTCAGGATCTATGATCAGAAAGTCATATCGGTTCTCGTCGTCAACACAGGACAGGAAGAAGTCTACAACTTCATCATGGGTGAAAGACGGTTTACATCCGGTAAGCCGTGCAACCTCCGGATCAAGAGGGTTGTAGTTCTGCCAGTAGTAATTCTCGGCATCCTCTCTTTTGGACAGTCTGAGGACATATCCATCTTTTTCCCAGGTTATTCTGGCGTTATCTGTTTTCTTCATTTTTAAGTCCCTGCCTTTCTTTTGTTCCAGGTAAGATTCATGATCGCGATAGATCCCAGTACACAGGCGATACCAAGTATATTTCCAAGCCTGAGATTTTCATGGAAAATCAGAATGCCGATAATGGTTGCGACAACCGTCTCAATGGAGGCGACAACCGGGACCTTACTGCTTTCGGTAATATTTTTAAGCCCGGAAAAATAGAAGATATATCCGAGGGCCGTCGGAATAAGCGCAAAGCCGACGCCTATGGCAAGCACTTTGGGATTCAGAGGATTCTCGACAGTCGTCCACGGGCGGGTGAAGATTGCGAGAAAAATCGTTGCAAACAAGAAGTTATAGGTGGACACAGCAAACGGCGAACCTTCGTCCGCGGCAAGCCGGCCGAATATAGGCGCCAGAGAATAGCAGAATCCAGATGCAACTCCGAATAACAGACCGGAAACCGCGAAGGAAAGTCCGGTAAAATTACCTCCGGTCACGGTCAATGTACATCCGATTATATTGATAAGAAGGGCGATCAGCTTCCTTCTCCCCAGTTTTTCATGAAAAAACAGAAAAGAAGTGATACTGGTAAAGATCGGAGACGTATAGAGCAGTACGGAACTTAACGACACTCCGATTGTGTTGACGGCGTTGCTGTAGGCGAGGTTATAGACGGCCTGACAGATGAAACCTAACAGGATACATGAAATCAGCGTACCTTTTCCAATACGGAAGGCGCCGGGGCCGTCCTTGGCGAGCGTGATGACAACCAGCAAAAGGAGCCCAAGCCCCATCCGCAGAAAGCTTGTGTATGTCGAGGTAGAGCCGGACTGTTCCATGTACTTGACAAATAATCCGATGGTCCCCCATAATGATCCGGCAATAAATATATATGCATAGCTTTTAAATTCTGTTTTCATAACTTTCTCCCTGTTTCGCAATATGTATTTTGGTCATCCGATTCCCCAGAATGATATAAATTCAGATAAAATATTACTGGATAGATGAATGAATGTCAAGAAGGTTGTTATCCAGACTGCCATTATGGGCGGCTTCGAAAGCCGCAGGTATTTACAGACAGTTTCGAGGTAATGTACAAGATCACGTTTTGAAAGATTTCTTAATAATTAAAGAACCCTGTTGAATTTGTAGACATGTTATGATAAATTAACACACATATAGTTCCAGAAATTGGTAATTTTTATACTCAGGAGACAAATATGGTACGAGAATACTTAAGACAGAATGTATATGAGGCTTTTCAGGAGCGTATAAAGTTTATTTTTGAAGAATTTGACAATATCTACATCTCATTTTCCGGTGGAAAAGACAGCGGGTTATTGCTGAACCTTGTCCTGGATTATCAGCAGAAATATGCTCCGTGTAAGAGGATCGGTGTTTTTCATCAGGACTTTGAGGCACAGTACACCGTGACGACAGAATACGTGGAGCGTACATTTGAACGGATAAAGGATAACGTAGAGCCGTACTGGGTGTGCCTTCCAATGGCGACCAGAACGGCTCTCAGCAGTTATCAGATGTACTGGTATCCGTGGGATGACAAGCGGGAAGAGCTGTGGGTTAGAAAGATGCCTAAGAAGAAATATGTAGTTAATATCGACAATAATCCGATCACTACCTACCGTTATCGTATGCATCAGGAGGATCTTGCGAGGCAGTTCGGCCGATGGTACAGGATCTCCCACGGTAATGCGAAGACGGTATGCCTTCTGGGGATACGCGCGGACGAATCCTTACAGAGATACAGTGGGTTCTTGAATAAAAAGTTCGGTTACAAGCAGGAGTGCTGGATTACGAAGCAGTTCAAAGACGTCTGGTGCGCATCACCGCTCTATGACTGGACCACGAGGGATGTCTGGCACGCCAATTACATATTTGATTATGATTATAATCATCTCTACGACCTCTATTATATGGCGGGCCTGAAGATATCACAGATGAGGGTTGCCTCGCCTTTTAACGACTATTCGAAGGATTCTCTTAACCTCTACAGAGTAATTGATCCGGAGATCTGGGTGAAGCTCGTCGGAAGAGTGAAGGGAGCGAATTTCGGCGCCATTTACGGAAGGTCGAAGGCGATGGGGTACAGGAATATTACCCTGCCGGAAGGACACACCTGGAGATCGTATACGATGTTTCTTCTGGATACCCTGCCGGTGCGTCTGCGCAATAACTACGTCAAGAAATTCAATACATCGATAAAGTTCTGGCATGAGACGGGGGGAGGTCTGGACGAGGAGGTCATAGAGGAACTGGAAGAGCATGGTTATCAGATCAGGCGGAACGGCGTCTCTAATTATACGCTGAGGAAGAAGTCCAGGATCGTGTTCATAGGGAAGATTCCGGACGATACGGACGATATCAAGTCAACGAAGGACATTCCAAGCTGGAAGAGGATGTGCTGCTGTATCTTAAAGAACGATCATATCTGCCGTTCCATGGGATTTGGAATGACCAGAGACCAGCAGAGAAGGATCGATATGATCCGTCATAAATATAAGAGTGTGGAGGAAATGAATTATGGAATATAAAAGTCCTGCCTATCATGTGACTGCGGTTCCGGTTGAAAAGGTGGTCCCCAACAGCTATAATCCCAATGCGGTCGCTCCGCCGGAGATGAAGCTTCTCTATGAAAGTATTAAGAATGACGGGTATACTATGCCGGTCGTCTGCTATCATGATAAGATAGAAGATAAGTATGTGATCGTTGACGGCTTCCACCGGTATCGTATCATGATAGAGCATTCAGATATCTATGAGAGGGAGAAGGGGATGCTTCCGGTATCGGTCATCGATAAACCGCTGGATCAGCGGATCGCAAGTACGATCCGGCATAACCGGGCCAGAGGAAACCATGACGTGGATCTGATGGGAAATATCGTGAAGGAGCTTCACGAGCTGGGGCGTTCGGATGCGTGGATTTCCAGGCATCTGGGGATGGATAAGGATGAGATTTTGAGGCTGAAGCAGATTACGGGGCTTGCGGCGCTGTTCAGGGACGTAAAGTTCGGACAGGCATGGCGCCCGGCAGAAGACGAGGAGGAATAAGAGCGATGAGAAGACAGCAGAATTTTAAGTGGGATGCAATTTCACTGGGCACCTGTTATTACCCGGAGCACTGGGATAAGGAGCTGTGGGAGGAAGACCTTGAGAGGATGAAGGAGGCAGGGATCCAAACGATCCGGATCGGGGAATTTGCATGGAGCAAGGTAGAGCCAAGGGAGGGAGAGTACACCTATGAATTCTTCGACGGATTCATGGAGACGGCGTGTAAGGCCGAAATGAAGGTGATCTTCGGGACGCCGACGGCGACGCCGCCGGCATGGCTTACAGAGAAGTATCCGGAGGTACTGAACTGCCGGATGGACGGGGTAAAGTTCCGTCACGGAATGCGCAGGCACTATAATTATAATTCCCCGGTCTATCAGAAGCTCAGTGCGCGGATCGTGGAGAAGTTTGCAGGACACTATGCGTCCCATCCAAACGTGATCGGATGGCAGATAGACAATGAGATCAACTGTGAGGCGGATGTGTTCTATTCAGAGAGCGACACGGCGGCGTTCCGCGAATATCTTAAGGCGAGATACGGTACGCTTGAAAGGCTGAACCGGGAGCTGGGGATGATTTTCTGGAATCAGGAATATACGGACTGGAGCGAGGTCTATGTACCGCGCACCACCATCCACGATTCTTCGAACCCTCATCTGACGCTTGAGTATTACCGTTTCGTTTCCGAGAGCGCCGGCGCGTTCTGTAAGATGCAGAGCGATATTATCCGTAAATATATGAAACCGGGAGATTTCATCACTACGAACGGCATGTTCGGACATCTGGATAACCATAAGATGATGGATGAGGCGCTGGATGTATACACTTATGATTCTTATCCGAACTTCGCGTACTGCCTTGAGGAGGATCCAATCCACAGTAAGGGGCTCAACGACAGGAAGTGGAGCAATCATCTGTCAAGGGTGCGTTCCGTCTGTCCGCATTTTGGGATCATGGAACAGCAGTCCGGGGCAAATGGCTGGAATACCCGGATGGAAGCGCCTGCGCCAAAGCCGGGGCAGATGACGCTCTGGGCAATGCAGAGTATCGCCCACGGGGCGGATTATGTAAGCTTCTTCCGCTGGCGTACCTGCACGGTGGGAACGGAGATCTACTGGCACGGGATCCTGGACTATGATAACCGTGACAACCGGAAGCTTGGGGAGGTTAAAGCACTTCATGAGCGTCTGCGTCCGGTCAGGGATCTGGCCGGCGCCGGATACCTGGCTGCCTTCGGGGTTCTGGAGGATTATGATAATCTCTGGGATGCGGATGTGGATGTATGGCACAGACGTGTGGAGAAGGCGAGCAAGAAGGAGATCTTCGCCGCGTCCCAGTTGAGCCATACGCCGATGGATTATGTACTGTTGTCTGACAGTACGGAATATGAAGAACTGGGAAAATATCCGGTGTTGTTCTATCCTCACGGCCTGATTCTGACAGAGAGAAGAGCGGAGGTCCTTAAGATGTATGTAGAGAAGGGCGGCTGTCTGATCATAGGAGCGCGGACCGGTCAGAAGGAGGAGCACGGGAGATGTGTGATGGCGCCTATGCCGGGACTTCTGGCGGACCTGACGGGTACGGCGGTGGAGGAATTCACCTTCGTCGGCGCCGTGGACGGGACTGTCTGCATGGAATGGAACCAGATACAGCTTGACACCGGCATATTCAATGATATTCTGGAGACCGTCAGCGAGGATGTGAAGGTGCTGGCGCGTTATACGTCGAATTACTACGAAGGGAAGCCGGCGCTCACAGAGCGTCTGGCGGGAGACGGCAGGGTGATCCACTTCGGAGGCACATTCACCAGAGAGACCGTACAGGCATTGCTTGAATATACGGGAATTTTGAGCCCTTATGAGGACGAAGTAAAGCTTTCGCCGGAGTGCGAGTTGTGCGTCAGGGAGAAGGACGGGAAGAAGTATTTCTTTATCCTGAATTATTCGTCCGGGGAACAGGAGATCTGTCTGGGGCATGAGATGAGGGATCTAAGTTCGGGCGAGAAGCGGACCGGGCGTATCTGCCTGAAAGGGTATGAGACCATTATACTGGAATAGTTAAATCTGTATCTGGATGGAAAAGGGGCTGTTGCGAAACGCAGTTTATACAGCCCCGAAAATCTATATTCTACAATTGTCTGCCTGACGGGGAGCAGTTCGCTTTTACATTGTATCCGGCTAACCTCTCAGACGGAATCTGCCGACCAGGTCCTTCATAAGCTGGGACTGGCTTGATAATTCCTCGCTTGCCGCCGCGCTCTCTTCGGCGGTTGCTGAATTGGTCTGTACAACGCTTGAGATCTGGTCGATCCCCATCGTGATCTGGGAGATTGCATCGGCCTGGTTACTGCTTGCCTCAGAAATCTGGCTGATAATGCCGGCAACCTCTTCGACGCCCTTCACGGTCTGTAGTAGAGATTCGGCGGTTTCATCTGCGATCAGAGTTCCGTTCTCTACGGCTCTTAATGAGTTCTCGATCAGAGCGGAAGTATTCTTTGAGGCTTCCGCACTCTTCCCGGCCAGGTTGCGGACCTCATCGGCCACAACGGCAAAGCCCTTTCCGGCGCTGCCTGCGCGGGCGGCTTCTACAGCGGCGTTCAGTGCAAGGATATTGGTCTGGAACGCGATATCCTCGATGGTCTTGATGATCTTGCTGATCTCATCCGAACAATTGCTGATATCGTTCATGGCGTGTATCATTTCCTGCATCTTCTGGTTGCTCTCCTGCATCTCACTGCCGACGGAGCCGGCCATCTGATTGGCCTGGCGTGCATATTCGGCGTTCTGCCGTACCTTCTCGGAAATCTCATTAATGGTTGCGGCAAGCTCTTCGACGGAGCTGGCCTGTTCTGTGGCGCCCTGGGAAAGAGCCTGTGCCCCGCTTGATACCTGGTCGGAACCGCTAGCGACCTGCGCCGAGCTCTCGCTGATCTGCAAGATTGTGTGATTGAGCTTGTCGGCAATCGCACGGAAGGAAACCAGAAGAGGGCGGAATCCGCCGGTATATTCATTTTCACAGGTAGAATCCACTGTAAAATCACCGGAAGCCATCTGGGCCAGGAACTTGTTCTCGTCGTCAATGATCATCTGGAGCTTGCGGATCAGCTCGCGTACCTGGTCAGAGAGAACACCCAGCTCGTCTCTGGAGGTATAGGAGATATCTATGTCCAGATCGCCCTGTGCGATTCTGGAGGCGGCGTGTTCGATCTCGAAGATCGGCAGCTTAATCCCCCGTATGATGATGAACGAGAAATAGAC
>CAJTRO010000077.1:301-10041 GCA_910579015.1 uncultured Dorea sp. | reverse complement strand
TGCAGGAGAAAATGAGATAAAAAGCGGAAAAAGCCCTTGACAAGGGTAATTATTCCCGTTTTCGACACTTGTGAACTAAAAAAATCCGATAATCCTTATAAATACTGGGGTTATCGGATTCTTCCTTGTATATAAATGTTGTATGTGAACCCTATCTCAAAATTTTTTTTATTTTTCCATTTAAATCCTTGGGTTTATAATGCAGCCTGTCCAGATTCAAAGATGTTAATTGCTCCAGGGCATCTAGTGCCCTGCTTCCATTATAGAGTGCCATATATTCAACATCATGGATATTAGTAACGTTCATGTTTCTTAAAGTAGTGATTAAATCCTGTGGTGTTACATGAGTCTCCTGATCATCTAACTTGGCCTCCAGTAAACGATATACCAGCAATGCAGTATAGCAGATCAGAAAATGTGCTTTGATACGGTTTGGCAGCCGATGGTTTACAGGCCTTCCTGTGAAATTGGTTTTTATAATCCGGAAACAGTCTTCAATCTGGTATCTTTTATGTGATACGTCCAGAATGTCTTTGGCTGGATCCAGAAGGTTTGTCGCCACAGCATAATAGCCGTCGTATTTTTCTTCCTCTGCAATCTTCGCTTCATCAAGCAGATATTCAACGGCTGCCTTTTCACCGGATTTTGTATGTGTCACCCTTTTCATAAATCTCTTTATATCATTTGGTCCCTTTTTGATTTCCTCAGGATCTTTCTTTTCCAATAGTTTTTTAGCGCGTTCAATCTGCCGTTCGCGTACAGCCCTCTGGTATTCCATCATTTTCCGTGAAAATGTGATAATGATGCGTTGTTTTAGGAGTCCGGTTGCTTTTACACGTTTGACTTTACCATTTTTAAGGATTTTTTCCTCATACAGCCCAAGGTCTACGGCTTTATCTGCATCAATGATCTTATAGGCAAAATCATTGTATAATTTCAGGTTCTCTTCCAGGTGCCTGTCAAATTCCTTCATACCACTGATTTTTACCGGTGCGTCATTAGAAAGCAGTTTGTAGTCAAAGTCATTGAATACAGATTTTTTTAGAATATCACTGAGCTTTTTGATGGACTGTGTGACAATAAATGCCCGGCCTCCCATACTGTTGAACTTGCGGATGTTATAAGAACCCAGCCCGGCATCCGCACAATAAATGAATTTTGCCCCATCCAGCATCTGGAGTACTTCTTTTTCCAAAGGGACAGCAGTTACCTGCTCACTGGTATTTCCGGGATGGAGGCACATGGTGATCGGAATGCCCCTGCTGTCCATGAAAAGCCCCATTTCTACGATGGGATTCGGACGGTGTTCTTTGCTTATGCCAAATTTCCTTAATCCATTGATGATTTCGCCAGTCACTTCATCAACCACGTCTTCATCTGGCTGTTCACACTCAAAATAGAAATTTGTACAATCATAGTAGAGGACAGAAGTGTCCCGTTTCACGACCGAGTTACTGTTTTTAAAAAGCCAATTCAGATAAGAGTCATAATTAGTTTCTAATAAGTCCATAAACCGAAGGATGTGCTGGTAATCAAAACAGGGTTGTTCATAATAGGATGCCAGATGGTTCCATGTGGCAAATTTGGATCTGGGATCCAGAATCCTTGCATATGTAAGAAAGCGCGAGATTGTAAAGCAGTCAAAAGTAACTTTACGCCCGCTGCTTTTTTGGGAAAAGAATTCTTTCAGGTTAAGACCTTCCATAATGTACTGCAAAAAAAAGTATCCGATATTAACCCAATTGGAAGCAGACGCCGCATCCGGTGTATGTTTCACTTTTTCATTGAAATCAGCAGTCAGGTTAAAAGTGACTCTGCCAATCCGGTATTCTTCATTCATTTTTTTGATTTCTTCTCTTACATAAGCTTCCGGATCATCTGTTATTTTTAAAAGTTCAGAATGTTTCCCAAAGTTTTTAACATTTCTGGTGGTCGTTTTTTTCCCATTCCGAATGCCTTGCTGAGCATAATAGGTAGGATCTTTAAGACGTTTATCATAGTATAGCTTCATAAAACATCACCTCATAACCATTATATCATATACATACAGCACATACAACATAAAAATAGGGAAAATTTGACAAAAAAATAAGCCTAAAATAAGGCTTTAAGAAGTTTTTGGGTAATGGGAAGTGTCGAACTCCCGGACAACGTATTCGTGCTGACCGGGCTTGACAATGATTTTATCGAGCCGAGAACACTGGAGAATATTTTCAAGAGATATCTGACGGAATGTAATCTGGATACGACGAATTTTCATACGCTGCGCCACACATTTGCGACAAGGTGTATAGAGAAGGGGTTTGATGTGAAGACTCTAAGTGAGATACTTGGACATGCGAATGTGAATATAACGCTGAACCGTTATGTGCATTCCTCCATGGAGCAGAAGCGGAAATGGATGAACGAGCTTACGATCGGGGTGCTGAACTGAGGGCGGACCGGGAATATAAGCCCTGTGCAGGAGAAAATGAGATAAAAAGCGGAAAAAGCCCTTGACAAGGGTAATTATTCCCGTTTTCGACACTTGTGAACTAAAAAAATCCGATAATCCTTATAAATACTGGGGTTATCGGATTCTTCCTTGTATATAAATGTTGTATGTGAACCCTATCTCAAAATTTTTTTTATTTTTCCATTTAAATCCTTGGGTTTATAATGCAGCCTGTCCAGATTCAAAGATGTTAATTGCTCCAGGGCATCTAGTGCCCTGCTTCCATTATAGAGTGCCATATATTCAACATCATGGATATTAGTAACGTTCATGTTTCTTAAAGTAGTGATTAAATCCTGTGGTGTTACATGAGTCTCCTGATCATCTAACTTGGCCTCCAGTAAACGATATACCAGCAATGCAGTATAGCAGATCAGAAAATGTGCTTTGATACGGTTTGGCAGCCGATGGTTTACAGGCCTTCCTGTGAAATTGGTTTTTATAATCCGGAAACAGGCTTCAATCTGGTATCTTTTATGTGATACGTCCAGAATGTCTTTGGCTGGATCCAGAAGGTTTGTCGCCACAGCATAATAGCCGTCGTATTTTTCTTCCTCTGCAATCTTCGCTTCATCAAGCAGATATTCAACGGCTGCCTTTTCACCGGATTTTGTATGTGTCACCCTTTTCATAAATCTCTTTATATCATTTGGTCCCTTTTTGATTTCCTCAGGATCTTTCTTTTCCAATAGTTTTTTAGCGCGTTCAATCTGCCGTTCGCGTACAGCCCTCTGGTATTCCATCATTTTCCGTGAAAATGTGATAATGATGCGTTGTTTTAGGAGTCCGGTTGCTTTTACACGTTTGACTTTACCATTTTTAAGGATTTTTTCCTCATACAGCCCAAGGTCTACGGCTTTATCTGCATCAATGATCTTATAGGCAAAATCATTGTATAATTTCAGGTTCTCTTCCAGGTGCCTGTCAAATTCCTTCATACCACTGATTTTTACCGGTGCGTCATTAGAAAGCAGTTTGTAGTCAAAGTCATTGAATACAGATTTTTTTAGAATATCACTGAGCTTTTTGATGGACTGTGTGACAATAAATGCCCGGCCTCCCATACTGTTGAACTTGCGGATGTTATAAGAACCCAGCCCGGCATCCGCACAATAAATGAATTTTGCCCCATCCAGCATCTGGAGTACTTCTTTTTCCAAAGGGACAGCAGTTACCTGCTCACTGGTATTTCCGGGATGGAGGCACATGGTGATCGGAATGCCCCTGCTGTCCATGAAAAGCCCCATTTCTACGATGGGATTCGGACGGTGTTCTTTGCTTATGCCAAATTTCCTTAATCCATTGATGATTTCGCCAGTCACTTCATCAACCACGTCTTCATCTGGCTGTTCACACTCAAAATAGAAATTTGTACAATCATAGTAGAGGACAGAAGTGTCCCGTTTCACGACCGAGTTACTGTTTTTAAAAAGCCAATTCAGATAAGAGTCATAATTAGTTTCTAATAAGTCCATAAACCGAAGGATGTGCTGGTAATCAAAACAGGGTTGTTCATAATAGGATGCCAGATGGTTCCATGTGGCAAATTTGGATCTGGGATCCAGAATCCTTGCATATGTAAGAAAGCGCGAGATTGTAAAGCAGTCAAAAGTAACTTTACGCCCGCTGCTTTTTTGGGAAAAGAATTCTTTCAGGTTAAGACCTTCCATAATGTACTGCAAAAAAAAGTATCCGATATTAACCCAATTGGAAGCAGACGCCGCATCCGGTGTATGTTTCACTTTTTCATTGAAATCAGCAGTCAGGTTAAAAGTGACTCTGCCAATCCGGTATTCTTCATTCATTTTTTTGATTTCTTCTCTTACATAAGCTTCCGGATCATCTGTTATTTTTAAAAGTTCAGAATGTTTCCCAAAGTTTTTAACATTTCTGGTGGTCGTTTTTTTCCCATTCCGAATGCCTTGCTGAGCATAATAGGTAGGATCTTTAAGACGTTTATCATAGTATAGCTTCATAAAACATCACCTCATAACCATTATATCATATACATACAGCACATACAACATAAAAATAGGGAAAATTTGACAAAAAAATAAGCCTAAAATAAGGCTTTAAGAAGTTTTTGGGTAATGGGAAGTGTCGAACTCCCGGACAACGTATTCGTGCTGACCGGGCTTGACAATGATTTTATCGAGCCGAGAACACTGGAGAATATTTTCAAGAGATATCTGACGGAATGTAATCTGGATACGACGAATTTTCATACGCTACGCCACACATTTGCGACAAGGTGTATAGAGAAGGGGTTTGATGTGAAGACTCTAAGTGAGATACTTGGACATGCGAATGTGAATATAACGCTGAACCGTTATGTACATTCCTCCATGGAGCAGAAGCGGAAATGGATGAACGAGCTTACGATCGGGGTGCTGAACTGAGGGCAGAACGGGAATATAAGCCCTGTGCAGGAGAAAATGAGATAAAAAGCGGAAAAAGCCCTTGACAAGGGTAATTATTCGTAATAAACTAATCTAGCGTATACTGGAAATGTACGGGAATCGTATGTTTCATTAGGATACGCGGCCGGCAAAAAGATTTCCGGCAAGATTGGCAGCAAATATGCAACTTATTATAATCGTAGGAGGTGAAAGAGAATGCCAACATTTAACCAGTTAGTAAAGAAAGGCCGTCAGACATCTGTAAAGAAGTCTACAGCTCCAGCACTTCAGAAGGGGTATAACTCTTTGAGAAAGAGAAGTACAGATGCATCCTCTCCGCAGAAGAGAGGCGTATGTACTGCGGTTAAGACTGCAACACCTAAGAAGCCTAACTCAGCGCTTCGTAAGATTGCCAGAGTTCGTCTGTCTAACGGTATCGAGGTAACAAGCTATATCCCGGGAGAAGGACACAACTTGCAGGAGCATAGTGTGGTTCTGATCCGTGGAGGAAGAGTAAAGGACCTTCCAGGTACAAGATATCATATCGTAAGAGGAACGCTTGATACGGCAGGTGTCGCAAAGAGAAGACAGGCACGTTCCAAGTATGGTGCAAAGAGGCCGAAAGACGCTAAAAAGTAAGCTCTTAGCGAATGCAAGTGTTAACGCAGCATGAGGTTAGAGATTACTTTGTTCTTCTGAACGAAGAGAAGAAGAACTTCATTTATTACAATTTAAGTAGTCACAAACAGAACTATGATTAAGTAAGTTGCAAGGATATATACATTGCACTACACAGTATCATTAGAAAGACACATGTGAGTACCGATGAATTAATCAGTGCGGCCGACAGGCTGTACAATATGTTTAAGGAGGGAAGGACCGTGCCACGTAAAGGACATACCCAGAAGAGAGATGTATTAGCAGATCCGTTATACAACAACAAAGTGGTTACCAAGCTGATCAACAACATCATGCTTGATGGCAAGAAAGGGGTAGCACAGAAGATTGTATACGGAGCATTTGAAAGAATTGCGGCAAAATCCGATAAGCCGGCTGTCGACGTGTTCGAAGAGGCTATGAACAATATCATGCCTGTACTCGAAGTGAAGGCAAGACGTATCGGTGGAGCGACTTATCAGGTGCCGATCGAAGTAAGAGCAGAGAGAAGACAGGCTCTTGCACTTCGCTGGCTCACCATGTTCTCACGCAAGAGAGGCGAGAAGACCATGCAGGAGAGACTGGCGAATGAGATTCTTGATGCGGCGAACAATACAGGCGCATCAGTGAAGAGAAAAGAAGACATGCATAAGATGGCTGAGGCAAATAAGGCATTTGCACATTACAGATTCTAGGAGGCAGCAATGGCAGGAAGAGAATACCCATTAGAGAGAACTAGAAATATCGGTATTATGGCGCATATTGATGCCGGAAAGACGACAACAACAGAGCGTATTCTGTATTATACCGGTGTTAATCACAAGATTGGTGATACTCATGAAGGTACTGCTACAATGGACTGGATGGCTCAGGAACAGGAGAGAGGTATCACCATTACTTCCGCTGCGACAACATGTCACTGGACTTTGCAGGAGAACTGCAAGCCAAAAGAGGGTGAATTAGAGCACCGTATCAATATCATTGATACTCCGGGACACGTTGACTTTACAGTAGAAGTAGAGCGTTCACTCCGTGTACTTGACGGCGCAGTTGGTGTATTTTGTGCTAAGGGCGGAGTTGAACCGCAGTCAGAAAATGTATGGCGTCAGGCAGACACATACAATGTACCAAGAATGGCATTCATTAACAAGATGGATATCCTGGGAGCCAATTTCTATGGTGCAGTAGAACAGATCAAGACCAGATTGGGAAAGAATGCGATCTGCATCCAGCTTCCGATCGGAAAAGAAGACGATTTCAAGGGGATTGTCGACCTCTTCGAGATGAAGGCTTATATCTATAATGATAATAAGGGAGATGATATCTCGATCGTTGACATTCCGGAGGATATGGCAGATGACGCAGAGCTTTACCGTTCAGAACTGGTTGAGAAGATCTGTGAATTAGACGACGATCTGATGATGGCTTATCTGGAGGGCGAGGAGCCGTCCGTAGATGAGTTAAAGGCTGTTTTGAGAAAAGCAACCTGCGAGTGTACGGCAGTTCCGGTATGTTGTGGAACAGCTTACAGGAACAAAGGTGTTCAGAAGCTTCTGGACGCTGTTGTGGAATTCATGCCGTCTCCGCTTGACATCCCGCCGATCCAGGGCGTAGATGCAGACGGAAATGATACGGTCAGACATTCTTCCGATGAAGAGCCGTTTTCAGCGCTTGCATTTAAGATCATGACGGATCCGTTCGTTGGTAAGCTGGCATATTTCAGAGTTTATTCCGGTACGATGAACTCCGGTTCTTACGTACTGAATGCAACAAAGGGCAAGAAGGAGCGTGTAGGACGTATCCTTCAGATGCACGCAAATAAAAGAGAAGAGCTCAGTAAGGTATATTCCGGAGATATCGCTGCGGCGATCGGATTCAAGTTTACGACAACAGGTGATACGATCTGTGATGAGCAGCACCCGGTAATCTTAGAGTCCATGGAGTTCCCGGAGCCGGTTATCGAGCTTGCGATCGAGCCGAAGACCAAGGCTTCTCAGGGCAAGCTTGGAGAGTCGCTTGCGAAGCTTGCAGAAGAGGATCCGACCTTCCGTGCGCATACTGACCAGGAGACAGGCCAGACGATCATCGCCGGAATGGGAGAGCTTCATCTGGAGATTATCGTTGACAGACTTCTCCGTGAGTTCAAGGTAGAGGCTAACGTAGGCGCGCCTCAGGTTGCTTACAAGGAAGCATTTACCAAGGCGGTTGACGTTGACAGCAAGTACGCGAAGCAGTCCGGTGGACGTGGACAGTACGGACATTGTAAGGTTAAGTTCGAGCCGATGGATATCAACGGTGAGGAAGTCTTCAAGTTCGAGTCTACGGTAGTCGGCGGTGCGATCCCGAAGGAATATATCCCGAAGATCGGAGAAGGTATCGAGGAAGCTATGCAGGCTGGTATCCTTGGCGGATTCCCGGTTGTAGGTGTTAAGGCGAATGTATACGATGGTTCTTACCACGAAGTCGATTCAAGTGAGATGGCGTTCCATATTGCCGGATCACTGGCGTTTAAGGACGCTATGAAGAAGGCTGCTCCGATATTGTGCGAGCCTATCATGAAGGTGGAAGTGACAATGCCGGAAGAGTATATGGGAGACGTTATCGGTGATATCAACTCCCGTCGTGGAAGGATTGAAGGTATGGACGACCTTGGCGGCGGTAAGATCGTGCGCGGATACGTTCCGTTGTCCGAGATGTTCGGATATTCTACAGACCTTCGTTCAAGGACACAGGGACGTGGAAATTACTCTATGTTCTTCGAGAAATACGAGCCAGTACCGAAATCTGTACAGGAAAAAGTATTATCTAATAAAAATGATTAATTTATATTGTAAAAAGGCTTGAAAAACTGCATGATTTGAAATATAATCAATGTTAGCTGAGCAAACGAAAATATATAACATGCCGTTCATGGCACAGTAATAAGGAGGATTATTCAAAATGGCTAAAGCTAAATTTGAAAGAAACAAACCACATTGTAATATTGGTACAATCGGTCACGTTGACCACGGTAAGACAACTCTGACGGCTGCTATCACAAAGGTTCTGTCCAAGAGAGTTGCTGGTAACGCAGAAGTTGCATTTGACAACATCGACAAGGCTCCGGAAGAGAGAGAGCGTGGTATCACGATTTCTACAGCTCACGTTGAGTATGAGACAGATAAGCGTCACTATGCACACGTTGACTGCCCGGGACATGCTGACTACGTTAAGAACATGATCACTGGAGCTGCTCAGATGGACGGTGCTATCCTCGTAGTTGCTGCCACCGATGGTGTTATGGCTCAGACAAAAGAGCACATCCTGCTTTCACGTCAGGTAGGTGTTCCTTACATCGTAGTATTCCTTAACAAGTGTGATATGGTTGATGATGATGAGCTGATCGAGCTTGTTGAGATGGAAGTTACAGAGCAGTTAGAGGAATATGAGTTCACAGACTGCCCGATCATTAAGGGTTCTGCTCTGAAGGCTCTTGAGGAGCCAGAAGGAGAGTGGGGCGACAAGATCATGGAGCTTATGGCTACAGTTGATGATTATATCCCGGATCCACAGCGTGCAACAGATCAGCCGTTCCTGATGCCTGTAGAGGACGTATTCTCTATCACAGGACGTGGAACAGTTGCTACTGGTAGAGTAGAGCGTGGTGTTCTTCATGTATCTGATGAAGTTGAGATCATCGGTATCCATGAGGAGACAAGAAAGACTGTTGTAACTGGTGTTGAGATGTTCCGTAAGCTGCTTGACGAGGCTCAGGCTGGTGATAACATCGGTGCTCTTCTCCGTGGTGTTCAGAGAACAGAGATCGAAAGAGGACAGGTTCTGATCAAACCAGGTACAGTTAAGTGCCATCACAAGTTTACAGCTCAGGTTTACGTTCTGACAAAGGATGAAGGTGGACGTCATACTCCATTCTTCAACAACTACAGACCACAGTTCTATTTCAGAACAACAGACGTTACAGGTGTCTGCAACCTTCCAGAGGGTGTAGAGATGTGTATGCCTGGTGATAACGTAGAGATGTCAGTTGAGCTGATCCATCCAGTTGCTATGGAGCAGGGACTTACATTCGCTATCCGTGAGGGTGGACGTACAGTAGGATCTGGCCGTGTGGCTACGATTATTGAGTAAATAGAATTCTTGCGAATTCATTAGTAAAATAGCTAGATTTTATGGGGCTTTCAGAGAAATCG
>CAJTRO010000077.1:0-291 GCA_910579015.1 uncultured Dorea sp. | reverse complement strand
TTTAATTGTAAACACGACGCTCTAACTCCAGTAAGAATGACTGATCAATCTTATCTTCGGGTAAGCGGTGGAAGCAGTCCGGCTCGCTAAAGTAGCGTTTCTGGGACTCTTTCCATTCTCAGGGAAGAGTGGATCTTCTGATTATAGGGCTGATGAATAATATGAGAAGTTCGGCAGAGGAAATTGTATTAAAAGAACTGATATATGTGTAGTATTGGTGCGGAGCGTAATGCTTCGCATTTTCAAGTTCCTAATGCAGAATAATTGTTGTTATGATATAATCAATTTGCC
>CAJTRO010000076.1 GCA_910579015.1 uncultured Dorea sp. | reverse complement strand
CATTCAGAGAATCAATATCTCCTCTCATGGGTATGCCGGCCGTATAATCGCAATTCTCCTTCACAAGGCGGCTCACTCCTTCGCCTTCACTCCCGATGACCAGCCCGATCGGGCCCGTCAGGTTCAGGCGGTACATCTGCTCGCCTCCCATATCTGCACACACGAACCATAGGCCCTTCTCTTTCAGCTCTTCCATGGTTCTTGTAAGGTTCGTCACCTTCGCCACCGGTGTATAATTCAGCGCTCCGGCCGACGCCTTCGCCACCGTCGCCGTAAGCCCCGCCGCTCTCCGCCTGGGGATGATCACGCCGTGTGCGCCCGCCAGATTGGCTGTCCGGATGATCGCACCCAGATTATGCGGATCTTCTATATTATCCAGAAGTATAAGGAACGGATCCTCCCCTTTCTTTCTGGCGGCCTCAAGCATGTCCTCAACTTCCGCGTAGGCGTAAGCCGCCGCATAGGCGATCACGCCCTGATGCCGTCCTGTCTCGGTAAGCTGGTTCAGCCGCTCCTTCGCCACATACTGGATCAGCGTATCCTGCTTCTTGGCCTCCCTCACGATACTCTTGACCGGACCGTCCTGACAGCCGTCCAGGATAAAAAGCTTATCAATTGTCTTCCCGGACCGGAATGCTTCCAGCACAGCATTGCGGCCTTCGATCAGGTTCTCATTTCCTTCTTTTTTTAAATCCTTCTTTGGGTTTTTCTCCATATCTATCCCCGGTGCACCTCTCTTTCATATGCCTGTATATCGTCACTGCTCACTTTCCAGCGCATCAAGCCCCGCCTTAATAAGCTCCAGCATCCGCTTCCACTCTCTTTTCAGATACAGATAGCCTATCAAAGCTTCGAACCCGGTCGCCTTGTGGTAATCAGAAACAGACTGGTTCTTGGCGGGCGACATGCTCCTGGCGTTCCTTCCGCGCTTATATACCGCGTGTTCCTCCCCGCTCATCCTCTCCTGCAAGGCGGACGCCATCTTTGCCTGGGCGGACGCCTGTACCATGGAGCTGGTCTGCCTGTGCATCTTCTGCACCTGCCGGTTGCCCTCATTCAATACCAGAGAACGGATGATCAGGTCATAGACCGCATCCCCGATATATGCCAGGGCAAGAGGAGAATATACCCTGACATCCACCTCGCGCATCTGAAATAACTCCTGCATATATTGCCAGTCTGCACACTGATCCTTTGCGTCCTCCGCTCTAGACGGCTCCTCCATATAAGTCTCTGCCTGTCTGTCTACGCCCGTTTCCATTGCACACCTTCCCTCGTATCCTTAAGGATGATCCCTTTCTCAAGAAGCTCGTCACGGATCGCATCCGCCCTAGCAAAATCCTTCGCCTTGCGCGCGGCCTGCCTCTCTTCTATAAGCTTCTCGATCTCCCCGTCAAGCATCTCTTCCTTCCGGTCCACGATCAGTCCCAGGACGTCCGTAAGGCTGACCAGCCGGTCAAGAAGCTTCTGTAAGAATTCCTTCGAACTGCCTGCATCCGCCGTCGTGTTGCTGTATTTCACCCGCTCAAACACCGCCGCCGCCGCATCTGCCGTATTAAAATCATCCTCCATGGCACTCTCAAAGGCTCTCACATATTCCTGCGTCTTCTCATAAGCTTCAGCCTCTTCTGCCGTCATCCCTTCTGTCTTTGCATTTCCCATCAGGAACTTTAAGTTGTCCGCCGCGTTGACGATACGCGTAAGACCGCTCTTAGACGCCTCCATCAGATCTGCGCTGAAATTCAGCGGACTTCTGTAGTGCGCGCTCAGCATAAAGAAACGAAGGACTTGCAGATCATACTGCTCGCTGATCTCACGGACTGTGCGGAAATTCCCCAGTGATTTGCTCATCTTGCGGTTGTCTATATTGAGAAAGGCATTGTGCATCCAGTATTTTGCAAATTCCTTCCCGTTCGCCGCCTCGCTCTGTGCAATCTCATTCTCATGATGGGGAAACACCAGATCCTCGCCGCCTGCGTGGATATCAATCTGCTCGCCCAGGTACTTCTTCGACATCTCGGAGCACTCGATATGCCAGCCCGGACGCCCGTCGCTCCACGGAGACTGCCAGGACGGTTCGCCCTCCTTCTTCGGCTTCCACAACACGAAATCCAGCGGATCTTCCTTCTCGTCCTCCCCCGTCACGAGCAGGGAACGCTCGCCGGAACGAAGATCGTCCAAGTTCTTATGGGATAATTTCCCATATTCCTTAAACTTACGGGTACGGAAGTAGACGGTGCCGTTCTTCTCGTAGGCACAGCCCTTCTCGATCAGCGTGCGGATCATCTCTATCATTCCGCCGATCTCTTCTGTGGCAAGCGGATGGGTGGTCGCCGGCCTCACGTTCATGCCTTCCATGTCCTTCTTGCATTCTGCAATATAGCGCTTGGAAATCTCGTCTGCCGTTACGCCTTCTTCTATGGCCTTCTTGATGATCTTGTCGTCCACATCCGTAAAATTCGATACATAATTCACGTCAAAGCCCTTGTATTCCAGATATCTTCTCACCGTGTCGAAGACGATCATCGGCCTTGCGTTCCCGATATGGATAAAATTATAAACGGTAGGCCCGCAGACATACATCCTGACCTTTCCCTCCTCAAGCGGAACAAACTCTTCTTTTCTCTTAGACAATGTGTTGTACAGCTTCATAACCTGTGCTTTCTCCTTTTCTTTTTCAATTATATTCTTTTACTGTATCTCGTAATCTTCAATCATCTGCCGACCCTCCCGGCCGTTGTCGTCCAGAATCTCTACTTCCTGCGTCCGCATACATCTCATGCGCTTCTCCATCTGCACGATCCGCTTATGCAGTCTGATATTATCCGCCTTGAGTTCCCGGATGTCGTTGCTTATCGGATCCGGCAGGTGTACCTGGTCAAGATCCAGGCGCGGAATCTTCTGGTCTCCCATCTTCACGACGCGCCCCGGCACCCCGACTACAGTACAGTTCGCAGGCACCTCCTTAAGAACCACGCTTCCGGCGCCGATCTTGGAATTCTCCCCGATCCGGAAGGAACCCAGGACCTTCGCCCCCGCGCTCACCATGACATTATCGCCGAGGGTGGGGTGCCGTTTGCCCTTCTCCTTCCCCGTACCGCCAAGGGTTACGCCCTGATACAGCGTGACATTATCTCCAAGCTCGGCCGTCTCTCCGATGATCACTCCGCTTCCATGGTCGATGAACAGTCCCTTGCCGATGGTCGCTCCGGGATGGATCTCGATCCCCGTCTTCCTGACCGTCCGCTGTGAGATCCAGCGTGCAAGGAAATAGTGCTTCTTAAGGTACAGCTTATGCGCCACGCGGTAACGCAGGATCGCCTTGAAGCTCGGATACAGGAAAACCTCCAGATTCGACTTGATCGCCGGATCCCGTTCCCTGACGACCTGTATCTCCTGTCTGACATATGATAGTATACCCATATAGCTGTACGCCTCCCTCCCGATATGATAACTCTGTCTGTTACCCGCCCCGTCCGCCCGTACATGAGTCCATGCAAGGCGGCAGACAAAAAAGCTCCGTCCCTCAACCAACATATGAAAATCTGCCAACGAAAGCAGTATCCATACTATGTATCAAGAGACGAAGCATCACTCCGCGGTTCCACTCTTATAGAGAACGTTATCCGTCCTCCGCTCTAATACACGTAACGTGTGTAACCCGTATCCGGCTACAAAGACCTCTTCTTACTCACCGGATCAACTCCCGGACGCACTTCACAGGCCTTCTTACCCAAGCCGCTCTCAGCCGGTGGCGGCTTCTCTCTGTCGGTTTCATAACCTGTTACTCTTTCCGTTCAATGTCTTTGCCATGTACGTTATATCATATGCGAAAACACGGCATTTGTCAATTGGATTTTAAATCTTACTTCCACCTTAAACAGATCTGCCTCTGTCTCAATCTTAAATCTTCCTTTCTGCAATTCTACGAAGCTCTTCACGATCGCAAGTCCAAGCCCCGATCCTTCCGTATTCCTCGACGCATCCCCGCGCACGAAACGCTCCGTTAATTCCTCCGCATTGAAGGCAAGCTCTGCCGCCGACACATTCTTCATCCGGACGACCGCCTCTTCCCCTTCCTTCAAGATCTCAATATATACCCGCGTGTGAGGCATCGCATACTTGATGATATTGACCAGAAGGTTCTCAAACACCCGGTACGTCTTCTGGCTGTCAAGGAGCGCCGTCACCTTCTCATCAGGATAACTGCACCGGAAGTCCAGATCCGCCTCTGTGATCTTATCTTCCAGTTCAAGCTTCACCTGCTTGAACAGGTTCACCACGTCTACATCCACGATATTCAGGGTGATATTCTTACTGCTCGCCTTGCTGACCTCAAAAAGATCTTCTATGAGGACCTTAAGCCTCAGTGATTTCCTCTCAAGCACTTCGATATAATCCTCTCGCTTCGTCTCATCCTTTTCATCCTTCAGAAGGTTCACATATGTGATGATCGCCGTCAGCGGCGTCTTCAGATCGTGTGAAACATTCGTGATCAGCTCCGTCTTCATGCGCTGGCTCTTGACCTCTTCGTCCACAGCCTTCTTAAACCCTGTCTGGATCTTCTGGATCTCCTGCTTAAAGGGGCTGAAAATCCCAAGATCCTCTACAATCTCCACATCCAGATTCCCCTTGGCAATCTCTCCTGTCGCCTTAAACAGCACCGCATATTTCTCCTGTAACTCGTTAAAATACTTCCTGAGCAGCCAGAACAGCACCGCTGAATAGATTCCCAGCAGAAACAGTCCGCCGATCCACATGGAACAGATCAATGCCAGTACGATGAAGTTCACGGCCACGATCTTGAAAATCGTCTGGTTACTCTTCTCGCTAAGATCGATCCGGTCGATAAAATGATAGCACTGACCGATCCATTCCCTGATTTTTCCAACAATGTATATCCATGCTTTCCGGATATACTGCCAATACCGGACACATAAGGTACGTTCTTTCAGATAAGTCCCGACTCCCAATGTATACACCTGCCTTAAGCACGTTGCCGCCCAGAATGTAACGGCAAAAACAAACGTCCATATAATAAAATCCACAAAATCAGCTCTTCCTGCCGCCCGTGCTGCGATCCACCACAGATTTTCACCCAGGATCGCCGTCATTACACAAAATACAAGCACCGTTACTTCCAGAGGCGCCCTCAGGATCTTCATATCCTTCTGATACCATACCGGAAGCACAGGCAGAAGCCACGCAAGAACCGCCACAACAAGAATCAAGAGAACAAAGAGATCTACCATAGTCTCCGCCACATAATTAAACGTATAACCGCAATTCCCAATATATGTCTCAAGATTCTCCTTCGTCATCGCGTAGATATATGTCCGGTTCTTCGGCTTTTCCAGACGGATCGTTTCCCACTCCCCTGTCTCCTCATTAAAGATATCCACCGCCCAGTCTGAATCATATTCACTGATGATCTCCCTAAACGCGATACTCTGCTCTGCCTTGTATTCTCCTTCTTCGATCTGAACGTCGATATTGCCGTATTCGTCGTAGGTGATCACCATCCCAAGCGCAAAGGAAGAGAGGTTATTCTCCCTTACCGTCTGTTCAGAATCGGCTGTGCTCTTCGCAATATCCTTACCGTCCTCATCCTTCACACGGTAGTCAAGAAACGGATACAGCCTTTCGTAAGACGCCATCTCCCCGCTGTTCTCACGGAGGATAAGCTTCGTCTTCTCCGCGTCCTGCCCTTCCCTGTTCTCCAGATTGTAGAGGACGTACCCCGCATCCAGAAATGTTCTAAGGAAATCCTTCGACACGATCTCAGAATGGCTTACATCCTCCTCTACCGTCTCTGAACTGACATACCAGTTCCAGTACTGCTCCATCATGAAAAGTGCCGGCAGCACAAGCGACAATATAACTAAAATAACTGTAATATTACGACTGCTTTTCAATTTTGTACCCAACACCCCACACCACCTTCAAATATTTTGGATCCTTTGGATTAATCTCTATCTTCTCACGGATATTCCTCACATGCACCATGATCGTGTCCGTATTGACTGCACGCTCATTCCATACTCTTTCATAGATCTCCTCCGCCGAGAACACCCTTCCCGGGTTCTTCATCAAGAGGAGCAGAATCTTATACTCGATCGGCGTAAGCTTCACCGGTTCCCCGTCCACGAACGCCTCCACGGAGTCCTCGTTGATCTCAAGCCCTCCGATCGTATGGACATTTCCCCCTTTATCCTTGCCGCCTAATTTCTCCAGAAACTTCCGGTATCTGCGCATCTGGGAATTCACCCTTGCCAGAAGCTCCATCGGAGTGAACGGCTTCGTCACATAGTCATCCGCTCCCATATTAAGCCCCAGGATCTTATCTACTTCTTCTGATTTTGCCGACAGGAAGATCACCGGGAAATCGTGCTTCTCCCTCAGCTTAAGCGTCATCTGGATCCCGTCCATTCTCGGCATCATCACATCCACAATCGCCAGATGGATGTCCTCCTTCTCGATGATTGCAAGCCCCTCTACGCCGTCCGCCGCCTGGAACACTTCATATCCCTGGCTTCTTAAGTATATCTCCACGCCCTCGCGTATCTCCTTGTCGTCTTCCACAATCAATACATGATTGACCTGACTTGTCTCCATTGTTATCTGTCTCCTCTCTTCCTCATTACCTGCCATAAGATGCAGAGCTTTAACCTGCGCGCACTTAAGCAAACTTCCTAATTATACTATATTCTCTCTCATCCTGGTAGAGGCGGATCCTCGGCGGGCACTGACACGCCGCCACGCCATAATTATCGAACCGCACCGTGATCTTAGAAAACGGAAGCGGTATATGGCAGTGATCCCACTGTCCGGACAAGGATATTTTTCTCGAATAAGATACCGTGATCCCCACTAACTCTGTCCGGCTCTGCTCGGACAGGAAATAGGTCAGCTTCTTCGGAATATGTCTTGGCCCCAGCGGCCCGTCCATGGCAAACGCCACGCTCCGCCTCTTGTCGTTTAAGGATTCCAGGATCTCCTTTAGTGTACCGGCATTACAGAACCCGTACCCGACCTTGACAGCCTCTCCGCCGCAGCGCTCAAGAAGATACCGTCCGCATTCTCCCTGTTCATCCGGTGTAACCAAGACCGATACCGCCGCATCCCGTCTGGTCACCGCCTTCAATACCAGATTCACAGCAAAGCTGTCCTCATGCCAGAAGCCTGTCACATTATGGCCGCAGAAGCATTCCGGCTGCTGCCATTCTATACGCACCGTTTTTTCCAGTAACCTTAAATAACCATAAAGCAGACGATACCAGATATTTTTTTTCGTTTTTCTCTCTTCCATGATCTTTACCTCCATATCCTGCATCCATTAAGCAAATACGTTCCATACGGCGTCTCCCATAAAATATCCCGCTCCGATAAATACCGTGTTCCAGACCAGGACTCCTAAAGCCGAGCTTACCGTATATCTGCCAAATTCCATCGAGATCATCCCTGCCGGGATTGATATCAGCGTCCGTATCATCGGCACCAGCTTTCCAAGGAAGACGCCTATGGCTCCCCTTTTTCGCAAGGCCTCCATATTTCTCTCGATCAGGTTCCTCTGTTTCGGAAACTTCCTGATGTAAAACCGGAAGAATGCATCTCCGCCAAGCCTTCCGAGAAAATACAGGATCCAGCTTCCGATCAGCCCTGCCGCTACCGAGATCACCATCACCATGGGAAAGCTGATCGCTCCCTTCGCCGCCCATATCCCTGCCAGCGGCATGATCACCCCCGCCGGAAATCCGGGAAGATTCAAATATTCCAATAAAACAATCACGAACACGAATATGGCTCCATATTGTGCAAAATACTCTGTAAGTGTCTGAACTGACATAGACGCATCTCCTCCTTCGTTCCCCGGGCTTCTCACGAGAAGTATCCTGCCGGCAGAGCAGATACATCTCCGTGAGTGTTCTCTTGATGTTATACATCATACCCAAAAAATCTTAAGAGGGATGTCATGAAATTCTAAAGATATTCTAAAGATACCATGAAGATTCTGTTATACTGTCTCATTGAGACAGATCCCGGACAGCGGAATCCATTTCCCAAGCTCTTCCTTCATCCGCTGCGACATCTCTACACCTTCCTCCCGGCAGACGTCCTCTACGGATCCTGCGCCGAATATCAGGCTTGCCAGCGCCGCAACGGTGATCGTGCCTTCGCTGTTCTCTTCCTTCCCGTCCATCAGCATCACGCCGGAAAACTCCGTGCCGGTAACTACCAGACACCGGTTGTTCTCCCTGATCAGCGGATCGGTCACGCAGAAACAAACTCCGGTAAGCGACCGAAGACACAGCGCCATCAGCATCCTGCGGACATCCACGATCCTCACCATGATCTTCGGCCTCTCATTATCCTCATTCGGATAACAGCCCCGGCAGTCCACGATCTGACCATCCCGCCGGTATATCTTAAGGCTTCCGCCTTCACATTCATATTCACGGATCAGTCTCTGATAATATGCCTCATCCCGTATGGCAAATACCTGATACCTTTCTGCCAGTCGCTGGTTCGCCCACCCGGCCAGCTCCCGGCAGTCTTCGTCTTTTGCATCCGTTATCACAATGTCCGCAGCCTCTTCATCCTCACTGCGGTAAAACCGCCGGTTCTGCTCATATACTGTCCTGAAATCAAACGGAGCATAGATACTCTCAGACGCCGGCATCAGGAAGGTAAAGGACTCCCCCGCCTGATACATATCATTGAGAGATGTCTTTAACAGAGCGGACATATATCCCCGCTTGCGGTACTCCTTCTGCGTGGCCACGGCAACGATATAATTCACATCCTTCCCGCTCCCGTTGACATACAGACGGTACGGATTCAGATGAAGCATAGAACGGATCCCTCCGTCCGCTTCCACTACATAGATCTGGTTATCCCTTGTCTTCTCCGTGTAGTAATAGTCCACAAAAGAAGCGCTGTCCTCTTCAAACACCTCTTCATACAGCCGTCTGCTGTCCTGATGCTCCTGCTGTCCTAATTTCCTGATCTCCATATAATTTCCTTTCTCTCTTCCCTGCCGGAACGTTACGCTTCACTATTCGCCGTGAGCACATCCTTTGCATCCCGCACATCTGCCCTCGTCTGCTCCAACCGCATAACTGCAATTCTCGATCCTGTCCAGACAGACGACGGCCTGTGCCGAAATCCCTTCACCGCTCCCCGTGAATCCAAGACCTTCCTCCGTCGTCGCCTTGACATTGACCTGGCTGATGTCCAGATGAAGCGTCTCTGCAATATTCCCCCGCATCTGCTCGATATACGGCGCCATCTTCGGTCTCTGTGCAATGATCGTCGCGTCAATATTGCCGATCACATATAGCTGTTCTTCGATCAGGCCGCCGACATGCCGAAGAAGCTCCAGACTGGATATCCCCTTGTACTTCGGATCCGTGTCAGGAAAATGTCTGCCAATATCTCCCAGCGCCGCCGCCCCGAGCAGGGCGTCCATCACCGCATGGAGCAGTACATCCGCATCCGAGTGGCCAAGCAATCCCTTCTCGTAAGGTATCTTCACTCCTCCAAGTATCATCTCTCTGTTCTCTGTCAGACGGTGAACATCATATCCCATTCCGATTCTCATCATCTTCCTCCTTCCTGTCCTCATGAACACTCTTAGAATTATCCCCTATATCAGCAAAATCATGCCGGATATATCTCTTAAGCGCCAGAAAACACCAGACAGCTCCCACAATTATGAATAGAATCCCAAACAACAGGTATATGATATGATTATCCGGCTTTTTCATGATCATATCCCTGACAAGTCCCAAGCCAAGATATGCCAGATAACCTCCGGCAATGATCCTTATTGTAATCTGTCCTTTTGTCATTGATACTGCTTCCTCCTTTTTGTCTCTTTATGACTTTTATCCTCTATAAAAAGGTGCAAAGCCTTTAATAATTCAATAAAGACTTTACACTCTTGGTTAGATTACTTATTTAGTGATCACTCTTTGATTTCATCAATGTCTGTCAAATTAACACCTGCGGTTTGAAGAATTGTTTTTATAGCAAGATATTCTCTTTTTAATTCAGCATATGTTTTGGCAGCATTTTCTTCTTTTGCTAACGTCATATACCTTTGAATTTTTTTAAAATCATCAACCGCCGCCTTCATAATTTCAAGTCCATTCGGCATATCCTTCACCTCACTTTTTAAAGTGCTGTTTACTTTGATACTTTCATTATATCAATCGGTGATTGTGGTGTAAAGCCTTTATTCAATTATTATTACAATTGAAATTTTATATATCGCTGTCATTACTTCCTTGGCCGGACACCTTGCAGCGCAGTGCAAGGTAC
>CAJTRO010000075.1 GCA_910579015.1 uncultured Dorea sp. | reverse complement strand
GAATAATCTCTCTGCATCCGATTTTGTCTTTGACATGATATGCAGATTATTTGACCATGTATTTTCTCTTAGCAGAGTTCCTAACTCTGGCTTGTCACAATAAGTTTCAAAGAACTGCTTCATGCGCCAGATATTCTGTGGGGAATAGCCTCTAATCCCTGGTTCCTGCGTCAGAATGTATTCAGAAAGTGCCTTTACGGTAGAACGTCCCCAGCCATCCTGTACGGCCTTATTGGAAACAAATTCTCCAATTCCCCAATAAAGGTCAATCATTGTGGCATTCACTTATATGCTCAGGATGAAGATATATTTTTCCATTTAGAAAATATGTTATACCAGCTTAGTTTAAATTTTAATACCTTAGTGTTACGAAATACTTCATAAAACAAGAGGCAAAGGTATAAAAATACTCAGCCTTTGGAAACCACGCAGATAAAGATCCATCAAGACGTGATATCATACAGCTCTGCTTTCGAATTCTTCCCTGTTCACAGGCAGGTCTTCCTTCTTCATCTGCCGGAATATCTCCTCGAGTTTTTCCATCTGCTGATCCGGTGCATTAATCTCTATCACAAAATCTACCAGATACATCATATAATCAGCAATAATCTTTGCCTGCTTTGGCATCGACCGGATCCTTTTCATCTCGTAATGCAGATTATAAATCCCTGCAAACATTTTTCCAGGCCGCAGATCTTGTCCCAGACATTGTACTGCATCTCTCTATCAGACAGATAAGCCGACAGACCTCCCACGATCATCTAGTATAGCGCATATTGGCAATGATTGATTTCTTACTGCCGTTGTAATCATGGAACAGATTCAAAAGTAACGCTGCCGTAATCCCGATCAACACCAGAATCAACTCATTACAGACAGACTGAAAACTAAAATCTCTGCTGACCAAAAGATGCGCCCCGACCACGGAATTTACGGATATGGTCGCCCTCCAACCTGCCAGTTCCGAGAAAAAAACGATGATAAATATGAACAAGCCCTAGGCAATCCAAATCTTCTCAATATGCAAGAAGATGACCCAGGATACAGCAATCTTCACTGCCAAAAGCAGAAGGTTTTTCAATCGTTTCGTTTTATCCATCCCAATCTCCAATCACACATCCTTATAAATTCCCATCTGCGTTTACACGATATCCAGACAACTCTTATGATCCGGCGCAGGAAATGCCCGATCTATCTCAATCAGTTCTTCCTTAGACAGCCTGACTTTCATAGCGTCTGCATTCGCCTGCACATGTACCGCCTTCCCGCTTCTTGGAATTGCTATCGTATTCTCCCTGTGCAGGACGAATGCAAGCAAAAGCTGGGACACTGTAATACGGCGCGCTCCTGCGATCCTGTCTAAGACCGGGTGGTTCAGGAGCTCCTGCCGCAGCATCCCGGCCTGCGCAAGCGGGCAATACGCCATCAGCGCAACACCGCGTGCATCCATCCAGGGCTTCAGCGAATATTCAATTCCCCTTGAGCCCAGATGATACAACACCTGATTCACCGCGCAGTGTTCCCCACCCGGTATCCCAAACAGCTCTTCCATATCATCCGTATCAAAATTCGACACGCCCCATGCCCGGATCTTCCCCTCCTCAACCATCTCCTCCATGCACCTCACGGTCTCTGCAAGAGGGATACTTCCCCGCCAGTGAAGAAGATACAGATCCAGATAATTCGTCCGCATCATGCGCAGCGTATGGTTCAGGCTCCTTCTAAGCCGGTTCTCTCCCGCATTCTGGGGCAGCACCTTCGATACCAGAAATAATTCTTTCCGGTCATAGTCTCTTACCGCCTGTCCCACCAATTGTTCGGAATGCCCGTTTCCATACATTTCCGCCGTGTCGATCAGCGTCATTCCGTTCTGAATTCCAGTCTGCAGCGCATGAATCTCTTCCTCACGGGCAGAAAGATTTTCTCCAAGATACCATGTTCCCATCCCAAGTTTCGGCACAGACATTCCGTTTCTTAATGTAATATATTCCATCTATAAAAACTCCTTCTTAAGAATTTCCCTTATATCAACAGAAATATCAAAATCCATTTAAAATCGCCCTAAATACCTGCTCCACAGAGAATATCATGTTTTCTTTCGCATTTTCCGGAATCATTGCCTCATCCAGCGACGTAACTCCCCGCACGATCGGAAAGAATGCGTCAATCCCCGCCGCATTACACTCTCCGGCGTCCTTCGTAACGCCCCCGGCAAATGCAAGCACTTTCGCTCCGTATCTCTTCGCAAGGCGCGCCACGCCCACAGGGACCTTGCCCATTGCCGTCTGAGAATCCAGCCGCCCCTCGCCGGTAATGACGATGTCAGCATCCTTTACTTCTTCCTCAAGTCCGACCGCAGCCAGTACAATGTCGATTCCCGGCTTAAGCTCTGCATTCGGAAGATAACTTAAGAAGGCGAACCCCAGTCCTCCTGCGGCGCCTGCGCCTTCCGCCCATCTGTAATCCTCATCCGGCATTGAAGCCCCGCCTGCTTTGACCAAACAGGCGGCACAGGACGTTCCCTGGAGATACTCTCTCGTCTTATCCGCAAAATGTTCCATCCTCCTGTCAAAAATTGGTTTTTCTTCCTCCATGACGCCCTTCTGAGGCCCATACACATAGACTGCCCCGTTCTCACCGCAGAGCGGATTCTTCACGTCACAGGCAATGCTGAAACGGCACTCCTTAAGTTCTTTTGGAACATGCGCTCCGGAGATGGACGCAATACGCCCCAGATCCTGAAGCCCTGGTCCGACAGGATGCCCATCCGCGTCATTCATCTCATACCCCAGCGCCTGAAGCATACCGACTCCGCCTTCGCTTGTGGCGCTTCCGCCGATGCCGATAATGAATTCCCTGCAGCCCCGGTTAACGGCGTCCAGGATCATCTCGCCCACACCGTAGGTCGTTGCCCTTGACGGATCCAGTTCTTCCCGCTTCACCAGGATAATCCCTGCCGCCTCCGCCATCTCCATCACAGCTGTCCTTCCGTCACCAAGGATCCCATATCTCGCAGTAGTCTTTGTTCCCAACGGCCCAGTGACACTGACAGAAACGTATTTACCGCCCAGTCCTTCCACCAGAGCCTCCGTGGTCCCTTCTCCGCCGTCCGCCAGAGGCTTAACGGTTATCTCTGCATCGCAAGCCTTAAGTATCCCGGCTTTCGCCGCATTTCCGGCCTCCATAGAACTCATGCTGCCTTTAAATGAATCAATTGCAATTACGATCTTCATGTCTGTTACCCCCCAATTGCCTGCTTTCGTTTTATTCTATGTCACGATCATTCTTCTCCGGTACTCCATACTTCGATTCTATCCCATGCTTATTCATCTTTCTCCACAAGGTCGTCGTGCTGATTCCAAGCTCCTCTGCCGCCAGCTTGCGGCTGCCCCGGTGTTTTCGTAAGAGCTCGCTGATCTTTACTGCCTCTTCGCTCTTATACACAACCACCCTCTCTTCTCCTCTCGCGCCGTCCACATATGGATACAGCTCTCCATATAATTTCCGGATCACGCCTTCCGCAATGCTCCGCTTTTTCGCCGTAAGCACCAGACGTTCCATGAATGCCCTAACCTGCAGCGTATTCCCCTGCCATGCAAATGCAAGAAGGCACTCGTATCCGCCCTCCGTAATGACAAGAGGCTTATTATATTTTTGGCAGAATTCTTTAAAATACTTATCAATATAGTACCTAAGATCCCTGCTCCGTTCATTCAGCGGCGGAATCTCCAGCGTCAGGGCGTGCAGCACATAGTAGAGGCTCTCCTGAAACAAGCCCTTATTCACACTGTACTGCAGATTCTTCCGGGTCATCCCGATCACCCGCACATCCACGTTATCCATCGGCAGTATGTCTGTACGGTTCAGGGCGCCGTCTAAGATCACCCGTGTCAGCTGGTACTGAACGGGCAGCGTCAGCTTCTCTATCTCCTTGATCAGGATCGTCCCATGGCTTGCACGCACCAGCGCGCCCTTCCCCCATGGTTCCTTCCCCGCTGCCTCATTCCTGCTGCCAAAGAGAACTGCCATCTGCTCCTCTTCCTTAAGACCGCTGATATTCACGCTCACGAACGGCCCGCCTTTCCGGATACTGTTATTGTGGATCGCTTCTGCAATATGATAATACTCCGTCCCCGTCCCGCCATAGATCAGCACTGGGCTGTCCGACAGTGAATATTCCTTCGCAGTCTCCAGAACCTTGCGCATGGCATGATCATCCGTATGGATATCCGGGAAATGTGTCTCTGCCGTATACCCATGCAGCAGCATATGGCTTGCCATCTGCCGATCCTTGCGTACAAGCTCCGTAATCGCATGCAGGGACAGGATCGCTCCTGTGATCTGCTCATCAAACTGAATCGGTGCAGCCAGGAACATCCAGCTGCGCCCTCTGATCTCGATGGAAGAAGAGCAGTTCTCCCGCTCTCCCGTCAGGATCGCATCCACCACCCACTTGTCGATCTGCGGGAAGATGTCATATAACATCTCCCCTTTGACCTCTTCCATATCCTTCCCAAGCAGATTCTCCACCAGCCGGTTGATGGCAATGATCCTGCCATCAGAATTGATCTTAATGATCCCGTTGAATGATGTATCCAGCATCGTCTCGAACTGAGCTGTATTGCGTTTCTCATTCTCCACGGCATAGGCCATGCTCTTCGCCCGTTCCATGGCATCCCGAACCGACTCTTCGGTCGCCGTGAACTTCACCGAATAACAGCCGATCTTCTCCGCTTCCCGGCAGACCGTATCACCGCCGATCACGCAGTCCGTGCCCTCCCGCCTCATATCATGCAGGATATCCGGCACCTCTTCGATCCTGTCAATATAGGAGATCAGAAGCCGGACTCCAAACAACTCTTCCATACGGGACAGGTCGCAGAGCATATTTTCAAATGCCGCCAGGCCGATGACCGGGCGCTCCTTACGGGAGAGCTTCTTAGCCCGCTGGATTAAAAGCCCGATCTCCTGGGCGTGGAAACGCATCTCCACTACCGGTATATTCGTATAGCTCTTAATCAGCTGTGCCTGATATCCCCGCGCGATGATGATATCCGCTCCCTGCTCCGCCGCAATCCTCGCCTCATTCACGGCATTCTCACTTTCAATCACTTTAACATATTCAATCCGATAATGATTCTCATCAATTACTCTTCGTGCCATCTCTGCCATATCCTTGTACGGCAGCAATACCGCGATCCGTGTCATATCTTACCTTCTCCTGGCTGTATATTTTCTAAGATATATGTACATCATACACTAATCATATTGTTTCCGCAATTTTAATCGGAACCCTGTTTTCAATATCCTGTGGTAAAATCGACTTCATTTCGGAGCGCTTTTCCTTCAAGAAATGCACGGAGATTCTCCCCTGCAATCTTCACTGCTTTATCAAGAATATCCTGCGTATGATAATTCCCCGCCACATGCGGAGTAATAATCAGATTCGCCGCCTTCCATAGTCCGGAATCCTCCGGCAGCGGTTCCTGCTCTGCCACATCAATTGCAGCACCTGCAATTATATTCTCTTCCAGTACCCTGATAAGATCCTGTGTAGGAATCAGGCTTCCGCGGCCAATATTAATCAGCACTGCTTCTGGCTTCATGAGACGAAGTTTCCTCTCATCTAACAGATGATACGTTTCCGTTGTTTCTGGTAATGTACACACAACGATATCTGCATCTGGCAGCAGTTCCTCCAATGCATTCATCTGATACACACCTTCCAGATATTCCGGTTTTTCCATAAAACTCCTTCGTACACCGGTCACCTTGCTTCCCAGGGCATTCATTTTCCGGGCAAATGTGCTGCCAATGTCACCCAGGCCCAATACCAGTGTTTTACTGCCGGCAATATTCGTAACCATTCCTTCGTCATGCCAGCTATGTTTCATACGGTTTTCTTCATACAGATATAATTTCTTCTTTAATGCAAATACAACTCCAACCAGATACTCTGCAATGGTAACACCATAAGCCCCCGTAGCATTACACAGCTTAACACCTGCCGGAAGAATGCCCGGACGGACATACTCATTTGCCCCCGCACTGTCAAGCTGTAAAAACTGAAGCTTCTCTGCCTGCGGTAAATACTCTGGTTTCACATTTCCTAATATATAGTCCGCCCGCCAGACCATCTCCCGGGCCGCACCTTCTTTTCGGCATGCATAGGTAAAATGCATGCCCTTGCCGATTTCTTCCAGATACCTGCGGTGTTCTTCCTGTACCGGGATGGTTACTAACACTTCCTTCATCTGATAATACTCCTTCGTCTATTAATTCGATCATCTCACAAGGCAAGGCTTCTTCGGGTTAAACTTCCAACCTGGAATCAGATACTGCATGCCAACCGAGTCATCCCTGCCGCCAAGACAGTTATCCAGATATAACTGGTGTGCTTTCTTCACCTGTTCCATATCCACTTCGATTCCAAGTCCCGGCTTCTTCGGAACTGCCACGCATCCATCCACGATCTGAAGCGGCTCCTTAGTCAGACGCTCAATACCCTCCTGCCAGATCCAGTGTGTATCCAATGCATTATACTCTCCCGGAACCGCTGCTCCCACCTGGGTAAACATTGCCAGTGAGATGTCGAAATGGTTATTGGAATGAGAACCCCAGGTATAACCGAAATCATGGCACATCTGGGCTACTCTCACAGAACCGCTCATGGTCCAGAAATGCGGATCCGCGAGAATAATATCTACCGCCTGCGACTCCAGGGAATGTCCCACCTGACGCCAGTCCGTCGCGATCATGTTCGTCGCCGTCGGGAAACCAGTTCTCCTTCTGAACTCGCTCATCACCTCGCGTCCGGAATATACGCCTTCCGCCCCGCACGGATCTTCGCAGTAAGTCAGGATTCCCTGCATACCCTTCACATACTCTACCGCTTCCTCAAGAAGCCACCCGCCGTTGGGATCCAGGTCGATCCTTGCATCCGGGAACTCCTTCTTCATGGCGCGGATCACATCCATCTCTTCATTTCCCGCAAGGACGCCGCCCTTCAGCTTGAAATCCTGGAAACCGTATTTTTCCTTCGTTGCCCTGGCAAATGCCACGATCTTATCGGCAGTCAGCGCCTCTTCATGGCGGATCCGGTACCATTCGCACTCTGCGTTTGGCTCCTCATCATAAGGAAGGTCGGTCTTCTTGCGGTCACCCACGAAGAAGAGATAGCCAAGCATCCGCACCCGCTCCCTCTGCTGCCCGTCTCCAAGGAGTTCGCACACCGGAACATGAAGCATCTTACCCATCAAGTCCAGGCAGGGCGCCTCGATCGCCGTGATCACATGGACGCCGGTACGGAGGTCAAAGTTCTGCTCGCCGCGGACATCCTCCTCCCCTTTGGCGTCCAGATATTTCTTTACCTTCAGAAGGGTACTCTTATACTCCGCAAGGTTCGTCCCTTCCACAAGCGGAATACATTCCTCAAGTGCATTCTTGATCTTCCCGCCGCCGGGAACCTCTCCCACGCCGGTATCACCGTTATCCGCATGCAGGATTACAATGTTTCTTGTAAAATACGGTGCATGGGCGCCGCTTAAATTCAGCTCCATACAATCCTTTCCAGCTACAGGGTATACTTCCATCTTTACAATTTTT
The DNA here is from genome assembly GCA_910579015.1 of uncultured Dorea sp. GTDB lineage: Bacteria > Bacillota > Clostridia > Lachnospirales > Lachnospiraceae > Sporofaciens. Next base: position 3,842 of record CAJTRO010000075.1, on the reverse strand, counting down.
CTCATGGCTATGCCTTCCTTTCTACTTCATCCATTATAACTTAAATCAGCCCTGCCTTCTTCATCTCCGTCTTCATCTTCTCAAGCGCCGGTCCTTCCGGGGTGGCAAGATTCGGAGAATAGGGACGCCCCACATTTCTTCCTCTTAAATTTGCCATATCCTTCGCCGCAACCGGGAAGCTGGCGCCGTCCATAGACAGACGGACCGGATTCAGTTTGAACTGTGCTTCCAGAGCGCCCTCAAGATCACCGGCGATATATTTGTTGTAAATATCCGTGATCAGCTCCGGCATGAAATTCCCTGCCGTACATACACCGCCTGCCGCGCCATGGCAGAGCGAAGCATATAGTAATGTATCCTTCCCGCCGAACACCTTGAAGTCCACGTCTCTCGTCCTGCGGATGAATTCGGCAGTCTGTGTCATATCACCGCTGGTATCCTTCATCCCGACAATGTTCCCCACCTCATGGGCGAGACGGTCCACCAGATTGCCTGACATCGTATAGCCTACACGGCCCGGATTGTTATACAGAAGCATCGGCATATCCGGGACCGCCTCTGCGATGGTCTTAAAATGCAGGAAAAGCTCTGTCTCCGTCGGCTTTAGGAACATCGGCTGCAGCACGGAGATCCCCGTTGCCCCAAAGGCCTTTGCCATCTTCGCAAGACGGACGCATTTCTTCGTACTGATGGCCCCAATCCCCAGATAAACCGGTACCCTGCCCGCTGCCTGCTCTACCATGATCTTAAGCCCGCGTTCCATCTCATCTTCTTCGATGACATAGAATTCTCCGTTGCTTCCAAAGGCAAGCACCCCTAAGATACCGCCTTCGATCACATAATCTACCTGTTCTCTCAGTGCCTTCTCATCGATCCGTTCATTTTCATCAATCGGAGTGATGATCGGCACGATTACACCCTTTAAAAATTCTGTATTCATCATAATCTCCTACCCTTATGTATCAATTATATCAATATATCAACGTGTATCAATGCATGAAAATTGACAAAATCAAAAGTTCTACAATACCTACCACCGCCATGATCAGAGAGATTGCCGTCTTACAGCGGATCTGATCCTTAAGCTCCGATACGCCGAACATTCCGTTCCACACCCAGAAGCCGCTGTCGTTAAAATACGAGAATGAGATCGCTCCAACACAGCAGGAGACGGACATCAGAAGCGGGCTTACAGATATCACTCCCATCAGAGATGCGGACAGTGATGCCGCCGTCGTGATCGCTACAGTCGCGGAACCAAGGGCAATACGCATCAATGCCGCAATGATGAACGGAATCAGGATCGCCGGAAGCGGAAGCGCCATAACCGCTTCCCCAAGGGCATCACCGATACCACTGACCTTGATCACATTTCCAAGGGAACCGCCTGCACCTGTAATCAGCATAATGATACCCGTGCTTTTGATCGCGTCATCCATAATTCCCAGGACTTCTTTGTTGTCATTCTTTTTCATCAGACCGTAGACTGCGATCAACGTACCGATCGCAAGAGCAATGATCGGAGCTCCAAGGAAGGAAAGAAGCCCAATCTTGATTCCTGCCATTCCCAATATCGTATTCGCAAGAATCAATACCAGCGGGACTACAATCGGTGCAATGGACATCCACAGTCCGGGAAGATTTTTCTGCCCGATCATACCATCCAGTTCTTCCATCGACTTGATGTATTCTTTCTTATACCCTTTTCTCTCGAAACCGCCGTCATCTGTCGGGATCTGGTAGATCTTTTTTCCCAGCCATTGACAATACAGGACCGCTGCGATCAGCATCGGAATTGAGATCAGGGAACCAAAGATGATCATCTGTCCCACGTCAACCCCCAGCATGGTCGCAGCCGTCGTCGGTCCCGGTGTCGGAGGAACCAGGCAATGCGTCAGCTGAAGACCGGCTGCCATTGCAAGTGCAAGGCCGACCAGTGATTTGCCTGTAACCTTTGAGATCGCTTTACACAACGGAGCAAAAATGACGATCGCCGAATCCGCGAACACCGGAATCGAGATAAACCATCCTGTGATCGCCAGCGCCCATTCCTCTTTCTTTTTGCCGACCGCCTTGATAAAGGAGTACGCCATCCTCTCGGCAGCCCCGGATTTCTCCAGGATACCGCCCATCATTACTCCAAGGCCTATGATGATACCCGTGCTTTTTAACGTATTTCCAAATCCGTCCTGAATCGCCGTCACCAGCCCGGTTATCACGGTGCCGTCGTCCTGCGCTGCATCCACGAAAGGCATCCCGCCGATGATACCTGCGATACAGCATGCCGCAAGCAGTGCAATAAATGTATGTACCTTCGTCTTCGATACCAGGAGTACCATAATAACGATACCCAGGATCAGACCTAACATCATTCGTGTAGATTCACTCATTTTTTCCACCTCGTATATTTCATTTTACTGCTATTTCTTCTCAACGGAGGTATCCGCGATCTTTTCATAATATTTCACAATTGCGCTGTGGTCATCCTTCTCATTTCCATCCGCCTTAAGAGCCTGCATGATCTCCATAACCTGTGAGGTAAAAGGTACCGGAGCGCTGACAGCATGCGCGGCATTCAACGCATTATTCAGATCCTTGATATGCAGTTCGATGCGGAAACCCGGCTTGAAATTGTGCGCCATCATCATCGGGGCTTTTGCATCCATAACCGTGGACCCTGCCAGACCGCCTCGGATTGCCTGATATACCAGTTCCGGATCGGCGCCGCTTTTTACTGCCAGAGTCAGCGCCTCGGAAACTGCCGCGATATTCACCGCTACAATGACCTGATTCGCAAGCTTTGCCACATTCCCGGAGCCCAGAGCCCCTACATATACGACAGAGCCTGCCATTGCCATCAGCAGATCATAGTATTTGTCAAAATCCTCTTTCTCGCCGCCCGCCATAACAGAGAGGGTTCCGTCGATCGCTTTCGGCTCCCCGTCGCTGACCGGGGCGTCCATCATATGGATTCCTTTCTTTGCCAGCTCTTCTCCGATGGCTTTCGATTCTACCGGATCGATGGAACTCATATCGATTACCACCGCACCGGCTCCCGCCGTCTCAAGGATTCCGTTTTCACCCAGGCAGACCTCGCGTACCTGCGGCGAATTCGGCAGCATAGTAATGATCACCTGACATTTCGACGCCACGTCCGCCGGACTGTCTGCCGCCTGTGCTCCAAGCGCCGCCAATTCCTCCACACTGGAACGGCTCCTGTTGCAAACCACCAGCTCATAACCTGCCTTTATAAGATTCTTGCTCATAGGCTTTCCCATAATTCCAAGACCGATAAATCCAATTTTCATTGTTCCACTCTCCTTATCCTGACTTTTTAGTAAATGATAATGTTATCCATAACAGCTGTCGTTGATTCTTTCTTTTCTTCACGCCTGCGCCTTGCGTTGATGTAATCATTTTAAAAAGGACCGGGCAAAAAATCTATTGATGGATCTGATAAGTTCTCCGGCTTAATTTTGTAGTATCTTCCCACACATTCATCAAATGAAATACTGCTTTCATTTTTCATTTCATTTGATGATTTTTTGTACCTGTCAGCTATATACTTCCGATCTGTTTAACGCTTTGAAAGATAATGTGAAAGAAATCTTTCGACGGATGAAATTCTTGGGCGCTTTTACAAATGTCGTTTCTGATATTTAGCATTATGTTTAAACCGGCTCAGACCAACTTTTAAAGAATATAATCTATGTATCTCCGAATTTTCAGGGAAATTCCTTGATGTTATTCTCCGATGTGAATATAATAGATATAGCAAAGAAACAAGGAGCGACTGTCATGAAATATATTTCAACGAGTGAAGCCGCCGAAAAATGGGGACT
>CAJTRO010000074.1:1443-11490 GCA_910579015.1 uncultured Dorea sp. | reverse complement strand
GTCCATCCCTTCGATAATAAACATCTGGACGTTTCCAAGTTCATATTTTTCTCCATATCCATATTCATTCAACAGGGTATTGTATCGTGCATAAAGGGCGTCTATCGTATCCAAAAGTCTGGCAAGGTGATAATTGATGCTTCCCCGCCATACAAACGTATACCGGTTCGCATTTGCTTCTATTTTTGTCCCATCTATGTAGAGTTCTTTTAGTGTAACAAGGCCTTCTTTTTCTAAACAGCACATAAATTGATAATTCAGGTCGTCTAATACTTCACCTGTAAGTTTTTCGCCTTTAAAATCATAAAATGCATCCCGTTTTGGTTTCTCGCCTTTGGCAAGCCAGATAAAAGCAAGATCCCTTTCGCATAATTCAACAATGCGGTCAACAGCCCGGACACCACGCATGTTTGCGTAGGTAACTAAAGAATACATCATAATTGGGTTGTACCCGCTTCTTCCCTTAGATGAATAACAAGCTAACAAACTTGAAAAATTTAAATCCTCCAAAACTTTTTTAAGGGTATAGACTGGATCGTCATCGGGTAAACTCAATTCGAAGATTAAAATTTTCTCCCCGCCGGGCAATTTATCAAGTGCCTCTCTGATCTGGTTCATTGTCTCCACATCATGGCATCCCATCAAATCGAACCGGAATCCGTCAATATGATATTCCGAAGCCCAGTACACAACCGTATCTATCATATACTTCCTGAACATTTCCCGTTCGCTGGCCGTTTCATTTCCGCAGTCAGTTCCTGAATCCGCAATCTTCCCCTTCTTGTCCTGTCGGAAATAATATCCCGGAACCATATACTTAAACCATGATGTATAAGCATCCCCGCCTACATGATTGAACACTACATCCATAACGATGCCTATCTGTTCTTCATGCAAGGACTGCACCATCTGCTTAAATTCTCTGATCCTTACATTTCCATCATAAGGATTTGTGGTATACAATCCCTCCGGCACTTGATAGTTCAGTGGGCTGTACCCCCAGTCATAGCTTAGATTACTTTCATCCGTTTCGTCGTTCACATAATCAAAAACCGGTAATAACTGCACATAATTTACCCCCAGCTCTTTTAGATAACTCACTCCTGTGGATAAGCCGCCTTCCCCATTTACAGTCGTGTTTTTCTCCGTAAATGCAAGATATTTCCCTTTGTTTTCCATTCCAGAATCATGGATGCGCCATCTTCCGTATCGCTTCCTGTTGAATATCTGCGCAGAATTACCAGTTCGGCACTGGGGGCCCATACTCTGAATGTTGTACTCTCCGCTGAATATACTGCTCCAAGGTCATTTCCATGATAGGTCCTTTCCGCTGCAATTCCCATACTCAAGGTTGCCCCAAATATTCTTTTACATCCCATAATATACGAATACCTCCTGATATTTTAGCAAATTATAACAGGAGGTATTGATAATAAAATATAAATAATTATACTCTGTCTGACATTTATTATAGTATTCTCAGTTGATTTTCTGGCAGCCCCTTGACCACGGCTTTTTACATGTCCCAAAATAACAAATTATTTCGTCATGCTATTACCCTACATTTGGCCAACTCTATTTTTGTTGTTCAGACCCTATTGCAGTTTTCATGTCCTTCACATATTCACCTACATGCTCCGGTGCTTCTACACCATATTTTTCAAGCAACTTGATGATTGCGGATCCTACGATAGCGCCGTCGGAAAGAGCCGCCATTTTCTTCGCCTGTTCCGGTGTGGAAATCCCAAAGCCGATGGCACACGGCACATCCGTGTTCTCCCGTACTACCTTGATGATCGAGGCAAGGTCGGTCTTGATCTCACTCCTTGTTCCGGTCACGCCAAGGCTTGACACGATATAAAGAAACCCTTCCGCTTCTTTCGCGATCATAGCGATACGGTTTTTCGACGTAGGCGCGATCAGCGAGATCAGATCGACACCGTATTTGCGGCACAGAGACAGGAACTCCTCTTTTTCTTCAAAGGGCAGATCCGGAAGGATCAGCCCGTCAATCTGAATCTCCTTACAGACGGACAGGAACGCCTCCGCGCCATAAGAAAAAATGACATTTGCATACGTCATAAATACCATCGGGATCTTCACATCCCGGCGGAGTTCACGTACCAGACTGAAGATCTTGTCTGTCGTCACGCCCCCGGTAAGCGCCCGGAGATTTGCCGCCTGGATGACCGGTCCTTCCGCGGTAGGGTCGGAGAAAGGGATGCCAAGCTCGATAAGATCCGCTCCGTTTTCTGCGGCCGCGCGGACAACGGCGGCAGTAGTCCCAAGATCCGGATCCCCGCAGGTGATAAATGGAATAAACGCTTTCCCGTTTTCAAATGCTTTTCTGATATTACTCATGGATATCCTCCCCTCTGTAGCGTGCGATCGCGGCACAGTCCTTATCGCCTCTGCCGGATATGGTAATGACCAGGATCTTATCTCTTCCCATCGTTGGCGCAAGCTTCATCGCATGGGCAATGGCATGGGCCGATTCGATGGCCGGGATAATCCCCTCCATCCTTGAAAGATACTCGAAAGCGTCTACCGCTTCCTCATCGGTGACAGGAACATATTCGGCCCTCCCAATGTCGTGCAGATGGGCGTGTTCCGGTCCGATGCCAGGATAATCAAGCCCCGCGGAGATGGAATAGACCGGCGCAATCTGCCCGTATTTATCCTGGCAGAAATAGGACTTCATCCCATGGAAGATCCCAAGCCTTCCGGTGGCAATGGTAGCCGCCGTCTCAAATGTTTCTATCCCTCTGCCCGCCGCTTCACAGCCGATCAGCCTGACCCCTTCCTCTTCAATGAAATGATAGAAACTTCCCATGGCGTTGGAGCCGCCCCCGACACAGGCGAGAACGGCGTCGGGCAGCCTCCCTTCTTTCTCCCCAAGCTGCTCCTTGATCTCTTTGGAGATGACCGCCTGGAAATCGCGGACAATTGTCGGGAAGGGATGCGGCCCCATCACCGAACCAAGACAATAATGAGTGTCGCCAATCCGGGACGTCCACTCGCGCATGGCCTCGGATACTGCGTCTTTGAGGGTTGCCGTACCGGTTCTCACCGGGATGACCTGGGCGCCAAGAAGCCGCATGCGGTATACGTTGAGCGCCTGCCGGATTGTATCTTCCTCCCCCATGAAGACCACGCATTCCATCCCCATCAGGGCAGCGGCGGTCGCAGCTGCCACACCGTGCTGGCCGGCGCCCGTCTCGGCGATCAGGCGGGTCTTCCCCAGCTTTTTGGCAAGCAGAGCCTGCCCCAGCACATTGTTGATCTTATGCGAACCTGTATGATTGAGATCTTCTCTCTTTAGATAAATCTTCGCGCCTCCTAAGTCTTTTGTCATCTTCTTGGCATAATAAAGCCGGGAAGGCCTTCCGGCATACTCGTTGAATAATTCTGTGAGCTCCCTGTTGAACTTGTCATCCTTTTTATAGTAATTATACGCTTCTTCCAACTCAATCACCGCATTCATCAGTGTTTCGGGAATATACTGCCCGCCGTGGATGCCGAAGCGTCCGTTTGGATTTGTCATAGCTTCTCTTCCTTTCTGACAGCGGCTGCAAACGCCGCCATTTTTATCTTATCTTTTCTCCCACCCGTCTCGATGCCGGAACTTACATCCACGGCATAGGGGTGCAGATACCTTACCGCCTCTTCCACGTTATCAAGCGAAAGCCCTCCCGCAAGGAAATACGGTCTTTGTATCCCCTGTATCAGCTTCCAGTCAAAAACTGTTCCCGTACCTGCGCCGGAATCGAGTAAGATATAATCTGCCGTGCTTCGCCTCGCCTGCGCGGCATCATATTCATTTTTTATGCAAAACGCTTTGATCACCGGCCGGTCCGTAAGCGTCCGCAGCTCCTTTATATAGACTTCATCCTCCCTGCCGTGCAGCTTGGCGATATCGATAACGCCCTGACCCAGAAGGGCTGCTACGATTTTCGGATCCTCGTCTACGAATACACCTGCCGCCTGGATATCCGGCTCAAGCAGAGCTTTTAATTCCGATGCCTGTTCATACGTGACATACCGCCTGCTTCCCGGTGAAAATATGAATCCGATATATTCCGGCTTTATCTCATTGGCTGCCCTGATATCGCAGGGGCGAAAAAGCCCGCACATCTTTATCCTTGTCATCACACACCCCTCAGTTCCTGAAGCCTTGCCTTTTTATCAGCCGCTCTCATCAGGGTCTCCCCCACCAGCACCGCATCGGCGCCGGCCTCCCTTAGCGCCGCCACGTCATCCGCGCTTCCAACACCGCTTTCGGAAACGAACAGTACATCCTGTGGAATCAATTTCCGAAGCCTTGTGCTGTTGCCGGTGTCCACGGAAAAGTCCCGCAGGTTGCGGTTGTTGATTCCAATCATCCTCGCTCCTGCCCGGAGCGCCATCGCCACTTCTGCTTCATCATGAGCCTCAGCAAGAGCGGACAGCCCAAGTTCGTCACAAATGCCGATATATTCCGCCATCTGTTCTTCTTCCAGAATAGAGCAGATCAGCAATACCGCCGACGCGCCCAGCGCCTTTGCCTCGTAGATCATATATTCATCCACTGTAAAGTCTTTACGGAGGCAGGGAATCCTCACGGCATCTGCAATCTCGCGCAGATATCCGTCACTGCCCAGAAACCATTTGGGTTCGGTAAGGACGGAGATACCATCCGCCCCTGCCTCCTCATATTCCCTGGCAATCCGGACATATGGAAAATCAGGAGCGATCAGCCCTTTGGACGGGGAGGCCTTTTTACATTCGCAGATAAAAGAGAGCCCTGGCTTTTTCAGTGCGTTTTCAAATGCAAAGCGTTCCCTTGCCGATACGTTCAGTGATAATGCCTGTTTCTTTAGCTCTTCAAAAGGCTGCTTCCTTCTGGCTTCATTCACCCGCTCTCTGGCATATGCGGCAAGCTGGTCTAAGATTGTCATAGCTCCACCTCCGGCTTATTTGCAGACGGCGTTTCCTGAGCATCCTCCGGACAGCCCCGGACTGGTGTTTCCAGATCGTCTCCTGGACAGTTGCTGACCTCGATGAATCTTTTAAGCGTATCAAGCGCTTTCCCCGAATCGATGATCTCTGCAGCAAGAGCAACACCGTCTTTCATACCGTCCGCCTTTCCGCCGATATAGAGCGCAGCTCCTGCATTCATTAACACGGCATTTCGCTTCGGCCCTTTTTCTCCGTTTAAGATAGCAAGCGTGATTTTTGCATTTTCCTCCGGCGTGCCGCCCCGCAGCTCCTCTTTTGTACAGCGCTCGAATCCAAAGTCCTCCGGCGTGATCACGGAGGATCTAAACCAGCCGTCGCGTATCTCGCATACCGTGGTGGGCGCGCTCATGGAAATCTCATCCAGCTTATCCTGACCGTACACCACCATGCCCCGCTTGATCCCCAGATTGATCAGTACCTGCGCCAGCGGCTCTACCAGATAGTCGTCATATACGCCGAGCAGCTGCATCGACGGCGTGCCGGGATTGGTCAGAGGTCCCAGGATATTAAACACGGTACGGAATCCAAGCTCCTTACGGATGGCGCCCACGTACTTCATGGATGCATGGTACTCCTGGGCAAAGAAGAAACACATGCCCACTTCCTTCAGAAGCTCTATACATTGAGCCGGGCTCTGCCGGATATTCACTCCAAGGGCTTCCAGGCAGTCTGCCGTCCCGCACTGGGAGGAAGCGGCTCGGTTGCCGTGTTTGGCCACTTTCATCCCGCCTGCCGCCGCCACAATCGCGGAGGTGGTGGAAATATTAAAACTATGCGCATTATCCCCGCCAGTGCCGACGATCTCAAACAGTTCCATATCCGTCTCTACTTTAGTGGCGTGCGAGCGCATAGCGGCGGCGCAGCCTGCGATCTCGTCGGTCGTCTCGGCCCTGGCGCTTTTGGTGGAGAGCGCCGCAAGGAAAGCGGCATTCTGTGTAGGCGTTGTCTCGCCGTTCATGATCTCATTCATAACGGTATATGCCTCGTTGTAAGTCAGATCTTCTTTGTTTACGATTTTTACAATAGCTTCTTTGATCATTACTCATATCTCCTTTATAAAATTTCTAAGTATCGTTTTTCCATCGGGCGTCATAATGGATTCCGGGTGAAATTGGACGCCGTAAACCGGATAGTCTCTATGCTGTACCGCCATCACCTCGCCGTCTCTGGTGAATGCGGTTATTTTTAATTCTTCAGGAATGGTATCCCGGTCTGCCGCAAGGGAGTGGTATCTGGCGACAAGAGCCGTTTCAGGGCAATTTCTGAACAGCGGGGAACTCGTGTCAAAGGTCACCTCCGACTGCTTGCCGTGCATCAGTTCCCTGGCATAAGTAACGGCCGCGCCAAACGCCGCGCAGACAGCCTGATGCCCCAGACAGACGCCCAGGACCGGGATATCCCTGCCAAGCTTCCTTGCCGCTTCCACGATCACCCCCGCATCCTCCGGTCTGCCGGGCCCCGGTGAAAGTATGATGCGGCTAGGATGCATTTCCCGGATTTCTGTTACCGTCATCTCATCATTGCGGATCACCTTGATATCCGGCTCAATCTCCCCTATGAGCTGATAGAGATTATAGGAAAAACTGTCATAATTATCAATCAATAGAATCATAATCCATCCTCCTGTGCAAGTTCCAATGCTCTAAGAGAAGACTTCGCTTTGTTCAAACATTCCTCAAATTCTTTCTCTGGAACAGAATCCGCGACGATCCCGGCCCCGCTCCTCACAAATACCCTTCCGTTTTTCTTATAGGCAATGCGGATAGCGATACAGGTATCCATATTGCCGGTAAAGTCAATATAACCGACGGCGCCGCCATAGATGCCCCGCTTATTGTCCTCCAGTTCCCCGATCAGCTGGCAGGCCCGGATCTTCGGGGCGCCGGAAAGCGTGCCTGCCGGAAACACCGCTTCAATGGCATCCAGGGCGTCATAACCATCGCCGATCTCCCCGCGGACAGTAGAACCGATATGCATCACATGGGAAAACCGTTCGATAGAATGCAGCTTTTCTACCTGTACTGTTCCAAATCGGCTGATCTTGCCAAGATCGTTCCGGCCAAGATCTACAAGCATGTTATGCTCGGCAAGTTCTTTTTCGTCTGCAAGAAGTTCCGCCTCCAATGCCCGGTCTTCTTCCTCCGTTTTTCCTCTTGGCCTGGTGCCTGCAAGCGGAAATGTATGGAGCACGCCGTCCTCCAGCTTCACAAGGGTTTCCGGCGACGCCCCCGCAACCTCCACATCCGTACCCGAAAAATAGAACATGTACGGAGACGGATTGATCGTGCGCAGCACCCGGTAAGTGTTAAGGAGGCTGCCCTCAAAGGGCGCCGACAGGCGGTTGGAGAGCACGATCTGGAATATATCCCCCTCGCGGATATGGCTCTTTGCCTTCTCAACCATGCTGCAGAATTGTTCCCTGCTAAACAGCGGCGTCACCTCCCCGGTAAGCCTTCCTCCCGTTTCCTTTTTCTTTGTGCCGTTACGGAGAAGATCTGCAAGCTGCTTGATTTCCATTACCGCTTTATTGTAGCCGGCTTCTACATCGGAGAGCCGCATATTCACGATCAGGATGATCTTCTGCCTGACGTGATCAAAGGCAATAACCTTGTCAAACAGCATCAGGTCAACATCTTTGAAAGCTTCTGTATCCTTCACACGGCAGCGCACGGCCGGTTCGCTGTATCCCAGATAATCGTAAGAAAAATATCCTACGAGCCCTCCCGTAAAGGACGGAAGATAGTCAAAACGGGGACTCCTATAATCGGCAAGGATCTGACGCAGATAATCCGACGGCTGATCCGTTTTTACCTTCAGATTGCCCGCTTTCATCTCGCCGTCAATGCAGGTGATCTCCATCTTAGGATCAAATCCCAGGAACGTATACCGCCCCCATTTATCATCCGGCTACGCTGACTCCAGCATATAACAGTGAGCAGATACGTTTTTCAGGATCTTCAGTGTCTCGATCGGTGTGGTAAAATCAGATAACATCTCACAGCTTACCGGCAGCACATTGTATCCGCCTGCTGCCGCAATTTCCCTGACTTCACTTATGTGTGGTAAAATTTCCATCTCTCTGCCTCCCTTTAAAAGAATATACTCCTTTTGACGGAACTTCTGTCAAAGGAGTCCCAATAAAAAACGCCCCTGACAGAATTATAGAATCTGTCAAGGACGAATATAGTACATGATCTAAACGTACAACGCTATCCGCGGTGCCACCTTGATTCACGGCATGACCCGTGCACTTGGCAGGATACCTGCATATCCCCGGCATATGACGTCTGCCTGCAACGTCGCAGAATACTCTGGGAAATCCCCATTTGACTGCGCCCTCCGCGGTCCATTTGACAACTTGTTTCTCACCCGGCTCTCAGCATCCCGGACTCTCTGTAAAGGCATCATTGCCGTTATCTCCGCTTCAACGGTTTGAAGTGTTAAATTCTTAAATCGTTTTAAACTATAACACAATATTTTCTAAAAGTCAACCCTTATGTTTCCTGATTTCCTGATTCACAGTTCTTTTACTTCTTTTTCTCACTTTTATCACAGGCATTTCCAGTATTGCTTCCATTGATATAGTATCATGGAGAGTCTCCCCTCCCCCAGATTTTCTAAGCGGCAGTCGGCTTTCTAAGCATCCTGGCAGGATATACCTCATGGACGGCGGCCTCAATAATCTCAAACGCTTTCTTACAATCCTTCGCAGTGACAATAAGCGGCGGAACCATACGGATAATGTTGGTTCCGATTGCAGTAATCAGCAGCTTCCTCTCAAAGCAGGCGTGTTTGACATCTACACTGCTGATTCCGTCCTCAAATTCCACGCCAACCAGCAATCCCTGTCCCCGTACCTCTCTGACATGCGGAAGCGTCCCCAGCAGATTCATGAAGTATTCTCCCATTTTCTTTGCATTCCCCGCCAGATCATTGTCTAACAGTTCTGTAACTGCCGCGAGCGCCGCCGCACAGCAGACAGGATGTCCTCCAAAAGTCGAACCATGAGACCCTGCCGTAAACGCCTTAGCCGCTTCTGCCGTTGCACAGATTGCTCCAATCGGCATACCTCCTCCCATAGCCTTCGCCATTGAGACGATATCTGGTTTTATCCCATAATTCATATAACTCATAACCGCCCCTGTCCTGCACCAACCGGTCTGTACCTCGTCAAGCAGCAGCAATATATCCCTCTCATCACAGAACTTGCGAAGCCCTCTCATAAATTCAGGTGTCGCTGGATTTACTCCGCCTTCTCCCTGGACCGGCTCAATCATAATTGCGGCCGTGTTCCCGGTACAGGCGGCTTTAAACGCGTCAAGATCATTATATGCCGCATAAGTAAAGCCTGGCGTCATATCTCCAAACCCAATCTGGCACGCATTGTCCGGCTGTCCCGTCGCACTCATCGCACCAAAGGTTCTTCCATGAAACGATTTTGCTGCCGTAACGATATTATACCTATCAGGACCGTACTTTTCAACGCTGTATTTTCTCGCCATTTTGATCATAGCTTCATTTGCTTCCGCTCCGCTGTTCTGGAAGAATATCTTATCCATTCCTGTTGCGGTGCAGACCTTCTCTGCAAGAAGAGCCTGCGGAACAGTATATGGATAATTGAACGTCTGCATGATCTGCCCTGCCTGTTCCCGGACTGCCTCTACAACCGCCTGATTACAGTTGCCGACAGAATTCACCGCAACTCCTGCATAAAAATCAAGATACGCCTCGCCCTTCTCATTCCGGATGTACATATCCTTCGCAGTTTCAGCCACAAAATCAAATCTTTCATAAGTCTCAATCATGTATTTGTTCACTTTATCCTTGATATCCTGCGCGGTTAACCCAGTCTCTTTTAATAACATAATGTCCTCTCTCCCGTCTTAAATAAATTAGCTTCTGTTATGTTCCTCATTTTACCAAGTAAAAAACGCCTACTCACCTTTAAGGTAAATAAGCGTCTTTGCTAAAAAAATATTATTCAGAACTCACAAGAATATCTTTACTGGAATCCTAGCACTTTTTTTTATAAATATCAATTGCATATAT
>CAJTRO010000074.1:0-1433 GCA_910579015.1 uncultured Dorea sp. | reverse complement strand
GCATATATTTACAAAAATCTCTTTTTATTTCATAATAAATCTCTTTTTTGCACAAATCCACAGATTCTTTTACTTCTCCCCTATCTGGCATCATGCGCAATGCTCCTTTACGAGTTCAAAAGGGAGGCCCGCTTCTTTTGCATATCCCTGAACCGCGGCAATCCCTGAATCCGGAACCCCTGTGACCAAGTCTGCATCGGCAGGATATGCCTTCGCAAGAGCAATCCCTGCACGCAGCCTGGATTCGTAGACTGAGATTCCATCCAGGAAACGTTTCATAGGACAAAAGGTTCGGATTTCTCCTTACTTTCCATTCTATTTATTATATTTTCGCAAAGGCAATTGTTATGGCAGTTCCTACATCCACAGTACTTTCCAGACTGATTTTTGCATGATGGTACATGGCGCCATGCTTTACAATGGCAAGACCAAGACCTGTTCCACCTACTTTTTGGGAATGGCTCTTGTCCACCCTGTAAAAACGCTCAAACACCCTGCCCTGATGTGCCGGCGAAATTCCCAGCCCTGTATCACGCACGATCACATTCACACTATCTCCCGTCTGGTTTACCAGAACATCCACCGTACCATTTTCCTTATTATATTTGATCGCGTTATCGCAAAGATTATATAACATTTCCTCTAAAATCTTATAAACACCCATAATCTCTGCCCTGCCGCCAATCAGATGGAAGGTAACTTGTCTTTTCTCTGCTTCGTTTTCCAAACGCCCGATTACTTCCTTTGATAATTCATATAAGTCTACCGGCTCGCTTTCATAAGGAATACTCTGCCCGTCAAGTTCAGAAATCTTAATAATATCATTGACCAGCGTGATCAGCCGCTGTGCCTCATCGTAAATGGATTCTGAAAAGTCAGTCACATCTTTTTCCGGAACATCCCCTGCTTTCATCAGTTCAGCAAAGCCAGAGATAGACGTCAGCGGAGTTTTCAGTTCATGGGAAACATTTGCCGTAAACTCCCGGCGCAGCATATCCCTTTTTTCACGTTCCGTAATATCCAGAATAACCACAACAGCCCCGATTACGGTTTCCCCCTCAAAAACCGGATTGGCAATCAGACTGTAGCTGTGTTCATCCCGCGCCATAATATCCTCTGCCCGTATACCTGACAGCGCATCGGATATGACGCCTCTGAACTCTTTTGCCCGGCAGAACAACAGGACACTCCTGTCTGCCGGAGGGGTAATCTCAAGCAGGTTTAATGCGGCAGAATTATAGGTCAGGAGATTGGCGTCTGCATCAATAACCAGAAAGCCCTCACTCATATTTTCTGTAATAAGGTTAAATTCTTTCTGTTTTTTGCGGGCGTCCGCAAGCTGTTCCCCTATCGTTTCTTTCTGGTCTGCAATTTTCCGTAACAGAGGTGTTAATTCCTCATATGTATCATTATTTTCCGGTATTTCCAAATCC
>CAJTRO010000073.1:7764-11510 GCA_910579015.1 uncultured Dorea sp. | reverse complement strand
ATATGGTGAAAGACAGCGTATTCACGACGATCTTTCGGGATAAAAAATACCTGATACAGCTATACCGTGCGCTCCATCCGGAGGATACGGAGGCTACGGAAGATGCGCTTACGGATATAACGATAAGGAACGTGCTTACCAACGGGATCTATAATGACCTGGGGTTCCGGGTTGGGGATAAAATTTTATTCCTGGTCGAGCAACAGTCGAGCTGGACGATGAATATCATTATACGTGCGCTGATGTATTTGGCGCAGGTTTACCATGATTATTTTGAAGAGCAGGACGCAGATTTATATGGAAGCAAGAAAGTCCATGTGCCGGAGCCGGAGATATATATGATCTATACAGGGGAGCGTGCCAGCAGGCCGGAAACGATTTCATTTTCCAAAGAATTTTTCAAGGGAAAAGAATGTTTCATTGAAGTAAAGGTAAAAGTAATCTATGACGGCAAAGGAAATGACATCATCAGCCAGTATGTTGCTTTTACAAAGGTATATAACGAACAGGTAAAGCGGTATGGGAGAAGCCGGGAGGCTGTCACGGAAACCATCCGCATCTGCAAAGACAGGAATCTGCTCCGTGAATTTCTGGAGAGCAGGGAAAAGGAGGTTGTGTCTATCATGATGACTTTGTTTGATGAAGAGAGGATTATGCGTACTCATATCGTAAGTGAGAAGAAAGAAACAGCAAGAAAAGCAGCAGAAAACATGTTAAAGACGGGGAAAATGTCAGCAGAGGAAATCGCTGGATATTTTTCGGAGCTTTCTGTGGAAGATGTCCGGGAAATTGAAAAAGGGCTGCTTCAAACGATATGATAATTACCTTTTTGCAGATACAATAGAGGAAAAATAATAGAATCCCCGGTTGTGAATGAATACAGCCGGGGGTATTTACATGGAGGGCAAAGTGAAAGAATCAGAACTGATAGGGAAAGTACATTCTGCTGTTTACCATCAGTGCCGGCATCGGGGCTATGCCGCCCCGGCAGACGTACTGGTTGACATAGGGGTGCCGCCCCGGCAGAAATATGAGGACTGGAGATTCGGGAAAGTACAGTATCTGGAAGCCGTCTGTACCTGCAATTTGAAGAAACTCTCATTTATTATGAAGCAGATCCGCTCCTATGCGAAAAAAACAATCTTAAAACCGTCATTCTGTTATTACAAGCGCTAGGGCGTAAAGAAAAAGCAAGGGCATAAGGCAGTAATCCCCCTCCGTTTCAGTAAGCGAAGGATTTGCCGAAACGCCGGGGCCTGCTGATACAGGTCAGATTCTGCTTTGTACCGATAGTGCGATTGATCAGGCTGATCAGACCGGTTTTGTCTACATATGGTCCTCTTCGGATCGCTTCAAACCCGCTGTTGCCGGGATTCAGATAGTTTCCCATTCTAGATACCTCCGTCGTGATTTTCTCTTATTATATCCGTATATGGAGATCCGGTCAATTTCTTTGTTCAGGTTCCTTCATTTTTACTCAAGCTTCAGAAGATTCGTAAGCTTCTTGCCCAGGGACAGCTTCGGTTCCGGGACGGCATATTTCAACTTATAGGAGACGGCGCCGTCTTCGATGGCATGAAGGATCTGGTCTATTTCTTTCTGAATGCTGTCGGAATCTGTATAGTAACCAAGGAATGTCCTCGATTCCCCCAGAATCGACGGTCCATCCACTCCATATAGTGCATATTGAGGAAAATCAGTTGATTTTTTAAAGGGGGATATGCGAAAGGACAGTACCTTATGACAATTGGCGAGTTGTTTCCCATCCTGGCTTTTTATCAGGATACGTCCGGATGAGGTTATGGTTCTGCCGTCGTTATTTTCCTCTATTTTCTGTCCCAGAACAAGATAGTCCAGAGAGATCTCTAATATAGCGGAGAGCTGGATTAATTTTTCCATCTCAGGGTATCCGCTGTTCTGTTCCCATTTTGAGACTGCCTGGCGGCTGACGTTCAGCCGGCTTGCCAGGTCTTCCTGTGATATATTTTTCTGTTTTCTGATTGTACGGAGATTATCTCCAAAACTCATAGTATGTTACCTCCTGTTTGATGTGGATTTATTCGATTATACTACGCTTTGTAAAAGAAAGCCACCAACCCTGCTTTGCATGTGTGCAATCTGAGGTTGCTGTTACTGTTCATACAGCACCTTGCACTGCGCTGCAAGGTGTCCGGTCAAGGAAGTAATGGCGGGTTGCCAATGGTTTTGTAGAATAAAAGCACGCAGATTATTGCGTGCTTTTTGGTTTTGTGGTACGATAGTATAAATGTGATTCTATAAAGTGTTAAGAGTAAGGAGAAACAGTCATGGCAGTAACAATACAGCAGATCGCGGAAGCTGCGGGCGTATCCAGGGGAACCGTGGACAGGGCGCTGAATAACCGCGGACGTATTAATCCGGAGGTGGCGGATCGGATCAAACAGATCGCAGAGGAGATGGGATATGTCTCTAAGAACAGAAAAAGGTCTGCCGCTCAGAAGGGGCAGATCCGGATCGGCGTTGTCACACAGCTTGCCAGGTCTTCTTTCATGCTGGAGGTGAACCGCGGGATCAGACAGGCGGCAAAGGAGCTTGAGGAAAAGGGAATTGAACTTCTGGTAAGAGAGGGGCTTTCCGTGGACGAGGAGGAACAGCTTGGCGCCATTGACGCACTGGTGAAGGAGGGGATCCATGGCCTGGCGGTGATGCCGGTAGACTGTGAGAGTATCCGTATGAAGCTGAACTGGCTGATCGAGGAAAAGAAGATACCGGTCGTGACCTTTAATTCAGATATCGTGGGGACGAAGCGGAGCTGTTATGTGGGGATGGATAACCGTAAGAGCGGACGTACTGCGGCGGGGCTTCTGGGGATGCTGACCGGAGGGACGGGAAAGATCCTTGTGATCACGGGATTTTTCAGCAACCATGTGAATAATGAAAGGGTGGACGGATTCGTGGAGGAACTTAAGAATTCCTTTCCGGATCTTGAACTTGCGGGCGTGCAGGGGAGCTTTGACGACCGGGATGAGGTGGAGCGTATCGTCGTGAATACGCTTCTGAATGTGCCGGGGATCAACGGGATCTTTGCGGCATCAGGAGGGCAGGAGGGGATCGCAAGAGCCTATGAGAAGCTGAAGCTTGAGAGGCGTCCATTTACCGTGATCTATGACCTGACACCGAATAACCGGAACGCGCTTGCAGATGATGTGGCGGACTTCCTCATTGATCAGGAGGCTTATGTACAGGGGTATCAGCCGCCGCTGATCCTGGCGGATCTTCTGCAAAAGGGGAAGAAGGTAGAAGAAGAATTCCAATATACGGATATCAATATTAAGACGAAGTATAACGTCTGATGAAAGAAGGATACGCGTCAATGGCACAAAAAGCAATCATATTGAAAGCAGAAAGCCGTCGTGCCGGTCTATAATCTGTTGATCGGATTTGCACTGGGATTCGGTAATGGTTTATCCATCATAACGGCAAGGTGTTACGGAGCCGATGACAGACAGAGCATTTAGGGGGCGGCACCAAGCTAAGACCGAAAGCAAGGAAAGCCAAGGCTGCAGACCTGACCGCACAGAAAGACCGCCTTTATCGGGAAATGCGCAAGCTGAAAGATGAAGTTGCTGAAGCTGAAACCGTTGCATACTTTTTTTGTCTTGACGGCACAGACAATAAAGAGACAGTCACAAAATAACAGATGTGTGAGGGTTTAGAAGTGATGTGAGCGCTCGTCACGAAAGAGATGGGGTAAGAGACGGGGGGGG
>CAJTRO010000073.1:0-7754 GCA_910579015.1 uncultured Dorea sp. | reverse complement strand
GGCAACGTGGGCGTTCATTCCCGCTTCCAGCGCATCCCGGATATCTTCGGCAAATGCATTGGCGGTCATGGCGATGATCGGGATCGTAAGCGCCGACGGATGAGAGAGGTTCCGGATCGCCTTGGTTGCCTCATAGCCGTTCATGAGCGGCATCTGCACATCCATAAGTATCAGATCATACTGGCCTACAGCAGAACGCCCGAAGGCATCCACGGCAAGCCTGCCGTTCTCATAGATCTCACAGGTGGCGCCTTCCATGTCAAGAAGCTCGGTCAGAATCTCCGCATTGATCTCATTATCCTCAGCCACGAGAATATGCATTCCCTCCAGGATATTCTGCTTATCAGAGAGTTCTGTCTCCGGATGCTGATGCGGTTTTCGCTCCTGATCGCCGATCTGTAGTTCCAGGTCGACGGTAAATACGGAGCCTTTCCCTTTCTCGCTCTCCACGGTGATCTTCCCGCCCATCAGATCCAGAAGATTCTTGGTGATCGCCATCCCAAGGCCGGTTCCCTGGATCTTATTAGTTACGCTGTCTTCTTCTCTGGTAAATGCCTGGAAGATCTTTTTGACATATTCCGGGCTCATGCCGTATCCGTTATCGGCAACGATGAAACGGAAATGTGCCAGTGTTCGGGCGTATTGCTCCAATTCCTGGATGGTGAAGGAGACATGCCCGCCCTCGGGCGTATATTTGACCGCATTGGACAGGAGGTTTAGAAGGATCTGGTTCAGACGGAGCTTATCCATCACTACCTGCTCATGCTTAAGATCCTTTATGATAACCTCAAATACATGCTTCTTTGATTTCATCTGCGGACGGATGATAGAGTCAATATTCTCAATCAGGTCTGACATATTCTCATCCGTAAGGTTCAGGACGGTCTTGCCTGCCTCGATCTTGCTGATATCCAGGATGTCGTTGATCAGTCCAAGCAGATGCTGGCTGGAGGAAGAGATCTTCCGGGTGTATTCCAGTACCTTCACCGGATTGTCTGCATCCCTGGAAAGAAGGGAGGCAAAACCGACGATGGCGTTCATAGGTGTCCGGATATCATGGCTCATATTGGACAGGAAGGAACTCTTGGCGCGGTTCGCCTCTTCTGCGATCTTAAATGCCTGTTCCGCTGTCTCTTTGGAGCGCGCCAGCATGGCGTTGGATTCCTCAAGCTTTGCATTCATCTCTTCCTGACGGCGGAGGTTTTCCTGCTCCTGCCAGAACAGACGGATACTGCTCTGCTGCCTGATGATGGAGACCACGACCAGGATCAGCATAGCCACCAGGATGAGCGACAGCAGAAGAAGCATCCGGATCACGGCGCCCATCATTTCCACGGTCCCGGAGGCGACATATTCTGCCGGTATCAAAAAGAGCAGGAGCGTGTCATATGCTTCCAGGGATGTAAGGCAGTAGTAATACTCCGTGCCGTTGTATCTGAAATTCGTGCTGAGAGGATCTTTTTCGGTAAGAGCCTCTCTGATATCCGGGTACTCCTGTTCCTCCATATCCTCCAGTACCTTAAGCACATTGTAGGAGTGGATGGTATTTTCCTCGGTGATATTGTCGTGCATCCGTGTGCCGTTGCTTTTCAGGATATAGGTTTCGTTGTGGCTGCCGTAAGCGGCGCTGTCATAGTATTCGGACAGAGTGTGTATGTCTTTTAACAGGATAATATGAGTAAAAACGACCGCTGTATCCCCGCCGGTCTCGATGGGTGTGTCAAGCTTCTGCACAAATGCCCAGAAATTGCTGTCGTAGAAGCGGGATTCTGTGATAAAGGTATAACGGGATCCGCCCCCGGATATCCGGTCGAGATCGGACCAGACTCCATGCTTCCCCTCTGCATCATAACAGTTTCCCTGGCTGTCAAGCAGCATGAACAGGGAACTGAACTGATCTGTCTCCAACAGCTGTTCCACGTCTCCGATGAAACGCGCCATATCCTCGACGGAGTTGAAGTTCTCATATTCCAGGGCGTTCACTGCCGTAGTCAGATAATTCCAGTGGAAGTTCAGCGCATTGTCAAGGTTTGCTCTTACCTGAGAGGTGATCTCATTCAATTGTGTCGTGCGTTCTTCAAAAATCCGCGCTTGCAGGTATTTGGTGAAATAGCTGCCGCCGATCAGCAGGAACAGCAGCAGGCAGACGGCAAGCGCTGCCGGGAACGCGATATGATAGGTTTTCTTGAGGGGTTTCATCCGTTCATCCTCACTTTCTTGTTCTTGACACAGGATCCATTACAGATGAAGCGTAATGTAATCTGTAGGTGCGGCAAGCTGTCTGCCGTTCATCAGACGGTCTGAAATGATCTGCTCATAGGCAAGTTCGGATTTTGTATATTTGGTAATGCCTGCCGACCTAAGCGCTTCTTTCTGCATCAGGACCTCATTGCCAAGTATTGCCGCAGAATAGATTTCGTCCGGTTTTAGTTCTTTTCCTTCTATGGTCAGCTTATCAAGGGCATAGCCGATGTCCGTCTTGTGGATCTCCATCTCAAAACCGCTGGACACATAGAGAGAGGAGTCGTTGATGACGGAGCCTCTCTTTTTGGATGCCGTAAGGACATAGCTTAAATAGTCGTGCATCTGTGCGCCGGTCATCTCGCACAAAAGGATGTCGATGGATTCACCCATCGTCAGGAAGCGCAGTTCTTCTTCGGTATAATCTCCGGCATGGATATCCCCGGAGACATTGATCGACTGGCCGGTCAGCAGTTGTGTGCCCAGTTCCTCGCGCACCGAATTCATGACCGCGGACGCCGCCGGGCTGCCTTTTGCCGGATCAAATGTATAGGAGTAACCGGTATCAATATGGACTTTTGCCGCCGGTTTCTTGTCTCTTTTCTTCATTGCCTCATTGAAGGCGCAGAATGCAGACCGTGCGTCAGGATATTCGCCGGTGATCATTCCCTGGACCACCTGACTGGAAACAGAGAACATATCAGCGGAGGCGAGACGGATATACAGCCGGTTACTGTCAATGTATGGCCGGATATGCTTCATCATGGGAGAGAGCGAGAGATTGGCTTCGTTCGTATATGCGATCATATCCTCGCCGGTTGCAATGTATCTGAGCCCTTCGGGCTCTGTCATGGTTTCCAGAATGTCGCAGATCAGCGCTTTGCGGCCATGTTCTTCCTGTGCCTTTGCGGCAACCTGAAAAGCCGGATATGTCAGATACCAGTTGTTGTCCGGCGTATCTCCATAATAAGGCACCATCACGGATCCATCCGCCGCGCCGTAACGGGTTGCCTCGGCGCTGGTGCCCCGCATCATGGCTGTCTCCTGATTCTGATATGCACGGTATACATCCACGATATCCGTCTCCAGATCGGAGGCGTCGATCCCGGTATACTGGATAAATTCCTGCATCCGTTCAAAGACCGGCATCCAGACCTCTTCGCTTAGCTCGCTGGTCTGCCCGCTTTCGTACTGCTGCCGCCATTCTCTGCCTTCCTGTGAGGTCAGCTGCTGGACAGAGAGCCCTTGCAGGATCTCCATACAGGTGTAGTCCGCCGAGAAGTTGGAGCGGAAGGGACGAACCCCAAACTTCTTAAGTGCGATACATGCATCCGTAAATTCCTGGTAATTCGTGGGAAGGCTGATATTATGGTCTGCCAACAGCGATTCATTGACGATGATGCCGTCAACCTCCGCACAGACCGGCAGCCAGTTCAGCGTGCCGTCGCTGTATGTGTAACTGCGCAGATAGGACTGGTGAAAGGCGCCTGCCGCCCTGGAATCACTCAGATCCATCAGATCGTCTTTAAAAGACGCCACGTCTCCCAGGGAAAAACGCCGTACCGTAAGGATATCGGGCAGTTTCCCTTTCTCCGCCTGAAACCGGTAATAATCTGTGGAATTCGTGATCACATAGAATTCAAAGTCCACATCCGGAAATGCCTTCTGTAAATATGGCCCGTAATTTTCAGTAAGTTCATCACTCCAGAATGCGACCGAGACTTTATTGTCTGTCGTATTCTTATCGGATTCCCTGCCGCATCCGGCAACAAGAGATAATAGAAAGATACCCGTCAAAAGCAGTGTGATCCATTTCTTTTTCCTCATAGCAGTTCCGTCTCCTTTTTCTTGTTCTCCCGTTTTTTACAATGTCTTTCCATTATCCGGGATGCCTGCTTATTTCCATGGGTTCCCGTCCGGAGAGACGGTTCCTTGTTCTTTCAGCCAGGCAGTCAAAAAGTCTTTCATAGAGCCTTTGTGAGTCTGGTGCGGATATTTCTCTGCGGTTTCTTCTGTGTATCCATCTAATAAGAATGCGACCTGATAGTTCTCATCGTCTTTTAATTCGGCGCCGCCCTTCGTCACCAGAAGATAGGGAAAGGGATTGTGGTCGCCTGCCGCGTCAAAACCTGTCTTGGCGAGCTCCTTTGCCTCGGCTCCGGTCATGGACATGACGGTGTATTCCCCGTCGGTTCCGGGACAGATGGTCGAGACGATATCCTGGTTGATCTTCCCGGCATAGAGCTTTCCGGTAATGCCGGAACTGATCTCCACGCCTCCCTCGTGAAACTCACCCAGAGGAATCATGGCGGCGTCTGCACCGGACTGGCTGCCCAGCGCCTTGCCGACCAGCCTGCCGGTCTCTTCCAGGGTGAAATCTTCCGTACTTTCGCAGAAATAAATGTGATCGGACTGATCCAGATGCTGCTGCATCAGTTCATCCATCCGGGCAATGCATTTTGTCCCGTCCATATCGTTCTCCGAGCGCAGCCACTCCTTATATGCCTGCCCGATATCGGGGAGAACGGGTTCCCATCCCGTATAGGTCATAGGAAATGCCCTGCCTTCCAGGAAAGCCTGGTGTGCGTCGTAGATCAGAGCATCCTCTGGAACAACGGTACTGTTCAGCGTGCTCATCACGCATGGGGTCGTCTCGTCGATAAATGCCGCCTGCCCTTCCTCGGAATAGACCAGGGAGAGCAGCTTTACCGCATCCTCAAGCTTCTTTTCATTTCCCGGCTCGGTAAGGCGGCTGCTGAGCCCGAAATAGAAGGACGGGCTGTACATGTAGATATTCTTACCGCCGTCTTTGCTGATAAACGGCATCATCCCCAGCTTATCGCCGGTCTCCGGAAATTCGGTGATATTGACCGTCTGCACGGCTGTGCAGAATACAGCCTGACGGTTTCCGAGATAGGAGAGGAGCAGTTCCGGGTTATTAATGTCTTGCGGATCGGTGTGGAACATGCCGATATCTATATACTGCTTCACATAGTCCATGGTGTCTTCCCATCTTCCCTTTGCCGCGGCGTCCCCCGCAAGGAAGTCCTGTTCCCACTTGACACCCTCAAAGGTTGTGAACCAGTCCGTCTTAGCAAGATTGAATACGGTGGAAAACGGGCCTCCCGTAAGCTGCGTGCCTATTACGCCGGGAATCAGCCCTTCCTGCCGGATCTCCTCGCACAATGCCTTTAATTCGGCAAAATCAGAAGGGACCTCCCACTTATGTTCCTCCATCAGTGTCTTATTGTAAAAGATCCCGTACATGGCATAATTGACGGGCAGAAGATAAACCTCTCCGTCCAAAGAGATCTGATCCAGAACAGAAGTAGGAAGATCGTTGATAAAAGGATATCCGGACAGATCGACCAGGTGTTCCTTCGCCAGATCTTTATCCAGTATCTGGGAGGTAATAAAGATGTCCGGAATATCGCCGGCGCGCATCTGCGCCCAACTATAGCCGGTACGGTTGCCCCCGGTATAAGATATGAATTCCAGTTCAATGTCGGGATATTTCTCTTTTGCCAGTTCCAGGAATTTCTGGTGTGCGCTGTAACCGCCCCAGGTTTCCCAGGTCAGGGCGCCGCTGTCGGTATCCGAAGCCTCGTCAGAAGAACTGCCGCAGCCGGACAACAGAAGTAACGATGCCGCAAGAAGCGCCGCAAGGCATCGTCTATGCTTCATCATCACAGGGAATCATCTCCTTTCAATGCAGATCCCTTTTCGGAGCAGACAGATTGTGTCCGGAAAAGGATAACTGTGATAGAATATATTTTACACCAGTAAAATAGGAAAAACAATATATTGTTTATCAGAATTGTGATCCGCGGCAGGTGTCGTTTATCTAAAAATAACGGGACAGATATTAAGGAGTATGCTACAATGAATAGGGTCAAGGACGCCGCGGATGCAGATCGTCCCAGGCGTACAAAGGCGTGGGTAAGGGGTGGAGAAGAAGTTATGAATATATATACGGCGACATTTTACAATTTAATCTCAATGCTCATATATTCTGCGGGGATAGTCTATGTGGGCAGGGTACTCTTAAAAAAGGAATTCCCGGACAGAAGACACTTGGATCTATTCAAAATAATCCTGTTCGTGTTGATGTTCTTTTCTGTCGCGGCGTTCGGTGCATTTCTCTATGAAAATGGATTTATGGCGTTGATTGCCGTAAATCTGGGGGAGCCTTATCTGATGATGTTCCTCAATATGCTTCTGGTCAGGATGATTTTTGGGGAAAGCTTCCGTAAATGCTGGGGCATCGCTGTCTTTACCTATGTAGTGCTGTTTTTCGCACAGTCGGTCAGTATGTCGTTTGCGTCAAGGAATGTTTTTAATGTGGGTATTATGCGGCAATTGATAGAATATTTGTTTTTTAGATTTATTCTTAGTTGTCTGGTATTTGTTGCGGTTTTGTTCCTTCTGCATAAAATGAACGCAGGAGATGCATATAGACAGTGGATGGAAAATAGCGGAATCTGGACGTCGGGAATGATATTGTTAAGTGTCTGCCCGATCCTGCTTTTTGTACTTTCAAACTGGTTTAATCATAGAGGAATGAAAGGGACCAGCAGCACACTGCCGTCCGCGTCCATGTTGATCGCAATACTGTTTATCCTTCATTACAAAGGGGGCGAAGAATTGCAGAGAAAGGCTTATGCGGCGCAGCAGCTCAATATCCGGCAGCAGAATGCTTATATTGAGACGTTAGAGGGGATGCAGGAGGAGATGCGTTGTTTCCGGCATGATTTCAAGAATATGACGGCAGGAATGTATCTTCAGGCGAAGGAGGGAGGTTTTGCGGAAATTTCGGATTTTATCCAGGAGATGACGGATGATTTTGAGAGCCAGATCGGCGGACAGATCCGAAAGATGTCGCAGCTTCACAATGTGCATATTACGGAGGTAAAAGGGCTTCTTCTTGCCAAATTGACGGAGATGGAGAAGGAAGGGATCGCCTGTCGGTTAGAGGTATTTGCTCCGGTTGAATCTGTAGAATGCAGGACGACGGATCTGTGCAGATGTCTTGGGATTCTTGTTGATAATGCGATGGAAGAGGTCAGGGGACATGCGGACGGGAGTGTGCATATTATGATCAGCTGTATGGAGGAATGGACGACATTCAGGGTGAGGAATACGCTGTTCCATACGGTGGATTTCAGTAAGATATGGGAATCGGGATATTCGACGAAGGGCGCGGGGCGCGGGATCGGCCTTGCCAGTTACAAGAAGATCTTAAGGGATTATGATCATGTGTTTTTTGCGGCGGCGGTAGAGGATGGGGATTTTATTCAGGAGCTTCGGATCCTGGGCAGGAATGCGGATATTTCCGGCGGGAAATAAAGGGCGTTTCTATTGACTTTCCTCCTTGTGCTTGCTAGAATAAAGACATAAGGAAAGTTTACCACTGACCGATATGTGGTATATAAATGGTCGGGTTGTAAGTTTACCGCTGACCGATATGCGGTATATAAATGGTTGGGTTGAAAGTATAGTCCTTCGCCGCAAGG
>CAJTRO010000072.1 GCA_910579015.1 uncultured Dorea sp. | reverse complement strand
AAATAGAATTCCGTTTGCCTTGGGAGAGTAAATATAAATTTAAGCGTCAGTGCTGTACCGGAAGTTAAGGGATTGAAATTTATCTTTAGACTTGGTATAGTATTTACAGACAGTTATATTGTGTGATAGAAGGAGGAGTTACAGATGGAAAGTCAATTGGTATGGAGGGATGAATATAATATCGGCGTAGACGTCCTCGATAAAGAACATCAAAGACTTTTTAAGATTATTAACAAACTGTTTGCATTCAGCGATGAAGAAAAGAAGAGCCAGTGGGCATGTCAGGAAGGGATCAAGTATTTCAAGGATCATGCGGTGAAGCATTTTGCGGAAGAAGAGAAATACATGGCGTCCATCAATTATGAGGGGCTCAGTACGCACAGGCTTCTGCACCGGGGATTCCGGAAGAATACCCTGCCGGCTCTTGAAGCAGAATTGGAGCAGTCAAAGTACAGTGCCGGCTCGGTGAATCATTTCCTGGGTGTATGTGCCGGATGGCTCATTGGACATACACTGACGGAGGATCGTGCAATTGTCGGAGAGGGTGCGAGCAAGTGGCTGAATCTTCTTCCGGAGGAAGAGCACGAGGCTTTGAAGAAGGTGATCATCCAGCTGGTTTACGATATGTTTCATCTGGAGTCACATGTGATCAGCGAGACTTACAGCGGAGAGAAGTTCGGAAAGGGAGTATATTACCGTCTGGTATATGGCACGCAGGATCAGGAAGAGCAGTGTGAGATTTTCCTGGTATTTGAAGAGAGGCTGTTGATCAATACGGTCGGGAAAGCTCTGGGAGTTGAGACTGGCAGGCTTGACACCATGCTGATCAGTGCGGCGAGATATACGGCTCAGCAGTTTGTCAGGCGTATCATAGAGCATCTGCCGGATATGGAAGGATATGAACTGAAGGAGGAGAACCTTCTTACATATGAGCAGTTCCGGAGTGTGTTTGAGAAGAAGAACTTGCAGGTGAGTCTTCTTATAGATACCGGCGAAGGGTATTTCTCCTATTGTGCAATTGCACCACATCTGCTTAAGAAGGGCGTTGCGGTTCCAATTGGAGCGGAGAATGCCGTGGCAGAGATTGAGAAGTACCTTACGCAGAAGCAGGAAGAACCGGTAAAGCGCAAGATCCTTGTGGTAGATGATTCACTCACCATACGGCAGGGGATGAAGAATCTGCTGGAAGAGGATTATGACGTTGCCATGGTTGATTCCGGCGTTGCGGCAATCCGGTGTATTATTCTGGACCGGCCGGATCTGGTGTTGTTAGATTATGAGATGCCGGTCTGCAACGGTAAGCAGGTGTTGGAGATGCTCCGCTCGGAGAATTCGTTCGAAGGTCTTCCGGTTATCTTCCTGACGGGGCGGACGGATCCGGAGACGGTAAGGAATCTGGTATCCATGAGACCGGACGGATACCTGGCGAAGTATCTGAAACCGGAGGAGATCAAGAAGAAGATTGATATCTTCTTTGAAACGAGGGATTCTTAGTCAAGAGCGGTTTACGGACGGTATGAGCGGGGCTGTTGCGAAGTGCAGTTTATACACAAGCAGCCCCGTTTGTGCACAGGCGTCATCAGAGACGGAGACGCCTTTTTAACATCCCTCATATCATCGTATCATTCTTAAGCACCTCTGCAAGACATATTTTACGCACATTCCGCCAGGCAAGAGCATAAGCAGATGCCACAGAAGCCAGAACAAACACCATGAAGATTACGATCGGAACAAACGGCGCCTCTGCCATGAATTCATCTACTCCAAGATAGCTCATTTTCAGCATATATCCCACAGCAATGACAGCCAGAGGAATGGTGATGAGAACCGGGCGTCCCGCCAGGATGAGAGCTTCGACGCAGAACATTTTCCTGATTTCTTCCGGTGTCATTCCGATGGACATGTATCTTGCAAATTCCCGTTTTCTCTGGTGCACGAACCCCAGCGTATTAGAAAAGACATCGCCGATTCCGATAATGGCGAGCAGGACGCAAAAGCTTCCGAATGCTGTGCGTATACCCTGAATCTGTCGGTTGTTCAGTTCATATTCTCGGATCCGGTTCTCACTTTCCAGGGTGTAAGACTGGCCGATCAGCTGATCTATCTGGCTCTGTAATGTATCCAATTCCTCCAATGACACATTTTTCCTGCCGATGACGCGGATATAGAGATCTTCCCCGGCGCCGCCGATCAGCCCTTTGATCTCTTTCCATAAAGATATCGGAATAAAGTGTACGAGTTCATAGTAGTCTGTGGATGCATATTCTTCTCTTAATACCGGGACCTCCTGTGTATAGGCCAGGATGGGAAGCTCGGCCGTTATTTCGCTGTTTCCCTGCTGCCTCAAAATACTGACGGCACCCGGCGGATTGTCAGGGGTGACATCGTTCGAAACCGCTGTATCCGCAGGCTGTGTTTTTAGATAGGACATATAAACGGGATGCCTGAAATCGGGATTTGTGACATCACGTATCAGGTTGCGCACGACAGCCCCGTCAAGCCGCGGTTCGGCGCCGATCTGTCTGCAATATTCGAGAAAGCTGTCATCGTCCAGTATCAGGAGCGGGGCATTTACGAGCCATCCGTCGTCCATCCTTAGCGCGGCCCCGTCAGGGGCATGGGAGAATCCGCCGAAGGACTTCATCTCTTCACTCATCTCGGCCTCTGTGACGATCCTTTTAGCCGATGCCTTCTGATAGACGACGGCGCTTTCAACACCGCCGAGTTTCCGGATGGCTTCTGTTTCTGAAAATTCATCTGCGGAAGTATTTTTGACGACGGCCATGATATCCCAGGTATCCTGATATCGTTCGAAATAGGTTTCCTTCGTGCTGATCACAGAGGTTGTGAAGAAGCACTGCATGATTGTAAATGCAAGGAAAGCGGATATCAGAGACAGCGATGCCGTCCGCAGGGCTTTCTTCTGGGCTGTTAACGCATTTTGGGCAAGTTCGCCTTCCGCGCCGAATAAAAACGTCAGGACAGGAACCTTACGGGGGCGTTTTAACTGTAGTCCGCCGGTATTTCTGATGGCTTCAAGCGGTGACAGCCGGCTTAATTTTCTGGCGGGCAGCCATGCGGAGACTGCAATTGTAATCGCCGTTATGCCAAGCGTCAGTATGAGTACCAAGGGGTGACAGCCGGGGACTGCTTTGTGCCGTCCGGGAATATCATTTCCAAGCAGGATATTCGATAATTGGCTCAGTCCCATGCTGGCGGCGATGCCAAGGAGATTGCCGGCCAGGATCCAAACGGTGCAGAGCGCAAAGGCTTCCTGCATAAGGCAGATCCGGATCTGCCTGGGGGCGGCGCCTATGCTGGAAAGAATACCAAACTGATGGATCCTTGCGTTCATGGATACGGCGAACGCATTGTGTATGATCGCAATCAGTGAGAAAGACGCCATCAACAGGATCACAACGAACATCGGAAAAAGCAGTCTTGGAGCTTTGTCATTCGGATCGCGGATCAGGTACATTGCCATAAGCGCATGGTTGTAGGAGATCTGTTCCGGCCCGGCGCCGATCGATCTGGCGATATGAGGAGTATCAGTAAGGATGTCCTTCATATCATCGAAAATGATAAGGAGCCCGCTTGCGTCATTGCTTATCGTCACCTTGTTCACGTTGGCGAAATGTTGTACGGCTTCCACATCCTTCTGGTCAAATCTTCCAGTAATCCGGCTGTGCCAGGCCCCTTCTTCAAGCTCGATCCGCTCAACCTCATATTTCCATGCATTATAGAATAGTCCGCATAACAGTGATAAGAGCAAGGCTGAAATAAATGCAGACAGTCTGACGGATAGACTCGATAAGCGGTTATTCTTGATATAATCGGATGAAAAATCTTTCCACATATCCGTCACCTCCGCTGTTCATCGCTGATGATCTGCCCGTCCTCGATGGTGATGATACGTCCGGCTTCCAGAGCGGCCTTCTCATCGTGGGTGATCAATAGGATGGTCTGCTTTAGTGTGCGGTTGGAGAGCTTCAGCATATCCAGGATTTCCCCGGAATTTTTCTGGTCCAGGTTTCCGGTGGGTTCATCGGCCAGGAGCAGCGCCGGACGGTAGATCAGCGAACGTGCGATCGCAACCCGCTGCTGCTGTCCGCCGGATAACTGGTTTGGCATGGCGTCAAGCTTCTCCGAGAGCCCAAGAGTGTTTACAATCTTTTCGAAATATTCGCTGTTGGGCTTCTTCTTGTCAAGTGTGAGAGGCATAAGTATATTTTTCTGCACGCTGAGAGTGGGGATCAGATTATAAAACTGATACACCAGTCCTGCCTTCCTGCGCCGGAAGATCGCGGCCTGTGTCGGATCCAGGCTGGAAATATCAATCCCGTCTATGATCACCTTGCCGGAGGTGGGCTTGTCTACGCCTCCAAGAATATGCAGAAGGGTAGATTTGCCCGAACCGGACGCCCCGGTGACAGCCACAAATTCCCCTTTGTCGACAGAAAAGTCGATTCCGTTAAGGGCGCAGACCGGATTATCGCCTGAGCCATATACCTTCCGGACTCCTTCGCATCTTAAAATCTCCATTTCGAATCTCTCCTTTCGTCTGTGTATCTGTGCTTTCATTATAACAAATGAAAGTTACAGATCAGTGACGATAGAAGCGGATCTCAAAAAGCCCCCCGCCGTCCCGCCTGTTCATTGCCCGTATCGTACCGTTCTGCCGTTCGATGATCTCTTTGGACAGGGCAAGTCCAAGCCCGATCCCGCCCCCGCCGGCATTCTGCCCCCGGTAGAAGCGCTCAAAAAGATACGGAATATCTTCTTTTGCGAAGCCGTCCCCCTCATCCCAGATCTGGATTTCTGTGTACAGGGGATTCTGAGAATAGGAACAATGGATGACGCCGTTCTTGCTGTGTTCCATGCAGTTTTTCATCAGATTTATAACCGCTTCCATCGTCCAGTCCAGATCGGCAACGATCATCATCTCTCCCAGTTCCGGTATTTCAATGGAAGTGCCGGAAACAGCGGACAATTCCTGCAAGTTGTCCGACGCAAGTACAAGCAGAGTGAAGACATCTATCCTGGCCTCTTCCAGAAGAAGGGTTCCGGCATCGATCCGGGATAACACGAGAAGGGCTTCTTCCAGATGTTTAAGCCTTAAGAGCTGTTTTTCCACCTGTTCCAGATATACCGCCTGTGAGAACAGTTTTCCAGTCGTATTTCCGACAGGATCAGCGGTTGTATAGGAAGCTTTTGCACAGGGCAGATCATCGGCGGGGTGCTGCTTCATCATCTGGACGGACAGAGAGAGGGCGGTTATCGGTGTTTTTATCTGATGTGCAATGTTAGACAGGTTTTCTGCAAATGCATTCTTTGCCTGTACCGCCGTATCTTTCGTGTGGTAGAGGAACGTCACGGTCTTGTATATTTCATCCTCCAGTTTAGCGAAATCATCCTCGCCGGAGGGGGTGAGAACGACGGCTTTGCCGGTATTGATCTGTTCCAGATATTCAGCCAGAGCCTGTATCCGTCCGGATTCCAGCTTATTCCGATACAGAAAAGTAAAGACGAAAAGCGAGATGCCGGTTAAGGTTCCGATTGTGATGAACAGGATATTTAAGAAGGCATCTGAACCTGAAAAATCATCTGTGCGGTATCCGAATCTTGATAAAATGGCATCGTCCATTAAGTGCTCCGTATTTCCGGTGGTGTAATCCTTTAATACGGCGGAAATGATTTCGGTTGTCTCTGGTTTCTGCCCTGCTATTTCACTACAGATAACATTTAGGAGGTCGAACTGTGACCGGCTGTAATAGCAGGAAACAAGAAGGACAGAGATGGCAGAAGCGATGAGGCTTGCGGACAATACAAGTCCCAAAGTAACCAGAATATTCTTACGTCCATTCATATCGTCTCCTCCATACGGTAACCGATGCTCCGGACCGTTTTTATACAGGCCGGCTGGTGAAGCTTGTCCCGCAGACGCTTCATCGTAACGGTCAGGGTATTATCATTCACATAGTTTCCCTTCGCATCCCAGATCTGTTCCAGGATTCTCTCTCTGGTTACGGTCCTTCCTTTGTTCTGCATCAGATACAGAAGAAGCTGGTACTCGGACGTACTAAGGTGTATCTCCTCTTTACTGCCGCAGGGAAGAGAAGAGGAGCCGTGAGAACTCTCCGCTATATGGCAGAAAACACTCATGCGGTTCTGGTCTATCGTGATATTGTCACAGGACAGATACTGCTCCGCTATATTGCCGGTCCGGCGTAATAATGCCAGAATCCTCGAATGCAGTACCTCCAGATCGAAGGGCTTGACCACATAGTCGTCAGCGCCGTTTTTGAATCCCAAGACAATATCGCGGGAATCGCCCCGGACGGTAAGAAAGATGACCGGCAGTTCTTTCCAGTTGGTGCGGATCCATCGGCATAGGCTGTCTCCTTGGCCATCCGTCATGTTCCAGTCCAGTAAGACGATGGCAGGCACATGCAGTCTCAGAGTCTGCCTTGCCTGCACAAGGGATGTGCATATGGTAACCCGGAAATCCTTTTGTTCCAGATATTCCTTCACTATATCTGCAATAGCTGGATCGTCTTCGATATAATATAAATCAGTCATGGTCAGTTTCCGCCTTTTACTTATTCTCTTCACGTTCCTTTATCTCCTTAAATTCGATTTAATTCTCTAATGGATTGTATCATAGGCGGGGGGAGATATCTACATAAAAGATATCTAAAGTATTTCTGGAATAAAAGAATATCTCAAGAAAAATCCGCTCACAGCAAAAATTAAACCATTCAGACGATATCCTTGTATCCAAAACTTGTTTTCCTTATAATAAGAACTATTATAGCGCAAAAAAAGGAGCGGATAGAAGTGATTCGAATTGCAGTTTGCGAGGATGAGCAGATTCTTTTGGAACAATTGACGGACGATATCAAAAATATATTGAATAAGCATTCTGTTATATACAGCATCAAAGCGTATGAAAATGGAAATGCACTTCTGGCACGTGAGAAATTTGATATTTTATTCCTTGATATTGCCATGCAGCCCCTCAACGGGCTGGACCTGGCAAGAAGACTGCGAGCCAGGGGCGATGAAAGCAAGCTGGTCTTTATTACGGCTCACCGGCAATATGCCATAGATGCATATGATGTTCAGGCATTTCATTACCTCATTAAGCCTGTAGATCTAAAGAAGTTAGAAGCCGTACTCTTGAATCTGTGTTCCATTCTTAAAGGAGAATATGAACATGCGCTTACCGTTTGTCAGGGAACGCTGGTAAGAAGAATCCCTTTTGAACAGATCTTATATCTGGAGGTCATGAATAGAAAAATATATCTGCATAAAAATGAAGAGGCTGTTCCGTTTTATGGCAGATTAAATGAACTTGAGCCAATGCTGCCAGATACATTTTTTCGATGTCATAGGAGTTATATTGTTAATTTTAATCATGTGAATCATTACAAAAAAGAAGCGATTTGGTTAGACAATGGATTGATTGTGCCATTATCCAGACGCAGGTATCAGGCATTTGGCCTGGCTTTCATGTATTATCTGAAAGAAAGGGGAGATGTTTTTTGACTGCTTCAACTATATGGACGACAAGCTGGGGGATTTTTTTTACTTTTTACCAATGTCTCTTTTTAAAAGAGATGCTTGGAGTGAAGTATCGTTATACTTATCTGTGGTTTTATCTGGGAACCTGGCTGTATGGACATATAAATACATGGTTTGGTATTGTCGGTACTCCTTGGGGAAATATGATCTATTTGTGTATTTGCGCATTTGCGCTGAATACACTGCTGTTTCATGGGAGTATCATAAAAAGGGGCTTTTTTACTCTGTGGATGTATGGGGTTCAGGAAACAGCAGGCGGTATATTTTTCCCGCTGTTTACGGCGGCAAGCTTAAATGGGAGGGAGGATTGTTTTAATATCATCTTGAATGCAGTTGATCTGATCGCAGGTCTTGTGCTCTTTTTTGTGATGGAAGTGTTAAAATGTAAGATCCATTTGCTGAAACGTGATTTTGAGGATCGCGATGGCATTTATCTTATATGCATTATTGTATTTATCTGTAGTGCAGTCAGCATGACATCAATGACATTTGACAAGGTGAGTAATTGGGATGCCGGATATGTGTATGCGGTTGTGATTCCCAGCGGTCTGATTGCATTGGGAGGAGAGATTCTTAACGTTTGCTGTATTATCATGTTAGAGCGGCGCCTGGTGGATAGATTGGCAAAACAACAGTACCAGATGTTAGAGAAGCATCTGGAGATCTCAAAAGAACAATATGAGCAATTTATGAAGATTCGGCATGATATAAAAAATCACAGTCTATGTCTTGCACAGTTATTGGAAAAAGAAAATGTAGAAGAAGCCAGACATTATCTGGAACAATGGAATACTGTTATAGAAGCGGGGGAGACTGTTATCCGGACAGGCTCTGTTTTTGCCGATGCCATATTGAATCCGAAATACCAGCAGGCAAAGAAGATGGGGATTGACATCACGATTCAGATGAGTGTGCCTGGTGAAGACCGGATTGATCCCGTTGATCTTTGCTGTCTGTTGGCAAATGCGCTGGATAATGCAATAGAAGCCTGCCAGCGGGGGATCAAGGCAGGGAATCCGGCCGGATGGATACGGATGAAATCACAAATATACCCGAATTACTGGGTATTTGAAATCGCAAACAGTACCTGCGTATCAGTTAAGCGGCATGGGGGCAGATTCCTGTCTTCCAAACAGGTTCCAATAAGCGGAGTTGGTCTGCAAAATATCAGAACGGTCGTTGAACGGTATGAAGGAGTGCTCGATCTAAAGAGCGGAACAAGTTTTACACTGAACGCTATGTTTCCATTACCGTAGGCATCAAAAAACAATCCGTTTACATCA
This sequence comes from uncultured Dorea sp., assembly GCA_910579015.1. Taxonomy (GTDB): domain Bacteria; phylum Bacillota; class Clostridia; order Lachnospirales; family Lachnospiraceae; genus Sporofaciens. The sequence goes on along the minus strand of CAJTRO010000072.1, from coordinate 2,931 downwards.
TCTGTATAAATTTACCCGATTCATTGTCCGATACTCTGTTAGAGCTTGTTACAACATGAAAATATGAAAGAATCGGAGGAATGGGATATGTATGTGAATGTTGGTAAAGTAAATGGTTTGTTTCATACAGAAGCAGTAAACCGCAAATTTAATCAAAACGCAGGAAGCAAAGAAGAAAAAAAGAGTATGCCTCCACGCTGTGATTTCGCCGTGATATCACAAAAAGGAAAGGCAATGAGCGTAGTAGAACGGCTGATGAAGCAGAAAGATTTTATCAGAGAATGCAAAGATTCTCTGCTTGAGAGGATGGTAGATAAAGAAAGCGGGTATTGCTCCTCAGAGATTGCGAAGAAAATAGAAGAATATGAGAAACAGTTAGATTCGATTGATGAAGAAATTGCAAAAGAACTGGCAAAACCGGCAGATGAGAAGGAGGAAGGCAGGGAAGATCATATATATAAGAGGAAAGAGCCATTAACAAAACATGAAATGAATAATAAAAAGATGGCGGAGATTACGGAGATGTCTGCGAAGCTGGATCAAAGCGAACGGATGGATTCGGTTAAGGATAGGATGGAAGGAGAAAAGAATGTGCTGGAAGCCGAATTAAAATCTGGGGATTCAGAGAGAAAAAGGCAAAGGATTGCAGAAATTGAAGATAGAACAGTAAAATTGGAAGCTGAGTCAGGGAAAATAAAATATCAGATTTCAACAGAGGGACAGGATTATTTCCAGTATCAGGTTGAAAATGGAACAGAGGGAACATTCTCGGATAAAAATTTAGATATGAAAAAAATACAGCAAGATTCTATATATTATAAGATAATGGAAAATTCTGATGATGGATTTAACAACCCTACAATAGAGATGCAGCTTTGCGGCATGTATAATGTTTATTTGAATAAGGCATATGAGCAGGGAATGAAGCCTGGAGAAAATGTGTACGATCATATTGTGAATATTCATAAAGATAGTCTTATAAACGCATATCAGGATGTTTACAATGACATTGTTAACGGATATGCGAATGGTACAAGAGAAGTATGGACACAGAATTTTGAAGAAGGAGCCGACTATATTGAGTTTGAACTGGAGGGGAAAAACTACCGCTTTCATAAGCTTACAATGGAGGAAGAACTTGCCAGGCTTGACAGCGCATACGAGAAAATGGCCAGGCTTGCGGAGGATGGAGCAAATCGTATGATTGATACTCAAAAAATGATAGAAAAGGCTAGGTCCGAATATCAGGAAAAAATGAGAGAAATTGAAGCACAGCGTGCAGGCAGAAGGATATCTGAAATTGGAGAAAGTGCGGAGATGACAGCGGAGAGGGTAAAGAATAAGATATCAATGCCAAAGGAAAATATGGGAAGGATCAATTTGTTTGCAATGCTTATGGAAGCACGGAAGAATTCCAGATAAATCAAGATTAAGAGATTTAAGAGTTCATTCTAAAATCTCTTAATCTATATATTAAACATCTGTATATTAAACGTGAAAAAAGAAATAGGTCATAAATGTATTATGCAGATAATGTGTCAGGCAAAGTGAAAAAAGACTAAATTTCTCTGATTCATTTACTCTCAAATACCCATATATCAATCCCATAATAGAAGTAGAAATAACTTGCGCAATATTATTATTCGATGGATAATGACCTATTCCAAACACAATGGCACTAAGCCAGATACTCAACATTGAACTTTTGAATATTTTTTGAAAAAAAGTCAATAAAATTCCCTTTTCCCTGTATAAGTAAAAAAATGATTAAAAATGTCAGGACGATTCCGCTGACTATTTGTAAATGAACCTTTTTGAAGTGTATACCATATTCTGTCAGGGGTTCCTGAAGGTAAAAATGAATCATTCCTATGCAAAGACCTGTACCCAAAAAGGATACTGCAATTCCGCCGACCTCTGAGTATTTTTTCTTATTATATTATATCATGGCCAATTGATTATGGAAACAAAGTCAGTTGGTTTTTTGGTTTTATGAAGGCTCGATATCTGCCGCCCATATGCAATGATGTTGATAGCAGTGGAAATAGCGGGTATAATTATAATCATCTGGCATGAAATTGTCGAAAATCTGTCTTTTATCGGTTACGATAAAGGGATTAACTGATAAGGAGCATTGCCTATGAAATACAAGATACTGATTATTGATGATGAAGAAATGATATTATCCATGATGGAAAAATGTTTAGGAGAAGAATTTTCCGTATATACGGCGGAAAATGCAAAAAAAGCGTTAGAACTATTAAACGTAATACCAGATATTATATTGTTGGATATCAATATGCCAGAAATGGATGGGCTGGAGTTGTGCCAGCTTATCCGAGGGCATATATCCTGCCCGATTATTTTTTTGACAGCACGGATAACGGAACGGGATGTGATAAGGGGGCTGTCTGTCGGCGGGGATGATTATATTACAAAACCTTTTCGCATGGATGAATTATTGGCAAGAATTTCGGCACACCTTCGGCGTGAAGAAAGAAAAGGCACGGCAGAAAATCTAAGGTTTGATGAGGAATTGATTATTGATTACAATAGCCGAACTGTATTTTATGGTAGGGAACAGTTAGACTTCTCAAATAAAGAATTTGAGATTATCCGTTTTCTTTCCCAAAATGCAGGCATGGTTTTTGACAGGGAAACTATCTATGAAAAACTTTGGGGATATCATGGCGAGGGCGATAGCATTGTAGTAAAAGAACATATCCGAAAGATACGGAATAAGCTGTCAGTTTATACGGATAAAAACTATATTGAAACAGTATGGGGAGTTGGTTATAAATGGGCAAAATAAAAACAAAGTCGCTTAGAACATCTATGGCAGTTACTTTTTTAATTACGATATGTGTGATTGCCCTGTTATCGTCTATCACTATCTTTGCGGCAAACCAAGTGCAGCATGAAATATTAAAG
>CAJTRO010000071.1 GCA_910579015.1 uncultured Dorea sp. | reverse complement strand
TTACTGACACATTCGTCAATCGCCTGGTCTACTGAGGATTCCAGATCGTACCCCGATCCCAGATACTCCCTCACTGCATTTATAAAATACGAATATCCTTCCAGCTGACGGCACTTTTCCATCAGTTCTCCGTTGTGCCCCTTATTGATATTCAATACGATCGCCTTACACTCCAACGCCGTTTCCGCCCTTGCCTTCTCGTCAAATGCATCCGACAATCTCAGTTCTTCCCGGTCCGGCTTATTCTCCAGACCATTGTAGAACACTATATATTGTGGTACTGGCAGGGAAATCAATTTTGAACTATAAAGGTCATAATCCCTCTCCTCGACATATGCACGCAGCATTTCCGCAAAATAGATCAGCCCTCTCAACGGCATATTCGGATTCGTTGTACTTTGATGCTCATACAGGTTCAATGTATTGCTGATCAGAAAAGCGAGGTCATTCTTATACCCCAGATAGACCGCATCTTCCAGCGTTCTGACTTCCAAATCCTCCAGATTCTCATGCTCAGTCCCGTTAATTGCATTATAAAGCGACAACATTGCCTTCTTTTCCCGGAATATCACTCGGAATAACCGGTCCTTATATGTCCGCTTCACCCGATATCTCCTGGCTCTTCCTATTAATGACAACACTATTTTATTTTTCATCTTCTTTCTCCTTAATATTAACACAGTCTCACTATAAAATACAGTATAATACACATTGTTAAACGGATAACTATTTGGACAAGTATGGGAAATGTTCCGATTTATTTACTGATTCTGCGGGAAATGATGCTGACGACAGAGGTCAGCTATTAAATATAGAAATAAAAATTCTTTGATATTGACAAGACTGATCGCTCATCTTTGATATCAGTATACATCCCTGTTACAGGGTTTTCAATCTAAATTAATCGACAAAATTTGACAAGAGTAAATTCCTTCTTATTATAATAAGGAAACATTCGAAATGTTATAACATCTTTTTTAAGAGTTATAATCAAAACTACATTTGTGACGATATAATAATAAGACAGCTTTTTAGCGACGGGGGGTAATCTATAAGATAATAACAGAAAGAACTTAATCAGGAAAACAGGGATTTTGCTGAGATGCCGGCATGATATCTTGAAAAGGCGGAAAGTCCGGAACAGGGAGGTGGATCATGCGGCCGGAGACGGCATATATTAACCATGGGAAGCATTTTCAGATATAAAAGTGAGAAATAACTTTGATATACCAGATATTTCAGACAACCTCTGTGAATATGATAATATCAGAAACAGAAAATTCCATATATAAGTATAGTTGAGCGTCTACAAAAACATTGAACTTCATGGGAAATTGAAGTATACTTATATATAAGGTAAATCTAGAGGTCAAAATTCCATTTTACCTACAGATATTATATACATAAAATATGATAAATTTTTCAGAAAGGATTTAGAGTGATGCGAAAAAGATATTTAAGATTACTGACCATGTTCTTGACGACATGTACAGTATTGTTTTCTGTTCCTATAGCGGCATCAGCCCAAGATGTATCTGGAACAACACCTCCAGCCAGCGGCAGTGACTCTACAACTGGCGGGACTAACCCGGATCAAAGCGAGGGGACTGGTGATTCTCTCAGCAATCCTGACATATCTGCCGGTCTCATAACCATTACTGATGCTGTATGTGGCCAAAACTGTCAAGGACATACAATTACAGGTACAACCACTACCAATAGTATATCCATACGAAGCGGTGAACACAAAATTACTTTAAAGAATGTGAATATTGATTTATCGAGCCAACTTCCAGATACCAGTGCTCCTGCTTTTGATATCAGACCTGGAGCAACTGTTCATTTATTCCTAGAAGGCCAGAATATCCTTAAGAGTCCTTCTACTTTTGCCGGCCTATGTGTTCCAGAAGGTGCTGCAATAGATATTAACGACAGCACAAATGGAAAACTTGATGTTACCGGCGGTGGCGGTGGTGCTGGTATAGGTGCTCAAGCTGTAGGTCCCGCAGGTACGATTACTATTAACAGTGGTCAAATCACAGCTGTAGGTGGTATGCGATGTGCTGGTATAGGCGGTGCTGTTGGCGGCGGTGCTGGTACAATCAACATAAATGGCGGAACTGTAACGGCTACAGGCGGTGAAGGATATGATATCGCCCAAGGCGGTTCCGGTATAGGTTGTGGCTCTGGCGGTAAAGGCGGTGATGTGATTGTTTCCGGAGGTAAAGTAACCGCTATTGGCGGCAAAAACACGGACTCCACTCTGGCTGATGGTATTAATTGCAAGAACCTTTCATCTGGTGACGGAAATAGTTCATCAATTATTGCCAGTAAGATTAATTCCAACACAATAACCTCTGATTTTAATGGAATTATTTGGGATAAAGATAAAAAGAATGGAACAGTATATGGTAATGCATTATTAGATGAATCTCTTAACGGACAGACTCTAAACATTGATAAAAACCGTACATTAACTATTTCTCCAAAAGGAATATGGGCCCTAAAGGGATGTTCCATTAAAGGCAGCGGAAGCATTGTAAACTATGACAAACTAAATCATGATGGTTCACTTCTCCTATCACAATTGCTTGAACGTATTGTTTCCTTGACCGAAGACGATATTCATACAAAAACCCAGGTTTATACGGGTAAAGATTTGACTAACGAAGTGCTTACCATTGATGAGGAACGGTATTATCCACCAGAGGATACTTATTATAAAATTGATGATCCTAGCAGTTGGAAACGCAAAATAGTATATGATGATTTAATAGACGTAACAGAAATCAAAAATGCTGGTTCATACAAAATAACCTTTACAAAAGATGGATATGATCCTATCGTATTAGACGACCGAAATAATAAAACCGTTAAAGTGGAACCCAAACCGTTAACTGATGATATGGTATCTTCTATTCCTAATAAGAGCTATACTGGAAACGCAATTACACCAAAAATTAATATTACTTATAATGGAGATGAACTTGATAATAATGACTATACTGCTGTATTTTCTAAAAACACAGATGTAGGAACCGCAACAGTTACTATCACTGCAAAATCTAATGGTAATTATTCTGGTAAAGTAGAAAAGACATTTACTATTAATCCTGCATCCCTTGAAAAGGCTTCAGTTACCATAAATCCAGTATCTGCACCATATGATGGCAGTGAAAAGGATCCAAAAATTACTGTAACTATAGGCTCAAGTGAAGATGGCACACTTAAAACACTAGTTAAAGGCACAGAGTATACTATTACACCTTCTACAAACGATTTTATCAGTGCTGGTACAATTGAATACACCATTGAAGGAACCGGAAATTATACTGATACAGCTCCTTTGACAACATTCACTATTGAGGCACTGCCGGTAACTATTAATACAAACCTTCCTCCTACTGCGAAGGACAGGGATTATGATGGTACAAATGAAGTTGAACTTACGGATTTACAATTAATTGGTGTTCTTCCAAGTGATAAAGCTGATGTAAAACTGGAAACTAAAGCTCTTATTTCTGGAAGAGATGTTGGAACATATCCGACCGTTGATTTAATTGATCCAAAACTCGGCGGTAACAAAGGGCCTAACTACATTTTATCTTCTGTCAACGGCTTACTTTTGAAACAGCCTGTAACTATCAGCCAGAAACCGGCACCTGATACGCCTATAATAGGCGGTAAATATGTAGTTAGTTCAATTCCTGAAAGATACATCTTTACGCTGGAAGTTACAAACGATCCTAAGGATGGTACGATGTATGAATACAGAATGGACAGCAAAGACCTTCCCGAGACAGAAGGCTGGCAGGACAGCCCGGTATTCGACAACATCGAACCGGAATCCGTACACCTCTTCGAAGCACGTTCCAAGCTCGATCCGAACGTAAAGCAGAGCGAGATTGGCGAGGAGGAATTTACTTTCGACCTCCTCGAAGAGACGAACAAACCGGCTGACATTAAGCTGACATTCTCACCAAATACTGATGAGCAGACATTTACCGGAACGATAAGCTCCGATTCCAAGCTGGATAACGTAGAATACTTTATCGGCAAGACCGGTGTTGAGCCAAAGGATGAAGATTACCAATCCGGCGACGGAGCGCAGCTTAAGACAGACTGTGAGTCCAACACCGAATATACGGCTTATGTAAGGTTCAAGAAGACCAAGACTCATAAGCCCAGTGAGCCGACCACAACCACTAACTCTACGAACAGGTTAGTTGCAAAGCCTCCGATCATCACTCCGGAAGACGGAACCGAATTCTTCGAGTCACAGGAGGTTACGATCACTCATAAACTGGACGGCATGACCATCTATTACACAACCGATGGTACAGAGCCGACACTGGAGAGCCCGATCTACACAGAACCGTTCGAGATAACCGATACAACAACGATCAAAGCATTCGCTGTCAAGAACAACATGGACGACAGTGAAGTGGCAACAGCAACACTCACACTGAAATTACGTGATGTAAAGAAACCGGTCATTGATCCGGAGGGCGAGAGCGAATTCACTGGTTCCAGGCTGGTAGAAATCACCTGTGAGACAGAGGACGCCACGATCTATTACACGGTAGACGGTTCGGATCCTACCACTGAGAGCAAGAAGTACACGGAACCATTCCGTGTCAGCACGACAACCGTAGTAAAAGCAATCGGTGTAAAAGAAGGTCTGAATAACAGTGAGATCGCCACTGCCACGCTGAACAAATCAGAGAGTGCAATAAACGTCCACGCTTTCCTCAATCCGTTTATCACATCAGGAGACGGCATTGAGAATAATATAATCTCAGATGAACTGATGTCCAAACTGGACACGACAGATAAAGCGGCGGCAACCGAGTCTATTTACCAGACTATGACGCAGGAACTCTCTGTGATCGGTAACCACGGTGATTTTACATACCTGAAGATGAACTTCTATGATCTGGTTGTAAAGGTTAAGATTGACAGCGATCCTCTGCGCGATGCGACATTAGATGACTTTGCAGAAGGCGGATATACCATTACCATACCATATCCGGACGGCACGAGCCTTGAGGCGAACGACTTCGCGATCGCACATATGGTTGCTTCCGGCGAGAAGACCGGAAACGTAGAGACCTGGTACGCGGATAAAGTAACCAAGACTCCTTACGGATTGCAGTTCAACATCACAAGCGCATCACCGCTTGCAATTGCATGGACAGCGGCTGTTCCGGGCGGTCCGAACAGCAACAACGTCAGCGACGGCGACAACGTAGTAAATCCGGATGGCGAGAATCCTGGCGGGGATGACCCGAACGGCGATAACCCGGACGGTGAGAATCCGGATGGTGAGAACCCGGACGGTGAGAATCCGGCCGGCGATGACCAGAATAACGGTATCGTTACCTCTAATCCGAAGACAGACGCAGACGGTGCCGCGGCAGCCGGCAACGGCGCCGGTACAGGTTCTGTCACAGATGCCGTCAAATCCGCATTATCCTCTCTTCTGCCGAAGACAGGCGATACGAACAAGATCATTGCATGGGTTGTTGTATTGGCCGCTTCTATCGCAGTTATCGTAGGATTACGGATCAAGTCAAAGAAGGCGTCCGGCAAACCAAAGAAGAAGCATTAATTTAAAATATCAGAACTATCAAAAGGCCCTGGATTTTCTCCGGGGCCTTTTCTTCATCCGTAAAGTAAATTCCTCACGAAAAGTATTGAAAACCGTTATAAGATTTGTATACTTTCTATAAAAATGGCTGATTTCCAATTTTTTGTTTTTTTTTCCTGATTTCTCCTTTATAATGAAATACGGAACTTGTTATGCATACACATTACAGGAGGATACACATGTCAAAAAGAACAGACATTCACAAGGTACTCATTATTGGTTCCGGCCCGATCATCATCGGACAGGCCTGCGAGTTCGATTATTCAGGAACTCAGGCATGTAAAGCATTACGTAATCTTGGTTATGAGATTGTTCTGGTCAATTCCAACCCGGCCACCATCATGACAGATCCGGAGATGGCGGATGTCACTTACATCGAACCGTTGAACGTCGACCGGTTAGAGCAGATCATCGCAAAGGAACGTCCCGACGCACTTCTGCCGAACCTGGGCGGTCAATCCGGCCTGAACCTCTGCGCAGAGCTTGCCAAAGAAGGAATCCTTGATAAATATAATGTAAAGGTCATCGGCGTACAGGTAGATGCCATCGAACGCGGCGAGGACCGTATTGAGTTTAAGAAGTCCATGGACGCCCTGGGTATCGAGATGGCAAGGAGCGAGGTCGCTTACAGCGTAGAGGAAGCCCTTACGATCGCCGATTCTCTGGGTTACCCTGTCGTTCTGCGCCCTGCGTATACCATGGGCGGCGCCGGCGGCGGACTGGTATATAATAAGGAAGAGTTAAAGACCGTATGCGCCAGAGGCTTACAGGCCAGCCTGGTAGGACAGGTCCTGGTTGAGGAGTCTATTCTCGGCTGGGAAGAACTGGAACTGGAGGTTGTCCGTGACGCCGACAACAATATGATCACTGTCTGCTTTATCGAGAATATCGATCCGCTGGGCGTACATACCGGAGACTCCTTCTGCTCCGCCCCTATGCTCACTATCTCGGAGGAATGCCAGAAGGAATTACAACGGCAGGCATACAAGATCGTTGAATCCGTAGAGGTCATCGGCGGGACCAACGTCCAGTTTGCCCACGATCCTGTGACAGACCGGATCGTCGTGATTGAGATCAACCCCAGAACCTCCCGTTCTTCCGCGCTTGCCTCCAAGGCCACCGGTTTTCCTATCGCCCTGGTATCCGCAATGCTTGCCTGCGGCCTGACCTTAAAGGACATCCCCTGCGGTAAATATGGTACTCTGGACAAATATGTTCCGGACGGCGATTATGTGGTAATCAAATTCGCCCGCTGGGCATTCGAGAAATTCAAAGGCGTGGAGGATAAGCTTGGTACTCAGATGCGTGCGGTAGGCGAGGTCATGAGTATTGGAAAGACCTACAAAGAAGCCTTCCAGAAGGCAATCCGAAGCCTTGAGACCGGACGGTACGGACTCGGCCATGCGAAGGACTATTATGATAAGAGCCGCGAAGAGCTCCTCCATATGCTGATCACCCCGTCAAGCGACCGCCATTTCATAATGTACGAGGCGCTCCGCAAAGGTGCATCCGTAGAGGAGATTTTCGATATCACAAAGGTAAAGACCTGGTTTATCGAACAGATGAAGGAACTTGTCGAAGAAGAGGAAGCGCTTGCGGCCTCAAAGGGAAGCCTTCCTTCCGACGACATGCTCATTTCCGCGAAGAAAAATGGGTTCTCGGATAAATATCTGAGCCAGATCCTTGAGGTATCCGAGGAAGCGATCCGTAACCGGCGTATAGAACTGGGTGTGGAAGAGGCATGGGAAGGCGTACATGTCAGCGGCACGCCAGACAGCGCTTACTACTATTCAACTTACAATGCAGAGGATAAGAATCCTGTCCATACAGACCGTCCGAAGATTATGATCCTTGGCGGCGGGCCTAACAGGATCGGACAGGGAATCGAGTTTGACTATTGCTGTGTACACGCGTCACTGGCGCTGAAGAAGCTGGGATTCGAGACCATTATCGTCAACTGCAACCCTGAGACTGTTTCCACGGACTATGATACCTCTGACAAGCTGTATTTCGAACCGCTGACATTAGAGGACGTATTAAGCATTTACAGGAAGGAACAGCCCGCAGGCGTGATCGCACAGTTTGGCGGACAGACTCCTCTGAATCTCGCGGCAGAGCTTGAGAAGAACGGGGTGAAAATCCTCGGGACCTCTCCTTCTGTCATAGACCTTGCAGAAGACCGCGACCTGTTCCGCGCGATGATGGATAAGCTTGAGATCCCTATGCCGGAATCAGGAATGGCGGCAACAGTAGAAGAAGCGCTCGCAATCGCCGGAAACATCGGTTATCCGGTCATGGTACGACCTTCCTATGTCCTTGGCGGACGGGGCATGGAAATCGTATATGACGACAAGAGCATGGAAGGCTATATGAAAGCCGCCGTCGGCGTGACGCCGGACCGTCCGATCCTCATCGACCGGTTCCTGAACCACGCCCTGGAATGCGAAGCCGATGCCATCAGCGACGGCAGTCATGCCTTCGTTCCTGCGGTCATGGAGCATATCGAGCTTGCCGGCGTGCACTCCGGCGATTCCGCATGTATCATCCCTTCCGTACATATTTCCGAGGAAAATGTGCGCACCATCAAGGAATACACGAAGAAGATCGCAGAGGAGATGCATGTCAGGGGCTTAATGAACATGCAGTATGCCATCGAGAACGGCAGGGTATACGTCCTTGAAGCCAATCCGCGCGCGTCCCGTACCGTCCCTCTGGTATCCAAGGTATGCAACATCCGCATGGTGCCCCTTGCAACGGATATCATTACCGCCGAGTTGACGGGACGAACATCTCCTGTTGCCGGATTAACCGAGCAGACCATTCCGTATTACGGGGTGAAGGAGGCTGTCTTCCCGTTCAACATGTTCCAGGAGGTAGATCCGGTACTTGGACCTGAGATGCGTTCCACCGGCGAGGTGCTTGGGCTCTCCGCCTCCTACGGCGAAGCCTTCTACAAGGCTCAGGAGGCCACACAGCTGAGGCTTCCTCTTAAGGGGACCGTATTGATTTCCGTAAACCGCAAGGATAAGGCCGAAGTTGCCGAGGTTGCACGGATTTTCGCTGAGGATGGGTTCAAGCTCCTTGCCACCGGGACCACGTGTGATATCATTCGCGAGGCGGGGATCGAGGCCGAGAAGGTGAAGAAATTATATGAAGGACGTCCGAATATCCTGGATATGATCACCAACGGAAAGATCGACCTTATCGTTAACTCTCCGGTGGGCAAGGACAGTATCCATGATGACAGCTATCTCCGTAAAGCCGCTATTAAGGCAAGGATCCCTTATATCACGACGATCGCCGCGGCAAGGGTTACGGCTAAGGGAATCCGGTATATGAATGAGCATAGCAAGGGAGACGTAAAATCCTTACAACAGCTTCATGGAGAAATACTTGGCTGAGAACTTAAGATAAAGACAGTTTAACGAGCGGGGCCGTTGTGAAATGCTGTTTATGATAACAGTTATTTCACAACGGCCTCTTTTGCTGTTCTGCCCGGCTTCTTATTTCTGCCGGTTCAGTATCAATGTAACCATCCCGCAGATAAGACCGCCTACGGGGTAGACAATCCAGCAGATCTCCCAGAGATGAAAGATAAGACCGGCGATCACAAACAGGATCGTTGCCACAAGCATGATACACCCGCACCAGACTGCCACAAGGTCATTTTTCTTATTCGTATCGGGATTATTTTCTTTGTTATACTCCTCAACATTGTATTCCTGCTTCTGCAAGCCTGTATAAGTGAAAATGGACACAGCGGCCATCACAAAGAGTAAAAATATGCCATAATAAACTTCTTCGTTCATTCCCGGCGGCAGGGGAAGGGAATCTCCGTTCATTCCCGCCAGACTGCCGATCAGAATCAGGCCGATACCCGTCGCGATCTTTGCCGGATAACGCCTGTCAAACTCCTCCTTTTCTTCCGGAGTATAGAAGTCCAAAATGACCTTATGCTTCCTGCGGTAGTCTGAATCCTTCATCCCCTGAACTACCAGGATCAGGATCGCAACGATAGCAATCATCATGAACAGTGTATTCAAAACTACATCATCAACCCGCCCAAAGCCTGCAAGTATCTCATAGAAAGCAACCGCAAATATCAACAACGCCGATCCGCAGGTGATCCACTTCCGAAACTCCTTCATATGCTCTCTGTGCTGTTTGCTGTCTTCCACCTCAACCGCACTGGCATCCTTCCTAAGCAATGTATCCAGACTACAGGAGAACATATCGCACAATTGCAGCAGCTTCTCCATCTCTGCATAGGATGTGCCGGCCTCCCATTTGGATACGGTCTGCCGTGTGACCTCTAACTGCTCCGCAAGCTGTTCCTGCGTCAGGTTACTGCGTCTTCTGTAATATTGAAGATTTTCTCCAAATAAACTCATACTTACCACCTTTTCCTTCTGTGTATTTCCTTTACGCGTTTCAGGTTGAAGTAATCTTACAATATTCCTTACGTAAAATCTATAAATTTCATGTTGCTTTTAAAGAAAACCATGTAAACTTTGGGTTGCATATATGAAAAACGCCCTTTTACTTTTCCTCTCAGATAAGATATACTGTAAGTATTTAAAAAACAGATTCATACGATCAGAAAGGTAACAGAAGCTATGAAGATACAATACAGAGAATTAAATGAAAATGAAATATGCCGTAATCTATTCCAACAATTTATCCGCCGGCAGAATGTTGTGAAATGCTGGCGCCGGGAAGGCGGCCAATGGCTGATCAAGGATGCGCCTTTTATCGACGACTGGTCGGAAGCGGATTATCAGGTTCTTATCACATGTCTGAAAAATACGATCGCCACAGGCGGTTTCGTATACGGAGCCTTCTGCGGGGGCGTTCTGAAAGGCTTTACTTCTATTGAAGCCGCTCTGTTTGGGAGTAACGGGGAATACCTTGACCTGACAAGCCTGCACGTATCTGAGGATATGCGCGGGAAGGGCATTGGAAAGACACTTTTTCTTGAGGCCGGCAGATGGGCGAAGGAGCACGGAGGCAGGAAGCTGTATATCTCCGGCCATTCGGCTGTGGAGACGCAGGCCTTCTATAAGGCTATGGGATGTGTGGAGGCACAGGAATATAACCAACAGCATGTGGAGGCAGAGCCCTTTGACTGTCAGTTGGAATATAGGTTATAATGCTTCCTACTCTTATTTTTCTCCATACAAATAAAATGTATGGAGAAAAAATGATTTAAGGCATTAACATCTTCTGACGCAATCAGCTCCACCTGCACTGTCAGATGAACTTGCTTTTTGCGGAATAGTCAGATAACACTCAAGGCTTCTCCTGCACTCTGTTGCCCATTGCTGGAAATTATTAGCCATATGAGCCGAGATTAATTCTTTATATGCCCTTATAAAGTCCATTCTATCATCCGGACCTAACTCAGATGCATTCACGGGAAGTCCATATGTCTCTTTTTCTTCTAACTTATAATGACTCTTCAACGCCGTCATTTCTAAGTAGGTGGCATTATACGGAGAAACATCATTCAAATGGAGTTTCCTCTCAAATCGTTCTCCTTTTACAGTTATACCGTCGACTATTATAACAGGATTATCCTCCGTAGACTCCTGCGCATACCACATTCTGTAGTCCATACTTGCATTGCCCCCTACAGCAATTAATTTATGTCCGGTCTCCTCAGTCGCCCATGACAAATATCCCGAGGCTTTACCAGGATCTGTGGCTATCTGATTTTCATCTACAACCGTACTTCTATTTTCAGTCACCGTAACAGCGTTAGAAATATGTCTAAAATCACCAACGTTACTTTTATCAGCAACATTCCGGGAATACCTTCCAACAGAATGATATGGCACAGAAGTATAGTTCCGTGTCCCACTTATTAAAATACTCATTGTAACATATCCTCCGTCACAGCAAATGTTCTATCAAAATAACCCTTTTGCCCGCCATAATTATATGATGTATAAACCGCAGAAAATTCATATAAGCCAGGATCAAAAATTCTTGGAGTTTTATAATGATAAATCCAGCCTGCTAAGTTATTTGAACCCACCGGCTCATACCATCCTGGAGCTTTATAACTTGTAATAGGAAGTCCGTCAAATTTCGCAGATTCAAATCCAAATCCACGAACTTTAACCCGGATTTCAAAACAATGTTCTTTCTCAAACCATGTATAGCCAGCATATGTAACACTTGTTACCGGCGCCGCCGGCTCTCTTGGAATTACCAAATCACCGGGTACATCTGATGCAAAAGATGTTGTACTTAATCCCATCATCATCATGCATATCAATAATATACTTACAACTTTTTTTAGTCCATTTTTCATAATCAGTACCTCGCATATGTTTATTTTAAAATCCTATCCGCCAGTGACTCTATTATTAAAACTGCATCATACTCACTCCTTCCTCTCATTCTGATCACTGATCGATAAAATTTTAATCCTAATGATATTGACCTATTTTTTATAGGTCAAATATTAACATATAATCAAGAATATCAGCTCTGACGCTTAAAAAAATTTTCACAAAAAAACCTCCCATTTTATGGGAAAA
>CAJTRO010000070.1 GCA_910579015.1 uncultured Dorea sp. | reverse complement strand
GCATTATGTGGAAAGGAGATTTGTTTAGATGACTACTGTATTCAAAGCGTTATCTGATGATACCAGACGACAGATCCTAAAGCTGCTCGCAAATGGTGATATGACGGCGAAGGAAATCTCTGAAAACTTTACGATTTCAAAGCCTGCCATATCAAAGCACCTTGATATTTTGAAAGAAGCAAGGTTAGTGACAGGCGAACGGCCGGGGATGTCCGTTACCTATTCACTTAATGCTTCTGTATTGCAAACAACTTTAGGCGCATTTTTGGAGTTTTTTGATACAAATAAATCGACAGGAAAAGAGGGAAACGAGAATGAAACTATATAGAAGTCTGAATATGATATTTTTGATTACATTCATTACAGGAACAGCCTTATGCTTTAAA
Source organism: uncultured Dorea sp. (assembly GCA_910579015.1). GTDB lineage: Bacteria > Bacillota > Clostridia > Lachnospirales > Lachnospiraceae > Sporofaciens. Next base: position 12,499 of record CAJTRO010000070.1, on the reverse strand, counting down.
TACCTTCCCGGCGAAATACCTTTGTTTATGCAAAGCCCTCCCCGTTGGGTTTTTATTGGGATTTGTTTTGTTATTTTGCTTGCGTTGGCTATTACAGCCTTTTTTCCTCACAAAATCTCCCAAAACGACAATGAAGTGAGAAATGATATTACTCTGACTGTAATGAACCTCTTTGGACTTGGAATTTTTCTTTTCTATTTTGTTACGATAGCTAAGTATTGCGGTTTGCAAATGAATTACATGAAAGGCATTGTGCTTATCGTTGGGGGCTTAATGGTATTAGCCGGTAATTTTTTACCGCAAATGCCTTATCGCAGCCGGATTGGGTTTAAATTGCCCTGGATCCTGAAAGATAAACTATGCTGGCAAAAAACGCATAGATTTGCCGGGTATACGGCAATTCCTTTTGGGCTTATTCAGTGTTTGACTGCTTTGTTTGTGCCAAACAGCAAGCTTGTATTTTTGCCGGGAATTGGTATTTGGATTATAATTGTGTGTATTTATTCATTGATTCCTTCTGGCGGTGGTGCAGGCCGTTAAGTGTTAACGGCCGAACCCAGAATCAGAGCCAATACCATAATTCCCAGCATACAGAATAAGATGATTCCGCACGTTATTCCTTCAAGCAATAGAATGCCTTTTTGGGATTCTGCCAATTATCCATAAAAGTAGTTCCACCGCGCAGATACTGACCGGCCATACAAGATTCTCATATTTGCTTCCGTACCTGTCTGCTTCGCCTAGATAATTATAATGTGCAGGAATTTCTGACGGCAAAAACGGTAAAGATATCGCAAACGTCAGGATAGATATTAATGCCACTGTTATCATTATAAAAGTGTTCTTTTTCATAGCCTGTCTCCTCAAATCAGATGAGTGAAAAGTGTTTGGCAGTTTAGCTCCGGAATACGAATACCGGCATAGGCGGATGGTTATTACGATTGTAATATTCATTTACAATTACCGTGTATTCCCGCGCAGGGAGCTCTCTGAGGAGTGTAAGGATCGTCTCCTTCTCCTGGAATCCCGTATCTTTTCCGCTGTAGATGCACAGACTCATCATACCGCCGTGTTTCAGGATGCCAAGCCCTTTCTGGATTGCTTCCACGCTGGTTGCGGGAGTAGTTGCAATCTCATGGCTGCCGCCGGGCAGATATCCGAAATTGAAGCAGATGACGTCGGCCGATTCTGCCCGGGCATAATGGTCCATATGCTCATGTCCGTCAAGGATCAGTTTGGCCCGGTTTCTTACACCATGTTCTGTCAGCAGCCGGTCTGTATGAAGGAGAGCCTCTTCCTGGATGTCGAAGGCCAGGACACTGCCGGTATCGCCGGCAAGACGGCAGAGCATCAGTGTGTCGTTTCCATTGCCCATTGTTGCGTCAATATAGAATCCGCCTTCAGGCGCCTGTGACCGTATGATCTCATGGCACCAGTATGTAATCTGAGACTGTCTCATGGTTCCTCCCCGTAAACTGTGAAAGCTTGATTTTGATTTGCCGGATTTGGGTTAATAATAAGGTTTCTCACGGAGTTTGTCAAGGAAAAGGAGAAGCGGCAGTGAAGATAGAAGGCGGAACTGTTACAAGAAGAATTGGAAATTTTCTGCTTATGGTTGTGATTCGGGAACTTTTTGTGTATACTTAGGGTTGGTGCAGTCAGATTGTCTGAAAATGCATTTTTGTACTGGGGGATTAGAGAGGGGAGAGGAACGATGGTTTTTAATAACTGTACGATATGTTCGGTGTACACATCCGATAATGAGGCTCCGAAGAGGATCCGGGTGAAATGTAATGGAAATCAGATTACATTATATCTGAAAAGGGAAAGTGAAATACCCGATCCGGAGCGGGTGCGGATAGATTTTTATGACGGGCAGATCGGCTGTGTCAGGACGTACTGCGATCTGCTGCTTGGGAGAAATTATGATTCGGCGGTCAAAGAACCATGGACTGCGGACTGTGAGATACTTGAGGTCATTGAGATCGCGCAGGGCAGGAGGAATCTCAGGACGAAGGTGGACAAGGAGATCATGTTTACGTCCTTCAGGCAGGGAGAGATCTGCGGTGAGATCCAGAATTTCAGCGTGGACGGTCTGTATTTTATCACAAGGACACGGCTGAAATACGATGATACGATTGAATTTGTTTATTCTTTTATTGAGAAGGAATATGAGCTGAAAGCTGTCATTTTAAGAGAGGAGGATTTCCGTGACGGGCGCTATGGCTATGGCTGCCAGTTCATGGAGCTTCCCAAGGGAGCCGGGCGGGATATCCAGCAGTACATATTCAGGCAGCAGCAGGGTAGAGTATGGTAGCGTGATATAAAGAGAAGAGACGCTGTATTAGCGTCTCTCTTCTTTCCATTCCAGAAAATCTCCGGTATTCGCATCAATTTCAAATTCGTATTCCTTCTGCTCATAGATGATATCGCCCTCATATCTGTAATAGGCGTCATCATAATCCAGTTCAATCTTAAGATCCTTTTCGGAAGCGCCGGGAACCCGTTCGAGGGCCAGTGCGGAAGCCTCTTCGAGGGTAAGCTGTACGTCGGCCTGGAGATGGCGATCATCCTGTGCCTGCTGTCCTGCCTGCTTCTGTCCGTCTGCCTGTCCCTGTTGTCCTGTCTGTTCCTGTGGTGTCTTATCCTGCTGTCCCTGACTGCTTTGCGAGTGTGATTCATCATAGTCAGCACTGAGAATGTCTCCGTTGGAGGCCAGGATCTCGTATTCGTATTCGGTAGTCTCATAGGTGAATTCTACCTCATAGATCGTCCGGCCGTCATCCCTGTCCTTTGTTACGCGAAGCCGTGAGACATCTGCTTCTGTAAGATCTGCATCCGCAAGAGCAATCTCGGCAGCCCGGTCCTTCCCGATGTCCGACATATGTCCGCATCCACTCAAAAGCCCTGCAATCGTCATTGATGTAAGCGCTGCTTTAACATATCTTCTCATAAATCTAACCCTTTCTGTCAGTTATTATTATATCATATATCAAATATGATTTTCTAATGACAGTATATCATTTCAAGATTAAAAAATCAAAATAAAGCGGAGCAGGAATACAGATTTTTATCTTGTATGACGGACACGGGAATGATACAATAACATTATCTGATTTTACATACCAGGAGGAGATAAGAGATGAAAGTATTATTGATCAATGGGAGCCCCCATGCCAAGGGCAGTACATATACCGCATTACATGAGATGGAGAAGATATTTGCAGAGAACGGGATTGAGACGGAGATGATCCATGCAGGCGGCCAGAACATCAGAGGCTGTATCGCCTGTGGCTCCTGCAAAAGGACGGGGAAGTGTGCGTTCGATGATCTGGTGAATGAGACGGCCGGAAAGTTCGAGGCCTGTGACGGACTTGTGGTAGGAAGTCCGGTCTATTACGCGTCGGCCAATGCAACGGTGTCCGCGTTCCTGGACAGGCTGTTTTACAGTACCCGGTTTGACAAGACGATGAAGGTAGGCGCCAGCGTTGTTTCTGCAAGAAGAGGGGGATTATCGGCCACATTTGACGAGCTGAACAAGTATTTTACTATCTGCGGTATGCCGGTGGCATCCAGCCAGTATTGGAACAGTATCCATGGCAATAATGCTGACGAAGCGGCAAGGGACAGCGAAGGTTTGCAGATCATGCGTACTCTTGCGAGGAATATGTCTTTCCTGATGAAGAGTATCGCCCTTGGCAGGAAGGAATATGGGCTTCCAGAGAAGGAAGAGAGAGTGGGAACGAATTTCATACGCTAGTGCGGCGTCTGCATTAGCGGAGACTTTTTACAAGACAGGCGAATAGACGGAGCAAAAGCGGGGATACTATTTAAAAGTATTAAAAAAATGCAAGGAGGGATTCCCCATGAAGGCCAGAGTGAATGATGGATGCATCTCATGCGGCGCGTGTGTGGCCGCGTGTCCGGAGGTTTTCCGGTTCAATGACGACGGTGTTGCAGAGGCATACGCAGATGTGGCTCCGGAATATGAGAGCACAGCGTCGGAGGCGAGAGATGACTGTCCGGTTTCAGTCATTGATATTGATGAATAGTTGTTTCACGACATTTTTAAGCCCGCATATACTATGGATAAGTAGTATGTGCGGGTTTTGCTGTGTCAGGATGGTGAAGAGATGAGACTGTGTGAACTGGAGGACAAAGAGGTTATCAATGCCTGCGACTGTAAGAAGCTTGGGTATATCGTGGACTTGATCATAGACGAATGTAATGGGTGTATTGAGGCGCTGGTGGTGCCTAAGGCGGGGAAATTATGCGGATTTTTCTGCGACGGTTCGGAGTATATCATTCCGTTTAAATGCATCAGGAAGATCGGGGCTGACATTATCCTGGTGGAGATCCATGAAGAGCGATAGGCCGTGCGATATTGACACGCCCGGATTATGGAGTATAATGAAGAAAAGAATAACATGGATTCGGAGGTGTAGAAATGGCGATTCAGTTTGATAACCATGACGAACGCATCAGATACTATGAACTGATGCTTCGAAGAGATCTGAAGGATCTTCCGCATTTTCCACTCCCGGACGGATACAGATATGTGTTCTTCCGGCCGGGCGACAGAGATCAGTGGATTGATATCGAGAAGTCTGCGAAGGAGTTTGCAGACTACGAACAGGGGCTTGAGGCGTGGAACAGATATTATGAAGGCAAGGAAGAGGAACTTGCAAAGCGGATGGTTTTTATCGAAGACAGGGACGGCAGGAAGATTGCGACGGCAACGGCGTTCTATGATATCAGAGGGATCGACCAGTCAGGCGACGGCTGGCTCCATTGGGTTGCCGTTCGGCGGGAATATCAGGGAAGAGGGCTTTCCAAGCCTCTGATCTCGCATGTACTTAAGCTTATGTGCAGTCTGGGATATACATACGCGAAGATTCCGACGCAGACTACAACATGGGTGGCGTGCAAGGTTTATCTGGATCTCGGGTTCTGCCCGATCCCAAAGAACGCTGTCAACAGCCGTGACGGCTGGAGGATCATCAAGGCGCTTACAAACCATGAGACACTGGCACAGTTTGATCCGGCCTTGGCGGATGAGATATCTGATGTGCTTGAAGGAGGAGATTAAGGATGAATTTTGAAGATGAAAAAGATTATATTATGAGGATCATTAAGGAAGCTGCCAGAATCCTGTTCTCACTGCTGTTCGGCAGGCAGTATGTCTCGGTTGAACAGGAACTTAGGGATAAGTACCAGGTGTCAGGTAAAAATCTGGACGACCTGTTTGGCATGATAGATGCCGGCGATATAAATGAGGCGGAGAATATCCTGTTGACAGGCATTGACTATGGCAATAGGGATGATGTCGCCGCTGCCGCGCTTTTCTACCAATATGCAGGCGAAAAAGAAGAAGACTTCTTAGCACGGCACAATTATTCCAGAGAAGAAGTGCTCGACGGCATGAAGTGTCTGGCAGAAAAGGCGGGATACGGCGATATATTAAATACATCTTTGGATTAACATTAGTACCTAAAATCTGTTTGGTGAATACTATAACAGTATACACAGACTTTCGAAAGATTTTTTTAGGAGGTTTACAGATGGAAGGTCAGTTGGTATGGAAAGATGAATATAATATTGGTGTTGACATCATTGATAGAGAGCATAAAAGACTTTTTAAGATCATCAATAAGCTGTTTCGGTTCACAGACGAAAAGGATAAGAGCCAGTGGGCATGTCAGGAAGGGATCAAATTCTTCAAGGATCACGCGGAGAAGCATTTTACAGAGGAAGAAGAATATATGGCGTCCATGGATTACGAAAGACTCGGTATGCACATGCATATTCACAGTGAATTCCGGGAGAGGACGCTTCCGGCGCTTGAAGAAGAGCTGGAGAAGACAGATTATTGCGCGGATTCTGTGGAACATTTTCTTGGCGTATGTGCCGGATGGCTGATCGGACATACGCGGATGGAGGACCGTGCGATCACGGGAAAATGCAGGAGCCGGTGGATGGGGCTTCTGCCGGGAAAGGAGCAGGAGGCTGTGCGAAGAGTGATCCTGCAACTGATGTATGATCTGTTTCAGCTGGAATCCTGTGTGATCAGCGACGCTTACGGCGGAGAAAAATTCGGAAGAGGGGTATACCACCGCCTGATCTACGGTACGGACAAGGACGAGGATGAATATGAGATGTTCCTGGTCTTTGAAGAAAAACTGTTGATCCGTACAGTGGGAAAGTCGATGGGGATTAAGACGAATAAGCTGAATACCCTGCTGATGAATGCGGCAAGATATATGGCGCGTCAGTTCGCCGGGCAGGTAAAGGAGCATCTGCCGGAGATGGACGGTTATGAGCTTAAGGCAGAGAATCTCCTTACTTATGAACAGTTTCAGGATGTGTTTGAGAATGAAAAGTTACAGGTGAGCCTGCTCTTTGATACGGGAGAGGGATATTTTGCGTACTGCACAGCCGCAAAGCACCCATTGAAAAAAGGGGATGTCACGCCGATCAATATAGACAATGCTATGGCTGAGGTCGGGAAATACATCGTGGAGAGGGAGAATTGTCTTAAGAAGGAAAGCCAGTTAAAGCACAAGGTGCTTGTAGTGGATGACTCGGTTATGGTGAGAGAGGGAATCCATATGCTGCTGGCCGAAGATTATGATGTGACGCTTGCCAAGTCTGGTACAGCGGCAATCCGCTGTATTATTCTGGATAAACCGGATCTGGTCCTGCTGGATTATGAGATGCCGGTCTGTAATGGACAGCAGGTGCTGGAGATGATTCGTTCGGAGGATGCCTTGTCAGATACTCCGGTTATCTTCCTGACAGGCAGGACCGATCCGGAAACTGTCCGGAAATTAGTCGCCTTGAAACCAGACGGGTATCTGGTGAAGGATTTAAAGCCGGCGCAGATCAAGCAGAAGATAGACGGATTTTTTGAAAAGAGAAACTGACTTGACAGAATGAAGGAGAAAATGATGACAGAAATAAATACAGAAAGATTGACCTTGAGGCCGTTAGGTACGGAATATTTGGAGAGCGTGCATGAATATGCCTCCGATCCTGAAAACACGAAGTATATGATTCATCTGCCCAATGAATCCATAGAAGAGACCAGGGATTTTCTTTTGAGGGCCGAGAATGAATGGATGAAGGAAGCGCCGTCTTTTTATGAATTTGCTGTTATCTATAAAGGCCGGCAGATCGGGGCGGTAAGCCTGAGCCTGGAAGGCAGAGCGTCCGGCGAGCTTGGATGGATCCTGAACAAAAAGTATTGGGGGCAGAAAATCGCAGGTGAGGCCGCGTCGGCTTTGATGGAGTATGCGGTGAAAGAACTGGGGATCAGGCATTTTACCGCCCACTGTGATGCGGAAAATACCGCGTCATACAGGACCATGGAGAAGCTTGGAATGACACAGACAAGTATAGAAGGAGGCAGAAGGAACAGAGCGTCGGATGAAGACAGAATGGAATGTCTGTATGAGTTATATGTAGATCTGCCTGAAAAAGAGCGTCATGGCATGAAGATAGAGATGCATGTTCATACCAGCGAGGGAAGTCCCTGCGCCGAGACAGATGCAGAGAGTATTGTGAGGGCGTACAGTGAAGCCGGCTATGATGCAGTTGTCATCACCAATCATTTTGACAGTGTGCTTTTGAAGGATTTTGGGGTAACTGATGATGAGAGGATAGAGAGATATCTGTTGGGTTACAGAAAGGCGAAAGCGGTGGAAGAAAAGTATGGGATCAAGGTCATGCTTGGTGTTGAGATCCGCCTGGAACCAGATGACGAGGATTTTCTGATTTATGGGATTGATGAAGAATTCTTGTTCAGGCATCCCAATCTGTGCTTTATGGATCAGCAGACAGTCTATGAACTGTGTCATTCCTGCGGCGCTGTGTTCTATCAGGCGCACCCGTTCAGAGAGCCGTGCGTCCCGCGCGATCCCGAGTTTTTAGACGGGGTGGAATTCAATCAGCGCCCCCGCAGCGGAAACCATAATGACAGATTGTCCCGGTGGGTGAAGGCTCATCCGGATTTGAAATTTATCTCCGGCAGCGACTGTCACAATCTGGAACAGGTCGGGTATGGCGGGATTGAGGTTCCCCGGCCGGTATGTAATGCCAGGGAACTGGCAGAGCTTCTTAAGGAGACACAGGTGAAGCTTATACTCTGTGAACATACATCCTTGTAAGCTCCGTCTCGCCGTCACCCTGTACCATGCACAGGAATTCCCAGCCATAGCGTTCATAAAAAGAGGTGTGGTCAGTGACAAGATATAAGGTGTCAATCCCTTTTTCTTTCATGTCGTTACACACGTAATCTAACAAGGCGCCTGCAACACCGTTGCGGCGCTTATCTTCATTTGTATAGACGGCGCAGACATTGGGGGTAAGATCTTTCCTGTCGTGGAAATCATTCTCTATAACGCCGAGCCCGCCAATGATCGTCTCCTGTTCCAGTGCGATATACCACTGGGGGACGGCCTGTTTACGCAGTAAGCATTGCTCCATGCTCTCGGTGTATGCTTCCATCGGGATATCCCATTTATCGTGAAACCATAATGCGGCCTGTGCTTTTAATTCTGGTCTGTCTGTCAGACGTATGATCTTATAATTCATTGTTTTATGCTCCATCCAACTGCTATAAGTAATATACCTAATATTCTTCCTGCCAATTTTGACTTTTGATATCCTAAAAAAGCAGTCGTTTCGGGAGTAGTAAATGGAAATAAAACAACATCTATACCCATTACTATTATTCCAGATCCTATTATGAAGCTGCTGTATGATATAACACCATAAAGCATAACTAAGAATCCTATAATAAGAATTGAAAGAAAATATTTGATTTTAGGTTTATCTTTCTCAATTGTCTTTCTATAACTGTTTTCACATCCATTGTTGCAAAAGTGGAAGTTACTATTTAGTTCTTTACCACAATATCTGCATTTTTTCATACGAATGTCCTCGATAATTTCAAATGTACTTTTGCTGTAAAATGTCCGTTTGTCGTGGACTGATTGTAATTGACAGGAGTGTACATCAGCCCGGAAGTATCCGCCAGTGTTACCGCTTACTCCGGATCTTGATAAGATTCAGCGTATCCTGATACAGTGCGTCCTGATCCTCGAGATCGATCATCAGCCATCTCTGTCCGTTCCCTTCCTGCGTCTGTTCATAGAGCTTTTGCAATGTAACTGTGCTGTCAGCAAGCAGGGCTTCGACAGCTTCTTTTTCTTTTTTCCCGACTACGACCAGTGCAGTAAAATAAGTCTCCCTGGGATATATGGTGCACAGTGATTTGCCCGACTTTTTGAACTTGATATTCCATCCGGGTTCCCAACTGCAAGAGCTGTATTCTATCTTCACACTGCATTTGTAGTCCGCCTGTATCTCAGAACAAAACTTCCGGAATACAGGATTATTCACATAGGTTCCGATTTCTTCCAGTGTGGGACAGTAATTGCGATCCTTAAGATCGATCATTATCATACCTCCAGATTCTCTTGATTGATCCTCGTTATAAGTCTGCGAGTACCTTCATCTGTTTCTTCAATTCTTCAACGATCTCCCGGTTCGTATCCATACGGTTCGTGATATCTGCCATATCTTCCACCAGACTCCGGGTGCTGTCCGCGACGCCGGTGATACCGTCCGCGCCTTCGTCTATGGCTTTTGTGATACTTCCGATAGAATCAGCGATCTCAGTCATGGAATTTCTAAGCCTGTCCGTTCTGCTGTTAAATGAGTCGATCATATCCTTCACATAATCAGCGTCTTCCTTGTACTGTCTGCCGGAACGGACGAATTCCTGGAATTCCTTTAAAATGGTGTCGCTCAGATAATCCGCCATATCCTGTGAATGCCTGGACAGGTTATGGACTGCGTTGGTAACGATCTGATTGACCTCCTGGATACGGCCTGCGGTTTCACTGCAAGAATTAGCCAGCGTCTTGATCTCGCTGGCGACGACAGCGAAGCCTTTTCCGGCTTCGCCGGCCCGCATGGCCTCTACGGAAGCGTTGAGGGCGATCAGATTGGTCGTGGAGGCGATCGCGACGATATCCTTTGTCAGGTTGTTGACCTGATCCACGCTTTTGCTGTTCTCGATAGCTTCTCCTAATACATCCAGGATATCGGACGCTTTCTTCTGGATGATCTCCGTATTGGTCTGTGCCGATGCTTCCATCTCATTTGCGCGCGCCTTCATTGCTGAGGAGTAGTCCGTGATCGTACAGCATTCCGACGCCATATCATGAACGTCTCCCTTGATATCTGATGCACTGCTGTTGATGATCGAAGCGTTATTCGCTACCTTCTGGATCGCCATGGACAACGAATCGGCGAGAGAGGAGAGTCCTTTGGCGCTCTTGCCCGACGTGCGGGTGTGCTTCAGCACTTCGCCTGTCACCTCGTCAAGCGTCTGCGAGCTTTCCTGGAGTGTATCCACCGTGCCTTTGATCGGCGTGATCACGTACTTTTTAATGATACGGATGGCGGCAAGCACTAATATCAGGCAGGCCGCGACAGAAGCAACGGCAATGATCAGCGAGACAATATAGACGATCAGAAGCTTCTGCCTTGCGCTGGCAGTCCTCTCACTTACAACGGCATATAATTCGTTGGTATTGTCGGCGATGGCAGAGCCGAAGTGCGCCACGTCACCGTTGGCGTAAGCGTAGGCGTCCGCTGTATTACTGTCTGCACTTGCGCATACAAGATAGACCAGGGCGTGTTTGAATGAATCGTAGTTTGTAAGAAGCTGTGAGTAGATCGCTTCTTCATCTTCTGTAATATAATTCTTATATTCTTTCAGATATGCTTCCAGTATCTTTTCTTCTTCCTTGATGTCTGCCACGACGGTGATCATAGTGTTATAATCGGTCGCGACGATATGTGACAGCGCCATCTTGTGAATGTTGGTAGTCGTATGGCGGATATTCTGCAAGGTCTCCGAGCCTACCATATACTTGTCAACGATCTTCGAAGCGTTGAAATTAACATTATTGATGCCGAATACAGACAGGGCATTCGAGAGTATTGCCACGGCTCCTAAGAGAATGATAGGAAGTATCAGACGTTGCTGTATCGTAAGTTTCTTCTTCATTTTATGTCAGGTAATCCTTTCAACGTATTATATCTATATTTAGCGCTATCTTGCAGAGACGCCTTCTGCCATCACATCCAATTGCTCTTGCAGATCCTGGCCGGAAGGATTCCCGGCCGCCATATTCCCGGCAAATTCTGAAACAGGATCCCAGAATTTACCGCCGACACGCTGGATCTGGGAGAATTCAGACTGCTCTAAGAGTGCGGCGATCGCCGGAGAGTTTTGTATCTCGGAGGAGTCCGCAACAGCGGTGTTGGACGGGCCCTGACCGCGCATCTCAAAACGAAGCCTCTGATTGTCCTCGTTGGTGATCCATTCTGCCAGACGGGCCGCCCACTTCGGATGCTCGGAGTAAGCATTGACACCGATCAGCTTACACCCGGAGAATGAGGCCATCTGCAATTGTTTTCCGTTACAGGTATAGGTCGGAAGCTTGGCCGCACCTGTGTTCTCGCCCCAGCTTTCCGTTACCGCGACGGAATTCCATACGCCGCTGATACCCGCGATCACGGAGCCGTTCTTTACTCCGCTTAAGAATTCTTCATCTGTCCTGTTGGCAAAACCGGGACTGCCTGCGATCTGGAGCATCGACTGTGCAACGTCGATTCCCCGGATATCCCCGTCCGTCTGGTTCCATGTACAATAGTTGGTGATTCCGTCATCGTTAAGTCCGACTTGAAGATTCGTATTTCCAAAGAAAGAATATACGTACCACGCAGAGGACCAGTCCATGGTAAACCGCTTGCCGCTTGCCGCGGCGGCGTCTAAGATCCCGTCCAGTGTCTTTACCTGTTCTTCTGAGATGTACTGTTTGTTGTAGTATAAGAAATAGCCGTTATCTGCCGTCAGCGGATAGGCATACAATTGATTGTTGACTGTTGCCGCTTCTACCGCACTGGACAGATTCTTTGATCTGATCTCATCCGCATTCTCTATGGGATCCAGCGCTCCGGCGGCCGCCAGAGCATTGACCTGATCGTCGGCGAAGGTGAAGACGTCCGCGCCTTCTTCCAGTCCGCCAAGCAGCACGTCCTTACATTGAGATTCGCCCTGTACCTCAAAGGAGATCTGAAAATCCGCCTGCCCCTGATAGTTCGTCTGGAAGCTTTGGATGATCTGAGTCATCAGTTCCTTATCCTCCTCGGCGCCCCAGACTACCAATTCGACCTTTTGATTTCCTGAATCGGAAGAATCCGTCTTCTGTGCCTTATCACATCCCGTAAGCGATACGGTACATAGAATGCCTATAAGCAATCTGCATACTCTTTTTTTCATATGTACTCCGTCCTTTTTGTTTCCGTTTTTCTTCGGATATTATAGCATATAATGCGGGGTACATGCAATATTGGAGAGCTTCGGATCAGCACTGACGCTTAAATTTATATTTACTCTCCCAAGGCAAACGGAATTCTATTT
>CAJTRO010000069.1:12549-13739 GCA_910579015.1 uncultured Dorea sp. | reverse complement strand
ACCGTAAGGAGGGAAAGAGTTGAAGATAAGTAAGAGAGTAAGAAGAGGATATGCGCTGGCTCTGGCATGTTTGCTGACACTGCCGTGTCTGTCGATGATGCGGACACAGGCGGCGGCTGCGATCGAAGTGGATCGTATATGCAGCCTTACGGTGTCTGCGGCGGACAGCGGATATGCCGGAGATTTTGATGAGATGACCATACTGGTATCGTTGTACCGGGTGGCAGGCGTAGATACGGCGGGGAGATATACGCCGGAGGCGCCGTTTTCTAAAATGGACTTCACCGATATCGGCAGCAGTACCACGGCGGACGACTGGCAGAAGTTTGCCGGGCAGGCAGAGGAATGTCTGAAGGAACAGAAGGAAGACGCGCCGGTGGAAGTGAAGACGGTGGAAGTGAAGAAATCCGAGGGTGAAGCGAGCGCAACAGGGACGTTTTCCAATCTGAAAACGGGTATGTATCTGGTGGTTCCGAAGGAGACGGAAAATGCAAAGAAAACAGTCCGTTATTCATTCACTCCGTATCTGACGGCGCTTCCAGCCAGCGAGTATGCGGCGGCGGGAACGGGAAGCGATGAATGGGATTATAACCCGACGATCGGACTAAAAGCAGAGGGCGAGGAGCTTACGGGCTCTCTTGTGATCCGGAAGACGCTGGAGAACTATAATGCTTCGCTTGGAGCCATGACCTGTGTCTTCCAGGTGGAAGGACATGATGAGAACGGAGTTTTGGCATACAGCAATGTAGTCGGCCTGACGCTTACTGGGGCGGGCGATGCAAATGCTCAGACAGCAAAGCTTACAGGGATTCCGGCGGGGCTTACGGTTACGGTCACGGAAGTCTACGCGGGAGGCAGTTATGAGGTTAAGGGCGACGCCGTGCAGAAGACGGTGATCCTGTCAGACGGACTTGTCGGAGACGGGGAGCCTGCGTCGGTATCATTTACAAATAGCTATGACGGAGGAAACCGGGGCGGATATGGTGTGACAAATCATTTTGAATCAGACGGTAAAAACGGATGGACCTGGGAGAATCCGACACCTCCGGTTGTTGAAGAAAATGAATAGAAAGGAGCTGCGACAGGAATGAGGAAGATAGAGAAATATGGTAAATTAATCGCTATGTCGGCCGCGGCTCTTGGCATGACGGCGGCGCTTACAATTGAGAGTTCTCTGGCTTATTTTACCA
>CAJTRO010000069.1:0-12539 GCA_910579015.1 uncultured Dorea sp. | reverse complement strand
CCTATGTGTCGGCGGGAGGAGGCCAGGTTGTGAATCTGGGAGCACAGACGACGATCCACGAGAATTTGTCTGATATGACGAAGCACATAGTGATTAAGAATGATTCGCCGATAAATGACTGTTTCGTCCGGGTGAAGGTATTCTGCGGGGCGGACGTTGAGATTACGTATAAGGATGAAGCGGGAAACTGGCGTGAGGGGACGGACGGTTACTGGTATTATGAGCCGGTACTTCCGGCAAGCCCTGATCCAAAGAAACCGTCAGTGACGACGCCGCTGGATGCAAAGATCACGGTGAATGTACCGGAAGGGGAATCGAAGGATAACTTTAACATGGTTGTCATCCAGGAGTGTACTCCGGCAATCTACGACGAGAATGGCGAACCGTCGGCTGACTGGACGACGGTCTTCACGGGAGCAGGAGAGGAGGCTGATGAGTAATGAGGAAGGATAGAAGAGTCTCCGAGATGGATGTACACGGCGGGAATGAAAGCCAGCATTCCCGAAAATGTGGCCGCAAGGGCGTCAGAAACAGCCGGAAGGTGACTTACGGCCTGCTGGGACTGGCGGCGGTGATGCTTCTTGGGAGCACCATAGGGAGCACGAGGGCGGCGCTTACCTATTATAGTGAGAATTACACGGCGGAGATTACCGTTTCCCAGATTGGCGTAAGTCTCCTGGAGAATGGGGAGCGGGTGAGCAGCCGGGATTACGATAAGAATGACTGGAAGGTTTCGAGTAATGCAGAAAATGCTTCTGACAGCGGTGTTCTGCTCCAGAACATGCTGGAGAAGGGAGAGAAGCTGGCCCTGAATAAGAAATACAGGGAAGAACTCAGGGTAGAGAACAGCGGAGAGATCGACGAGTACGTGAGGGTTCGTATCTATAAGTATTGGACGAAGGAAAATGAATCCGGCGATGTGGAGAAGATTACCACGCTGTCACCGAAGCTGATAGATCTGGAGCTGGTGAATGAGGACCAATGGATCATGAACCCGGATGATGCGGCCGCTGCCGCGAATGGGGAAAAGGAGTGCATAGAGCTGTATTATAAGAGTGTACTTCCTGCGAATGCCGGAGAGAAGAGCATTACCGTTCCATTTGCGGAGAATATCATGATCGACGGCCAGGTGGCGTCTGCGGCCGAGGTCAGGGATGATGGCAAGGGAACGATCACGACGGTATATAAATATGACGGCGTGAGGTTTAATCTGGATGTCGAGGTCGATGCGGTGCAGACACATAACGCGCAGGATGCAATCAAGAGTGCATGGGGCGTGGACGCCGCCGCCCTGGGGATTTCTGTGAGGGAGGACTGAGGGAATGAAGAGAAGATTATTGGGTGTATGCCTGGCCGGTGTTCTGGCTCTCACATCCTCTGTGACAGCATTTGCCGAGGACCGGAAGGGAGACTTGGGCTGGCAGGTGAGTTTCGACGGGAAGAAGATGAGCAGTAATTTTTCCACCGCCAATATGGGGGATGAAATCAATGCCATGCAGCCGGGAGATTCCGTGGAGCTGACGATTGCGCTTAAGAATAATTATGACGGCGAGACGGACTGGTATATGAAGAATGAGGTGCTGAACGCCCTGGAGGATGCGGGGGGCGCCGCGGGAGGCGCTTATGATTACCTGCTGACATATACGGATGGGGCGGGCGAGACGACGACGCTTTATTCCAGTGAGAAGTTTGGCGGAGAAGGAAGATATAACGGCGTCGGCCTTCACGGAGCGACGACGACGCTTGAGGATTATTTCTATATGGACCGTCTGGGAAAAGGCGGTAAGGGTACTGTGAAGCTTAAAGTTGCGCTGGACGGCGAGACGCTGGTAAATAATTACCAGAATACCTATGCAAGATTGCAGATGGATTTTGCGACGGAGCTGGTACGGCCGGGAGACGCAGATCCGGGAAGTAACAGGAACGTCAGAAACCGGGAGGTTATTAAGACCGGAGACCAGTCGCAGGTCATGCTGTATATGCTGATGATGCTGGGCGCGGGATTTGTACTGCTTCTGGTTGTATTCCTGAGACTTAGAAGGGAGCAGAGATAGTATGAAATGGTTGAAGAAGATGCAGGCCGGCGTGCTGGCTCTGTCCATGATGATCCTTGCAGGGGGGCAGACGGCTCTGGCGGCGGGTACGTCAGATACTGCGAATACGTTAGATACTGCGGACACAGGATATACGTATACAATCAGGCTGTATGCCGGGAATCAGGGAGCGCTTACAGGCGAAGGTATCAGTGCGCCGGGCGGGAGTGCGAAGATTGAGAAGATCACAGGAAAGAACGGCCAGGTGGAGCAGATCGTGGTCAGAGGGGTGAAGTATGGCGAGACGGTCTATATCAATCCCGATGATGCGGCGAAGGTGACTGACGACAGGTATTATGTCAGAGGTATCAGAAGATCCGGAAGGGATAATTCCGAGGCTGTGGAGTCTACGAAGGCGGTCGGGGCGGATATGGATTATGTGATCGCCTATGGCGTCAAGGGTGAGATGATCTCTTACACGGTCAATTATCAGGACGCGTCAGGAAACGCCCTGCTTCCAAGCGACACTTATCATGGCAATATCGGAGAGAGGCAGTATGTATCGGCCCGCTATGTGGACGGATACCAGCCTCAGGCTTACAATATGGTGATGACACTGTCTTCTGATTCGTCAAAGAATGTGTTTAATTTCGTATACACGCCGATCGAGACGCCTGCACAGGCTGAAACGCCGGCAACTACGCCGTCAACACCGACGACGCCGACAACATCAACACCGTCGGCATCAACGCCGGCAACAACAACGCCGACGGCAACAACTCCTTCTGCGGCAACGCCGGCGCCGGATGCGGACGAAGCGGACGGAGCAGAGGAAGGGGGACTGACAGATGGAGTTGGCGGAGATGTGGCGGTTCCGGATGATGCTGTACCTGAGGGGAACGCACCGCAGAATATCATCGACAAGGATGAGGAGGTCCCGCTGTCTGAGAGTATGAAGCAGGCACAGCCGGGGACTGTGATGGGTTATCTTCCGATCTATATCGGAATAGGCGTGGCGGCGGTGCTGGCATTGGCCGCAATGGCGTTGTATCTGAGGAAGAGAAGGAAAGCGATGGAGATTAGAGCGGGCAGGCAGATGTCGGATGAACCGTAGGGTTGACAGACGCAGGATAACAGATTGAGATTGAAGAAGAGGCTGTTGTGAAATAACCGTTATACGCCATATATGGAGTATAAATAGCATTTCGCAACAGCCCTTTAAGATATCCGGGGAAAACGAATGATGTGGAGGGGAAAGCCATGAGGCGTGATGTGATCGAGAATGGAAACGGCAGAGGAAGACGGGCAGGGAGGATATGCAGTATAACTGGTATGATATTGATAGTGGCGGTGATTTGTCTGTGTTCTCTTCTGGTCCTTCCAGGGATGATCGGGTTCCATATGTATCATGTGCTCAGCGGGAGCATGGAGCCTGCGATCCCGGTGGGGAGCCTCCTGTATGTACAGGGCGGGGCGCCGGAGGACGTGAAGGAGGATGATATTATCGCCTTCTATGGAGCGCATGAGGATTCGGGGATCATCACGCACAGGGTTGTGAAGAATAATGTGGTATCGGGTACATTTTTTACAAAAGGGGATGCCAATGAGAAGGAAGATCCAAAGCCGGTGCAGTATGATGATTATATCGGCAGAGTGGAGCTGACGGTCCCTTATGTCGGGAAGGTGCTTACGATCATGACGTCGGTTACAGGGAAGATTGCGGCGGCTCTTGTGGTCGGGATTGGCGTGGTGCTGAATCTGATTGGGGGGCGGATTGGGAATATGGGGGAGTAAGATGATTTGAGGAAGGGGCTGACTTTTGATTTTTCCCAAGCAAAGCCACATTGTCATTTGATGACTGCAAGTGTGCACAGTATGAAACACAAGAGGATTTTAATAAGTTCTAAGAATATTTTTTTGATAATAGCGTAAAATATTCCCAACTTTATTCCCAAGGTGTTATAATTTTTTTGTTGGGAATATTCTTGGGAGAATCAATTCCAGTAAATGAAAAGCTATCAGAAATCTTTTTGCAGCTGCATATCAGTGAAAAATCCGGTCGTGGTGTGCCTAAGATTATTGAAACTTATGGAAAGGAAGCATTTACTTTTAGAGAAAAGTCAATTGTTGTTACTGTCCCTCTTCAGCGAATAAAAAAGGTTGGGAATAAAAAAGGATTAAATTCAAGAAGACAAAGAATTATAACAGAAATGAGGGATAATCCTAATATTACCACAAGCGAATTGCATCAAATATTGGGAATTAGTGAAACAGCAGTGGAAAATAATCTTACATTCTTGAAAGAAAATGGATATGTGGAAAGAGTTGGATCTAAAAAGACTGGTTATTGGAAGGTGTAAGAAAGAAGCAGTCCGGTAGAAATATTCAGGATTTTTTAAGTCCCTGGATTCTTACCGGACTGTTTCCGTGTGTACAAATTATCCCCTCACAGGCAGATTGGCAGTCATATTTCCCATTTACTTCAATCCAAGCTTCTCTTTCAATTCCTCACAGATGTCATAGGCGCTGTATTCCATCTTAATGGAGTAATCGTCTGTCTTGGGGTGGATCGGCTGCCATACCTGTCCAAGGAACGGGTTGTATTTTGCCTGTGTGCCATAGGTCCACGCTTCTTTCAGACATTCCGGCGCCCAGTGCCCGCCTTGCACCACCGCATTGATACTCAGGTCAAATTCATACCCCTCGGCGCTTTTCCATCTGATCGGCGTGTAAATATCCGGGATCTCCTGCGCCAGGCATTCTCCGCCTCTGTATCTTGCGACGCCTTGCAGATCTTCAAGCGTCAGCTCCTCTAAGGCTTTGGATTCGTCGTATCCGTGGTTCAGGAAGGTCTCCTCTTCACTCGGATGATACAGTTCATATTCGTCCCAGCCAGGGATTGCTTCAAACTGTTCCCTGGAACCATAGAACGCTTTGATCCACTCTTCCTCATTATTCTCGATCATCCAGTAAGTTCCCATGCGCTTGTGCCCGATCTGCTTATTGTTCTCGAACATCTGCTCTGCGGTCGGGAACATGGCGGCTATCATCGGATTCTGCGCCATTCTGCGCATCTCCTCGCGGACGCCCGCCCAGTATTGTTCAGCCGGGATACAGCGGAAATGAAGAATATCATCCAATGCTTTGGAATCTGTGTAATAGTGGCCGTGGAAATTATATTTCGCCAGGAATTTGGAATCCTGGATGTCCTTGAGTCCGATGCCAAACGCGCCCAGATTAAGATCCATCAATTCCCATGTAGTCAGACGATAGCCTTCGCCGCTGCTTAAGTTATACGCCTTTCTCCAGAAGCTTTCAGGCACCCAGTCCTCGCACAGATTCGCCATACAGATGCCGGATTCAATGGAGGTCGCCCACTCAAGTACATTATTCGGCGCCTGGTGTGTGATGATCGGCAGGCTTGCGGCGGCTTCGTTGCTTGGATGCTGTCCGGTCTGACGGATGCTTACCCAGTGCTTCAGCCCGCTGTCAAATACAGCCATCTCTGAAAATACCTTGCTCAACGCATAGTAATCGAAGAAGGACGGACAGATGGGATCTCCGACGCGTCCGAACTGGATCGGATCCGCCCGGTGCCCGGTCATGGCAACCGTGCCGACATAGGCAAAATGAACCTTATCTGGATCTTCCTGTTCCTTAATCGCTTTAATAATGTTCAGCGTGGAGCCGATATTCGTATACAGGGTTTCCTTCGGGAAATCGTCTGCCATCGGTGAGACCATCGCGCCGATATGGAGGACATAATCAGAGCCGGTCACGCATCGAAGCATGGTATCGTAGTCCGCCATATCTCCCCAGACAACTTCGAGTGAAGGACATGCGTACTTTTTCATCAGCGTGCGGTTCTTCTTCGAATCGCGGACAAGGACGCGCACCTTAAAACGAGAAGAACGGTCAAGGAGTTGTTTTAACGTCTCCTGCCCCATGGTTCCGGAGGCGCCGGTGAGGAATACTCGTTTCTTAGGCTTTAAGGCGTCCCTTCTGACATCCTCGCGGTCAAAGGTCAACGCGGTGTCAAATGCCTCCCGGACTGCGTTCAGGGCGCGTCTTGCGCCGAATGCGTCGCCGACACAGAAGTAAGCGACTTCATTTTCCCGGCAGGCGTCTTCTAACTCTTTCCCGCATCTTGCCTTTGAGCCGATCGCCATGACCGCATGATCACAGTCAAATGTGGTCTCTTTGCCGTCTTTTATGGCAATGACTTTGCCCTCCTTAATCTCTTTTACCGTTGCTTCACAGACAGGAGTGATGCCTGCCGCATAGACCTGCTCCAATACACAGGTTTTACGCACATGTCCTAGATCTGCCGCAATCTCAGGCAGCATTTCGAGGATCGTCACCTTACATCCATTTGTGGCGGCGAATTCAGCCGTTTCCGTACCGACCAGACCGCCTCCGATGACGACGACATTTCCGCTTATGGTCTTCGTGCCTGCAAGGACTTCGTGAGAATTCACCACACAGTCCAGGTCTCTGCCCGGGATATCCGGGATCAGAGGAGCCGCGCCGATCGCATTGATAAAGGAATGTGGTTTCATTTCCCGGATCGTGTCTGCGGTCACTTTCGAATTCAGGCGGATGTCAACGCCCAGTTTTTCAGCCTGTTTTCCCATCAGGATCACGGCGTCTTCCATTTCCTTCTTGCGAGGCGCTTTCCCGGCAAGTACGAACTGTCCGCCAAGGGAACTGCTCTCTTCCATTAATATCGGGTTATGCCCTCTCTTCTTTAAGGTAATGGCGGCTTTCAGACCTGCGATACCACCGCCGGCTATCAATACTGTTTCCGGCTTTTCAGCAGGGATCAGCTCGCACTCCTTTTCTCTTCCGATCGCGGGATTTAACAGACAGGTGACGTGCGGAATGTCCATATTTTCGAATCCGTCATAGCATCCCTGGTCACAGCCGATACAATAGGTGATCTCATCCAGTCTGCCGGCTTTTACTTTATTTAAGAATTCAGGATCGACATACTGCGCCCTGCACATTACTACCATGTCAACCTTGTCTTCTGCCAGAGCCTTCTCTGCGATGTCAGGAGTGTTGATACGCCCGACGCCGATCGTCAACATGCCTGTACCCTTGCGGATCGCGGCGGCATTGTCAATATTGAAGCCCTGCGGCGTATCAATGGACGGCACCTCGTATTTGATCGCCGCGGAGATGAAATTACCTCTGGAAACGTCCAGAACATCCACGCCGGCTTCCTTTGCCCAGTTACAGAAAATAATGGTGTCTTCGAGTGTCATGCCATTTTCCAGATAATCGTCGTGGGCGTCGATCCGCATGAAGAGAGGCATATCCTCACGAAGATTCGCACGGATCGCACGGATACATTCCAGAGGGAATTTCGCCCGGTTCTTAAGGCTTCCGCCGTATTCGTCTGTCCTTTGGTTCATTCCTCCGCTTAAGAATGAGTGGGGGAGATAGTTGTGGGCACAGTGGAATTCTACCGCGTCAAAACCACAGTCGCTGGCACGTCTGGCGGCTTTGCCGTAACACTCCACGATCTCCTGCATCTGTTCGATCGTGATGCCCGGAATGGTCATCTCGGGGCTTACGGGCATGTCAGAGGAAACAAGTATCTGCGCCGTCCGGTCGCTCCCTACCGCAAGCCCGCCCTGCCACAGCTGAATGGCGGCCTTTCCGCCTGCCTCATGTATGGCGTCAACCAGTTTCTTAAGCCCCGGCATATAGAGATCCTCCGAAATGGACAGGAAATTCCTGGGCGCGCTGGGCGTATGTACGCTGGATACTTCGACAATGTTAAGTCCGCTTCCGCCTTTTACGCGGGCTACATGGTAGTCGATCAGCTTATCCGTCACAAAGCTTCCCTGTTTTCCTGAGAATTTTGTGCCTGCGGCAGAATAGACTACCCGGTTTTTCATTTCCAAACCACGGATCTTGATCGGTTCAAACATTTTTTCGTACATTAAAGAACCCTCCTTTTTCTTCGTTAATATCTTTAATTAAGATTAGTATATCCCCTACATTTGGTGTAGTGTCAACAGGAAAAATATCTGCGGTATTATAAGATAAAAGCCCTGATTTTCTGCCAATATTCTAACATTTTTTTGCATTTTCTCTTTCAAAACTCTACAGTTAAGTGTATACTTTTCTTATGAAGATACATGAAGTAAGCAAAAGAACAGGAATGAAAAAGCGGACGATTTATTTTTATATCAAGGAAGAACTGCTGGCTCCGCCTGTGAACGAAGAGAATGGCTATTATGATTTTCAGGAGGAAGATATCCGGCGCATCATGCTGATCAGTGAATTCCGCAATGCCGGTTTCCCGATTTCCATGATCCGTTCTATCATAAAGGAACCGGCTACGGCTTCTTATTATTTAAGCAGTTATGTGTCTGCCATGAAGAAACAGAAGGCTCATCTGGAAAAAACAATAGAAAGTATCGGCTATGTGATCGAGAAGCTTCCGTTACACATCAGTCTTGATTCCTTATATGCAACGATGCTGAATGCCCGGATCCCGGCGGCAATTAACAAGGAGGAATTGCACGGCGGCGATAAGGATTCGATGGTACTGAACCGTTATCTTTGGAGACCGTTTATCCCCAATGAAATAAAAAGCGATTATCAGGAATTTCTCTGGTCAAAGATAAACCGGCTGGTTGCCGAAAGTAATAATGAGGATTATGAGACTCTCTCGAGATACCTCAATTCTTTGTGTCCGCAAAAGATTGAAGAGCTATATAAAAGGAGCGGGATTCATCTTGCATTCGTGGTCTCTCTGGATGAAAAGGGATGCCGTAATTATGTGGATACCCTGAAAAAATACATTGATGAAAACCTGAAGAACGAGCGTCTGGTAAGACAGTGGAAGCAAAATTACAAGTCCTTTTACCTGCCTTCTATGCGTATCTATGATTCTTCTATGGAACAAGATATTATTGCGCAGATTTCTCCGTTTTTTGCAAAATACAGGGAGAATATCCATAAAATATGCCGGTATCTGTACGACGACCTGCTTGGGAAAAATGAGGAGCTGTTGGAGCGGATGAACCGGATACTGGGCGACTGTATGGATCTTACCGGCTGTCATCATGCGGTGTTGGAGGCTTTTGGCGGATTGCTGCTTGAGATGTAGGCGTATGAGAATATTGTAGTATGAGAATATTGTAGTATGAGAATATTGTAGTGTTGCTTTTTGGCGATGATTGTTTTAAAATGTTATTTGGAAAAATTATCTTTTCTATAAAAGAAATTTTCTTATTATGGTCAGGCAATATTGGCCGATATATAAATTGAATAACTATATTATTTTTGATTAAGAAAGAAGAGATTGTGTGTGAATAAGCAGAGAAAGCTAGTAAGGCGGGTATGTGCTGCCGGGGTGGCCGGGATAATGGCTGCCGGGGTAGTCATGCCTAATCACCTTATACCTTTTACAGAAAGTATAATAGCAGAAGCCAATGATCAGACTGCCGCAGATCCGGGAGCTGTTGTGAACCCAGAGGTTACGCCGGAGGCTCCGGTCCAGCCGGAAGCGCCTGTTGTGCCGGAGGCTCCGGTCCAGCCGATAGAGCCTGAGAATCCAGAGAATCCGACAGATCCAAATAACCCGGGAGCTGTTGTGTATCCATCGAATCCGGCAGATCCAAGTAATCCGGGAGCTGTTGTGTATCCATCGAATCCGGCAGATCCAAGTAATCCGGGAACTGTTGTGGATCCATCGAATCCGACAGATCCAAGTAATCCGGATAATCCGGTAAATCCAGGTGATCCGAGTAATCCGGTGAACCCAGATGATCCGAATAATCCGGTAAATCCAGATGATCCGAACAATCCGGTGAATCCGGATGATCCCAATAACCCGGTGAATCCGGACGCTCCAAATAATCCGGATAACCCAGACGATCCCAATAACCCGGTGAATCCAGATGATCCGAGTAACCCGGACGATCCAAATAACCCGGATAACCCGGACGATCCGAGCAACCCAGATAATCCGGACGATCCGGATCATACATTTGATCCAGATAATCCGGACATTCCCTGGGATCCGACGCTTCCGGTGATTCCGGTAAATCCTGAGAAGCCAGAGCCTCCGAAAGAACCGGGATTCGGAGAGGGGTTAGATGGTATATTTGTAGATCCTGACGAACTCAAACCGGAGGAGGTTATGCCGTCAGGCATCAGTAATGCAAATCTTATTATGAATAAGAAGCTGGTGAAGCTTCCGAAGATTGTGGAAGATTTCCGTTTCTGGACGGTTGCAAGGAAGTATGCATTTGCCAGAGAGGATATGGTCATCCGTGAAGCGATGCCGGCGGAGGAGATTACGGACGAGACGATCCGTAAGAAGATGCCGGAGGATGCTGTTACGGAAGAGAACATCCGGGCAGTCGGAAGTCTTACGAAGAACGGCTTGTTATACATATTGAAGGAAGAGGAGAATGGATGGCTTTATGTAGAGTCCGGAAGAGTAAGAGGATTTGTACGGGCAGAGGAAGTCATTACCGGTGAAGAGGCTGTGCCGCAGCTTGAGGCTTATCAGAATGAAGCGAAGGTGAAGGCAGAAGAAGCGCAGACCGAGTATACGGGTATCGAAGCGATCGTGCCAATGGCCGTAGAAGCTCTTCCATGGCAGCATAACCGGTCATTTACATACCTAAGAGCTACAGTAGATCAGACGGTTGCTGTGAAGAATTATGCCATTGCGGAAAATGAATCTGTAGAGGTTAAAGAAGACAGGAACGACGAGAGCCGTGTGATCGGAGTAATTCCGAAGGGCGGTCTGTGTTATATCCTGCAAGACATCGACCAGGAATGGATGTACGTGGAGTCCGGTGATGTACGTGGATTTGTAAGAAATGGAGCTGTCCAGTACGGAGAGGAGATTACGAAGAAGGTAGAGGAGAAGACGGAAGAAAAGTTCTCGTTGGCTGAGGAGAAGATTAAGCCGGAGGAGAACGGATCGTGTTATTATACGCTGACTTCTACGAAGCCGGGAGTTCCGGATGGAGAGATCAGGAGATCTATGATTGAATTCGCCGCCCAGTTTGTAGGTAATCCGTATGTATGGGGCGGGACCAGTCTGACGGAAGGCGCCGACTGTTCCGGATTCGTACAGAGTATCTATAAGCAGTATGGTTATGATATTCCAAGAGTATCCCGCGACCAGGCTGAGTACGGGACGGCGATCCCTGTAGAGGATGCTTTGCCGGGAGATCTGATTTTCTATGCAAATAACGGTTATATCCACCATGTGGTCATGTATGCAGGCGGTGGCAAGACGATAGAGGCTATGAGTACCGATACCGGTATTGTCCAGGCGGATGTTAATAAGAATGAAGCCGTATGGGCGGTAAGGATTCTGAAAGATAATGGGTATGGGTATGCAGGCGGCGGTATCGGTGACGTGAATGCATCGCCGAATATGTACGGAACGAATCTTGGTACATTTAAGCTGACTTACTACTGCGCATGTGAGATCTGCTGTGACGTCGAGACTGGTATTACAGCAACGGGTGCGCCGGTTGTAGAGGGAAGGACTATAGCGGTCGATCCCCGCGTGATTCCTTATGGAACGCAGGTGATCATCGGCGGACATATCTTTACTGCTGAGGATTGCGGAGGAGCGATCAAGGAGAATCATATTGATATCTATGTGAATGATCATGCGACAGCTCTGGCGCTGGGCGTGAATTATGCAGATGTATATCTGAAGAAATAATGCGCGGGCTTTAGGAGCGGTCAAGGGTATAGAGGAAGATAAAAAGAGACTGTGGGATATGGAATTCTTGCAGTCTCTTTTGGTGGTCGGAGATGTGTGAGAAATAGGTGACAGTGAAGCCACGGGTTTTTCAGCGTGAAATCGTATCTTTTTGCGATTTCTGTGCATTGTGAAGCGTGTTACTGGGCACGGAGTGTACAGTAATAACTGTTACAGAAATAGGGGGAAATATAGAATTAGGGTTTGACAATTGAAATAGAGTGAAGTATAATTAGATGGTGCCGATATATAGAAGCTGTGTCTGCCTGGATTGGGAAAAGGTGACGAGTAGAAGTATATAGGATATGTAATTGTCGCTATAGCTCAGCTGGATAGAGCGACCGCCTCCTAAGCGGTAGGTCGGAGGTTCAAATCCTCTTAGCGACGCTGAAAACATCGCCGAAAACATTGATTTTTCAAGGTTTTCGGCGTTTCTCATTTTCCAAATAAATTTGAACTCATGACAATGTCCGATTAGCAGGAGCGGTTTTTGCTAATCAGATTTGACTAAAGAGAAATTGAACTGTTAATTATCGTCACAGATTAGCGTGCTAATGATTAGCAAGAAAATTGAGGTTTTTGCTAATCAAAATGCCTTTCCTGTTAATCGGAGCAAAAATCGTGCTAATTGAAAAGACAAAAGTTACTCGTTCAAAGAGCTTTTTTCTGGTGTTACATAATCCCCGTACATTTGAAGATACCGCCGTCTGCTTATATAATGAAAATAAAAAAAGGATGGTGATGTATATGAG
>CAJTRO010000068.1 GCA_910579015.1 uncultured Dorea sp. | reverse complement strand
AAAGCTGCTACGGCTTGAATTAAAACGCAAAATCAACTAACTTTGGAAAGATTCAGGAAATCCTTGACAGCCTTGAAGAGACTGCCCCTGAGACCTGGGAAGACTTCGCGCGTATCTGCGAGAAGGCAACCAAGGATACAGACGGCGACGGCGAGATCGACCAGTACGGATATGCCGTCGGCTTAAACAGCGGTGACATGAGTAACCTGTACATACTGAATTCCTACATCTACAGCCTGATCTGGCAGGCAGGCGGGGATATCTATGCAGACGACTTAAAGAGCGCACGTTTTAATGACGAGAACGGTGTGGAGGCGATCGAATTTTTCAAGAGCCTGAAAGACTATATGCCGGAGAACGTAATGTCCTTATCCGGATCTGACGCATTCTCTACCATATTCGGCGCCGGAAAGGCGGCATTTGGCGTTACCCGTTCCTCCCAGTCACAGGAAACCCTGTTCAAGGAGAGCTATCCGGATCTGAAATGGGATTACGTAACCTCTCTTAAGAACGACGACTATGGAACCTTCGGCGCCGCAGACTCTCTGTCTGTTATGTCCTCATGTGAGAATCCGGAACTTGCCTTAGCGCTTATCAAGTACATCTGTAGTTCCGAGTTCATGAGCGAATACCACAAGGCGGCTCCCGGCGCTCCTCTGACCAAGACAGAACAGTATGCGGGAGATCCTAAGATGGAGCGTATCGTTACGGAAGACCGCGATAAATGGCGTCCGTTACAGGTAGGCCCATGCGGAAGCGAGATTCTTGAGAACCTGGCCGCTCACATCCAGTCCGTCATGGAAGGAAAGATGGAGGTTCAGGAAGCATTAGACGAATCTGTTGAATTTGCGAATGAAACCTTAGATGAATACTGGGCTGACAACGAAGAATAGGAAGAAAGAGCATGAAGAAAAAGAAGAACATCTTATCCGTTCTTTCGCCCTATGCTTACATCACGCCGATATCATTGATCCTGCTTACTTTTGTGGCAGGATCTTTGATCATAGCGGTCTGTTTCAGCTTTACAAAATATAATATCATCACACCGGCGAAATTCAACGGACTTTTTAATTATGAGAAATTATTTCGGGACAATAAACTGAGGCTCTGCATCATGAATACGATCAAGATCACTGTGATAGCTGTTCCGTTGCAGATCCTTACCTCTACGGTGCTTGCCGCTCTGATCGCCGCCAGAAATAATACATTTCTAGGGAAATTTGCCAAAGCGGCGTTATTCATTCCGGTTCTGTCCTCCAGCGCCGTTATCGGCACGATCTGGAAGGCCATCTTAAACGGCGGACATCCGGCGGTAAAGTTTCTCTTCGGGCTCGTGGGGATCGATCCTACCATGCTTCTTGGCAGCAGTACCACGGCGATCGTCACCCTCTCCATGCTCATCGTATGGAAGAGCATGGGATATTATATGATCATCACACTGTCCTCTCTGATGTCGATCCCGGACAATTACTATGAAGCGGCCCGGGTGGACGGTGCGAATTCCTGGAATCTTTTCTCCCGGATTACGATCCCTCTTTTGAAGCCCACGCTGATCCTGAACACCTTCCTGGCCATCATAAGCTCCATGCAGGTGTTCGACATCGTATATACCATGACCGGCGGAGGTCCGTCCATGTCTACGACCACCATGGTGATGTATGCTTATCAGCTTACCTTTAAGAGCGGTAAGGCAGGGTATGCCATGACTGTATCTAACGTCCTGATGCTGATGGTACTGGTAGTCGTATTGTTCCAGCAGCGCTTCATGAAGCGTGAAGCGTCAGAGATATAGGAGGTGACTGCGATGAAGAAAATATCTCATATATTGGGGGATCTGGTGCTGGTCTTTACGGCTCTGCTGTGCATCCTTCCCTTTGTATACATGATACTCATGTCGCTTAAGAGTACCCTGAATGCGTATGATTTCAGCTTCTCTTTATCGAGCCTGACTTTTAAGCATTATCAGACCATCTTCTCGGGCGATACCATCGGGCGTTATCTGCTGAACAGTATTATCGTCGCATTCGCCGGCGTCGCGCTGACACTTTTCACAAGCTGTCTGGCCGGTTATGCATTTGCCAAGCTGAAATTCAAGGGACATGATAAGATCTTCCTGCTTCTGATACTGACGATGCTGGTGCCTTCCGAAGTGATACTGGTGCCTCTGTACATCGTCGTGCGGGGAATGGGATGGGTGAATACCTTCAAGGCGCTGATCCTTCCGCTTCCCACAGCCTTCGGCGTCTTCATCATGCGCCAGGCGATCCTCGGCATCCCTACGGAACTGATGGAGTCTGCGCGGATCGACGGGGCTTCGAACCGGAAGATCCTGTGGTCTATAGTCCTGCCCCTTGTGAAGTCCGCCATGCTTACCTTGTCCATCTTCACATTCATCGGCGCCTGGAACAACTTCACCTGGCCGCTGATCATTACGACGAAAGATGCTATGCGCACGCTGCCACTGGCGCTGACGACCATGAAGGCACAGTATGATGTGGATGTGGGACTTACAATGGCGTGTTCTGCGATCACCTTCATGCCTCCGTTCCTCTTCTATCTGCTGTTACAGTCGAAATTCGAGGCGGGGGTTGCACTGAATGGGTTGAAGGGATGATCTCTGTGATCTCGTTGACTGGGGGCTGCCGCGAAATACAGTTTATTTCGCGGCAGCCCCCTGATCCTGTCAGTCTTTTAATGTTTTGTATTTTTTAAGCGGGAGCAGGAATTCTTCCCTGTGTTCCTTTGAAATCTTCGGAGAACAGATACTCACAATGATAAAAAGCGCTCCATTTATCACAAATCCCCAGAAACTCGGCGTAAATCCGAGAAATTCTATTCCCGCCGCCGTTAATGCCAGGGATACGGCGATCCCGGCAGCAAACCCCGTAATGGCTCCCTGCTTTGTGGCATGTTTCCAGAAGAACACACCAAATACCGGCCAAAATACCTGCATAAATCCTGAAAGAGATCCATTCACCAGAATGACAATCCCGCTATAGTCGACCATTGACAGGAGCAATCCCGCGGTCAGCACAGCTAAAAGTACATATCTGGAAACCTTTTGCATCTTCTCCTTAGACATATCCGGCTTCATCTTTTCTATAAAATCCACCGTAATCAGCGAAGAAGTTGTGACTAGAATCGAAGAAACTGTCGACATTCCCGCGGCAAGGATACCTACCACAACCAGAATTGCCATATACGGTGCATACTGCGTCATAGTTGTTACCATAATACTATCCGCATGATCCACTCCTACACCAAGAGCCCTTCCGCCAAATCCGACCAGCATGACCATCGTCGAAATTGCAAATACATAGAAGAAGCCAAGTGAACCCGCAATCTGAAGAATTGTCTTTCCATTTTTTGCCGCATAGGATCTTTGCCATACATACGGAGCAAAATAACCTCCAAAAGCATATGTCAGTAAATAGGACAGATATATTTTCCATGTCCAGTATCCCTCATCCCCAGTCACATACAGCAAGAAGTTTTTTCCCGCATTTTCAAGCCCTGCAAATAATCCCGCAAGCCCGCCTCCGTTTACCGTTATCATAATCCCAACCGTCATCACCAGGATCACTGTGAACATGATCCCCTGCATGGTATCTACCCATGCCTGGGATTTAAAACCGCCGAAGTAAACATAGATACCGATAACAACCGCCGCATAGATACAGCCAACAGAAGACGGGATCATCCCATCCGTAAGTATCGACACTGCAAGTCCTACCCCGGCAATCTGCGCCATCATGTATGGAAAACAAAAAATAAATTGTCCCGCTGATATCGTCTTCTGTAGTCCGGGGCTTTGATAATAATCTCCCAGCAGATCGCCCGGCGTCACATATCCGTTTGTCTTAGACATCCTCCACAATCTTGTTCCGAAAACACCCATCAGAAACATAATTGTCAAATTCCAGGCCGCTATCACAATCCATCCGATCCCATGTGTATAGAAAGATCCCGGCGCTCCCATATAAATAAATGTTGAGAACCATGTTGCCGCCGTCGTAAAAAACAATACGAAATAACCTGTTCCCCCGCCAATGAAGTATCCTCTGTTCGTAGATACTACTTCCTTGTCATATGCTTTTCCTATACCAACATAAAACATCAAAGCCGTATAAGCTGTCAATGCAATCATGCTGATCATGATATGTGTACTCATAATTCCTCCTCTCCGTCATAGCTGTCCCATATCTTCCTGCTGCAAAACAGAAGAAATAAGCAACACAAAAACAGCCAGACTTCAATCGACCACACCGTAAACGGAATACCTGCCGCCTTGGGATAAATACTGTTCAGCGCAGGAATAAAATATGGAAGCAGACATCCGATCGGAAAGACTATAAACAACCACTGCAATTTCTTCATATGAACCCCCCGTTTCCTTATCTCTTGAATTCGTCAATTCTCCTTGCCGTTTTACCGTCCGGAAGAGTAAGCGCTTCAACGATTCCCTCACTGTGGAGCGCCCATGGCAAGATAACACCTGAATGTCCGCCGCGCCCGCCGATCGTGACAACCTCCACATCCTTCGGCATACGCGTTACAGGCAGAGGATGCCTGTTTTCCCACTCTCTGGGGCGGACCGGCATCAATCCCCGTCCATTAACCATCGGCGTCTGATGATAAACATATTGATGAATGTGTTCTTGAATCATCTCCTTTGTATATCCAGCTTTTTTCAGCATCATGGCATGATCCGGCGTGAGACAGATCACAAGCGGTCCCGGCATGTAAGCATTGTTTGAACCCAGTGTCGTACAACATGCTGTAATCGTATCTAACAGATCATAGCCATTCAAGCTCAAAAAGTCGATGATGTCATGGATCGGTTCCGCTTTCAGCAAATACACGGTAGTCGTCTCTGGATCAAAATGGTCCTCATTGATCATGTTCCACTGCGCCAAGGATGGCTCTTCTGCAAAGCAGTATGTAAACTCCGCCTGAGATGCGATACAATCCAGATCACAAATCCCCGGCACGGTACGCAGTACGTTCATCAGCACCAGATTGATCGCACGTCCAATGGTTGCATTGACCGGATAACCCGGCCCCTGACATCCCTGCATACCAGAAACGCCAATTTCCTGTGCGATAGGTCCGGAAACAATACACATGTTTCCGCCCGGGTGTGATGTCGTGACGGATTGATTAAAGTTATACAGTGGATTATTCATTGCTTTAAATGCGGCAACCAGAACAGGCATTGCCTCGGGCTTACATCCTGCCATAACTGCGGCGATCGCAATATCTTTTATCGTGATTTCTTTTCCACTTGGCCCGGAAGGATCGACCAGTTTCAGCTTCTCATCCCATGGACAATATGCAAGCATTTTTTCATAACGCCTCCTGGTGGGAGGAATGATCGGCAGTCCATCTGAGATATGCTCCTTGTTGAAGTACTCCATCACTTCTTCCATGTAAGCTCCGGGCTCCACAGATTTCTCCTCGTCGTACTCCGGTACAAAGGGCAGAAGTCCGTCCTCAGCCGGTGCAATCTCGTCCATTTTGAAGTCGATATGGGCCAGTTCTCTTAACTTTTCACCATTTGTCGTCAGCGAAGCCAGAATATAATCCCACTTCCTGTCCACCTCTGTTTCAATCTCTTCCACAGTAGAAGCCTGATAGATGTCTACCGAACACAGGCAGAGTTCTCCCGCACGATATACGCCAACACCCTCTGTAATTGCGGTTCCGGGAGGCGCCGTCATATAAACAGTCGGAATACCCAGTTTTTCCAATGCAATTGTCAACACAGTTGTCGATGAGGACGTCCCCATATCTCCAAATGCAACGATTGCCGCAACTGGTTTTTCCTTTGCAAGCATCGCCGCATATTCTTCCAGTTTCTTTGCATTTTTTCCGCGGACTGTTTCTGTATATTCTACCCAGAGACTTTCATCGCACCCGCTTTCAACAAGACGTTCTTTGATTCTGTCAAATACCGTATAATAATTACAAAAACCAAGCTTTGTGTTGTTATAAAATAATATTTTCCCTGCTTTCAACTCTTCTGGCGACG
This sequence comes from uncultured Dorea sp., assembly GCA_910579015.1. Taxonomy (GTDB): domain Bacteria; phylum Bacillota; class Clostridia; order Lachnospirales; family Lachnospiraceae; genus Sporofaciens. Next base: position 8,156 of record CAJTRO010000068.1, on the reverse strand, counting down.
GCCTCTTTGCAAGCGTCAGCATAGGACGTTCCTGCCAGCCGCGCGGATCGATCATTTGATTTACTTGTCTTCTCATACAAACCTTCCTTTTTATGTTAGTCAGATAAATTATTTCTCTTACATTACACCGGTCAATGTAAATATCACTTATATATTTATTATAAATTTTTCCCTGGAAAGTGCAATTCGATTCCATTTATGTGATTATTCCAAATTAGAAAACACTAAAAAACTGACATGGCCGGAGTTTCCTGTCTCTATGACAATTTCCGTTACATGTCAGTCTTTAGGTCTACCTGTTCTCTTCTTTTACATGATGGCTTCAGAAAAATACGTAATACTCTCTTTCACAAATATATCTTTCACCACACTTTCTCTCGCAGTATTTACATACATCGCCAGATTCATTGCCGGATTTCCTTCTATATCCAGGATCCGGAACTCACTTTCGGAAAACACGGCGTGTGCGTAACATCTCATCTGTAGTGTACATCTCATGCCTAACTGTACATATTTTTTGACTGTCTCCAGACGCACGTCAGATAATGTCAATTCCGGCGTAAATCCATTAGATCTGCAATTTGCCAGAAAATATAGAAACATTTCCCTGTCCTCTCTTGGAAAACAAAACCGTTCATCACTGCATTCAGACAGTGATACGGAAGTTTCCCACCCTCTTGATTTTGCATATTCACAGTTTGCCACCAACACCAATGGTTCTCTGCGGATAAGAATTTTTTTATAATCAGAAAAATCTCCCATCAGCTCGGCATATGCATAACATACATCTACCTGACGGGATATGAGCATCTGCTTTAATTTCCCATGACTTTTCTCAATCGTCTCCACGTAAAGATTCTTTTCACTTGCTTCAAATCCAGTAATAAAATCCATAAGCCCGCTCTGTGCGGCATTGAGAAACGTCGCCACACGAAAGCTCTTCTGCCGGTTCAGATTGTAGTTCTCCGCTGCCGAGCAAAGGATATTATAGTTTTCCACAATATTGTTGATATAGCTTGACATCTGTTCGCCAAATGGCGACAAGACCACCTCGTACTTTTTCCGGATAAAGAGCTGTCCTCCCAAACGGTTCTCCAGTTCCATAATCTTCTTTGACAGAGACGACTGTGACATGTAGAGATTTTCAGCCGCCTCAGAAAAATTCCTATACTTTGCCAACATCTGGAAACACTCAAAATATTCTATTTTCATCGCAGAATACACACTTCCTTTCGACAGGCTTTCTCAGCTCTTTTTACCGCAGCCGGCAGATTCCACTCCAAAATCCAGACAATGATCGTCCGTAATTTAATCCTCTGTGCCCGCGAACTTAGTATACCATACCGCAGCCATTGGCTCAATCAGACAAAAAAGAAACTCTTCCCTGATACAATGAAAAATACCCAGACAGAGAACCTTTCAACCGCCGTGTCAAAAGCGCTCTCTATCTGGATACCTTCTAGCATACCCTCTTCACATTCTCACAATCCTCATACCCTGCCGGTATCCGGTCGGTCAGAAACTCTGTCTCCGAAAATGAAGCAAATGTCACCGAGCTCACATGATCGAACTTAGAGCTGTCACAGAGCACATAACACTTCCTGCACTGCCCCATCGCCGTCCGCTTGATCATCGCCTCGTTGGCGTCAGGCGTCGTACACCCGCTCTTCTTCGTCACGCCATTGGTTCCGAAGAATCCCTTCGTAAAATGATAATTCAACAGCGTCTGCATCGCCTGACTTCCCACCACGGCTTCCGTAGAAGCCTTAAGCTCTCCGCCGACAAGCATCACCTTAAGCCCCCGCATGGCAAGCCTCTGTGCATGGGCGACCGCATTGGTCACAAAGGTGACGTTCGTCTCTTCTATATAATCCAGCATATATGCCGTCGTCGTCCCTGCGTCCAGATAGATGAAGTCCTCCGGCTCGATCAGGAGAGCCGCAGATCTGGCGATCCGCTTCTTCTCTTCCAGATTCAGCTCACTCTTCTGCGCCACCGTATACTCATGGGCAGACACCTTCTGCCTGGCGGCAACCGCCCCGCCGAATACCTTCACCAACTTCCCTTCTTCATCAAGGGCGGTGATATCCCTGCGGATCGTACTCTCCGATGCGTCAAGCATATCCTTCACTTCCGACACTGTGATGCTTCCCCGCTCTTCCAGAAGCTCAAGTAACAAATCCTGCCGTTGTTTCGTTAACATTCGTCTCCCTGCCTTATATCTTACTCTCAATCGTGTTCTTCATACATGAATTGTGACTTATATTCCTTCACATTCGTCTCCAGTACAATCTTGCGGATCGGCAGAATGCTCCCCGGCGCCACGGATAATTCGTCGACACCCATAGCAAGAAATTCTCTCGTCAGTGTCTCGTCCGCTCCTAGTTCTCCGCAGATACCCGCCCAGATACCTGCCTTATGTGCATTCTCCACCACCATGGATATCATACGCAGGATCGCCGGATGATGCGCGTCATAGAACTCGTCAAGCTTCGGATTCTGACGGTCGATGGCAAGCGTATACTGCGTCAGGTCATTTGTCCCGATGCTGAAGAAATCCACTTCCTTTGCAAGCATATCGCTGACCAGCACAGCCGCCGGCGTCTCGATCATGATCCCTTGCTCGGGTTCGCCATAAGGCGTCCCCTGTGCGTCAAGCTCTGCCTTCACTTCCGATACGATTCCTTTGATCCGCCTGATCTCTCCGATACTGGTGATCATCGGATACATGACCGCTATATTTCCAAAAGCGCTGGCGCGGAACAGGGCGCGAAGCTGTGTCTTGAACACCTCCGGGTGCGTCAGGCAGATGCGGATCGCACGAACCCCAAGCGCCGGGTTCTCTTCCTGCTCCATATCAAAATAACCGCACTGCTTATCCGCTCCGATATCCAGCGTGCGGATGATCACCCGCTTGCCCGCCATCGTCTCTGCCGCCTGCTTATAGATCTGGAACTGCTCTTCCTCTGACGGGTAATCCTCCTTCTCCAGATAGATGAACTCACTCCGGAAAAGTCCGATGCCGCCCGCGTCATTCTGCATCACCATGGCAAGATCCTTGATATTTCCAATGTTAGCATACAACATCACCTTCTGGCCGTCAAGTGTTACGTTCTCCCGTCCTTTCAGTGTCAGAAGCAGTTCCTTCCTGTGCTGTTCTTCCTCTTGCTTCTTCCGCATTCTTAAGAGCGTCTCTTCATCCGGATCCACATAGACCTTTCCGTCCCCGCCGTCAACAATCCCCGTCTTTCCATCCACCGTATCATCAAGGGGAAGCTTCGTTCCGACCAGCGCGGGGATCTCCATCATCCTCGCAAGAATCGCAGTATGGGAATTCGTCGATCCGTGCACCGTCACGAAAGACAAGACCATATCCTTGTCAAGCTGCACCGTTTCTGACGGCGCCAGATCATCCGCTATGATGATGGCAGGCTCTTTCGCCGATGCCGTATGGTCTTCCTTCCCGCTCAGTATGATAAGAAGACGTTCGGAGATATCCTTGACGTCCGCCGCCCGTTCTCTCATGTAATCATCATCCATCGCCGCAAACATCTGGGAAAAATTGTCTCCTGTCGCCGCCACTGCGTATTCCACATTTACCTCCTGGCTGCGCACAATGTTCTCCACAGATTCGTTATAGTCCACATCATCCAGCATCATCTGATGCACCTCGAATATGGCGGCGTTCGCCTCGCCAACCTCTTTCAGCGCCTTATCATACAATCCCTGAAGCTGTCTGACCGCCTCTTCCTTCGCGGAGGCGAAGCGTGAAAGCTCCGCCTCCATATCTGTCACCTTCGTGCGCTTTACCTGCTGCACGTCTTTCTTATATACGCGAATCTTGCCAATCGCAATACCATTGAATACACTTTTTCCATTATATATTCTCATGACTTTTCTCCACTTATCCTACAGGATTCTCTCTGCATTATACCCCTCCGGTTAAAATACTATAAATTCTCCTTCATGAATCCGCTGATCGCTTCAAATGCAGCATCTTCATCTGCTCCCGCAAAGGTAAGCGTCACCGTATCCCCCTTCTTCGCTCCAAGGCTCATGACGCCCATGATCCCCTTACAGTCTACAGTCCTTCCGCCCTTCTCCATCTTAACGGTACAGTCGTAACCCTTTACCGCCTTCACCAACAGCCCCGCCGGACGTGCATGAATTCCCATCTCATCTGTGATCACATACTTAAATTCCTTCATTGTTCTAATCCTCCATTTTCTTTTTATTTTTATATTTTAAATATTATTGACTACTAATTCCGATCTCTTACGCAGGATTCTTCTTCAAAACCCCAAGAAGCCCTGCCGAAACCAATGTTCCCACGACCAGCGCCGCCACATACATCAGTGCATTTCCCATCACCGGGACCACGAAGATCCCGCCGTGCGGAGCCATGAGCGTACATCCAAACGCCATGGACAGCGCCCCTGCCAGCGCAGAGCCTGCGACACACGCCGGAAGTACACGGAACGGATCTGCCGCCGCGAAAGGAATCGCGCCTTCCGTGATAAATGCAAGTCCCATGATGAAGTTAGTCGGTCCTGATTCTCTCTCTTCCTTCGAAAACTTATTCTTGAAGAGCAGTGTTGCCAGGGCGATCGCGCAGGGCGGCGTCATCCCGCCGATCATAACTGCCGCCATAATGTCATAGTTGCCGGATGCGATCGCCGCTGAACCGAATACATATGCCGCCTTGTTAAACGGGCCTCCCATATCGACTGCCATCATCCCGCCAAGGATCATCCCAAGGATCAGCTTACTGGAACCGCCCATACTGGTAAGTCCGTTGTTCAGCGCCGTATTGAGCCCGCCCATGACCGGTTCCACCGCAAATATCATAAGCACGCCCATCAGCAGGATTCCCATGACCGGATAGATCAGCACCGGCGCTATCTTTTCGACCGCCTGCGGAAGCTTATCACATACTTTACGCAGTCCCCGGATCAGATACCCCGCAGCAAATCCTGCCGCAAGCGCCCCAAGGAAACCGGAACTTCCGTTTGACGCCATCATTCCGCCTACAAAACCGACCGCAAGGGCAGGCCTGTCTCCGATCGCCATAGCGATGAAGCCCGCCAGCACCGGAAGCATGAATCCAAACGCCGTATCCCCGATTCCTTTAAAAAGCGCCGCCACCGGCGTGATCGTACCAAATCCCGCTCTCTCGGCTTCCGATAATGCATTCATATCCACCAGAAGCCCGTCGAGCAGGAATGCAATGGCGATCAGGATACCGCCGCCCACAACGAATGGGAGCATATGTGAGACGCCGTTCATCAACTGTGTATAGATCTGATGCCCCATACCGCCGCCCGGCTTGCCCGAAGCCGCAGGCTTTGACACCGCATTACCGCTGTGATAGAGCGGCACGTCTCCTGAGACCGCCAGTTCTACCAGCTCATCCGCCTTATGGATCCCGTCCGACACCTGACGCTCGATGACCTTCTTTCCGTCAAACCGGTCCATGGGAACCTGAGCATCCGCCGCCACGATGATACAATCCGCTTCTTCAATCTCCTTCGCGGTAAGGACGTTCTTCGCACCGCCGGAGCCCCTTGTCTCCACCTTAATGAAGCATCCCTTCGCCTTCGCCGCCTTCTCGAGCCCTTCCGCCGCCATATAGGTATGCGCGATACCCGTCGGGCAGGAGGTAACGGCAAGGATCTTCACCTGGTCCGTCCCGGCATCTCCCATGTCCGAGAGCCTCTCATCCACGCTCTTCTTCTCTTCATCCGCCCTGTCAATGATCTCCAGAAACTCCTCCGCCGTCCCTGCATTACGCAGGCTCTCGGTAAATTCCGAATCCATCAGCATCATAGACAGCTTGCTCAGCACATCCAGATGCACGTTATCCTCCGTGTTCGGCGCCGCGATCAGGAAGAACAGAGTTGCCGGTTCCTCATCCAGAGATTCAAAATCCACACCGTCCTTCACCACCATTGCCGCAAGCCCGGGACGGTCGACTGCATCCCCCTTTCCATGCGGAATGGCAATGCCCTCTCCGATCCCTGTGGTACTCTCTTCTTCTCTTGCATACACCAGCTTACGATAGCCTTCCACATCATTGACCTTGCCGCTTCGTACCATGAGATCTACTACCATATCCAGCGCTTCCTTCTTCGACTTCGGCGCCGCATCAAGTGAAATACTTCTCACATCCAGTAACTCTGTGATCCTCATCATCTTCTCCTCCTCCTGAATTTTCCTGCATACACGCAAAACCTCTTTATACCGGATCGATCACCGGGACTGTTCAGTTCGACTGTTCAGTTCTTATCCTGCATCATCTGCTTATATACTGCCTCTATCTCTTCCCTTACCGCCAGATGCTCTGAAAACGCGCTTGCACTTCCTGCGGCGATCCCCATATGAAATGCATACTCATAATCCGCTCTTTCCATCCAGCCCGCCATGAATCCTGCAACCATAGAATCCCCTGCGCCAACGCCGTTTACTAATGTACCCTCCGGCACCGGAGCCTCATAGACCTTCCCGTCTGCCGCCGCCAGTACCGCTCCCTCGCCTGCCATGGAGACCAGTACATTCTGCGCGCCCCGCTCCTTAAGCTTCCTTGCGTAAGGCACAGCCTCAGCCCTCGTTCTTATCTCCGTACCGAAGATATCACCCAGTTCATGGTTATTCGGCTTGATCAGAAATGGATGATAGGACAGTACATTCACCAGCAGATCCTTCGTGGCGTCCACCACGATCTGTACTCCTCTGCCGTACAATCTCTCCATAACCTTCTGGTATACGTCGTCCGGCATGGATGCCGGGATGCTTCCCGACAGGAAGAGTATGTCTCCCTTCTCCAATCCGTCTAACTGTTCCATCAGCTTCTCAAGCTTCTCCTTACTGATCGCCGGGCCCTGCCCGTTGATCTCCGTTCCGTCGATGGACTTAAGCTTCAGATTGATCCTGGTAAAGCCCTCTTCAATCCTGATAAAGCCGTTCTTTACCCCCAGCAGCTTAAGCCTTCTTGCCACCTCGTCGCCTGTGAATCCTGCGATAAACCCGAGCGCCGTACTGGGGATGCCGAGATTCCCAAGGACAATGGATACGTTGATCCCCTTGCCGCCCGGAAGCAACAGCTCTGAATCCGTGCGGTTCGTGAGGCTAAGGCGGAAATCCTCTACGGATACGATGTAGTCCAGAGACGGGTTAAATGTCACCGTATATATCATGCTGACTTCTCCTTTCTTCTGTCTTCTGTCTTCTGTCTTCTGTCTTCTGTCTTCTGTCTTCTGTCTTGTTTTGCTCATGTTTGATTTTGTATCCTTAGTATACATCCATAATCAATCAAAGTCAATCAAACCATTTCACAAATTTCCACTTTTCTTTTCGTTGAAATTGCACAAATTTGATTTTTTATGACTGTTTATGACCGACTTAGTGGATGAAGCGTTTTTGATAGTTCTTTCATGGATCATTTCTAAGGGGAGTGAGGTTTTGTTATAAAAGCAGAGGAATAAAAATTAAATAAATACTAATAATTATATTGATATTATATAATTTATATAATATTATAAGATTGTAAGGAGGCAGCCATGAAAGGAAAAGAGCTTGTAAAATTACTCCAGAAAAAAGGCTAAGAATGCTCCATGCAATCAAAAAAAGAACCGGACTGTAAAGTCCTTTTCTTCTGAATAATATTTAGGAAGGAGAACTCCCATGTTACAAATTTATCCCGCAATTATCCATGAGGAAGACGGCTATTGGATTGAATTTCCGGATCTGGAAGGATGCCAGACCTGTGGTACATCGTTAGAAGAGACCATGGAACTTGCACAGGAAGCATTGGGACTTTATCTTGTAAGCCTCGCAGAACATGATCAGCCAATTCCGGCTCCGTCCAGTATCGGAGAGATTTCTGTTAAGGACGGTCATGCTACCTATGTTTCTACAGATATGAATATCTATCGCCGCGATACACGGGCAGTAAAAAAGATGCTGTCTATTCCCGCATGGCTTGCAAAGGAAGCAGAAGCAAACAACATCAGTTTATCCAAAGTTTTACAGGATGCATTGAAAGAGCAGCTTCATCTTGCATAAAAGGACGATAAAAGGTAGTGTAAAATAGTTTGTGTCTTTGGTAAAAAATGACTCCTTTTTGGTAAGAATTAAGATATGACAATTCTTATAGAAAA
>CAJTRO010000067.1 GCA_910579015.1 uncultured Dorea sp. | reverse complement strand
GAATAAGACGCCGGGAAAAATAAAGTCATGAAGATCAATGAGCAGTGGGAAAGATTGAAAGAGGAATCCCAAGCAAACATAGAGAGCGAGAAAGGGATCTTAAACCGTCAGATCCGATCCATTCAGACGGAAGGGCATTTTGGGGATATCAAAGAAAATGATAGTTTTCGCCGGTTCAACTACCGGACATCCGAAAAAGTATATAAGGAATTTATGCTGTATGTGATTGGAAGAAATATAAATAAATATCATCGTTTCCTACAGGATGAGATCAAAAAATACGAAGAAAAAACAGAGAAAAAGACTGCTTAGTAAGGTGTGTTTACAAAAATACAGCTGAGGGGTTTTTGCGCCCCAAAATACAAATAGAAAAGAAAAAACACGAATCTCCTACAGATGCTCTGGTGTAAAAAACACCGATTTCTATGGGAGATTCGTATTTTTAGGTTTAGAGCTTAAAAATCGGTATTAACCGACAGCCCCTTTTTAAAAAATCACTGTGTCAGTTCATCGTATAATTCACGGATTGTCTTGTGAGAGCAGGGGTGGTGCTTATATGGCGCCAGCTCGAGCAGGGGTTTCAGCACAAAATCCCTTCTGTGCATATCCACATGCGGGATGCACAGGTCCTCATCTTCCCAAATGAGATCGTCATAGAAGATAATATCCAGATCCAGAGTGCGCGGTCCCCAGTGAAGAGTTCTCTCTCGTCCGGCGTCAGCCTCGATCCGGTGCAGTGTGTCCAGTAATTCCCGTGGAGATAAGAGAGTGTGAAGCCTGAGGCATCCGTTAAGGAAATCGTCCTGCTCCGTAAAGCCGTAAGGCTCTGTGACGAGAAAAGAAGAAACTGCATCCACTCTGCAACAAGGCGTCTGCTGGAGGGCGTCCACCGCCTGATCCAGGTATTGTTTCTTATCGCCCATATTAGAACCAAGGGCGATATAGGCTGTATGCCAGCCGCGTTCAATCTCTACAGAGACGGTTTCTAACGGAAGTCCGACGGGCGCCCAGGGCTTCTTTATTTCCAGACGGATCTTCCTGAGACCGTCCGTATGAAGAAGAAGCGTCTCTGCAAGGCTTTCTGCCGCGCACTCCAACAGCTTGAAGGTGTGTTCGGTAAGGAACTTCTCAATCTGCCGGCTGATCTCGCCGTAATGGATGGAGGCGGTCAGTTCATCGGTCCTGCCCGCAATCCGCGTGTCGGTGTACAGGATGGCGGTGACGATGAATTTCTGCCCGAGGACATTTTCCTCGGGAAAAACGCCGTGGTGGGCGAATACTTCCAGGTTCTGTATCTTAATCTTATCCATATCTTCCTCCATGATCATCAGAATATCTATCAGGGGCGCAGATGGGAGCCCTTCTGCAAAACAGCCTCCGTCATCCGGATTGCCCTCTGGTTGGCAGCCACGTCGTGAACCCGCACAAAGGAACAGCCATTCAACATTCCATAGACGGTGGTTGCCAGTGTTCCTTCTTCCCGCTGTCCGGCAGGCAGATCAAGCGTCAGCCCGATCACAGACTTGCGTGAGGTTCCCAGAAGAACAGGGAATCCAAGCTCCTGTATCCGGCCGACTTCCCGGATGATCTCAAGATTCATCTCATAAGTCTTACCGAATCCGACTCCCGGATCGAGAATGATCTTGTCGTCTGCGATGGACGCATCCCTGGCAAGGCGGATACAATCCCGCATATCTTCCATAAAGTCAGAAATAAAATCCTGATATACGGCTTCACTGCGGTTATGCATCAGACAGCAGGCCGCGCCGTGGCGGGCGATGAGGGGAGCCATGCGGGAATCGTATTTCAGTCCCCAGATATCGTTGACAAGATCGGCGCCTGCCAAAAGGGCGGCTTCGGCTACAGAACTCTTATAGGTATCAATGGAAACCGGTATGTCGAATTCCTGTTTCAGCTTCTCGATGACAGGGGCGGTCCGTGAGATCTCTTCGTCTTCGGTGATCTGAGTATGGCCGGGACGCGTGGATTCGCCGCCTACATCCAGAATGTCCGCGCCGTCTTTTATCATTTTCTCTGCGTGCGACAGTGCGTCGTCCATGGCCTGGTATCTGCCTCCGTCAGAGAAAGAATCCGGCGTCACATTCAGGATGCCCATGATGTAAGTATGTCTGTCAGTGTCAAATTCTCTGTTTCCTATGATCATATGATGCCTCCGTTTGCTGTCAGTGTAATATTATAGTAAGGTCAGAAAAGAATCTCCATGTTTTTCTTGTCATTGTTCCAGCTGCATTCTTGCTTGGCAGGGCAGGAAAAACAGGCCCGGGACATCTTATCGCTTCTATATAAGAGAGCTTCCAGCGTCTGCGCGCCGTCGCGAAGCCTTCTGTGTCCCTGGATGGCCGTAAGGATCTGTTCCTGTTCACCGGCTGTAAATGCGATGCTTTCGGGCATGTCTGAAAGTATCTGCCGGGCCAGCTGTCCGCCGGCCGTCTCGTGAGGGATCCCCTCTTCATATTGCTTGCTCTTGCCGATATCATGAAGGAGAGCGGCCGCATAGATTACCTCCCGGTCAAGCGAAAGTCCCTCCTCAAGGTTCAGGATATAGGCGATCCGCGCCACATCCAGCAGATGAGCCATCTGGTGACGGCAGAAGATACGGGATTGTTCGAGTTCCTCTAATCTCTGGTAATGTAAGGCAAAGAGAGGATGGCGCCGGATGAAGGAGAGCCGGAGAGAGGTCTGATTTCCGGATGTTGTCTGCATGGTATCGGGCTCCTTTCTAAGAGTGGTCCTGGCAGGGATTCTGCCTTGGATGCCGTAGAAAAACGGCATATCAGATACATTTTAACATATGGAAAAAACGCTCCTCCAGCCCGGGATCGGTCTCGAAGGTCCCGCGCCGTGCGATTGTTACGGTCCTGCTTCCCGGTTTCTTGATGCCGCGCATGGTCATGCACATATGCTCGGCTTCCACCATAACAATTACGCCCATGGGCTTCATATGAGCCATCAGTGCATCGGCGATCTGTCCGGTCAGCTGTTCCTGAAGCTGGAGCCTTCGTGCGAATACCTCGACTGTCCGGGCAAGCTTGCTGAGCCCTGCGACTCTGCCGTCCGGGATATAGGCGATATGGACTTTGCCGTAAAAGGGGAGCATATGATGCTCGCAGGTGGAATAAAAAGTAATATCCTTCTCGATCACCATCTCGTTGTTGTCTACATGGAAGGTCCGGCTCAGATGCATACTGGCATCTTCTTCCATTCCGCCGTAGAGCTCCTCGTACATCCGCGCAATACGGGCGGGCGTATCAAGAAGCCCCTCACGGGAAATATCTTCTCCGATCCCTTCAAGGAGAAGCCGGACGGCTTGTTTGATTTTCTCTTGATCTATCATAGCGCTGGTCCTTTTTGTGATGATATCTCTGGATTAACAGGTATCTAAAATATGTGGTCCATGATCTGTCCCAGATAGGAGAGGGAGCCGAAGGCGAGGATGACATCATCCTTATCGGCTTCCTTCAAGGTATTCCTCACCGCCGATTCGATATCCGGCTCCGCATGGATGGAAGTATTGGGGTTACAGTATTCCTTCATGACAGAGGCTAGTTCTGTGGCAGGGAGCGTCCGGTCCTTTAAAGGCAGGTCTACGGTATGCACGGAACATGCCAGCGGGGCCATGATGCCGGCGATCTTTTCATAATCTTTGTCCTTGAATACGCCCATGATGTAATGGATGCGTTTCCCGGGAAAGTAGTTTTCCAGATTCTCTCTGAGCTTCTTGGCGGCGGCTTCATTGTGCGCGCCGTCTATGAAAAACAGCGGATCCCTTCTAAGACAAGAGAAACGTCCCGGCCATATGGTGGACTGGAAGCCCTGGCGGACGGCATCCTTAGAGATCGGATAGCCGAGACTCTCAAGAGCAAAGATTGTCTCAAGAGCGGTCATGGCATTCTCGGACTGATGCGCTCCGGCAAGCGGTAAGTAGACGGAGCCCGTCCCCTTATAGGAAATGATCTGTCCCAGGTATCGGTCGTCCAGAATCTCAAGCTGTTCCTGCCGGGTAACGTGGAGGGGACAGTCAAGCTGTCCGGCACGGTCTCTTAGGATCTGCATTACCTCCGGCTCCTGGGCGGAGGTTACGACGATACAGCCCGGCTTGATGATCCCGGCTTTGACGGCGGCAATTTCTCCGGGCGTATCGCCCAGGATCCCGGTATGGTCTCTGCTGATAGGGGTGAAGACAGCCACGAGCGTATTCTCTACGATGTTCGTGGCGTCGGTCTCTCCTCCAAGGCCGCATTCCAACACGACCAGATCGCAGTCTTGTTCTTTAAAATATAAAAAAGCTATTGCTGTCTCTATCTCGAATACAGTCGGGCTTTTCTCTCCGGCTGATTCCATACGGGCAATAGCTTCACGGACTCGTGCAGTCAGTCTGGCAAATGCGTCCTCAGATATCCACATTCCGTCTATCTGAATCCGCTCCAGATAGGAAATCACTGTCGGCGAGACATATCGTCCGACCTTGCAGCCTGCCTTACTTAAGATTGTAGAAGTGTATGCAAGTACAGAGCCTTTTCCGTTCGTTCCGGCGATATGTATGAACTTAAGGTCGTCCTGGGGATTGCCTAGTTCGCACAACAGCTTTTGAATCGTACCCAAACCAAGTACACTTCCGTATTTTGACATATTGTCTAAATATACCCTTGCTTCTTTATAGGTCACGTTCTTCGTTTCCTTTCAATATTATATTTTCGTCGGTGTTAATCATATCACTAAAAGAAGATTAGGGCAAGATTTATTTCGTCATTTGTGATATAATAATTCAGCCGCCAAACTGGCAGAGCCAGAGGAAGAAGAGGAAAACAGCTTATTATAAGGACAGGAGGGTATGAGATATGCCAGTGATTCGACCATTCAGGAGTGTACGCCCGGCAAAGGATATGGCGCCGGACATTGCGGCGCTCCCCTATGACGTCTATAACCGCAGGGAAGCGAAGGAAGTCGTGGAGCGTAATCCGCTCTCATTCTTGAAGATTGACCGTGCGGAGACACAGTTTCCGGATGAGACAGACATGTATAGTGCAGAAGTATATGAGCGCGCCAGGGACACTCTGGCAAAGATGATGAAGGATGGTTCTTTCGTGACAGAGAAGGAACCCTGCTATTATCTGTATGCTCTGACATATGAAGGACGGACGCAGACAGGGATTGTCGGCTGTGCTTCGGTTGATGATTATCTGAACGGGAGCATACGCCGCCATGAGAATACGAAGGAGGATAAGGAACGAGACAGGATCTGTCATGTGGATACGCTGGATGCGCAGACAGGCCCTATTTTCCTTGCGTATCGAGGACAGCCGGGGCTTGCGCAGATCGTGCAGGCTGTGAAGGAGGAGGAAGCGCTCTATGATTTTACTTCGGAGGACGGTATCAGGCATCAGGTGTGGAGAGTGGCGGATGCCGGAAGGATCGGGGAGATTTCGGAGGCTTTTAAGGAGCTTGCATGTGTGTATATCGCAGATGGACATCACCGGGCCGCGTCGGCCGTGAAGGTGGGGCAGAAGCGCCGGGCGGAGCACCCGGATTACGACGGGACGGAAGAATTCAATTATTTTCTGTCCGTACTGTTTCCGGCAGAGGAACTGCGGATATTGGACTATAACCGTGTGGTGACAGGCTGGAACGGTCATACTTTTGAGGAGCTGCTTAAAGAGATAGGAAAAAGTTTTTATGTCATGGAGCAGGACGCTGCCTTTCATCCAAAAGAGAAGGGCGAGATCGCCATGTATGGCAATGGGAGCTGGTATCGTCTGACGGCCCGTGAACAGTTGTATACGGACGATCCGGTGGATGATCTGGATGTCTCGATCTTGCAGGATCATATCCTGGATCCGCTTCTTGGTATCAGGAATCCGAAGGCGGATCCGAGGATACAGTTTGTCGGCGGGATCCGGGGACTTGAGGAGCTGGTACGGATGGTGGATGCAGACTGTGGCAAAGATGAGACAAAGGCTCCTGCAAGGGTTGCATTTGCCATGTATCCGACGTCAATGGATGAACTGCTTGCCGTTGCGGATTCCAAAAGACTGATGCCGCCTAAGTCCACCTGGTTTGAGCCAAAGCTTCGAAGCGGATTGTTTATACATACTTTATCGGATGATTTTATTGAGTGATACAAAATGATCTGCCGGTGATAAAGAGAGGGAAGAGGATTTTCGTAGTTTTACGGAAGTCCTTTTGTCGTTATGTGCAGAAATTACAGTAAATTTTCTGAAATAAACAGTATAAAACAGTTGACAACAGTTGTAAACTGTTTTATACTGTTTATTACAAGGAGGGATGAAATGAAATTGATCATTACTCATTCTTCCATGCAGCCGATCTACGAACAGATTGTGGAGCAGATTAAGACTAAGGTAATGCATGGAGAGCTTAAGGAGGATACGATGCTTCCGTCGGTAAGGGTACTGGCGAAGGAGCTGAAGGTCAGTGCACTGACCGTGAAGAAAGCATACGACGTGCTGGAGGAGGAAGGTTTTGTGAACACAGTTCACGGTAAAGGCAGTTTTGTGGCCTTCGCCAACCAGGAGATGATGCTTGAGGAGAAGAAGAAGGAAGTGGAAGCCGATCTGGAAAGGGCCATCCGGAAGGGCAGAAGCTGCGGCATGACGGATTCGGAGCTTTGGACACTGTTCGAGATTGTTCTGGAAGATTAGAGGTATCCAAAAAGGCTGCCGGACAAAGAGATGTTATATTGGAGGATAGACAAGAGATGCTGAGATTGAACAGGGTGAAGAAGGAATATAAGGGATTTCAATTAGACTGTACCCTTGAGGTACAAAAGGGGCGTGTGACCGGGCTGATTGGAAAGAACGGTGCGGGAAAGAGCACCACTTTTAAGGCGGTCCTCGGGTTGATCGGTGTAGACGGAGGAAGTATAGAGATCTTTGGCAAACCGCTTAATAAGATCGGGGTCAGGGATAAGGAGGAGATCGGCGTCGTGATGTCAGACGCGGGATTCAGCGGATACCTGACGATCCGTGATCTGGTTCCGATGCTCAGGAACCTGTATACAGATTTTCAGGAGGAAGAATTTTTACGGCGGTGCCGGGAGTTCCAGCTTCCTCTGAATAAGAAGATCAAGGATTTCTCCACCGGAATGAAGCGCAAGCTTCAGGTACTGGCGGCGCTTACCCACAAGGCGAGGCTTCTGATCCTGGATGAGCCCACGGCGGGACTGGATGTGATCGCAAGAGACGAGCTTCTTGATATGCTGCGGGCATATATGGAGCAGGAAGACCGGGCGATACTGGTAAGCTCACATATCTCCAGCGATCTGGAAGGGCTCTGCGACGATATTTACATGATCAATGACGGGAAGATCATACTGTATGAGGAGACGGATGTTCTGCTTGATAATTACGGCATCCTGAAGCTGACAGATGAACAGTATGAAAAGCTTGACAAGAAGCATATCCTGCGCCATAAGAAGGAGGAATTCGGCTATAGCTGTCTGACGGATGAAAGGCAGTTCTATCAGGAGAATTATCCGGACGCCGCAGTTGAGAAGGGAACCATAGACGAGTTGATTCTGATGATGATAAGAGGTAAGGCATGATGAAGGGATTATTTATTAAGGATTTTGGATTAATGAAGGGGCAGAAGCCGTTCTTTGCCGCCGTTCTGCTTATGACGGCGATGTTCATGGTGGTATACGAGAGTTTTTCATTTGTGATCCCGTATATTACAATTATGATCGGGATGCTTACGCTGACGACGATCAGCTATGATGATTTTGAAAATGGTCTTGGATATCTTTTTACCCTGCCGGTCAGCCGGAGAGAATATGTGGGAGAGAAATATTTATTCAGTATTGTCACAACCCTGCCGGGACTTATCCTGGTATCTGCCGGTTCGCTTGTTGTATCCAGGATCAGAGGAGTTGATTTTACCATGGAAGAATGTGTGTTGTCGGTGATCTCCAGTTTTCTGATGGTAACAGTGATGCTGTCGATCTTCATACCTTTGCAGCTGAAGTTCGGGGTGGATAAGAGCAGGGTGGCAATGATGATGGTATTTGGAGGAGGCGCATTGGCCTTATATGCAGGAGTGAAGATCTGTGATGTGCTTGGGATCAACTGGATGGCGGCGGTAGATGCGGCCGCAAAGATGGAACCGGCGGTAGTTTTGACCGGGATTGCCGTGATATGCGCAGTCGTACTGGTGATTTCTTATCTGTTTTCGCTGCGATTTATAGAAAAGAGGGAATTCTGACATAAGGTAAATGGATTCATATTGATTTTGCCGGCGAAAATAGCTATACTGTATGAAGGCTTATTAAAATGAAAGAGCAGACGGAGTGCGGTATGGATTACGAATTATTGCTGAATGAGGTTATCAATATTGGAAAGGAAATGATAAAGAGCGGCGCGGAGACGGACCGGGCGGAGGACAGTATGTATCGGATGCTTGAGAGCTATGACGTGGAGCAGTGCAGTGTCTTCGCGATCCAGAGTGATATCCAGGCTACGATCAAGCCCGTGGAAGGTCATTTTATCACACAAATCAGGAGGATCCACAGGACGGGGTTCAACTATGACAGGCTGGATTATCTGAATAATCTGTCCAGATATATATGTAAGAACACGCCGTCCGTGGAGGAGATCAGGAAGAAATATGACGAGGTGATGAACCGCCGTCCCCTGCCCGGGTATCTGCGGTTCATGGCGCCGATCCTGGGCGGGGTAGGATTCGGAGTGTATTTTGGCTGTGACTTGCCAGATACGCTTGTCGGAATCGTCATATGCGGGCTCATAGAGGTATATCTGGGGAATATGCTTGATAAGAAAGAGCATAACCTTGTGGTGTACAACCTGATCATTGCATTCCTGTCTTCGGCGGCGGTTTTCCTGGCCGGGAAAGCGGGGATCGGGAATCATCCGGACCGGATCGTGCTGGGGCTTAATATGGTCCTGATCAGCGGGCTGGGGGTGGCTAACGGAATCAGGGATGTGCTGAAGAGAGCTTATCTGTCTGGAATTGTAAATATTACGAATGCCTGTCTCGGGGCGGTTGCGATCGCCTGTGGGACAGGTCTTGCCATGCTCATTTTTAAGGGGGACATGTATGAGATGTATATTGCGCCAAGCATTCTGGTGCAGCTGGTTTCCTGCGGGGTGGCGAGCATGGGCTTCGCCCTGGTGTTCAAGGCGGCAGTCCTGCAATCGGTCTACGCCGGCGTCGGCGGAGCCATCAACTGTGCCTGCTATGTGCTGGTACTGGATATCTGGGGAAATGATTTCGCGGCGGTCATGGCCGGAGCGGCCGTTGTTGCCGCTTATGCGTTTCTGATGTCGAGAGTCCACCGGGCGCCGGCGACGATTTTTCTGACGACCTCCATCATGCCGGTGATCCCCGGCGCCACCTTGTTTTACATGATGCATGGTTTTGTGCAGGCGGACTATGGGCTGGCGTCACAGCAGACGATCCAGCTGGCAAAGACCTGTCTTGCCATTGCATTCGGATTCCTGCTTGTGGAGATCGTGACGCGTTATGCGGGGGAATGGAAGGTTTCAGGGACAGAGCGGCCAAGATGAGACAGGCTTTGGTAAGCGGTAACAGACATAGTTAGATGGAGAACAGATTGTGGATAGGAAGAAGAATATAAGATGGAATACTTTGCAGATTACGGCGGCCGGCTTTTTGGGGATCATTTTGATCGGGGGTGTGCTTCTGTATCTGCCGGCCAGCAATACCCGGCCGATCGCGTTTGCGGACGCGTTATTTACGTCGGTGACGTCAGTCTGTGTGACAGGGCTGGTGACGGTTACGCCGGCTTCGCAGTTTACGTTGTTTGGTAAGGTCATATTGTTGATATTGATCCAGATCGGCGGTCTCGGGGTGATCGCCTGTGCGGCATTGTTTTTCTTTCTGCTTCGAAAGCGGATCACGCTGCGGGAGAGAGTGGTGCTCCAGGAGACCTATGGCGCCGAGCATCTTGGCGGGATTGTACGGCTGGTAAGGAAGGTGATCTTCGGTACGCTGGCAGTTGAGGGAGGCGGTGCAATGCTGTACATGTTTCGGTTTGTTCCGGAGTACGGTGCAGTTAAGGGAATCTGGTATTCCGTCTTTCATGCCGTCTCGGCCTTCTGTAATGCGGGGATCGACATCCTGGGGGAGAACAGCCTTGCGGATTATGCGGTGGATCCGATCGTGAATATTACGACGATCCTGCTGATCATACTGAGCGGTATCGGGTTTACGGTCTGGTTTGATCTGCTTGAGAATGCGAAGAAGCTGATGCACCGGGAAGTGCCGGTACGCTGGTGGTTTACGAGGCTCCGCCTTCATTCGAGGCTGGCGCTGGTCATGACGTTTCTTCTCATAACGGCCGGGACAGTTTTTGTATTTTTTGCAGAGTATGGGAATCCGGATACCATCGGGAGTATGAGCTTCGGGGAGAAGCTGATGGCGTCGCTGTTTCAGTCGGTGACGACGAGGACGGCGGGATTTTATACCTTTTCACAGGGGGCGATGCACGAGGAATCCAAGTTATTCTGCTCTATACTGATGTTTATCGGCGGTTCCCCGGGCGGTACGGCAGGCGGTACAAAGACGACCACCTTTGCCATGCTGTTTCTTGCATGTATGACGTTTGTACGGGGCGGAAACGATACGGAATGCATGGGAAGGCGGATATCGACGGCGAATTTCAGGACGGGCTTCTGTGTTGTGATGGTGGCTTTTACGGTATTTATCACGGGTACGATCGCAATTCTTATGGTGGAGCCGGACAAGATCCCGATGATCAATGTGGTCTATGAGACGGCGTCGGCGGTTGGAACGGTAGGACTGACGGCGGATCTGACGCCGCATCTTGGAAGGGCAAGTCAGGTGATCCTTATGATCATGATGTATATCGGCAGACTGGGACCGCTCACGCTGGTGCTTACGTTTGCCGGCAAGAGCCACCCAAGGGATAAGGTAAGGCGTCTGCCGCAGGAGCAGATCATGGTCGGGTAGAGTGGTTGTGATGAGAGTGGATTGTGGAAGGATCGTGTGGAACAAGGCAAAGGAGATTAGTGATGAAGAAGCAGTTTGTGGTATTAGGGCTTGGAAGTTTCGGGGCGAGTGTGGCGGTCACGTTGCAGAAGCTGGGGTGTGATGTTGTGGCAGTTGATCAGGATATGGAGCTTGTCAGTGAAATAGCGGAGAAGGTAACGTATGCGATGCAGGCGGATATCGAGAATCCCAGGCTTCTGGAGTCTCTGGGATCAAAGAATTTTGACGGAATGGTGATTGCCTCGTCAGAGAATCTGGAGGGCAGTATTCTGGCAACTCTGGCGGCTAAGGAGATGGGTATTCCGTATATCTTATGTAAGGCGCTCGATGAGAGACACGCGAGGGTGCTTCGAAAAATAGGCGCGGATGCGGTTGTGTTTCCGGAGGAGGAGATGGGCAGGAAGATTGCCAAGAATCTTGTGTCCGCAAACCTTGCGGACTGGATTGAGTTGTCGCCGGATTACAGTATCGTGGAGACGGCGATACCTGAAAGATGGGTGGGGAGGACGCTGAAGGAGCTGGATGTCAGGAGGACTTATGAAGTCAATGTTGTGGGGATCAAGGAGGAGGAAGAAGGACGTGTCGAGATAACTCCGGATCCGGATCTGCCCCTCAGGGACGGGATGATATTGATGCTGATCGGGGCAAATGAGGCTTTGGAGAAGATCTGACGGGGGTGTATCTTAAGAACCTCTTAAGATTTTTTCGATATCTTTAATGGATTGAACACACTTTAGACATATTTATCATTTATACTAAGACACAGATAGTTGATCAGGACATCAACTATCTCCCCCTCAATAAAGCAAAGCACCTTGGGAAGTGATTCCTGGTGCCGCACTTTAACTCTCATTCCTTTAACTACTATAATAACAACGAAACCCGTTATCCCTTGTGGATGGCGGGTTTTCGCTGTTTACAAAAGGGATGGTGTATGTTATTATGAGGTCTGTACCAAACTTTTACCAAACTTGGATTTCACTTGAATTTCTGAGTCAAAACTGCAGTTGTATTTTAGAAAGAATTTGATATATAATATTGCTTGTCTATACTATATAAAATGAAATGCGAATGGTTTGAATGGTATGAATAGTGTGAATTTTGTATGACAGTAACTATGTTTTGTTGAGAAGCAGTTGTTTTTACCATTCATATTGCATATAATGAGGAAAAGAGGAAGAGTCAATGATAGAGACAAATTTATCTCAGACAGTCAATGCCACGAACGATTCTGGTTCTGCATATGATACAAATGTAAAATATTTGCTTTCGGACAAGCAGATATTATCATGGATTTTGAAATATACAGTTGAAGAATTTCGGGAAATGGATATTGAGGATATTATTGGATGTGTTGGCGATGATATCGAGATAGGAACGAGGCCGACTGATGCAGGACTTTCTAATCTTGGGCGTGTAAAAGGAACAGAAACGGAGGACAATGTTCCGGGAGAAGGTATCATTTACTATGATATTCGTTTTACTGCGTACATCAAAGAAGCTGAGATGAAAATTCTGGTAAACATTGAAGCACAAAAGTCATCATGTTATAGCAAATTAGGATATCATTTGGAGAATAGAATTATCTTCTATCTTGCAAGAATGATTTCGGCACAGAAGCAGACGGAATTTTTTCACAGTGATTTTGATAATTTGAAAAAAGTCCGGAGTATTTGGATTTGTATGGATAATGATGAGACGGAAGATACCATTGAGGAAATTGGATTAGATAGAAAAATGGTTTTCGGGAATAAGAAAAACTCATATCATATGGATTTGATGAAAGGTATTATTGTCAATATAAGGAATGAGGAGAAGTGTATTTCCGGCGAGGGTATAAAGAAATCTCAAAACGTATTGATATCTATGCTGGAAGAGTTGCTTTCTGAAAAAGATGCTGTAGAAAAGAAACGTATATTGGCAGATGAGTATGGAATGAGAATGACTACTGAATTAGAAGGGAGAATCCAGATTATGTGTAATTTGTCAGAGAATATTAGAGAACGGGAAAGAATTGATGCTATTAAGAGAATGATTAGGGTTAATATCACAAAAGAGCAGATTTTATCTATGGGATATACGGAAACTGAATATAAAAAAGCGGAGAGTTTATTATGTGTAAATGTTTAAACGCATGGTGTTAAATGAGATAAATTAAAAGTATCCAGAGAATCAAAAGAGTTACATTAACTTGCCCCCTTATCATACGGATTTGATGTAGAAATTGATTATAAGGTTGAATTAGAAAAAGTCAGAGAGGAATAATATGCGAATATTCATTGATACAAAAATTCTGGCGGATGTGTTATTAGGCAGTGATATCGTAAAGGGGACATTGTTTGGAATAATTTACCTGTAGGATAGAAGCGTAATCTATCCTACAGAGTTTTTATCAAGATTTCTATGTTGATTTTTATAATCATATGATTGATTTTGGTCAGATTGATTTATGTAAAGCTGATTATAGATGGCTTTGGGATACCACGTAATTGATAAGAGCTTGTTTTGGAATTTTCCAGTCCTTCCCTTCTTTGTACCCTTTCAAATTGCCTGAGCGTACAATCCGGTATGCCTGAGTCATGCCAATCCGGAGCAGTTCGGCAACTTCTTCTATCGTCAGGATATCGTCATATTGTTCAAACATTCTTATCCCTTCTTTCTTTGGAATTGTAAAGTTACTGTCATGTTCGGATACATGTCTGACAGCTTATCTTGGATATGTTTTAAGCAGTCCTTCATAATCTCAGGCGTAAGGACGGAAGCCTCTGGACGGTAACTGAATGCATTGACTCCAAAATGCAGATGAGGGGCATTTCCTTTTGAACTTTTGGACGGATAACGGTACTTACCTGTAGGTGAATAGGAGTGTCCGCCCCGTTCCATGTCCAGACCGTATAATACCTGATATCCGGGAGAGAAGTATTTTGCAATCCATACAGCCATTGGTAACAGCCAGTTAAAGTCTTGCTGACATGCGAAGGTAATACAGAAATGCCAAATTTTTTGAGGATTCTTTTGTAAGGAATAAAACTCACTCAGTTTAAATTGTTCTATGATTGACAGATCCGGGTTACAGGTAAAGCCATAACCGCAGATACATTCTTTTTGTGCAATGTAGCCTAACACACGTTCATATACGTCATCATTGCTATAGTCCCCATCAAAAACTTCTATGCGAATATCAGACATATTTTTTTATCTCCTTTCCGATAAACTGTTTAGATCTGGATGATAATCCTTCATTGGTAAGCAGACTGTTTATAAAGAGGTTTTCTTTTAAAGATTGTTCGATCAGTTGTTCATGTGATATGTTCTGTTCATCTTTTTCAATCAAATTACATATATATTTCGAGGTGGTAAGGTTATGCTCATGAGCCCTTTTATTTGCTAAATTTTTAATTTCTGGTCTGCAGCGTATATCGAGCCGATCTGTTTTATTCGTATTTTTTGTTTTACTCATATTTTGTATACTCCTTTCAGATTTTATTAATTTCATGTAAATAACGGTATATTTTGTTATTTTTAATCAGTTGTTATAACATAAAAGTAATGAAAAGAAGATATATAATATATACGATATTTAGATAAAGATATATAAGTATAAGTAGTAAATAGAATAGATAATAATGGTATAAGTAGATAAAGATATTGTTGATAGTGTGCTGGTCGTCTTCCTGTATATGGGAGACGGCATTCCAACAGGTAATCAGACTATTGTGTATACGTGGAAAGCCTTATAT
>CAJTRO010000066.1:10837-16494 GCA_910579015.1 uncultured Dorea sp. | reverse complement strand
ATCCGACAGCTCATCTAGATTACCACATTTGTCATTTCCTGTCAATACATATTTTTTATTTTTTCAAAATATTTTTATCAGTGATATCATCTATTATCACCAACTCTGCACTTACAGGATACAGCAAATGGCATTTTAGCCACAAAAGCTGTCTGAATCTATTTCAGACAGCTCTGCGGTTAACGGAGAAGGAGGGATTTGAACCCTCGCGCCGCTATTAACGACCTACTCCCTTTCCAGGGGAGCCCCTTCGGCCAGCTTGGGTACTTCTCCATAACTGCTCGACATTTCGAACTCGACTATTACTATACAACAGCAATCGCCAATTGTCTAGTCCTAATTTTTACTTTTTTTAACTTTTTTCTCTACAAGCGATGTTTTTGTGCCCCGCACACCAATCCCCTCAGTGTGCAGGGCACATACTTTCTCTGCACACTGAGGGGAAATTAATGCTTATCCTTCTTTTATAAGGCTGAATCCGCCTTCTTTTGGCATTTCCTCAAGCATATGTACTACTTCCTCAGAAAGCTCCTTACGGTATTTAACCTCCTGCGTTTTCGGCAGAGAAGGATTACCAAATACATGGAGCACACTGTTACCGCGCATGATCCTGTGCGATCCTATCCCCTCTGCTATCTTTGTAAGATTCGTAACCTGAACAATCGGGATACCTGCCCTCTCGATCTCTTTCGTCATCACTGCACCGCAGCGAGAGCTGGTACCTCATGTACTGGTCAGGATAACCGCATCCACATTATGCTCCTTAAGCTCTTTGGCAATACCTTCGCCAAACTTCTTTCCTACTTCCATAGGCGTCATAACTCCCGCCGTTGTAAAATAGGTATCTAACAGGCTTCCGATCTTCCCTTCCTTCACGAGTGTCCGCATTGCATCCACCGGAACAAGACGGTTTGGATCAGCTAATACAAATGCATTATTATATCCCTGATGGCTTACTTCATAATCCTCTGCGGCAAGACCTTCGGCATCACCAAATGTATAGGACTTATAATATTTCGAGTTGGTCGGAACCATATTGTCCGGATTCCCCTTCGGCACAAGTCCTCCATCCGTTACCAGTGCGATTTTTGCTTCTTTCAGCGGTTTATCAAGTACCGGAACCGGAATCTCCTCATGGTTCGGCATCATAACCTCTGTCTTGAAATTCCTGTGGAAATACTTATCAAGAAGCATATCTATCCCTCGGGTACATGCGGGTATGTCATAATGGATCTCAATTGCCGGCCCGGTGCCATGATAGCCTTCCGTCTTACCGTCGGCAATAAAATCTCCTTCCACAAGACGCTTCGCGAATTTCCCCACTCTTCCGAGTACCGCTTTCATCTTTGCCGCATTATTATCTGTCTGGAGGATATACGCCCTGTCTTTGTACAGATCTGTCCCCGGATTCTCAGAATACAATGCAGTTACAGCTGGAATCTTCATCTGTTCCGTAACCACAGCGGTCGTCGCGCCACATGCAAGACCATAACGTCCGGCATTGAACCCAGGTCCTGCAACGAAAAGCTGTGCGTCATATTTCTTTACAGCTTCCATTACATCCAAAGGTACTGTCTCTATATTCTCTGCAATATAATTGTCTCCGCAGATCACTGTAGCCACAATCTCATAGTCATCCCCTAATTCCTTCTGAAGATAGAGTCCGGGACCTACCGCCTTTTCTTCGACTGACATACCGACACTTGCCGTGTCCTCTCCGCCCATGCCGGCATAAAACTGATTAATATAATGAACAACACGAATTTTATCTGTCATATTTACTCCCTCCTCTATCAGATATTTTCATCGGGGCCTTGGAGATCACTGTCTGTCGTCACATAGCAGTCACCAAGCTGAGACCAGATACCCTGATATGCAAAATTTGTCGTATGTGTAAACGGACCTTCCACATTATAACCCATCAGACTTGGAACTCCTGCATCCTTACCGATAACTCTGTCTACCTTCGGATGCTCCAGATCAAAGTTTCTTCCACTGTTGATCACCGCGTCGATCTTCGGATCTGAGATAACAAGCATATCACCCGGCTTATCATTGGATACCGCAGATAAGTTCATTACACATGGCATATCCATCTTCTGGCACCAGTTGAACGCCAATGCAGAATCCAGCTGACAGTGCCCCATACCTGATTTATTGACAAGCACACAGTCAGCTCCCAGCGTCTCCTTACACAAGGTTGCCGCCATCATTCCCATCGTATCCTTGCCGTCAATCTTCATAACATTATTTGCAAATACAAGTCCGACAAATTCCAGATCTTTTCCGTGACGCCTCATTAACTCTTTGATATATGTCTCATTCTGTAAATAATAATTCGGCTCCCAGTAACGCCATATCATAGCGCCGTCCAGAATCTCCGTAGGCTGCAAGATGATCGGAAGGAAATTAAGCGCACTCTGCCCATATACAAGGAAATTCCAGGTATCATGGGACGCCATATGCGTTACCAGATATGCCACCTTCGGAAGCGGCTTTCCCTCCGGTCCAGGCCCTGCCGGTCCTCTCTCGAATACCTCTGTCTCATCCGGCTCCATATTGATCGCCAGCTTAGCAAGAAATACATTTATCGTAAGTGAAGCGTACTTAAGAGCCTCCGCATAGCTTGCATCGCTCACGCCTTCTGCCGGCGTTGCGTCTATGATCACATGATAGTGCTTTGAAAAATGTGTATACTTCGCACACGGTCCGCCCATATCCATATAATATTTGATATTACATTTTGCATAATAAATATCCGATACCACAACCCCTTTCAGAGCGATTGTGCGTACTTCCCCCATCGGCGCCAGTTTTCCCCATATTCCCGGATATGATGTCTCCGGTGCATCTGCTTTGCAACGAGGCTGCATAATGTCGTGTATCGCCAGAATACGACAGCTTTCTCCTGGCACTGCCAGTTTAATATCAAATGTTCCAAACATCTCACTGTTTGCCATACCGATCAATTCATCTTTGTTGACCGTCAGTATTCCATTCTCCAGACCTGTAGACTCCCCAAACTGGACTTTTTTGACTCTGATATAGTCTATCTGCAATCTCTTACCCATATCATAATGCCCCTTTCTCTAATCAATAGTTTATTCCCTATGCTTCTTTCTCCGCGTTCTTCTTTCCAGGCAGTGTAAATACAAGCACAATACCGACAAGCGCCACGGCTCCTGCACAGATAAATGCCGTCGTAGTTCCCACAACCTTCGCAAGCAGTGACGCGCCTACGGAACCAACGCCGAATCCGATCATGGTGAAAGACAGGATCACACCCACATTCTTGGTTCCAAACCGGTCTGCTGCGATCGGAGAGAAACATGCCTGGCATCCGCCATAGGACAGACTCAGAAGCCAGAAACAGAACATATAAAGAGTACCTGTTGCCACCATCAGCAGTGCCACGCCGACAGCAGTGATAAAGAATGCAACGGCAAATGCCGCTTTACGGCCGATCTTGTCACTGATCGTCGGAACAATAAATCTTCCGCCCACCTGGAACAGAGATGCAATGCTGACACCCAGCGTCGCCATAGCAGGAGTGATCCCCTTATCGGCGCCATAGGTTACGAAGATCGCGCTCAACAGTAAGTATGCCGGAACCGCACAGAAATATAACCCCGTAAGCGTATATAATTCCTTTACCTTCAGTGCCTCCTGCAAGGTATACTGCTTCTTAGATGTAACGTTCGCACCAGTCGACACATAATCCGCCATAAAATCATCCGACGGCGCTTTGAGCGTAAGCGTTCCGAAGATTCCGATCGCAACATACACAAAGGATACGTACATAAATGATTTGCTGTATCCGTTATTGGTAAGCCATGAGCTTACAACCGGTGAAAATACGGTTGCGCTGATTCCGAGCATTGCCAGTGTCAGTCCTGACGCAAGCCCCTTTCTGTCCGGAAACCATTTTGGCATCAACGATACGATCACGTTGTAGATAATACCATTTCCACATCCAAAGATTCCTCCGTAAGTGAAGTACATCAACGTGAAATTCTCCGGCGGCAGCATAGATGATGTGAACCATCCTGCAAACATCAGCGTATAGCCGATCACAAGGACCAGCTTCAGATTCATCTTCCTCTGCATGACACAGCCAAAGAAGTTGCCAAGGCAGAATACCGCAATGAAGATCGTATACGGGAGACTGGCGCTTGCCGATGACACTGAAAAGTGCTCCATGATGTACGGCTGAAAAAGACTGAACGTATAACAGATACCCATTACGAGCATAACACTTTATAGACAAAACAAATAGAGCACCCACTTTCTGTGAATGCTCCGTAACATGAATTTATGATATCTTCTTTTCTAAAAGTTCGAGCGCTTTCTTCACCATTTCCCATCTGTATCCCCGCTCTTCCTCCGGACTGAGCTTAGGATCTCCCAGGACGTAACAAATATCGTTCCCACGAAGAACACGGCTCGCACCGACACTCTCGGCAATCTTGGTAAGGTTCGTAATCTGAACGACCGGAATTCCCATCCGCTCAATCTCTTTACCAATCAAGGCTCCGCATCGGGTACTTGTCCCGCAGGTCGATGTAAGGATAACTCCGTCCACGTCACAGTTACTCAGAGAAACCGCAATCTTCTCCCCAAGCTTAATACTCTCCTCCACCGGAGTCATGACGCCTGCTGTAGTATAAAAAATATCAAACAGCTTGCCAATCCTGTTCTCCCGTTCGGCTCTTCTCATCGCATCCACCGGCAACAGCCGGTCAGGATCCTCCTCTGCATACTCACTGTTGTACCCCTGATGACTGATCTCATATTCTTCTGCGCTCAGATGGTCCTTCCCTCCTAGTGAATACATACAGAATTTCCGGGCATTGGTGGAACTCAAATTATCCGGATTATCCCTTGGAACAAGCCCTCCGTCTGTCACAAGTGCAATTCTTGCGCGGGACAGCTCCTTACTCATATTCGGTGCCGGACTTTCTTCAAATGGCTTTGTTGACACTTCTGTCTCATATTCCCGGTTATAATACTTTGCCAGCAGCATATCAATTCCGCGCTTACTTGCCTATACAATATTCTACAAAGCCGGCAAAAGTTTCCGGGATAAATATGAACTGATCAACTGGATCTTCTATACGGAGATACTGGCGGAGGTCAATGATTTCAACGATCCCAGCAAATGGCTGGACAGCTTTACCAACGTCTGCCGGTATCTCCATAAAAACCGCAAGTTTTACATGAAATGTTTTCAGTATGTGGGGCAGAATTCTCTGAGGGACTGTCTGACGGATTTTTATTACGAGCTGATCCGCATGAACTTAAGCGTCCAGTATTCTGAGGTCGGCATCAAGCTGTCCGGCGACGAGCTCAAGATGATGGCGCGCATGGAATCTTACTCGTATGTGAGCGTGATCTTTGACTGGGTAAAGAGCGGTATGCATAATGACTATATGAATTATATCAATCAGCTGTATAATATCAGGAAGATGGAATTATCCTACTACAAGATGACCAGGGAACCTGACAGTCCTTTCTAGAGCGTGTTTGAAAATCGCCCTCCGGCAAGCGGCGGGAATGCATTTTCAAACACGCTCTAAGATTCTCTGGTTTTCTTGCCAGGCCGTTTCGTAAAATACAAAAAAAGAACTCTGCATAAGCAAAGCTCTCTGTAAACGGAG
>CAJTRO010000066.1:927-10827 GCA_910579015.1 uncultured Dorea sp. | reverse complement strand
TTGCGGACAAACGGTTTTCAAGACCGCCTCGTTATGACCACTTCGATACCTCTCCAAATGTCCAGTTATCCTGCCGTTCTTGACGACACGAATTATTTTATCACACAACTTTTCTGCCGTCAATAACTATTTTCCATTTTTCCCATCTTTTTTCATATCTATTCATCATTTCCACAGATGATTGCAAAAAATTTCTCCGGCAGTCTCCTGAAATCCTATGTATCTACACGAATACATGCTTTTTGGCGCAGGATTGACAGACGCAAGATTACCGCAAAAAGGCTTCGGCAATCTTAAGATCCTCCGGCGTCGTAATCTTGATATTCTCGTATGATCCCTCGAACAGCTTCACCGGCGTCTTCATCATCAGCTCCACCGCCATCGCGTCATCCGTCACCTGTGTATGATCTTCCTGCATCAGCCTGGAATATGCCTCTGTGATCAGGTTCTTCTCAAAAATCTGGGGCGTCTGCACCGTCCAGACGTATTTCCGCTCGGGCGTATTGACCGCAAACGCATCCTCGTCCACCAGCTTGACCGTATCCTTGCTTGGCATTCCCGCAACGCAGGCACAGAATTGTTCCACGGTCTCATAGCCCCGTGTCAGGATCGCTTCGTCTACGAAGGGACGGGCTCCGTCATGGATGAAGACATAGGCTGTTTCCAGATCCTCCCGGAGCGCCTTAAGCCCCTGCCAGACGGAATCATAACGTTCCGCTCCGCCTTCCACTACTGCATGTACTTTGGAGAGATCGTATTTCCCCACAATCTCATCCTGCACATAAGATACCTCGCCTTCCCCCGCCACGAGTACGATCGTATCCATGATCTGTGAATCCTGAAATGCTTTTAATGCGTAATAGATCAACGGCTTCCCCGCCAGTTCCATATATTGCTTCGCCACAGCGGTCCCCATACGTTTCCCCTTGCCGGCGGCAAGCACAATCGCCGCACAGCGTTTCTTATCCTGCATATTCATAGCCTATCTCTCCCCGAGCTTCAGATTCGGAACTGCATTCAGATCCCATCCGTGCCTCGTTCCATTGATGTACTCATAGTAAGCCGCCGCTCCGATCATCGCCGCATTATCCGTACAATAAACCGGCGACGGATAGTAGAACTTTACTCCGCGTCTTTCACACGCTTCCTTCATCGCCGCACGCAGCGCACTGTTCGACGCAACTCCGCCTGCGATCGCAAACTTGTCTATATGATACTCCTCCACCGCGTGCATCGCGTTATCCACCAGCACGTCTGTAACCGCCTTCTGGAAGGATGCGGCAACATCCGCCTGGCTGAATTCTTCCCCCTTCATCCGGCATCCGTTGATATAATTCAGGACGGCTGACTTCATCCCGCTGAAGCTGAAATCATAAGGCGCGTCTGCCACGTGCGCCCGGGGAAATGCGATCGCCTCCGGATCGCCCTCTTTCGACACCTTGTCGATCTTAGGCCCGCCGGGATAACCAAGCCCGATCGCCCGCGCCACCTTGTCAAATGCTTCTCCCGCCGCATCGTCTCTGGTCCGTCCGATGATGTCGAACTTCCCATAATCCCTCACCCGGACGAGATGTGTATGCCCGCCGGACACAACCAATGAGAAAAACGGAGGCTTAAGCTCCGGGTGCTCGATAAAATTCGCCGCAATATGGCCTTCTATGTGATGAACCCCGATCAGAGGCTTCTTTGCCGCGTAAGCAATCGCCTTCGCCTCTGCCACTCCCACAAGGAGCGCTCCCACAAGCCCCGGTCCATACGTCACTCCGATTGCATCAATCTCTTCTAACGGCACCTTCGCCTCTGCAAGCGCCGCCTCGATCACCTGATTGATCTTCTCTATATGCTTCCTGGATGCAATCTCAGGCACCACCCCGCCGTACAGGGTATGGAGATCGATCTGGGAAGAGATGATATTAGACTTTACCTCACGGCCGTTCCTTACGACTGCCGCCGCCGTCTCGTCACAGGAGCTTTCGATCGCCAGGATCACTATATCCTCTTTTGAAATATTTTCTTCCGACATCTTTTCTTTCTGCACGCTTTCTTTCAATATCCCCTCTTTACCGCACATACGCAGCCCTCCTGCCCCATTACAAAATATGCTTTCCGCCACTTCTTTCAATCCGAAAAGACAAGCTCGACCGACCTTCTGTCCTTCGCGGCGACCGACCGGGGGAAGATCGAGCGCACTTCGTCCATGAATTCCTCCGGCTTCGTCAGGGACGGGCTGTAATGTGTCAGCCACAACTCGTTCACATCTGCCTCCTTCGCAAGCTGTGCCGCTTCGTAGAAGGTCATATGCTTATATTCCTTCGCCTTCTTAAGCTTATCCTTCTCTCCGTACATCCCTTCACACACGAAAAGATCCGAACCTGCCGCATTCTTCTTAATGGACTCTGTCGGCCTTGTATCCGTACAGTACGTGATCTTAAGCCCCTTCCTTGCGGGGCCAAGAACCATGTCCGGCGTGCAGAGGGTTCCGTCAATCTCCACAGCCTCTCCCTTCTGCAACGTACCCCAGAACTTCTGGGGGATTCCCGCGGCGTTGGCGCGCTCCACATCGAACTTGCCCGCACGGTCAACCTCCAGCGTATAGCCATAACAGAGGACATTGTGATTTACCCGAAACGCTTTAAGCCGGCAGCCATTCATCTCGAATGTCTGCTCCGGCTCTGTAATCTCCATATATCTGATCGGGAAGGGCAGCTCCGGCGCGATCACCCGCAAGGCGTTCACTACACGTTCCAACCCCTTAGGCCCTATTAATGTCAAAGGCTCCGTCCGGTCTGCATTTCCCATGGTGAGCAGAAGACCGGGAAGCCCGCTGACATGATCTCCGTGATAATGTGTAAAACAGATCACATCGATCGGCTTAAAGCTCCACCCCTTCTCCTTGATCGCGATCTGCGTCCCTTCTCCGCAGTCGATCAGCACACTGCTGCCGTTATACCGTATCATAAGCGCTGTCAGCCAGCGATACGGCAGCGGCATCATCCCTCCTGTTCCCAACAAACATACATCTAACATATCTTACCTCTTCTACCCGTCCAAAAAGCCGTGTGCCGATTCATCTCCACCGGCAAAGCGGTATGGTACGGGTTCTTATTCTTCCATCTTGATCCGGAAACTCCTGATCAGCTCATCATAGCAATCTTCGCAGAGATCGAAGCAGTCTACCTGGTTGTCCTTTCTGGAATGATATCCCCAGCGCTTCCGGACCTCTAATACATCCTCCTGGGGAACCCCTCCGCGGACCAGGATTTCCTTCCCGCATTTATTACAAATGATCTTCTCAATCTTCTCTGTTCTCTCTAACTCTGTTCTAAACTGGCGCATATAATTCCTCCCGCAGGTATCTGCTGATCTGTAAAATGTCAGAATACATCTTTGTACAGACCGTTTATCCTCATCGTTACGCCTACATTATATCCGCTTCGTATCTTACTTTCCAGTGGAAACTGCTGTAAGGTCTGGCATCTGTCTTCCGGAAAATCCAGTTCTTCACTGATCTTGTTTCTTCCATCCAGATTTCCTCAAAGCTCTGCCTTAAGCTCCTTACTCATAAGAACTGCATCCTCACATGGATTGGTGTAATAGCCCTTTCGCAGTCCGTCCTCTGTAAAACCGTGCTTCTTATAGAAAGAGACTGCCGCGGCATTCCCCTTTCTGACCTCAAGCATCAGCCGCAGGATCCCTTTTTCCCCGCAGATCTCCTCTAACCGGCGAAGCAGAAGGCCGGCAGCCCCTCTACGGCGGAGCGCCGGTTCCACCGCAATCCTTGCGATCTCGCCTTCGTCCAGTACATAATACATGATCACATACCCGGCCATATGATAATCCTCCCAGATGCCAAGCAGAACCGTGTGCTTCTGACAGAGGGAATCTTTCAAGCCATTTTCCGTCCATGGATCCGGAAATATGCATTTCTCCAAAACCGCTAACCTGGCGATATCATCTTCCCGGATCTTGCGGATACAAAACAAATCCTTCCGGCAATCTTCCATCATCTTACAATAATTCAATATCATGGATCAACTCATCCACGGCCTCAGCCTTAGTCGCCCAGCTTGTACAGAATCTGACTGCACTGTGGGAATCGTCTGCCTTCTCCCAGAATTCGAAAGAATACTTCTCCTTCAACCTGTCTATATGCGCGTCAGGCATGACAGGAAACTGCTGATTCGTATAGGAATCATATCTCAGCTTATAGCCCTTCTTCAAAAATGCCTCTCGAAGTCTCATTGCAAGTTCGTCCGCGTGTCTTGAGATCTCATAATACAATCCGTCAGTAAACAACGTATCAAACTGAATCCCCAGAAGCCGGCCTTTCGCCAGCATACCGCCCTTCTGCTTGATAAGATACCGGAAATCCTTCTTCCACGCCGGATTGCAGATCACGACAGCTTCGCCGAACAACGCCCCGACCTTCGTGCCTCCTATATAAAATACATCTACCAGCCCCGCAATGTCTCCAAGCGTAAGGTCGTTGGTCTCTGCCATCAATCCATATCCCATCCGCGCACCGTCAAGAAAAAGTGCAAGCCCCAGCTCCTGACAGACGTCATGCATGGCTTCAAGCTCCGCCTTGCCGTAGAGCGTGCCGTTTTCAGTAGGCTGTGAGATATACACCATGCCCGGCTGTACGATATGCTCATGGCTCCCATCGTTCCAATGGGCCTCATAAGCCTGTCTCACCTGGGCTGCCGTGATCTTTCCGTCCTCGCTCGCAAGAGCTAAGACCTTATGGCCGACAGCCTCTATTGCACCTGTCTCGTGTACATTCACGTGTCCGGTCACAGCCGCCAGAACTCCCTGATGGGGACGCAGAATGGAACTGATCACGGTAAGATTCGTCTGCGTACCGCCCACGAGGAAATGCACCTCCACATCTGCGCCTTCGCACGCTTCCTTAATCCGCTCCCTTGCGCCGGCACAGAACGGATCCGTCCCATACCCCGCCGTCTGTTCAAAATTCGTCTCTTCCAGCTTCTTTAAAATCAGGGGATGCGCCCCTTCCAGATAGTCACTTTCAAATCTGATCATTTCCCAATCGCTCCTTTCTCTCACGTTCCGCCTGGGATACCCGGAGATAATCCGGCTGATGCTCTGCGGCAGTCTCCGTCTTTCCCGCCCGGAAGTACCGGATTGCGAGCGCCCCGATCGATGCGCCCCGCTGTCTGTTCATATGCGCCGGAGCAAAAGAAATCGGTCTTCCTGCCAGGATCCGCTCTTCCAGCGCTTCCCTGAATACCGAAACCCCGTCGCCAAGAAATATAATCTCTCTGTCATAAGCCGAAAGCTTCTCGCCAAGCTCTTCGATGCTGACTGCCATCTGATCTTCTAACACCGTCAGGTCATTTCCTGCAAATTCATATATGCCTGTATACACCTGTCCTCTTCTCGCATCCATGATCGGACATACAAGCTTATCCGTTCCGCATAGATTGTACGCCAGTCCATGAAGCGTCGGAACATGGATCAACGGCTTCTTCAAGGCCAGTCCCAGCCCTTTCGCCGTCGCCGAACCGATGCGCAGCCCGGTGAATGAGCCCGGCCCTCCCGCAACCGCTATGGCGTCTATGGTATCCAGATCAAGCTCTGTCATCTTAGATATCTCATCCAGCATCGGGAGCAGTGTCTGTGAATGCGTCTTCTTATAATTCACCGTATACTCCGCAACCGTTACCTCGTCGTCCGCCTCTGCCTCCAGAACTGCCGCGCTTGCAACAAGTCCGGAGCTGTCTAACGCTAATATTCGCATATGCTGATCCTCCGATAATCAAATCCTTGCTCCAGGTCCTTCTCAATCCTGATCTCGGTATAATGTCCGGGCAAAATCTCTCTGATAAGGTCCGCCCATTCGATCAGACTGACGCCCCCGCCGTAGATATAGTCCTCGTATCCAATCTCGTCCATCTCTTCTACATCGCCAATCCGGTAAACGTCAAAATGATAGAAGGGCAGCCGCCCTTCTTCGTAGATCTGTACAATGGTAAATGTCGGACTGCTCACAGGCTCTATGATCCCCAGGCCGGCCGCAAGTCCCTTGGTAAACACCGTCTTGCCGACGCCCAGATCGCCGATCAGTGTATAGACCTGCCCTGCCCGGGCTTCCCTTCCCATCCGGACGCCTAATTCGTAGGTCTCCCGTTCTTCGTTCGTTTCTATAACCCGGTCTGTCGTTTTTAGGCTGTACGCTTTTGGGCTGTCCGCTTTTGAGCTGTCTTCTTTTGTTCTATCTGCTTCTGCTGCGTCCGGCGCCGTTGGGCTGACCATTTTCGTATTTATGTCATTGCATGTCTTTTTATTAATCTCTGTCGTCATGTCTGTTCCTGCTTCTATATCTAATCCCTGTTTCTATATCTAATCCCTGTTTCTATATCTGGTTCCCGCTTCTATATTTAATTCCTGTTTCTATACCTGATTCCCGCTTCTATATCTAATTCCTGTTCTATATCTGGTTCCCGCTTCTATACCTGGTTCCGTCTTCATAATAATCTGAATTTCCTGCTTCGTAATTATAACACATCTTTCTTTCTTGCGCCACTCATGATATACTTATTTCTACAGTATGGCGGAATAAGGAGGATATTTTCATGAAATTTACGTTCAATCACAACAATTTTAATGTACTGGATCTTGAAAAATCAGTGGAATTCTACAAGAAGGCTCTTGGCCTCACAGTCACAGATGAACACACAGCCGAAGACGGAAGCTTCAAGCTGATATTCCTTGGCGACGGGACAACCCCGCACCGGCTGGAGCTTACCTGGCTGCGCGACATGGACAGGCCCTATGAGCTTGGCGACAATGAATCGCATCTCGCCATGTATGTAGACGACATGGAAGCCGCTCTGGCATTTCACAAGGAAATGGACTGCGTATGCTTCGAGAATGCGGATATGGGCATCTATTTTATCAACGATCCGGACGGATACTGGATTGAAATCTGTCCGGCAAAGTAATGTGCCGGGAAAATATCTATGCACAATGGGGTTCTCAGGAAATCCAAGAACCCCATTATGAAAAGCTGATACTTCCTGCCGATTAATTTCCCATCTTCAAAATCGGGCTGATCTTCTTATAGATCAGCAACACAATTACCGATACCAGAAATCCTTTCAACAGATTGAAGGGCGCCACCGCAAATACCGCAAATGTTGCCAAATCCGTAATATAGCCGTTCACGGCCGATCCCATCCCGACCAATGCATCCATCGGCATACCGAATGCCTTTGCATAAGCCGGTAACAGTACGTAAGCATTCAGAAAGCATCCCACGATGGTCATGAACAATGTGCCGGCTGTCATCCCAATGATCGCGCCTGCCTTGGTGCGCTTCTTCTTATATATCATCGCGGCGGGAACCACCAGAGAACATCCAATCAGGAAATTAGCAAATTCCCCTACTCCCGCAGTGTCTGTCCCGTTAATTGCCAGATTCAGCAGGATCTTCAACAGCTCGATGCCCGCACCCGCAACAGGTCCCATAGTGAAGCATCCTACCATAACCGGAACTTCGCTGAAATCAATCTCATAAAATGCCGGTGCAAAAGGAAGGGGAATCTCAAACAGCATCAGTACCACTGAAATTGCCGCAAGCATACCCATCTGCGCCATCCTTCTTACGTTAGTCCTGGACTTCGTTCTTGTTGTTACCGTATCTGTACTCATCAGTTTTCTCTCCTTCGTTATGTTTTCTCGTACCATCAAAAAAAGAAGCCGTCGAAGAATCTTTTCTATCTCATTCTCCGGCAGCTCCAGGACTTGCTTCATGACGTTATAGCTTTTGCGGTCACTGCATCATCCTTCTCTCATCCAGACTATACTGTCGGTTCCGGAATCTCACCGGATCAGCCGGCACAATCATACGATCGCACCAGTTCGCGGACTATACCGCCGGTTGGGAATTACACCCTGCCCCGAAGAATCTGTACTTGTTACGGACATAATTATAATCCATCCCCCTGACAATTGCAAGATAATGTCTTTATCCAGTGTATATTCCCTGTTTTCCCGGATTATTACTGGTATTCCAGATTATTACGGGTGTTCTGGATTATTGCTGATGTTCCAGATGTAGGTATTTCTCCCGGGTAGCAAGTCCACCGCGGATGTGACGCTCGGATTTGTTGAGATCAAGTATTTTCCGGGCCTCGGCGGCCAGGGATGGGTTGACCTGGAGGAGGCGTTCTGTTACGTCTTTATGTTTGGTCGTCACAATTTAGAGCTTTTTTATTTTCACATTCGTCTTCCACTAAAATGCTTTCATTTAATCCCAAATCACCTAGTAAACGAAGGTAAATATCCACATTTCCATCTTTGTCTACTTCTATTTTCTTAATCAGTCTCTTTAACTGTACATTGGTCATCTCATGAACATCTGTAATATCCTCAATTTGCTTAAAGGTATCATTTAAGATTTTTTCCATCTGATCTCCTTTTGTCAAATTACTGGATACCATTTTCAATTCATTTTCCAGACGATCCAGTTCTTGGCGAGTACCCCCTAACTTATCATTCAATTCTTCTCTGGAGATCAAATCATCGGTATACATATCCATATATTTCTGTCGCATTCTCTGCAATCTGGCAATCTGCAAATTCAGTTCCTTCTCATACTCTGCATTTTCATCTTTCGCTTTGTACACTCTTTGAAATTCTTTCACAACATAGTCAATCACTTTATTTTTTTGTTGAAGAACCCGATTAAAATATTCTTGTAAAACCTGGATCAATTCTTCTTCATCTACAGCGGTTTTATTTGGACAGCTATCTGCTCCTTTTCCATTTCTTCCGGAACAAACCCAACGCACATACGTATTTTTATAAGTACGAACTGTTCTTCGGAAAGACCAGCCACATTCTTTACATTTAATCAATGTAGAAAACAAATATTTGTTGCTTTGTCGCTCATGATTCAGATTGAATGCATCGTTTCTTCCACGAAGAATTTCCTGTGCTTTTTCAAACACCTCATCTTCAATCATACGAAGCTCCGGACGTTCCACAACAAGCCATTCCGTTTCATCCTTCTCTCTTCTCTGACCAGTCAGAAAATCCCTGATTTCCTGCTTTCCATTGATAATCTTTCCCGTATAAATCTCATTGGTCAAAATTCGGCAGATAGCATTTTGGCTCCATTTGCAGTTTCTCTTTGTCCGATATCCCTTTTCATTCAGCATATTGGAAATCTTGGCAGCACCGTAACCTTCTTCTGTATACCACTTATAAATTTGCTTTACAACCTTTGATTCTTCTTTGTTAATCTCAAGATTGAAATAATCTCCGATTGTTTTATCGTATCCGTATACAATGTTAGGAACTCGTCCTTTTTCTGCGTTTAGTTTCTTTCCAAATTTCACTCGCTTAGATGTATTCGCACTTTCTTCCTGAGCTAATGCTCCAAAGATGGTGAGAACAAACTCACTATTTCCCATACTTGTCATATTCGCTGTAAGGAACTGGGTTTCAATACCTAACGCTTTCAGCTTGCGAACATTCTGTAAAAGATCTACGGTATTTCTGGCAAAGCGAGAAATGTCCTTTACAACGACCATATCAAACATTCCCTTTTCTGCATCCGACATCATGCGAAGAAATTCCTTGCGGTTTTTGATTTTTGTTCCGGAAATACCTTCATCTGCATATAATTTTACTAAAACATCTCCGGTACGCTGAGTGTATTCGGAGAAAAATTCCTTTTGTGCCTCTAAGCTGTTAAGCTGGTCGGCTTTATCTGTGGAAACACGACAATAGGCTGCTATCTTCATAGTGTTACCTCTCTGTATCAAATTTATTTTCTGTTACATCTATATTATATATCAAAATAAAGATTCGTAAACAGAAAAAAGAAGGGATTATTGAATTTCTTATTTCAACAATC
Organism: uncultured Dorea sp.; assembly: GCA_910579015.1. Classification (GTDB taxonomy): domain Bacteria; phylum Bacillota; class Clostridia; order Lachnospirales; family Lachnospiraceae; genus Sporofaciens. Next base: position 941 of record CAJTRO010000066.1, on the reverse strand, counting down.
CCCCGATAATTGGC
>CAJTRO010000066.1:0-917 GCA_910579015.1 uncultured Dorea sp. | reverse complement strand
CCCCTTAACAACAACAAAATAAAATTACTCTTAATCTAATCAATGCAATGTTTTCTTTACGCGATATGTATTATACATATCATGTATATATGTCGTTCCTACAATTTCTTGATTTTCATGACCTTGTATCAATTTACTAAAAAGATATTCAAAAAGTCCCTGATATATTCTTCCCTGAAATATTCGCCCCATAGTATCTACAATACTCTGTATCTCTTCGATTTTAGTCAAATCATATTGTTTTAAGGCACCATCAACATAAGTTTTGTAATCCCATTCTTCTTTATTATCATAGTTATCCATACTTTGTTGGAAATAGAAAACATGAAGCATATCATAGTTTGTTACACCTATCAGTTCTTGTGAATCTATTAAAATTTTTTCTTCAGTCTCATAATATTTATATTTTTTCCAATCCTCAACAATATTTCCAATCTCATATGGTTGCGACAGATTAAAAATCCAATATCCAGAAACCTTAATATCTATCCACTTTATATCGTTAATCCTTTGGTTTGTCCGTATTAAGATTGAAGAGCCACCATAAAATAATTTCATGAGAAATTCTATATTTGCCCCAGATGGGAAAACACTCAACTTATTGAATGCTTTATTATAAAAAACTATATGTGTAATCATAATACTATTAAATAGCGAATTCATAAACTCTTTCGTAAGATCTTTTTTATCAAATAAATCCGCAGTTATAATAAAAGCTTCCAGTAAATTACCATAAAGACGCAAATTTCTAAATTGTCGTTCAAACAATATATTGTCTATATTATATTTAATATTCTCATTCAAGAAACCTTTTATTATTTCCTGCTTTCCATCATCTATCAATATTTTATTTTTAATACAGTTATCTATTACAGATATTCTGACTTCCGGCAAAACAATTTTTCTATACTCAATAC
>CAJTRO010000065.1 GCA_910579015.1 uncultured Dorea sp. | reverse complement strand
CTGTTTAAGTTATACTCTACAGGGAGTTGGCGCTGCTTATTCTGGAAAAACTCACGGATCTGGAGTTTGGAATAAATAAGCTTAATAATTGCGTATCCAAGGTTCTTTCGATTGAAGCATTGATCAGGGAGTTTTTCCGAAAGACTTACCTCGATGGTATCCGGCGTTTCCTGATCTGCATTCCATTCTTTTGCGATTTGCTGAAAATGAGCTATCGGATCTTCATATTGATCGAGATAATCCTCTAAATATCCGAGGTTTTTAATGACTTTATGCTTCACTTTCCCATCAATACGGTATCCTTGTACAAAAGAAAGCTGTGTCTTGTTTCTTTTTTTGTTGAAGCTCTTCTTAAGGTACAAACTATCACCCCCTAAGATTATTATACCATTGTTTCACGTGAAACGCAATATAATACAACGTAAAAATGCATAAAACTTGACATAAAAAAATTCCGGCAATGCGGAAAATGAAAGGGTTTTGACTTGATATATCTGTTTGGAGGTTGCAAAACAACGGATAATGTGATCTCTATCATACTGGTGAGGATTCCGGGCGCTTATCTGATGTCTAAGCTGTATCCGGACAACCTGTTTCCTATGGGGATCGCTTCGCCGTTAGGCTCGCTGTTGTCCGCGGTGATCTGTGTGAACGTATATATTTATCTGAAAAGAAGAAAGATACCTTTCCTATTCTGAAAAGAAATGTTATAATCTAGTAGAATCTGAAGAAAAATAAAAGAGAGGTACGATAGTGGCGGAGTTAACACCGATGATGCAGCAGTACATGGACACGAAGAAGGAGTATCCGGACTGCATTTTATTCTATAGATTGGGAGATTTTTACGAGATGTTCTTTGAAGATGCGCTGACAGCATCGAAGGAACTTGAGATTACACTGACCGGGAAGAATTGTGGATTAGAGGAACGTGCACCGATGTGCGGCGTTCCTTATCACGCTGTGGACGGTTATCTGAACCGTCTGGTATCCAAAGGCTATAAGGTGGCGATCTGTGAGCAGATGGAGGATGCGGCCAGCGCCAGGGGGCTTGTGAAGCGTGATGTGGTCCGGATCGTGACGCCGGGAACGAACCTGGATGTACAGGCTTTGGATGAGACAAAGAATAATTATATCATGTGTGTGGTCTATATCGCGGACCGTTACGGGCTGTCTGTGGCGGACGTGACGACGGGAGAGTACATTGTTACGGAACTGAATGATACGGAGAAATTGTTCGATGAGATCTATAAGTTCATGCCGTCTGAGCTTGTGTGCAATGAATCCTTCTATATGAGCGGCATGGATCTGGCGCTTCTGAAGGAGAAGCTTGGCATTACACTTTATTCTCTGGATTCCTGGTATTTTGACGACGCCATCTGCCAGCGGACGATCAAGGAGCATTTCCATGTGAACGGGTTAGACGGGCTTGGATTGAGGGATTACGACTGCGGAGTGATCGCGGCAGGCGCCCTGCTTCAATATCTTCTGGAGACGCAGAAGCGGGATCTGTCCCATATTACCAGGCTTTCGGTCTATGCGGCGGGAAAGTATATGCTGCTTGACAGCTCCACCAGGCGGAATCTGGAGCTCTGTGAGACGCTTAGGGAGAAGCAGAAGAGAGGTTCGCTTCTGTGGGTGCTGGACAAGACGAAGACAGCCATGGGGGCAAGGGCGCTGCGCAAGTACATCGAACAGCCTCTGATCGACAGAACAGAGATCGGACGACGGCTGGACGCGGTGGAGGAGCTGAAAGACCGTGCAATATCCCGGGAGGAGATACGGGAGTATCTTTCTTCCATCTATGACCTGGAACGCCTGGTGTGCAGGATTACCTATCAGTCGGCAAATCCAAGAGATCTGATCGCGTTTGAGCATTCTCTTTCCATGCTGCCCCACATCAAATACATTTTGCAGGAGATGAACACACCGCTTCTTAAGGAACTCTATGAGAGCCTGGATACATTAGAGGATCTCTGTGAACTGGTAAAGAGCGCCATCAAGGAGGAACCGCCTGTCGCCATGAAGGAGGGCGGTATCATCAGGGAAGGCTACAACGAGGAGGTAGACAGGCTGCGCCGGGCCAAATCAGACGGGAAGGAATGGCTTGCGAAGCTTGAGGCAGACGAGCGGGAGAAGACCGGGATCAAGAATCTGAAAGTGCGGTTTAATAAGGTGTTCGGCTATTATCTGGAAGTGACGAATTCTTTCAAGAACATGGTGCCGGAATACTATACACGCAAGCAGACGCTTGCCAACGCGGAGCGGTACATCATACCGGAGCTGAAAGAACTGGAGGATACGATCCTCGGAGCGGAGGATAAGCTGTATGCACTGGAATACCAGCTGTACTGCGAGGTGCGCGATAAGATCGGGGATGAGATCATCAGGATCCAGTCAAGCGCGGGAGCCATTGCACAGCTTGACGCGTTCTCGTCGTTAGCTTTAGTTGCGGAGCGGAACCATTATGTCCGGCCGGGGATCAACGAGAAAGGGATCATTGATATCAAGGACGGGCGTCATCCGGTGGTGGAGAAGATGATCCCTAACGATATGTTCATCGCCAACGATACCTATCTGAACGATAAGAAGAACCGGATCTCGGTTATTACCGGTCCCAATATGGCGGGGAAATCCACCTATATGAGACAGACTGCACTTATTGTCCTGATGGCGCAGATCGGTTCCTTCGTTCCGGCTTCCAGTGCGCAGATCGGACTGGTGGACCGGATCTTTACCAGAGTGGGGGCGTCAGACGATCTGGCGAGCGGCCAGAGTACCTTTATGGTGGAGATGACGGAGGTCGCGAACATTCTGCGCAATGCCACCAGTAAGAGCCTGCTGATCTTAGACGAGATCGGCCGGGGAACCAGCACCTTTGACGGGCTTAGTATCGCCTGGGCGGTGATCGAGCACATCAGCAACAGTAAGCTCTTAGGCGCCAAGACACTGTTCGCCACCCATTATCATGAGCTGACGGAGCTTGAGGGGAAGATCAATAACGTGAATAATTACTGCATTGCCGTGAAGGAGAAGGGCGACGATATCATTTTCCTTCGAAAGATTGTAAAGGGCGGTGCAGACAAGAGCTACGGGATTCAGGTCGCAAGGCTTGCGGGAGTTCCGGAGACCGTGATCGAGCGGGCGAAGGAGATCGTGGAAGAGCTGGTACAGGCGGATATCACGGATAAGATCAAGGATATTGCGTCTCACGGCCAGGAACAGCCGGCGGCAAAGCCCCGGCATTACGACGAGGTGGATCTGGCGCAGATGTCATTGTTTGACACGGTGAAGGACGATGATGTGATTGATGAGATCAAGAATCTGGATCTTGGGAATCTGACGCCGATCGACGCGCTCAATACGCTCTATCAGTTACAGAATAAGCTTAAGAACCGGTGGCAGGGCGAAAGTGGAAGGATAAGATAAGGGATGAATAAGATACAGGTCTTAGATACCGTTACAATAGATAAGATTGCGGCCGGAGAGGTGATCGAGCGGCCGGCGTCCGTAGTTAAAGAATTGGTGGAGAATGCCATTGACGCGGGTGCGACGGCGGTCGTGGTCGAGATCCAGGAGGGCGGAACGTCGCTGATACGGATTGCGGATAATGGATGCGGGATTGAGAAGGAAGAGGTTCCGAATGCATTCCTGCGCCATTCTACCAGTAAGATCCGGTCGGTGGACGATCTGGTGCATATCGGTTCGCTGGGCTTCAGGGGCGAGGCATTGTCGAGTATCGCGGCGGTCTCCCAGGTGGAACTGATCACGAAGACGAAGGAACAGACCTTTGGGACCAGATACCGGATCAACGGCGGGAAGGAAGTGGATCTGGAGGATACGGGGGCAAGGGACGGGACTACGTTCCTGATCCAGCAATTGTTCTATAATGTACCTGCCAGACGGAAGTTCCTAAAGACGCCCATGACGGAGGCAAGCCATGTGGGAGACCTGATGACGAGACTTGCCCTGTCCCATCCGGAGATCTCCTTTCAGTTTATCAATAACGGGCAGTCGAGGCTGCACAGCTCGGGCAATGGGAAGCTTCGGGATGTGATCTATCATGTCTATGGGCGGGATATTGCTTCGAATCTGCTTAAGGTGAATGCTTCGACAGAAGATACGGGGATCAAGATCACGGGCTTCCTTGGGAAACCTGTAATCTCAAGAGGAAACCGGAATTTTGAGAATTATTTTATCAATGGACGTTATGTGAAGAATCCTATTGTATCTAAGGCCATTGAAGATGCGTATAAGGATTTTTCCATGCAGCACAAGTATCCTTTTGTGGTACTGCATATGGAGATTGACGGGGAAAATGTGGACGTCAACGTACATCCGGCGAAGATGGAGCTTCGGTTCCATAATCAGCAGGAGGTCTATAACCGGGTATATGAGGCGGTAAATCAGGGACTGCACGCAGAGGAACTGATCCCTCATGTAGAGCTTGCGCCTGCGGTGTCTGCCACAGACGGTCCTGGTGATAAAGGACTGCCCTTCGAGGGGCTTGAGCGTATATCCAGGGCGTCCGGCGCTGACAGCAGAAGGCACACGCCGGACAGGACGGCTTTACCGCCATCGTCCGGCAACAGCCGGCAGGCGGAAAGTATACGTGTGGGTTTGGAAAGAAGTGCAGGTCTGGACAGAAGTGGAGATTTGGACAGAAATGCGGGTTTGAACAGAAGTGCAGATTTAAAAAGAAGTGCGGGTTTGGATAACAGTGCAGGTTTGGAGAGCGGTGCGGGTTTGGATGATAGCGCAGTCAGCGAGAGAACTGCAAAAGCGAAAGAAAAAGCGCCGCTGCCTCCTGCGGCAGAGCGGGATCTGGATTATTTCATGGAGAAGATGAAGGAGCGCGTGGAGGCGTACCACAGTCAGCGCTCGTCGGCGGAGGTGCCGGAGAAAGGCGGGATCTATAAGCCTAAGCTCCAGGCGGACCGTATCCGTGAGACCGTAGAGTATGCCAAAAAAGAGCCGAAACAGCTGGATCTGTTTGAGGAGAAGTTACTGACAAGAGAGGCGAAGAATGAATACCACCTGATCGGGCAGGTCTTCGATACTTACTGGCTGGTGGAATTTCGTGACAATCTCTACATTATCGACCAACATGCGGCTCATGAAAGAATCTTATACGAACGTACATTAAAGAGCATGAAGACGAGGGAATTTACCTCTCAGATGATCAGTCCGCCGATCATCCTGAATTTGAGTATGCAGGAGGCGGAGCTTCTGAATCAGTATATGGACCAGTTTACGCGGATCGGGTTTGAATTCGAGGAATTCGGACAGGAATCTGTTGCGGTCAGGGCGGTTCCGGATAATCTGTTCAGTATTGCAAGGAAGGAATTGCTTTTGCAGATGCTGGACGGACTGTCAGAGGAGGTCAGCCGGAACCTGGCGCCGGAATTAATCGACGAGAAGGTGGCGTCCATGTCCTGCAAAGCGGCGGTAAAGGGGAATATGAAGCTGTCTGCCGCCGAGGTCGACGCGCTGATCGGCGAGCTTCTCACCCTTGAGAACCCTTACCACTGTCCGCATGGGAGGCCGACGATCATTGCAATGAGCCGGCGGGAACTGGAAAAGAAATTTAAGAGGATTGTATAAACATGGATCAATTCAAGAAGAAACCATTAGTAGTCCTGACAGGACCTACTGCCGTCGGGAAGACGAAAGCATCCATCGGGCTTGCAAAGGAGATTGGCGGAGAGATTATTTCCGCGGATTCCATGCAGGTCTATCGGCATATGGATATCGGTTCGGCCAAGATCCGGCCGGAAGAAATGGAAGGAATCCCTCATTATCTGGTCGATGAGTTAGAACCGTGGGAAGAATTCCATGTGGTGCGCTTTCAGCAGATGGCGAAGGCCGCTCTTGAGAAGATCTATGCCCGAGGGCATATCCCGATCGTCGTTGGCGGTACGGGTTTTTATATCCAGGCGCTTCTCTATGATATCGACTTCTCGGAAAATGACGGAGATGATTCTTATCGGAGGTCGCTTGAAGAGGAAGCCCGTACACTGGGAGGGGAGCGTCTTCACGACCGGTTAAAGGAGGTCGATCCGAAAGCCGCAGTGCAGATCCACGCGCATAATGTGAAGCGCGTGATCCGCGCGCTTGAATTTTATCACCAGACGGGACAGCCGATCTCAGAGCATAACGAGAGAGAACGGCAGAGAGAGTCTCCGTACAGGTTCGTATATTTTGTATTAAACGATGACCGTAAGAAGCTCTACCGCCGTATCGACAGGCGCGTTGATAAGATGTTAGAGGATGGTCTGGCAGATGAGGTGAAGGCCCTTAGGGAAATGGGATGTACAAGGCAGATGGTATCCATGCAGGGACTTGGATATAAGGAAATCCTGGCGTATCTTTGCGGGGAAATGAGCCTTGACGAGGCTGTCTATACTTTGAAGCGGGATACCAGACATTTTGCGAAGAGACAGATTACCTGGTTTAAGAGGGAGAAAGAGGTGATCTGGATGAATAAAGAGGAGTATGGGTATAATGAGGAGCGGATCCTTGAGGAGATGTTGAGGCATATCCGCACGAGAATCCTTGAGGATACGCGGTGAAACAGAAGATAAGGGGAAGATTACGGTGAGAAGATTATTTACAAGCAAATTTATTAAGAAAATGAATACGCTGTTGAAGGTCTACTCTCATTCACATAATACGGAGGCGACCTACAGGGAATTGATGAACCTAAAGCCGCTGATCCGGAATCAGGGAGAGGAGTCTCTCTTTGAACTGAACCGTGCATCGTTGCTTTATGATATGAAGAAGTATAAGGAGGCGGCAGAGGTGATCATGCAGATTGAGCCGCTCAATCCTGAATTTGACGCCAAGTGTGCGATAGTCAGGACGAAGATACTGGATTCCTGGCTGTAGGCCGGCGTATTAAAACAGAGAGACAGAAAGGGAATTTTTATGCCAAACGAGACAGATCATAATGAGAATGTGGCTTCATTATATGAAGAGCTGGGAATCCGAAGGGAAGTCCTGGAATTCGGCAGGAGGATGGAGGAAAGGCTTAAGGAGCGGTTTGCGTCCATTGATGAAACGGCGGAGTATAACCAGCTGAAGGTGATCCATGCCATGCAGAAGAATCAGGTCAGTGAAGGCTGTTTCCACTATGCAAGCGGTTATGGCTATAATGATGCGGGGCGGGATACCCTGGAAGACGTGTATGCATCCGTGTTTCATACAGAAAGCGCGCTGGTGCGTCCGCAGATCACCTGCGGAACTCATGCGCTTGCGCTTGCCCTGAGCGCGAATTTAAGGCCCGGTGACGAATTGTTATCGCCTGTAGGGAAACCTTACGATACATTGGAGGAGGTCATCGGAATCCGTCCGTCTAAGGGTTCGCTTGCGGAATACGGCATTTCTTATTCCCAGGTCGAGCTTCTTGGGGATGGGACCTTCGATTATGAAAATATACGTAAAGCAATCCATGAGAAGACAAAGATGGTGACCATCCAGAGATCCAAAGGATACCAGACAAGGCCGAGCTTCTCGGTGAAACAGATCGGCGAGCTGATTCATTTTGTCAAAAGTATCCGGCCGGACCTCATCTGCATGGTGGATAACTGTTACGGCGAGTTCGTGGAGACCATCGAACCAAGCGACGTGGGGGCGGATCTGGTGGTCGGTTCCCTTATCAAGAATCCGGGTGGAGGGCTTGCGCCGATCGGCGGTTATATTGCAGGCAGAAAGGAGCTGATTGACGCTTGCGGGTATCGTCTGACTTCTCCGGGACTTGGGAAGGAAGTGGGCGCTTCCCTTGGTGTGATGTCCTCGTTCTATCAGGGACTGTTTCTTGCGCCGACGGTGACGGCAAGCGCGTTGAAGGGCGCCGTTTTTGCGGCAAATATCTATGAGGAGCTTGGGTATCAGGTGGTGCCTGACCGTGCCGAGAGCAGGCATGATATCATCCAGGCGGTGACGTTCGGGAAGCCGGAGGGTGTGATCGCATTCTGCAAAGGGATCCAGGCGGCGGCGCCGGTGGACTCCTTTGTGACGCCGATTCCGTGGGCTATGCCGGGCTATGACAGTGACGTGATCATGGCGGCGGGAGCATTCGTACAGGGATCGTCTATTGAGTTGAGCGCCGACGGGCCGATCAAGCCTCCTTATGCCGTGTATTTCCAGGGAGGGCTTACATGGCCTCATGCGAGACTTGGAATCCTGATGTCCCTTGAGTATCTGGTGCGGGAAGGTGTGACCAGTTTATGAGGCAGATATGTGATATGTGGGATTTTCCTGTTATGGAGGGAGTTGCCTTTCGTGACGCGAACCGGGTGCATCCGTTGATGCAGAAAAGGGTTGAGAAACTGCTCCATGAATTCGCGAAAGATCAGAATATCCGAAGAGTGGTACTGTTTGGGAGTTCTCTGGAATTTCGATGCAGCAGTGCCAGCGACATTGATTTATATATAGAAAAATTCGATACCGGGAAAAAGCTGGAATATATTCCTGAGTTAGACTGTGAAGTAGATATTGTCACGAATCTGTCTCCCGGCAATAAGTTGTATAACGAAATTGAGAGGACAGGTTTGTTGTTGTTCGAACGGTAAGAAAGGGTGAGAAAATGTGCGATGTCAGATTATTCCGGAGTGCAAAGATGGATTATGAGACGGCGGTGATGATCTGGAGGAATCCATACAACGATGAGATGATCCTGAATAATGCGGCATATCATTTGCAGCAGGCGGTTGAAAAGATAATAAAGGGAGCTTTGGAATGCGTGGGAGTGACGGTTCCAAATACGCATAAGATATCCAAATTAGTGAAGCTGGTATCTGATCACGGGGCAAGCCTGATTCTTACAGACTGGGTTGACGATCATTCGGAAATGCTGAGTGCGTGGGAAGCTCAGACACGATATGATATGGATTTTCTTGTGGAAAAAAGAAAACTCGATGTGGCATTGAAGGAAGTAAAAGCTTTTTTTGAAATAAACGGAATCCAGGATGAGCCAAGAAAAGAATTGGAGGATTCGGCTGTGAAGGAATCACTGCTTGAATGTCTGCCAAAAGAAAAAAGAGACTGTAGTGATTTTGAGTTAAATTGTTATTATATTATGTTTAAGAAAAAGATGAAGATTGGAAAATAGACAAGCGTTATGAGAAGAATCGGAATTATCGGAGGGGGAGCCGCGGGCATTGTGGCGGCGATCGTGGCGGCGAGAAGCAACAGACAGGCGCAGGTATTTATCCTGGAGCAGAAAGAGAAGATCGGCAGGAAGCTTCTGGCGACGGGAAATGGACGCTGTAATCTGACAAACCGTCAGATAGACGGCTCCTGTACAGCGTCCTGTTATCACGGTGAAGATATCCGGTTTGCAGGCGAAGTGTTAGAACGGTTTGGCTGTGAGGATACGCTTAGATTCTTTGAGTCTCTGGGACTTGTGATGAAGTCGCGGGGCGGCTATGTGTATCCCCGCTCCGGTCAGGCTTCCACGGTGCTCAGTCTTATGAATCAGGAACTGAAACGGCTCGGGGTGGAGGTCTTTTGCAGCGTGAAGGTCCTGTCGGCCGTATGGAACGGCAGAGAATTCTGCATCAGGGTGGAAGAGACGTTAGAGGATAAAACGTCAAAAGGCAGGAACAAAGGCCAGGCGGTTAAAAAGGACAGAAAAGAATTCAAGGCAGACCGGCTGATCCTTGCCTGTGGAGGGAAGGCGGCGCCTGCGCTCGGCTCCGACGGGAGCGGTTATCAGCTGGCGAAATCCTTCGGACACCGGATCGCGCCCGTTGTACCGGCTCTGGTACAGCTTAAGGTGAAGGATCATCCCTTTGCCAAAGCTTCTGGTGTACGTACTGATGCGCAGGTTACGGCGCTGGTAGACGGCGTGCCGGCGGCAATGGATACCGGGGAGGTACAGATCACCGCATACGGGATTTCCGGGATCCCGGTCTTTCAGATCAGCCGGCATATTGCGTTGGGGCTCTATCAGAAGAAGCGGGTGGAGGCAGTGCTCGATCTTCTTCCGGAATATACAGAGGATGAGGTATCTCTTTTGCTTGCAAAGAGGGCCAAGAGACAGCCCGGCCTGACGATAGGCGGGTGCCTCGAGGGGATATTTAACCAGAAGCTGGTTCCCTTGATTCTTGGGCTTGCGGGAATGAAGACGCACACGAGGCTTGCAGATGCAGACGGGCACGGGATACACAAGATTGCAGTACAGTGCAAGAGAATATGCCTTCAGATACAGGATACGAATGGTTTCGAGAACGCGCAGGTCTGTGCGGGCGGCGTGAGAACAGATGAGATGGATCCGCGCACGATGGAATCAACGCGGGTGAAGGGGCTTTACATTGCCGGTGAATTGCTGGACGTGGACGGTATCTGTGGAGGATATAATCTGCAATGGGCATGGGCGACCGGGTGTATCGCAGGGACGGCTTCGGCGGCAGAAGACAGGAAATCATGTAAAGGAAGTGACAGATATGATATTGGAAACAGAACGCCTATATCTACGTGAGATGAACCAGGATGATTTTGAAGCTTTATGCAGGATACTTAAGGATCCGGATGTGATGTACGCCTATGAGGGCGCATTTACCGATCAGGAGGTTCAGGAGTGGCTTGACAGACAGATTTCCCGTTATCAGAAATGGGGTTTTGGATTATGGGCTGTCATACTTAAGGAGACGGATGAGCTGATCGGGCAGTGCGGGCTGACTATGCAGCCGTGGAAGGAGACGGAAGTGCTTGAGATAGGCTATCTCTTCCAGAGACTGTACTGGCATCAGGGGTATGCGTCGGAAGCCGCGAGAGCGTGTAAGGAATATGCGTTTGAGACACTCAATGCCAGTGAGGTCTGCTCAATCATCAGAGATACGAATACGGCTTCCCAGAATGTGGCGCTTAGAAACGGCATGATGAAAAAAGACTGTTATACGAAGCATTACCGCGGTGTGGATATGCCCCATTACCGCTATGTGGTTGTTCGTGCTTGTTGATAAATTTCAGGTTGTACGCCGATGGATGTGAGCATTTTAAATAAGACTTGGTAAGGAATGAGGAAGAGATGACACGTAACATGGAACGCGGCGCAAGAATTGTGATAGAAGAGTGGATGCGGGTAAAGAGATGGGATAAGCTTCTGATCGTTACGACGAAGGAGCATCTTAAAGAGGCACAGGTTCTAAGAGAGATCGCAGAAGGGAAAGTACATTCTGTAAGTTCTCTGGTTGTGGAGGATCTCGGGAGACATGTGGGCGTATTTTTTGACATGAATGAAGAAGTGTTCGATCCATATACGGCTGTGATCGCGGCTACGGATTATTCTCTGGTGACAACGAAGGCCGCTAAGCGTGCCATTAAGAAGCATAAGAAGTTCTTGTCACTTCCTCTTTCCACCAATGACGGAAGGTCGATGCTGGAATATGAATTCCTGATGATGGATACGAAGAAGAGCCGGCTGATGGCGAAGGTGATCATGAAATATCTCAGGCACAGCACCGTGATCCGCGTGACAACTTCGGCGGGAACAGATCTCAAGGTATACAAGGAGAACCGTAATCCGGGATTCTTTAACGGAGTGATAAAGGACGGGAAAGGGTATTCGTCGGCGAGTATCGAGGTGTATGTATCCATCGAGGAGACGAAGACAACCGGCGTCCTTGTACTGGATGGCTCCCTGGGATATATCGGAAGGGCGCAGGAGCCGACGAAGATCCTGTTTGAAAAAGGGCAGATCACGGAGATTGAGGGCACGCCTACCGGGGAACGTCTTCGTAAGTATATGGCGGATTATAAGGATGAGAGAATCTATATAGGAGGAGAATTTGGGATCGGCCTCAATTCATACTCCAAGTGTCTCGGGAACTGCTATATTGAGGATGAATCGGCATATGGAACCTTCCACATCGGGCTTGGCAGGAATCTGGCGCTCGGCGGGAAACAGAACGCCAACGGGCATTTTGACCTTGTATGTCTGGAACCTGATATCTATACGGACAACAGGCAGATCATGCAGCAGGGAAAGATCATCATACCGGAACCGGCAGTATATTAGTCGGGTGAAACTTATCCTGACTTTATAAGATAAATATCTCCTGTTACAGGAGAAGAAGGAGGTTATCAGAATATGAAAGTATTAGTAACAGGGTTTGATCCTTTTGGAGGAGAAGCTGTGAATCCGGCCTTTGAGGCTGTGAAGCTGCTTCCTTGCGAGATCGCGGGGGCAGAGATCATCAAGCTTGAGATACCGACGGTATTCTCAAAATGCGGTCCGGCGGTAGAGGCGGGCATCCAGAAATATGAGCCGGATATTGTGATCAACGTAGGACAGGCAGGCGGGCGTTCCTGTGTGACGATCGAGCAGGTGGCCGTAAATCTGGCGGAGGCGCGTATTCCGGACAATGACGGTGAACAGCCCTCGGGTGAGCCGGTCCAGAAAGACGGGGCGCCGGCGTATTATCCGACCATTCCGGTAAAAGCAATTGTGAAAAATGTCAGGGACCACGGGATTCCATGCCATATCTCTTACACGGCGGGAACGTATGTGTGCAACTGCATCATGTACAACGTACTACATATGGCCGCGACGAAGTATTCCAATATCCGGGCAGGATTTATCCATGTTCCGTTTGCGGCCCAGCAGGCGGTAGGAAAACCTAACGGTACGCCGTTCATGTCACTGGAGATGATTGCGGATTCGTTGAAATATGCAATTGAAGCAGCCGTGAAGAATGAAAAAGATATTACGGGGATCATGGGGGAGACTCATTAAGATTTTGAATGGCGCTGCTGATTTGAGTTAGATCGGCAGTGCTGTTTTTGACTTTTTTAAAATATTGGATGGAGCATGATTTTAATGGATACATTGTTGATCAGAAATGCCCGGCTTGAGGATGCAGACCATATCCTTAATATCTATGCAAACTATATTAAGAACACGGCAGTCACATTCGAGTATGATGTCCCCGGACTTTCAGAATTCCAAGAACGGATGAGGCATACGATGAAGCGTTACCCTTATCTTGTGATCGAGAGAGACGGGCAGATTGAAGGTTATGCCTATGCAGGCCGTTTTATAGGGCGTGCCGCTTATGACTGGGCGTGCGAGCTTACGATTTATCTTGACCACAATGTGTGCAGACGCGGTATGGGAAGGAATACCTTAACCAAAACAGCGCCAATTTCCATGCCCGTCTGGGATTTTCGCAGGTTGGAGTATTTCAGAAGTGCGGATACAAATTCGGCCGCTGGTACGATATGATCTGGATGGAAAAGGTGATCGGTGAACACAAGAAGAATCAACCGCCGGTAAGGTTCCTGTAAAAATATGCCAAGAGGAGCAAAGAAGCAGTGAAAACGTCAAATAAAGAAAAGAATGATCCGGCATGATTACAAATGAAGTCATTAACCGGGCGATTGATTATATTTTAGAGCATATTGAAGAAGAACTTACCCTTGGAAATGTGGCAGGGCATTGCCATTTCTCGAAGTTTTATTTCAGCCGTCTTTTTAAGGAGCAGACAGGTGAGAGTGTTTACGGGTTCATTAAAAGGGTAAAACTTGAGCAGAGCGCGTTTCGGCTCAAGACGGAGCAGGAGCGCAGGATTACGGAGATTGGCGCGGATTATGGGTACAGCCCGTCCAATTACAGCTCTGCATTCCGCAGGCATTACCGTATGGCTCCTGTGGATTACCGCCGGCAGAGTTATGATTCGTCGATGGCGCATCCATTTTTCCATCATGAAAACTGGCAGGTGGAAACGTTCGAAGCATGTGACAAAAAGATTACCGTTGAAAATATTCCGGATTACGAAGTAATCTACGAGAGGCGTTTCGGAAGTTACGAGAACCTGTGCAGGGATTGGGATGGATTTATCGAAAAATACAGGGAGTTCATCACAGAGGAGACGCTTCTGTTGGAGAGGACATATGACGACCCGGCTGTGACGGACGCCGGACGGTGCCTGTATGATATCTGTATGAGTGTCCGTGAAGACTGCCCGCTTAAGAACAGGGCAAAAATACAGGGCGGAAAATGTATCGTGTATCATTTTCAGGGACATGCCAAACATATCTATGCGGCTTACCAGACCATATTCTTAGTGTGGCTGCCAAAGGTGTCTTATGAATTGGATGCAACGAAAAGCCTGTTTGATATTTACCATGAGGTCGACAGTGAGACGATGTATATGGAGCTGGATATCTGTGTGCCTGTGAAATGAATTGGAGCAGGGAATCTATACCCAAGGGCATACCGTAATTCATGCCCTGCGGGCGGGTGGACTCCGTTCATTAAAGTATAAGTTTCCACATACTCAAGGGGTACATTTTATGGGCATATAAGTCTCAAGGTATTCGAGTATCTTACGCATATATTCCCCATACACTTGAGTGTCATTTTGTAAGCCGTGTCCGGAATGGTTGAATAAATAGTAGTCATGGGGAACATGGTTGTCCTCAAGCGCCCGAAGAAGCCTTTGGGAACCTTCATAGGGCTGGATCTTATCATATTTCCCATATGCCAGAAGGGTGGGGACCGTATTCTCGTTTACCCAAAGGAGAGCGGAAATATCTTTTATTTCTTCATCATATTCAGGCGTGCCGAAGTTTGTCTTGATTTCTTTACCAGCCATTGTGCCGAACAGCTCTCTTGCTGCCGCTTTGCTTTCTTCGGTCTCTAAACCAAGCCCATAGCTTTTCCAGTCCTCGGGATAAAAAGAGGATGGACCCGCCGCTTCAAAGACCATTTTTACGGGTACGGGCGAAGTCTGCGCATCGCGATAGGCATACAGTAAGGCAAGACAGCCTCCGGCCGAACCGCCGGAAATTGCCATTTCGTCGATGGGATATCCCAATTTCTCTGCTTCTGCGACCACATAAGGAATGCTTTCTTTTATTTCCAATGACTGGGAGTATACGCTTGCGTCGGGGCGGGCTTCGCCAAACAGGGTATAATTGACGCCTGCTGCCACATATCCCTGAGCGCAGAGCCATTTTAACATCTCGGCGTCGTCAGATTTATCTCCGCCTGTAAAACCGCCGGCATGGAGATATACGACCAGGCCGTATCTGCTTCTGGAATCATCCGTCGGTACATAAAGGTCGAATTTATTGGCTTCACCGCTGCCATATGTAAGATCGGTGTATACTTTACCGACGGAATCGCTCCAGTCCGCCTTAAATTCGCCTCCAAATGGATCATGAAACATTTTGTATGCAACAGAACCTGTAAAAGCAGTAAGAAATGCAAAAACATAGATAAAACCCCACATAATCCGGCCTTCCTTTTTCAATGTTTTCTTTCTGCTCACAATAAATTCCCTCCCAAGATGGTGCCTCCCATCAGGAAGTTCAAAACGGTCCGAAAGGCAAGCCGCCCTAAAACTGCTGCTGTGACAATGATAATAAGTAAGATAAGGATACGTTTTTGTGTAAGTGTCATTTTCGTTCTTTTTTCCTTTCCGGTTGTTCTTGACTTTGTATACAGGTTACACTATGATAGTTGGTAATACAGATGTATCGTCGATACAAGTATATCTTCGTATTCTTTTACTGTCAATGGGAGGAAGGAAAATGAGACAGAACATGAAAAATGTATCACCGATGAGCAATGAGGGGCGGAACGCCTATGTAATCGAACATTTGACGGACGCGCTTTTAACGCTGCTTCGCGGTAAATCGATCAACGATATTTCTATCCGTGAACTGTGTGACAGCGCGGGCGTCGGCAGGGCTTCTTTTTATCGGAATTATGAGAATAAAGAGGATATCATACGGCAATATATCCACCGGCTGTTTTCTGAATGGACGGGTGGATATGGGCAAAGTGACGGGAAACCAATCAGCGTATGGATTCAAGCGTTGTTTGGACATTTTGAGAGACACTGGGATTTCTATCGCCTGTTAAACGAAAGAAATCTTATTTACCTGCTAAAGGATGTAATAATCGGGATCTTTGGCCCGAAGCCGGAAGATTCCAAAGGCGATGCCTACGCAAAGGCGTTCGCAGCCTATACGTTGTATGGCTGGATTGAAGTGTGGTTTCAAAGAGGAATGAAGGATTCCTCAGATGAAATAGCAGGGCTTTTTAAAATGCAGGGACTTTAATCAGAGACGCGGGATGAGGTGTGCGGGGATAGAGAGGGCAAGAATTCAGAAGTATATATTTTGATTCCTTCTTATAATGAATGGGTATTACAGGAGTGAAGGAGGAATTTTTATGAATTTGGAACAGATGAAACAGGATACGGCCAGGATGATCTGGCAGTTTTCCATACCGGCAATCATTTCCATGATTCTCACTTCGTTGGTTACGATTGCAGATGGGTTCTTCATCGGCAACTATGTGGGAAAGGAAGGGATTGCGGCGGTCAACCTGGGACTTCCGATCATCTATCTGTATCTTGGCGTCGGCTTGATGGTTTCTATCGGAGGCGTCTCGATTGCCGGGATGGCTCTGGGTGCCGGGGAGATGGAGCACTGTAATCAGGTGTTTCGGCAGACCATAGCGACTACGCTGGTATTTTCCGTGTTGCTTGGCTGCGTTATGGGATTCTGTTTTTTGCCGATGCTGTCTGTTTGTTCGTGAGGGTGGTCGTACAGTAGGTTCTGGAAGGGTTGCTACAATCATTGAGTAATCTTGTAATTAGAGCCAAATAATAAAAATAAGCACCGCAATCCTTTGAAAAATCAAGGGGTTGCGGTTTCTTAATGTCTGAAAATAATAGCGAATAAAAAGAAAAGTCATCAGCAAAAATTTCGTAAGCGTCAAAACGCTCGCCTTAACTAAGATTTGACTTTATGCCATAATCTAAAAGACACGAAAATACTAGTAGTTTTTTAGAGGAGGCATTACATGGATCAAATCACTCATGATGTACGTAGTTCGCAATGGCTGGAGATCATAACCCAGTGCCAAAATCGTCCGGAAGGAACAACCGCCAAGCAATGGATGGCTGACAATG
>CAJTRO010000064.1:15450-17167 GCA_910579015.1 uncultured Dorea sp. | reverse complement strand
ATATTGATTCTCTGAATGCGTCTGTGGCGGCAGGGGTGCGGGCATACGAGATTGTCAGACAGCGCCTGTCATAGTGCGGCCGGCAGGGAGATTAACTGGACCTATGGCAAATTATGAGCAGATGACGGATGAACAATTGATCAGAAAGCTGCGCAAGGGCGATAAGAATATCATTGATTATATTATGGAGAAATATAAGAACCTGGTGCGTAAGGAGGCCAACGCCATGTACCTGCTTGGCGGAGAGAATGACGATCTGATCCAGGAGGGGATGATCGGTCTTTTTAAGGCTGTCCAGGATTACGACGTGGAACTTGAGACATCTTTCTTCAGTTTTGCGAAGCTGTGTATCACCAGACAGATGTATTCGGCAATCGAGGCATCCAAGAGAAAGAAGCACAGTCCGCTGAATTCTTACATATCCCTCTATGAGACCAGTGAAGAGCAGGGGCCGTTGATGGAGACCATGGCGGCGGGGCAGGAGAGCAATCCGGAAGAACTGCTGGTCAGCCGGGAGTATGCAAGGCTTTTGGAGGTGAAGCTGGAAGAGAGCTTAAGCAGTCTCGAGAGTCGTGTGCTCTATCTTCATCTTCTGGGGACGGATTATAAGACGATCGCCCGCCTGCTTGACAAGAGTCCTAAGACGATTGACAACGCGCTCCAGAGGATCAAGGGGAAGGCGGAAAAAGTATTGAAAGCGGAGAAGTAAGAGTTGTAAATTTTTTGACATAAAATGTATAAAAAATCTTGACAAGACCGGCTGAGTTATTGTATAGTATCAATGTTGCATATCACATGCATATCACATGTGTGCTGCCTTGGCTCAGTCGGTAGAGCGTCGCCTTGGTAAGGCGGAGGTCGGCGGTTCGATTCCGCTAGGCAGCTGATTAGGAACTATCAGGTTACAGATAGTTCCTTTTTTTTGCAGATACAGTATTGAACCTTGAAAACATTGCAATATCATAGTATATTTGGAAGTAACAGAAGCGTTTTATGGATTGGAAGCAGAAGCAGTATAGGAGTGTTTCAGGAGTTGGAAACGAATGGGGAAATAAGAATGCATTACATCAGAGAGGAGGAACAGAATATGAAAGCATACAGCAGTAAGCTTCCGAAAGATTATCTGGTAACCGTAAAGCCGATGAGGGAGATCGCGGGTTACCTTGTACGACCGGGAATGTTCGATATCAATGGGGTGACGGTACTTCCAAGAGGAGTGAATTTTACGATCCATACGCATTATGGTACTCGTTGTGAGCTGCTTTTGTTCCATAGGGGGAAAGCGAAGCCGTTTGCGGTGATCCCGTTTCCGGACGAGTATAAGATTGGGGATGTGTACTCGATGATCGTGTTTGATCTGGATATCAGTGAGTTCGAATATGCATACCGGCTGGACGGGCCTTATCAGCCCGAGAAAGGACTTCTGTTTAATAAGGAGAATGTGATCCTGGATCCTTATGCGAGAGCGATCGCAGGGTGGCGCGGCTGGGGCGACCGGAAGGTAGGCGCTTATCATGCGAGAGTGGTGGAAGACAAGTTTGACTGGGGAGATATGCCGCAGTCCAACAAGGAGATGTGTGATCTGGTCATCTATGAACTGCATGTCAGAGGCTTTACCAAGCATCCGTCGTCGGGAGTGAAGCACAGAGGAACCTTTGCGGGGCTTATGGAGAAGATCCCGTATCTGAAAGAGCTTGGGATCAACGCGGTGGAGCTG
>CAJTRO010000064.1:0-15440 GCA_910579015.1 uncultured Dorea sp. | reverse complement strand
GAATTCGACGAGATGCGGGACGTGCGCGAGGTGGACGGGCAGAGGCTCTTGGATTACTGGGGATATAATCCGGTGGGGTTCTTTGCGCCTAATACCAGTTACGCCGCTTCGGAGGAATTCAATCATGAAGGAAGAGAGCTTAAGCAGCTGATCCGGGCCATGCATGACAACGGTATCGAGGTGATACTGGATGTGGTCTTTAACCATACGGCGGAGGGGAATGAGAATGGACCCGCGTTCTGCTTCAAGGGGCTTGACAACAAGGTCTACTACATGTTGACGCCGGACGGCAATTACTATAATTTCAGCGGCTGCGGCAATACGCTGAACTGTAATCATCCGATCGTGAAGCTGTTGATCCTGGAATGCTTAAGGTACTGGACAGTCAGTTACCGTGTGGACGGATTCCGGTTTGATCTTGCGAGTATCCTTGGGAGAAATGAGGACGGCTCTCCGATGAATAACCCGCCTCTTCTGCGAAGCCTCTCCTATGATCCGGTGCTCAGTAATGTCAAGCTGATCGCCGAGGCGTGGGATGCGGGCGGGATGTACCAGGTGGGGAGTTTTCCTGCAAGCAGGCGCTGGGCTGAGTGGAACGGCAGATACAGAGATTCTGTCAGAGGTTTTCTGAAGGGAGAGAACTGGGAGGCAAAGAACGCGGCGTGGAGTATCGCGGGCTCCGGGGATATCTATGGTGGTATGTTTCCCGATGATTCGAAGAGCTATGCCGGGTATAATTCCTGTGTGAATTTCCTGACCTGCCATGATGGTTTTACGCTCTATGACCTGTATTCTTATAATGAGAAGCACAATGAGAAGAACGGATGGAACAACAGGGACGGCTCGGACGATAACCGGAGCTGGAACTGCGGCGCGGAGGGAGAGACGGACGATCCGGAGGTATTAAGCCTTCGCTGGCGCATGATCCGTAATGCCTGTGCAGTGCTCATGTGCAGCAGGGGAACGCCGATGTTTTTTTCGGGAGATGAATTCGGCAATACGCAGTATGGCAACAATAACTGTTATTGCCAGGACAACGAGACCGCCTGGCTTGACTGGGAGCTGCTTAAGAAGAACCGGGAGCTGTTCGAATTCTTCCGCTTTATGATCGATTACAGGCGCAGGCATCCCATTATCCGTAAGAAGCTGCCGAATGCGGTCTGCGGTATGGAACCGCTCCATGCTCATGACGTCATGGCGGAGAAGGTTGAGCTGCCCAAGGGTACAAGAACCTTTTCGATCAGCTTTGCAGGATATGACAGGGAGACAGGGAGAGACGATCTGGTATATGTGTCGGTGAATACTTACTGGGAGGATGTCAGGATCACGCTGCCCCATCTTGATAATATGGCCGCGTGGTATCTAAGTGTCAATACCTATGGAGACGGGGAAGGCCGGTATTGTTACGAGGAAGGTACGGAGGTGCGTATCGAGAGGGAATTCATCCTGCGGCCTCGGTCTGTGGCAGTGTTTACAGGGCGGGCGAAGTCTTAGAAAACAAGTCAAAGAAGATAAAAATCTTGTTTCGCCATATTTTTTATGATAAGATAAGGGGCATAATGTATTTAAATGCCGGATTTTGCCGGTGGATCTGCTGGCTGCGGCATGAGAAGTATCTACAAGGAGGAGCAATATGGGAGAAGAAGCAGTTTCCAAGAATTTTATTGAGCAGGAGATAGATAAGGACCTTGCCGGAGGAGTTTATTCTGAGGTATGTACCAGATTTCCGCCGGAGCCGAACGGGTATCTCCATATCGGACATGCCAAGTCTATTCTTTTGAATTCTGGACTGGCGAAGAAATATAACGGGACCTTTCATCTGCGGTTCGATGATACGAATCCCACCAAGGAGGATATGGAGTTCGTAGAATCTATAAAGGAAGACGTGGAGTGGCTTGGCGCCGACTGGAAGGAGCATCTGTATTTTGCATCGGATTATTTCGAGGTGATGTACGAGTGTGCCGTGAAGCTGATCAAGAATGGAAAGGCGTTCGTCTGCGATCTGACGGCGGATGAGATGCGAAAATACCGTGGTACTCTTAAGGAGCCCGGAAAGAACAGCCCGTACCGTGACCGTTCTGTGGAGGAGAACCTGAGGCTCTTTGAAGAGATGAAGGATGGAAGATACAAGGACGGTGAGAAGGTCCTGCGTGCGAAGATCGACATGGCGTCCCCGAATATCAATATGCGCGATCCGGTCATCTACCGTGTGGCTCATATGACGCACCACAATACGGGAGACAGATGGTGTATCTATCCGATGTATGACTTCGCGCATCCGATCGAGGACGCGGTGGAGAAGATCACTCATTCTATCTGTACTCTGGAGTTCGAGGATCACAGGCCCCTCTATGACTGGGTGGTTAAGGAGTGCGGATTTGATCCGGCCCCGCGGCAGATTGAGTTTGCCAAGCTGTATCTTACGAATGTGGTGACGGGTAAGAGGTATATCAAGAAGCTGGTGACGGACGGCATCGTGGACGGCTGGGACGATCCAAGGCTTGTGTCCATAGCGGCGTTGAGAAGAAGGGGCTTTACGCCGGAATCACTTCAGATGTTTATCGACATGTGCGGAGTATCAAAGAGCCAGAGCTCTGTGGATTACGCCATGCTTGAGTATTGCATCAGGGAGGATTTAAAGCTTAAGCGCCCGCGTATGATGGCGGTGCTTGATCCGATCAGGCTGGTGATCGATAATTACCCGGAAGGGGAGACGGAGTATCTTAAGGTTGAGAACAATCTGGAGAACGAGGCTCTTGGTATGCGTAAGCTTCCGTTTTGCAGAGAATTGTATATCGAGCGGGAGGATTTCATGATCGATCCGCCGAAGAAGTATTTCCGTCTGTTTCCGGGCAATGAGGTCCGCCTGATGCACGCGTACTTTGTAAAATGTATAAGCTATGAGACGGATGCGGACGGTAATGTGACGGTTGTGCACTGTACTTATGATCCGGAGACGAAGTGCGGATCCGGGTTCACCGGCCGGAAGGTCAAGGGAACAATCCACTGGGTTGCCGCGCCTTTCGCGAAGCAGGCCGAGGTGCGTCTGTATGAGAATCTTGTGGATGAGGAGAAGGGCGTCTACAATAAGGAGGACGGCTCTTTGAACCTGAACCCGAATTCCCTGACTGTAAAAAAGGAGTGCTATGTGGAGGACAGCTTCGCGGATGCAAAGGGATGTGACAGCTTCCAGTTCGTAAGGAACGGGTATTTCTGTATCGACTCGAAGGATTCGACGCCGGAGGCGCTGGTATTTAACCGGATCGTGTCGTTGAAGAGCTCGTTCAGGCTGCCGAAATAGATGAATGAGATAACGATGAATCTGAAAAGCCATTCGAAGGTTCCGCTCTATGAGCAGATCTACCGGTATATCAAAGCGGATATCCAGAATGGAAGGATTGCATACAGGGAGAAGCTGCCGTCTACCAGAGCCTTATCGAAGCATCTGGAGGTGAGCAGGAGTACGGTTGAGCTTGCCTACGAGCAGCTTCTGTCGGAGGGGTATATTGAGGCGGAGCCTTACAGGGGATTTTTCGTGTCGCAGACGGAGGAGCTTTACCGCCTGGAACGGGAGAAGCCGAAGGCTATGGCTATGGAGAAGCCCGGGAAGAAGTACCGGTATGATTTCTCGCCTAGCGGCGTGGATCTGAGGAGCTTTCCCTATAATGCATGGCGGAAGCTGTCGAAGGATGTCCTGATGGACGACCGGACGGAGTTGTTCCGTTTCGGGGATTCCCAAGGTGAATATGGATTCCGAAGCGCGATCAGCAGTTATCTCCACCAGGCAAGAGGGGTGAACTGTTCGCCGAAGCAGATCATTGTCGGCGCGGGAAGTGATTATATCCTGATGCTCCTTAGTATGATACTTGGGAGAGAGCACAGGATCGCTTTTGAGGATCCGGCGTACAAGCAGGCGTACCGCATGGCAGAGGCTCTGTCCTATGATACGGTCCCGGTGTCTCTGGACAAGAGCGGGATGAAGGTAACAGAGCTCAGGGAATCAGGGGCGGATATAGCCTATGTGACACCCTCCCACCAGTATCCGACGGGGATCGTCATGCCCATCAACCGAAGGATGGAGCTTTTAAGGTGGGCGACAGAGGAAGAGGACCGGTATATCATAGAGGATGATTATGACAGCGAGTACCGTTATAAGGGCAAGCCGATCCCTGCCTTGCAGGGATATGACGCGCATGAGAAGGTGATCTATCTTGGCACGTTCTCAAGGTCGGTTGCGCCGGCGATACGGCTGAGCTATATGGTGCTGCCGGGACCGCTTCTGGATGCATATGAGGAGAGGCATGATTTTGTGCATTCTACCGTATCTAAGGTGGACCAGATGATCATGCAGAGATTTCTCGAGGAAGGGTATTACGAGCGGCATCTCAATAAGACGAGGGCGCTGTACAAGAGCCGGCATGACGCGCTTCTTGACGGGCTGAAGCCGATGTCGGATATCATGACTGTATCGGGGGAGAACGCCGGCGTCCATCTTCTGCTTACGTTCAGGAATGGCTGTACGGAGGAAGAGCTGATAGAGAGGGCTGAAAAAGAAGATATCCGGGTATACGGGCTGTCGGATTACCGGATCAGGAGGATGGGGGATGAGAGGCCGACCATCCTTTTGGGTTATGCGAACCTGACGGAGGAGCAGATCAGAGAGGCCGTGAAGATATTGAACCGGTGCTTTGGGGACGGTATGAGACAAGGGGGTGCCGGCCGGATGGGATAAAATAATCTGCCTGTGCATTGAGATGGGAAGGTCAATTGCACAGGCAGAAGCTTCTTAAGTCGTTCTTCTTGATATGTTATATCTGTTTGTTCTTAATCTTCGTCTTCATCCAGATTGTCATCCGCAACGGCAGAGGCTTCTTCGGACTTTTCTTCTTCCTCATCCTTTGCGGACGGATTCAGAGAAACATACTCACGGTCGGACACAGGCTTTAAGTCGCTGTCGAGGTCGAAATCATTGTCTTCGAACTCGTCATCGAATTCCTCTTCTTCACAGTTGTCTTTTTTCTTTAAATAATAGATAAGGCCTGCAAGCGCTCCGCCTGCCGCAACGAGCCCCATCAATCCTTTACCCCATTTCTTCATGATAATTATAACTCCTTTCAAAATTATATTCTAATAACTATCATACCACATATTGTATTATTTTTCCTCTAAAATAATCATAAAATGTATGTAAAAAGTCTGTAATTTATTAGATTATTGGATAAATTTGTGATAGACTGTAGGATATGTTTATTATACGTCAAGAGGAGAGAGCAGTGTATGGATAAAAATCAGACAACAAGTACGGCGAAGAAGGGGCTGTTCCGTATCATATTCAGCAGGACAGGGATCATTCTGCTGCTGCTTCTTTTACAGATCGGGCTGATCGTAGAAGCGATCCGCGATCTGGAGGAATATCTTACATTTATATACGGGGCATTGCTGATATTAGAGGCGGTTGTATTGATCTACATTATCAATACGAAGGGGAATCCTGCGTTTAAGATGACGTGGATCCTGTGCGTGATGGTATTTCCGGTTATCGGCGTGCTGTTCTACGTCCTTGTTAAGATGCAGTTAGGGACCAGATTCCTGCAAAACCGTCTGTCAACCCTCAGGATTGAGACCGAGCCTTATATGGGGCAGGATAAGGAGATTGTCAGAGATCTGTGGGCGAGCAGGTCGGCGAATGCCCAGCTGTCTTATTATCTGTCCAGACAGTTGGGATTTCCGACTTACCGGAATACGGAGGTGAAGTATTTTCCGCTGGGCGAGTATAAGTTTGAAGCTATGCTGTCCGAGCTTAAGAAGGCCAGAAAATATATTTTCATGGAATACTTTATCGTAGAGAAGGGGTATATGTGGGGGACGATCTTGGAGGTTCTTAAGCAGAAGGCCGAGGAGGGGGTAGAGGTGCGGTTCATGTATGACGGCATGTGCGCCATATCCATGCTTCCCTATGGTTATCCAAAACAGCTTGAGAGATACGGGATCCAGTGCAAGATGGCGAACCGGATCCAGCCGTTTTTGTCTACCACTCAGAATAACCGTGACCACAGGAAGATCTGTGTCGTTGACGGAAAGGTCGGGTTTACGGGAGGAATCAATCTGGGAGATGAATACATCAACCGGAAAGAAAGGTTCGGACACTGGAAGGATACGGCGGTCATGCTAAAGGGCGATGCAGTACAGAGCCTTACGATGATATTTTTGCAGATGTGGAATGTGGAGGAGCGCAGGCCGGAGGCGTACAGGAGGTATCTGACAGCCAGGGGGGAAGAACTGCGAAGAGGTCTGGGGTACGTGATTCCATATGCAGACAGCCCCTTTGATAATGAGAATGTAGGGGAAGAGGTATATTTCCACATATTGAACCATGCGAAGAAATACGTACATATCATGACGCCGTACCTGATCCTTGACAACGAGATGATCACGACGCTTGTGAGAGCCGCAAAGAGCGGGATCGAGGTGATCATTATCATGCCTCATATTCCGGATAAATGGTATGCGTTCGCTGTGGCAAAGACTTATTATAAAGAACTGATAGAGGGAGGCGTCCAGATCTATGAGTATACGCCGGGATTCGTCCATGCTAAGGTATTTGTCTCGGATGATGATACGGCGACGGTGGGGACAATTAATCTGGATTACCGGAGCCTTTACCTGCATTTTGAATGCGGAGTCTTTATCTATAATAACCCGGAGATTGAAAAGATTGAACAGGATTTCCGGCAGACACTGGCGAAGAGCCATAAGGTGACGCTTGTGGAGGCAAAGGAGAGGAGCCTGCTTACGAAGATTACCGGACATGTCCTGCGTCTGGTTGCGCCTCTGATGTAGCTGTCCGTCCGGGCGGCCACGGCAGAGAATACGGAAAGGAGAAGAATATGCTGACGATCGGAACACATATGTCGATTGCGGGAGGGCTGGCGAAAACTGCCGGGAACGTGGTCCGCATGGAGGCGGATACTATGCAGATATTCAGCCGGAATCCCAGAGGATCGAATTATAAGGTATATGAAGAGGAAGAGATTGAAAAGTTTCAGAAGATACGAAGAGAGCACCAGTTTAAAGCGCTGCTTGCCCATGCTCCGTATACCATGAACCTGGCGAGCGGCCAGGAGCGGGTGTATGAGTTCGCCTGCACGGTGATACGGGAGGATGTAGAGCGGATGGACCGTCTTGGAATAGAATATCTGGTGTTCCATCCGGGAAGCCATACCGGGATCGGAGTGGAGAAGG
Organism: uncultured Dorea sp.; assembly: GCA_910579015.1. GTDB lineage: Bacteria > Bacillota > Clostridia > Lachnospirales > Lachnospiraceae > Sporofaciens. The sequence continues at coordinate 8,198 of CAJTRO010000064.1, read as the reverse complement.
GGATACGCAATATCATCCGGGGACTTGATCAGGCGGTCACAGGACAGGAGAAGCTCATGGTCCTTCTGGAAACCATGACAGGCAAGGGGACGGAGATCGGGGCAAGATTTGAGCATCTAAGGGAGATCCGGGACGGGGCCGCCCATCCGGAGAGGATCGGTGTCTGCCTGGATACCTGCCATGTGTTTGCGGCGGGGTATGATATTGTGGATGATCTGGAGGGCGTGCTTGAGGAGTTCGACCGGGTGCTTGGGTTAGAGCTTTTGAAAGCGGTGCATCTCAATGACAGTATGATGCCTTTTGGTTCTCATAAGGACAGGCACGCGGTGGTCGGAGAGGGTGAGATCGGCCTTGATGCGCTGCTTCGTATACTGCGCCATCCTGTGCTTAAGGATCTGCCCTTCTATCTGGAAACTCCGCTGGACGATAAGGGGCACAAGGAGGAGATCCGGATGATCCGTAAGAAGCTTGAGGGCGCCGGATGCGCGGAAGGGGATGGAATGTAGGATTGCGAAGAGAAGATGATCATTTAACGCTGGAAGTCATTGCTTATATACATACGGATTTCCCGGCAAAGTTCGGGATCCCGAGACAGAGCGGGCTTGCGGATACGAAGGCAGAGATCATATTTGAACCGAAGTACCGCAATCCGGACGCGGTCAGGGGGCTTGAGGCGTTTTCCCATCTGTGGCTGATATGGGGATTTTCAGAGGCTGTGAAAGACGAATGGAGCCCGACTGTAAGACCGCCAAGGCTTGGTGGCAATACACGGGTGGGGGTATTCGCAAGCAGGTCTCCCTTCCGCCCCAACCCTGTGGGACTGTCCAGTGTGTCCCTTGAGCGGATGGAGAGAAGAGAGGGAAAAGGAATCGTTCTGCATGTCCGGGGAGCAGACCTGATGGATGGAACGCCCATCTATGATATCAAGCCTTATCTTCCCTATGTGGACTGCCATGCAGAGGCGTCGGGAGGATTTGCGGAGCAGAAAAAGGGATACAGGCTTGAGGTGGAGATCCCCGGGGAATGGGAAGTTAAGATCCCGATGGAGCACAGGGAGATTCTTAAGCAGGTATTATCGCAGGATCCAAGACCTTCCTATCAGCAGGATCGGGGGCGGATCTACGGGATGAAATATGCGGGGATGGAGGTGCGCTTTCAGGTTGAAGGGAATGTGCTCAGAGTATGTGAAGTAGAATATGAACTGTGTTAGAGAAAAATCTGCCTGTATGGTCCAAATATACAGGTGGATTTTTTTGTTAAAAAATTTTGCTTGCATTATACCCTGATGGGGTATATAATGTGTTTAGAAATGAGGTGTTGGATATGGAGGAAAGACAGGAATGCTGTCACAAGACAAAGGAGCGGTCCGTGAAGGAATATAAGGATCTGGTCAATCGCTTAAGCCGGATCGAAGGACAGGTACGCGGGATCAAGAAGATGGTGGAAAATGATGCATATTGCCCGGATATCCTGATTCAGGTGTCGGCGGTGAACGCGGCGCTCAACAGCTTCAACAGGGTGCTGCTTGCGAACCATATCCGTACCTGTGTGACGAACGATATCCGCGAAGGGAAGAGCGAGACGGTGGATGAACTGGTTGCGACACTTCAGAAGCTGATGAAGTGATACCCCTGTATGGTATTTTTGCTCTGTTTCTTTCATGGGAGGATTGAGGAATATGCGCCTAAGGGACAAAAGGAGAGTGTCCGGGCGTGCACTGGATGATGTGCCAGGGAGGATGAAAGGAGGAATTTATATGGAACAATATACGGTAACGGGCATGAGCTGTGCGGCGTGCAGTGCACGGGTGGAGAAGGCTGTCTCCAAACTGGACGGCGTGACATCCTGTTCGGTCAGCCTGCTGACCAATTCCATGGGTGTGGAGGGAGAAGTGCCGGCAGAGAAGGTTATCGAGGCTGTTGAGGCGGCCGGATACGGCGCGTCAAAGAAGTCGGCGGATAGGGCTAAGAAGGCGCCGGCGGGAGAGGAGATGGATGAAGGGCTCTTAAAGGATAAGGAAACCCCCGTCCTCAAGCAGAGACTGGTGTCGTCTCTCTGCTTCCTGATTCCTCTGATGTATGTTTCCATGGGACATATGATGTGGGATTGGCCCATGCCCGGCTTCCTTGCGGGGAATCATGTGGCGATGGGGCTGATACAGCTGTTGTTTACGACGGCGGTCATGATCGTTAACCAGAAGTTCTTCATCAGCGGATTCAGAAGCCTGTGGCACCGCGCGCCGAATATGGATACACTTGTGGCGCTGGGAGCGGGGGCGTCCTATGTGTACAGCACGTATGCTCTGTTTGCCATGACAGATGCCCAGATGCATATGGATATGGAGAGCGTCATGGCGTATATGCATGAATTCTATTTTGAGTCTGCGGCGATGATCTTAACCCTGATCACGGTCGGAAAGATGTTAGAGGCGCGCTCTAAGGGGAAGACGACGGATGCGTTGAAGAGCCTGATGAAGCTTGCGCCAAAGACGGCGGTTGTGATCAGAGATAAAAAGGAGCAGGAGGTTCCGATCCGCGAGGTACAAAAGGGAGACGTGTTTGTTGTAAGGCCGGGAGAGAATGTGCCGGTAGACGGCGTGGTGATCGAGGGGAGCAGTGCGGTCAATGAATCGGCCCTGACAGGGGAGAGCATCCCGGTAGATAAGGAAGCGGGAAGCCCGGTTTCTGCGGCGACGCTGAACCAGTCCGGTTTCCTGAAATGTGAGGCTGTCAGAGTCGGGGAAGATACGACGCTTTCCCAGATCATCCAGATGGTCAGCGACGCGGCGGCCACGAAGGCGCCGATCGCGAAGATTGCAGACAGGGTGTCCGGGGTATTTGTCCCTGCGGTTATCGCGCTGGCGGCAGTTACGATCCTCGTGTGGCTGCTGGCGGGGCAGGAGATGGGATTTGCACTGGCGCGGGGGATCTCGGTACTGGTGATCAGCTGTCCGTGTGCGCTTGGGCTTGCAACTCCGGTCGCCATCATGGTAGGCAACGGAATGGGCGCGAAGAACGGGATTATGTTCAAGACAGCCGTCTCTCTTGAGGAGGCGGGGAAGATAGAGATTGCCGCCTTGGATAAGACGGGGACCATCACAAGCGGAGAGCCGAAGGTCACGGATATTATTCTGGCGGGGCTTGAAGGGAAGGCTTCTGAGGATCAGAAGAAAGCATGTGAAGGCTGTATGACAGAGGATGAGCTTCTTTTGACGGCTTATGCGTTAGAGAGAAAAAGTGAGCATCCGCTGGCGAAGGCGGTTCTTTCGCTGGTGCAGGAGAGAGGTCTTGCTAAGAGTGATGCCGGCGGGGAGCATCCGGGATTTGAGGTGACGGATTTTCAGGCGGTGCCGGGCAACGGGCTATGCGGGAACCTGAACGGAGACTTGCTGGCAGGCGGTAATCTTGCATATATCAGTAAGAGCGCAGAGGTGTCAGAGGAGATGAGGCAGAGAGCCGTCTTACTTTCTGAGGAGGGCAAGACGCCGTTATTCTTCGCCAGGAACGGACGGCTGATTGGTGTGATCGCGGTGGCGGACGTGATCAAGGAGGACAGTCCGAAGGCAGTGAAGGAGCTTCAGAATATGGGGATCCATGTTGTTATGCTGACCGGAGATAATGAAAGGACAGCCAGGGCGATCGGCCGTCAGGCAGGAGTTGACGAGGTGATCGCAGGGGTTCTGCCTGACGGGAAGGAGCAGGTGATCAGGAAGCTCAAAGAGAAGGGCAGGACGGCGATGGTCGGAGACGGGATCAATGATGCGCCCGCGCTTACGAGAGCCGATATCGGTATTGCGATCGGCGCTGGAACGGATATCGCCATTGATGCGGCGGATGTCGTCCTGATGAAGAGCCGGTTAAGCGACGTTCCGGCGGCGATCCGTTTAAGCCGGGCGACGCTTCGCAATATCCATGAGAATCTGTTCTGGGCGTTCTTCTACAACGTGGCCGGGATTCCGCTGGCGGCGGGAGTATGGTATCCGCTGCTTGGCTGGAAGCTGAATCCGATGTTCGGCGCGGCGGCCATGAGCCTGTCAAGCTTCTGCGTGGTTACGAATGCGCTGCGGCTGAACTGGTTCAAGGTGCATGATGCATCAAGGGATAAAAACCGGAAGGAAAAAAGACAAGAAAAAAAGGAGGAAACAAAGATGACAAAAACAATGAAGATCGAGGGTATGATGTGCGGACACTGCGAGGCAAGGGTGAAGAAGTGTTTAGAGGCGCTTGCTCAGGTAGAAGAGGCGGCAGTAAGCCATGAGTCAGGAACCGCAGTGGTAACTCTGAATGCAGACGTTGCAGACGACGTGCTGAAAAAGACGGTAGAGGACCAGGATTATCAGGTGACAGGGATCGAGTAAGAGACAGCCTGTCCGGGAAATGAAAGGGCGTTTGATGAAGAATATAGAATTTAGAACGGCACGGCCAGAAGATTTGGACAGGATGTGCGAGATCACAGAGCAGGCAAAGAGACAGCTTCGTGATCTCGGCCTTGACCAGTGGCAGAGCGGATATCCGAGCCGGGAGGTGTGGATTGAGGATATCAGGCAGGGGTGTGCGTATCTCGCCGTTGAGGATGGAAAGCTTCTTGGAATGTTTGCGTTCCAGAGCACGCCGGATCCTTCTTATGAGGTGATAGACGGCAGATGGCTGACCGACGGCGCGTATGCATCCATGCACCGGGTATGCGTGGCCGACGGATGTAAGGGAAGAGGCATTGCCGGGGAGATGTTCGCACATGGGTTTGCGCTTGCAGGCCAGGCGCATTTTCCGTCTGTCAGGATCGACACGCATCCGGGAAACCTGCCTATGCAAAGGGCGCTTGGGAAGGCAGGCTTTGAAGCCTGCGGAAGGATCCGCTTGGTCGGCGGATGTGAAGACGGGAATCTCCGTATCGGATTTGAGAAGATATTAAGAAATGATCAGTGATCCTCCCGAATATTATCCTGGAATTTGAGAAGGTTGCTCTTGCTGAGTTTCCAATAGTTGGTATATAATAGGTGAGAACATGAGTGATAATCTTAAGGAGGAGATTATGGGATATTCTGATTATACAAAGGCATACAAGCTCGGGAAGAAGGATTATCAGTACCGGATGCTTCACGGACTCTTGCCTACACTGGAGGTTTTAGATGACATCATCCCGACAAAGGGGACATTCTCTGAGGTGCCGTTAGGATTAGTCCAGATCCCGACCGAGCAGATCGTAGGGACCAAGACGAACGGGAGGAGCAATGCGTTTGCGGCAAATTTTATGCCGATCTTAAGGGAGACGTCGGAATTTGCATCGAAATGGGCGAAACTGAGTACCAGTCATGAGAATGAGGGAATCCGTGAACCGATCAAGGCGTATGAATATATGAACAAGTTCTATGTGCTGGAAGGGAATAAGCGTGTCAGCGTCATGAAATACTACGGGGCGGTCTCCGTTCCCGGCACGGTTATACGGATCGTACCCAAGAGGACGGACGAGAAGGAGAACAAGATCTATTTCGAGTTCATGGATTTCTATGAACTGACGAACATCAACTATATCTGGTTTTCAGAAGAAGGAAGCTTTAAGAAGCTGCAGGAAGTGGTTGGAAAGGGGCCGGATGAAGTCTGGTCTCAGGACGAACGGCTGGAGTTCAGCTCTGTCTACCGTCGGTTTATGGCAGAGTACACGGCGAGAGATAAGGAGAAGCTGTCGGTTACGGTGGGGGATGCGTTTCTGGCATTTATCACGTTGTACGGTTATGAAGAGACCGGACAGATGACAACGAAGGAATTAAAGGAGCTGGTCGCAAAGTCCTGGGAGGAGTTCTCGCTTCTGGATGAGGACGAGGATGTAGACCTTAAGATGGATCCGAATAAGGAGAAGAAGCCTCTGATCAACCTTCTGCTTCCGTTTGGCATCTCTAACCTGAAGGTCGCGTTTATCTATGAGAAGACGCCGGGATCGTCGGCATGGACGTATGCTCATGAGCTGGGACGGCTCCATCTGGAACAGACCTTTCCGGATGAAGTCAGTACCGTGTACTATGAGAACGTCACCCTCGATAACGTGGAGGAGTGTATAGAGGGAGCGATCAAAGACGGATGCAACATTATATTTACGACAACGCCGTCGTTTGTACAGGCAAGCGTGAAGGCCGCCATCGCCAATCCGGATGTACGCATCCTGAATTGTTCGGTTAATACTTCTCACCGGTATATCCGGACCTATTATGCGCGTATGCATGAGGCAAAGTTTCTGATGGGAGCGATAGCAGGAGCGATGGCCGGCAACGATCGTCTTGCATATATCGCGGATTATCCGATCTATGGTTCCATCGCCAATATCAATGCGTTTGCGCTGGGGGCGAAGATGATCAACCCGCGCGCCGAGGTATATCTGGAATGGACGGCCAAGAAGGACGTGGATGTGATGGAGAGTATTCTAGAGAAGCATGTGGACTGTATCTCAGGAAAGGATATGGTGATACCTGAGGAGGCGTCCCGATTCTTTGGGATCTATCATCTTGACAGGGGGGTTGCAAGGAATCTTGCCATGCCGCTGTGGCACTGGGGCAAGTTTTACGAACAGCTGATCCGCACGATCATGGATGGCACGTGGAAATACGACGACGATCCGTCCTCGAAGAAGGCCATTAACTACTGGTGGGGAATGTCGGCGGGCGTCATTGACGTCGTTTGCTCTCAGAATCTTCCGATCGGCACGAAGAGGCTGGTGGAGCTTCTGAAGGATAGGATCGTTACCGGCACGTTTAACCCGTTTTCCGGTGTTCTGTATTCACAGGAGGGCGTTGTGCAGGATGATCCGGCAACGAGCCTTACGCCGGAGGAGATTGTGACGATGGACTGGCTGGCTGAGAATGTCATTGGAAGCATTCCCAGGGAGGAAGAACTGAAAGAACAGTCCAAACCTGTTGTCTTGCAGCAGGGAATCGAGAATAAGAAGGGTTAGTGTTGGTCTATGAAAATACTTGCGATTGCGGATGAGGAGTCTGCTTATCTGTGGGATTATTTTGAAAAGAGTAAGCTTGAGGGGATCGATCTGATCATTTCCTGCGGAGATCTGGATCCAAGATATCTTTCGTTTCTGGCAACATTTACCTCCGCGCCCATCCTGTATGTGCACGGCAATCATGATGAGAAGTATCAGCAGATCCCTCCGGACGGATGTATCTGCATTGACGATAAGATCTACGTACACGAGGGTGTAAGGATCCTGGGGCTTGGCGGTTCGATGCGCTATCGCCCCGGGGAATTCCAGTATACGGAATGGCAGATGAAGAACCGTGTCAGGAAGCTGTGGTTTCAGCTGTTCAGGCACGGGGGATTTGATATCATGGTGACACATGCCCCGGCTTATCAGCTGAATGACGGGATGGATCTGCCACACCAGGGATTTCAGGTATTTCGTACACTTCTTGACAAGTACAAGCCGAAGTATTTCCTGCATGGACATGTGCATATGTCATACGGGCGGAGACACAAGCGGTATGATATGTATCAGGAGACGCAGGTGGTGAACGCGTTTGAGAGATGTATTATAGAGTATGAATAATTTAATGGATAAGAAAACCTCAGTATCTATTCTGGTTGCTTTTCTTATTCAGAAAATGATTTATATATTTCATAAAGCACTAGGTAAACCTTGCTGATTTGCGCGAGCAATGAGGAAAGCAGAACTGATAGACCGGGCGATTGCATTTTTGCAATTTGTTGGTAAGACATGACTGTTTGACGAATGCCGCGACAACCGCACGATAGTGCGGGTTCAGATATGAAAACTGAATATCAGCAAGGTTTTTATTATTGCATTTCTTTGTCTATTTCTCAGATTTCTTAACGAGGTAATCACTGAGGAAGATTACGGATATTTGTGTTAGTGTTCCACCCGCCGGGGGAAGAATAGCCAGGTCATTATTGAAAATATTTGTGGGATGATAGATTTATAAAACTCGCACCATTGGTGCGAGAATTGGAGAAAGAATGAGTGAAGTGGAAATTGCAGGCTATGAGCTATTGGTAAATGACGTGAAGGAATTGATACATAAAAAGCAGTATCATGTCCTGAAAATAATGAATACGGAGACTATCAACCTTTATTGGGAGATTGGCGAGGAAATATACAGGCAACAGGGTTAGCTGTAAAAGATGAATATACCTTTGACTTTGCGGAACTGTCACCGGAATATTCTGAGCATGAGTTGGAAA
>CAJTRO010000063.1 GCA_910579015.1 uncultured Dorea sp. | reverse complement strand
GTCTCTACGCGCGGGCAGGCAGAGCGTGGCGGCGGTGCTGATGAGGGTTTTTCTATTCCAGCCCAGCGGGAAGCCAACAAGAAAAAGGCGCTTTCTATGGGCGCGATGGTCGGTAAGGAGTTTGTTGACCGGGGAACTTCCGCTAAATCCGCTGACCGCCCGGAACTCCAGAAAATGCTGGAATACGTGAAGGAAAATGCTGACAGGGTAGACTACGTAATTGTACATAAGGTTGACCGTCTCGCTCGGAATCGCGGTGATGACGTTGATATTATGCGCACTTTGCGTGAATGCGGAGTTCAACTGGTATCCGCCTCGGAAAGCATTGATGACACTCCAGCAGGAATGCTACTCCATGGCATCATGAGTTCCATCGCAGAATTTTACTCACAGAACCTGGCAAATGAGGTCAAAAAGGGGCTGAATGAGAAAGTGAAGAGCGGTGGCACGCCCAGCCGCGCACCGCTTGGCTATCTCAATATCCGACGCATGGACGAGAAGGGGCGTGAGGAACGTACCGTAATAGTGGATGATGAACGCGCCCCACTCATTAAGCTGGCGTTTGAGGAATATGCCACTGGTAATTGGACGGTGCAGGATTTAGCGGAACATCTGGCAGCCTGCGGTTTAACTACCCGCGCCACACCCAGAATTCCGTCCCAACCCATTAGCAAAAAATCCCTGGACAAGGTACTAATCAATCCCTATTACAAGGGTATTGTGCCGTACCAAGGCGTAGAATACAACGGAACGCACCCGACACTGGTGGATGCCGACACCTGGCAGCAAGTACAAGATATATTGGAAGCACATACCAACGGTGAACGTACTCGTGAACACCCGCACTTCTTAAAGGGCAGTGTTTTCTGCAAAAACTGCGGGTCACGGATGTTCATCAATTACACAAAATCTCGTAGCGGAGTGCGTTATCCTTATTTCGTCTGTGGCGGGCGGCACAATAAGCGTACAGACTGCAAACAGCGGGCAGTGTTAATTGCGGATGTCGAAAGACAGGTGGAACAGATTTATAATAACTACTCTTTTCCGCCTAAAATAGCAAATTATCTAGAGACTTGGCTAAGACAGAATATAGAGGCTGAACAGGACAAATACTCCGCAGAGTTAGACGGGCTGCGCCGGGAAAAGGATAAGTTAGAACGAAAGCGTAAGAAACTGTTGGAGGCGCATTACAATGACGCTATCCCGCTCGACCTCCTTAAAAGTGAGCAACAGAAAATCGCCAAGCAACTCACCGCTATCGTTCACCAGATAAAAGCCTATGATTATACCTTTACTACGATCATAGAGCGGCTTGGTGATGCGATAGACTTAATCGAGAATTGCGGGGAAACTTACCGCATGGCAAATGATAATATGAAAAAAATGATGAACCAGGCAATTTTTAAGCGTTTGCTGATTGGCTCTGATGGAAAAGTAACGGCGGAATTTGCCGAACCGTTTACCATGCTGGTAGAACCAGTTAAGAACGAAGTGTCACAATACAACTCTGTAAAAGTCAACGAAGAGGCTCGTGAGCAAATGCTCACGAGCCTCTTATCATCAATACCCAACCGTTTATCAAAATTTTTTGGTAAGGGTTGGAGTAAGAACTTTCTGGTGGAGCATACGGGACTTGAACCCGTGGCCTCCACACTGCCAGTGTGGCGCGCTCCCAACTGCGCTAATGCCCCATACAATAAGTATAACACAAAAACGAGCGGGAGGAAAGAGTATTTTTTAACAGATCACAATTATTTTACGAGGCGTAGTCTGAGGAGGTATGCTCCTTGTTGTGGCAGAATAGTAAACAATCAGCGTCTGCCCGCTGAGAGGGCAGTTGAACGGCTGGCCGTTTGACGTGACGATCTGAGTGGAGCGTCCGATATTCAGCTTCAGCGAACCGTCAAGTGCTTCGAGATTATCGTCGAATACACCGGCGTATACCGTCTCCTGCGGATTCCTGCGTCCGATGAACATGGCCTGGTACTGCGGCGGGAAGATCAGCGGGACCGGCAGGTCTGCATCATAGAACGCCGTGACGTTCATCCCCGCCCTTAACCGCACTTCTCCGATCACATAAGTATCAGGACTGACGACGAAATTGGTGATTCCGTCAGAATTGCGGACGGCTGTCATAAGCATACAGCAGTTATTGTTGAATTCAGTGACACTCTGGATGACTCCGTTTACAGGAACCAGATTAAATGAAGGCATAATGAAAACTCCGTTTTTCATTATTATATGCCGGATGCTTCTTAAGGTTCGCAGAAGCCGGACATATGAATGCGGTCCCTTTACAGACACTCTGCCGGGGACAGATGCGGTTAATCATGCTGTTTGCCGGGCTTGATGGATGCCGCTTTTCCGTTGGGAGGGAGGAAGTGATACAGGTCCTCATAGGACTCAATCTCTGCCTCGGATACAGGTTCGGACGGGATCAGTCCGGTGCAGTCCTGGGAGGAGGCGGCGTTGGACAGGTAATCATATTCGTCTATAATTCTCTGGTTTTCTTTATCAACTTTCTTCATTGTTGAATCCCCCTTAAATATTTGGTTTATAATTTTAAGAATAGATTGTGTAGAAAAAGTTGGATATATACTGTATAATATTTCCATGTGTCAGATCAAACTGTCACAGACAGAGGCACCGGAGAAGGAATGCACCGGGTTTCTGGTGCGGGAGAATAATATCAGAAGAAAGAAGGATGGTTTTATGAAGATTGAAGTTGACACACATTCACATACGCTTGCCAGCGGCCATGCGTATAATACGATACGCGAGATGGCTTCTGCGGCGGCAGAAAAGGGGCTTAGAGGGCTTGCAATCACAGATCATGCCATAGAGATGCCGGGAACCTGCCACAGCTATTATTTTGAGAATCTGAGGATAGTGCCAAGGCAGATGTACGGGATTGAGCTTCTGATGGGAACGGAGCTTAATATATTGAATGAAGACGGAGAAGTTGATATGCCGCACAGGCTGTTAGGGGAGATGGATATTGCGATCGCAAGCCTGCATTCTCCATGCTATAAGGGAGAGCATACCATGGAGGCTGTCGGCAGGGCGTATATGAATGTAATGGAGAATGAATACGTGGATATCATCGGGCATCCGGATGACGGAAGGTTCCCGGTGGATTTTGAGATGCTTGCAAGGGAGGCGCGGCGGACAGGGACATTGCTTGAGGTGAATAATTCCTCGCTTCGTCCGGGAGGCTTCCGTCTGAATGCCATGGAGAACAGCAAAAAGATGCTGGCCGAGTGTAAGAAGCAGGGGACGATGATCGTTCTTGGAACGGATTCCCATGTTGATGTGGATATTGCCGAATATCCTTATGCATTCCGTGTTCTTGAGGAGACAGATTTTCCAGAAGAACTGGTGGCCAATACGTCTCTTGAGAAGTTAAAGTCTTCTTTAAAACACAACAAAAATATATAGACTTTATGAATTTACTGTGATAAAATGTAACAGTAATGAATCTGTCGCGGAGGAGATAATTTTATGAGTAAGAAGATCAGGACGGAGGCGGTAGACTACCTGTTCAGCGCTGTTTTAAGCTTGAAGGATAAGGAAGAGTGTTATACATTTTTTGAGGACATCTGTACGATCAACGAGCTGCTTTCCCTGTCGCAGAGGTTTGAGGTGGCGAAGATGTTAAGGGAGCGTAAGACATACCTTGAGATTGCGGAGAAGACAGGGGCGTCTACGGCGACGATCAGCAGAGTGAACCGTTCTTTGAATTATGGGAACGACGGATATGATATGGTATTTGCGCGGATTAACGGGACAGATAAGAAGTAAGAGACAGTAAAAGTAAGGTCAGTAAAAGTAAGAGACAGTAAAAAGAAGAAACGGGCTTAGAAAGGCTCATTTCTTCTTTTTTTCACGCCCGGGTTCCGGGAGCTGGTCTATTAATTTCTCGATCAGGAGCTTCTTGATATACACATCAAAGCTCAGACTACAGATAAATGCAAAAAGCTGAAGATAATCCTGGTCTTCTTTCGGAGCGTCATTAAAGCATTCCGTCGAAGAATGATAGGAGCGGGCCACATCTTTCTGCAAGGAAGCAATCCTAGACTTCTCCAGCTTGCAGATCTCATTGTAGATGGACACCATATCAAGCTCTTCCTCCGCGTCAAAGCACTTCTCAGTAATGGGGGCGAGCAGAGTCTCGATGTCTTTGATAGACAGGATATTCTTAAAATAGTAGATAAAGATCATGACCAGTACATGTTCCTTAGAATACTTCTTCTTCACGGGCGGGGGAAGCAGGTTGTTCTTGGCATAATTATTGATCATGGTCTTGGTCAGGATCTTATCGTCATTGTGACGCTTGGTGGAGTGGAGCTGTTCCTCCATGAAGGTGGTCACCTGATCCATGTAGAGATCTATATTGGGAATATCGCCGGGCCTCACATACTCGATCCGCGAGATACTGGACAGAATGCTTTTCAGCATGTCCTTCGTGTCAATTGTCATTTTATCACCTCAATGCAATTATTATATAGTTTTTAAAACTATATGACAAGGATTTTTTAAATACTATAGGAAAATTTTATTTTTTATGTTATAACTGTAATTAAGGTATGGTGAATGCTCTCGGAAGATTCCCGGTTCCGTCTGACGGCGGACAGAATCTTTCGAGAGTGTTCGTAGTCAGGAGGGAGAATTATGGATGCACTAAAGAAATTATTTGCCCCGGTTGATATGACCGTGGGAAAGCCCTGGGAGGATATTCTGCTGTTTACGATGCCGATGCTGATCGGGAATATCGCCCAGCAGCTGTACAATACGGTTGACAGCGTGGTAGTAGGAAATTATGTAGGGGATAATGCCCTGGCAGCAGTTGGGAGCGCCGGGCCGATCCTGAATCTGCTGATCGTGCTTTTTATCGGGATCAGTGTCGGAGCCAGTATCATGGTGTCCCAGTATTTTGGCGCGAGGAAGCGGGAGGATCTGTCTATCGCTATTGCGAACAGTATCGTGCTGACCGCGATCTCGTCCGCTATCATCATGGTTGTGGCAACGGTGGTCGCAAGGCCGCTTCTGGTGCTTTTGAAGACGCCGGACAGTATCCTTGACTGGTGTACGTCTTATCTTAGGATCTTATTCCTCGGCATCTCGGGACTGGCATTTTATAATATCCTAAGCGGGATATTACGGGGACTTGGCGATTCGATCTCGGCGCTTCTGTATCTGATCGTGTCAAGTGTGCTGAACATCATCCTGGATCTGGTATTTGTGATAAGGTTTGACATGGGCGTAAGCGGCGTGGCGCTGGCGACGGTGATCGCCCAGGCAGTCTCAGCCGTCCTGTGCCTCCTAAAGCTGATGCGGATGAAGGAGCTGTTTGATTTTAAGAAGTCGTATTTCAGGCTGACGGAGAGGCATGGGATGAATATCATCCGGCTGGGGGTTCCCTCAGGGGTGACTCAGGCGATCATGTCCATGGCGATGCTGGTTGTGCAGTCTCTGACCAACAGCTTCGGAGAGCAGTTTATCGCGTCTAACGTTATCGTCATGCGCGTAGACGGTTTTGCCATGCTGCCGAATTTCTCCTTTGGAACGGCGATGACGACCTATGCGGGACAGAATGTGGGCGCAAGAGCCTATGACCGTGTGGTGAAGGGCGCGAAGCAGGGGACGTTGATGGCGATTGGATTTTCAGCGGTGATCACGGGGATGATCCTGCTGTTCGGCAGGCATCTGATGGCAATATTTACGAATACGGAGGAGCTGGTGACTCTCAGCATGAATATGATGCGGCTTCTGGCTGTGGGCTATATAGCGATGGCTGTCCTTCAGAGCCTGTCCGGCGTCATGCGGGGTGCGGGAGATACGGTGACGCCGATGTGGATCTCAATTGTGATGACGATCTTTCTTCGGGTGCCGATCGCATACGGGCTGGTATATCTGACCAGAAGCGAGCAGTTTCCACAGGGACGCAAGGAGAGTATCTATATATCACTTCTTGTCTCATGGGTGCTTGGCGCGGTCATTACCTGCTTCTTCTATAAAAAGGGGAAATGGAGAGAGAAAGCAATCTGAAAAATCTCTTGAAATCAGGTTTATATCGAGTTATAATAGCAGTTGAAAAGAGAAGAGATCTTCAGGGCAGGGTGCAAGTCCCTACCGGCGGTACAGCCCGCGAGCCACGAGGAACGGACAGGATGTTTCTGGAAGTTTCCAAGGCTGATTCGGTGAGATTCCGAAGCCGACAGTATAGTCTGGATGAGAGAAGATAACTGGTATATAACCGATTATTTATTTTGTCATGTATGCTCTGGAATGTGTTATCTGCATTTCAGAGCTTTTATTATGTAGGACGATCGTGACAGTTGTTTCTAATATGATAATATATGATGTGTATGCTGGTTTTTGAGAGAGTAAAGGGCCCCTGTAGATGATTCTGCGGGGGTTTTGTTGTACAGAATGAGACCGCAGGAGACGGTGCTTCTGCGGTGGATGAGAGAAATGGGGCATCGCAGATACGAGCCGGAAAACAGGAAATATAAGAGCAGAATAAGAGCAGAATAAGAGAAGAAAGAGGGAATGAACATGACGGACCGGGATTACATGCTTCGTGCAATAGAGCTTGCGAAGCGGGGGATCGGCTGGACGAATCCCAACCCTGTGGTGGGGGCGGTCATTGTAAAGGAAGGACGGATCATAGGGGAAGGATACCACAGGCGTTGCGGGGAACTGCACGCAGAGCGGAATGCCGTCGCGTCACTTACAGAATCGGCAAAGGGTGCGGCCATCTATGTGACGCTGGAACCCTGCTGCCATTATGGAAGGACTCCGCCTTGTACAGAGGCAATCCTGGAACAGGGGATCACCCGTGTGGTCATCGGTTCAAGAGATCCGAACCCTGAGGTGTCAGGAAGAGGGGCGCAGATTTTGCGAAAAGCCGGTATCCAGGTAGAGGAAGATTTCATGAGGGAGGAATGCGATCGTTTGAATCCCATATTCTTCCATTATATTACAAATAAGACGCCGTATGTGATCATGAAGTATGCGATGACGGCGGATGGAAAGACCGCCACAAGGACGGGCGCTTCCAAGTGGATCACCGGCAAGGAGGCGCGCGCAGAGGTACAGAGGCTGAGGGCTCGGTGTATGGGCATCATGGCGGGGATTGGAACGGTACTGGCAGACGATCCCATGCTGAATGTCCGCATAGAAGGAGGAAGGAGCCCGGTGCGTATCATCTGCGACAGCGGTCTTAGGATACCTGTGGACAGTCAGATCTGCCAGACAGCGAAGGAATATCCGACGATCGTGGCGTGTGCGGCAGACGGCTGCGGGCAGTCCGTGAAACAGGAGAAGACAAAGAGGCTTGAACAGCTTGGGATACAGGTGGTCCAGACATTTTCCGGCAAAGGACGGGTAGAGCTTCAGGAGCTGATGGAGATACTCGGCGGACAGGGGATTGACAGTATCCTTCTGGAGGGAGGCGGTATGCTCAACGACAGCGCCCTTAAGGCGGGGATTGTAAGAGAGATCCGGGCATTTGTCGCGCCCAAGATATTCGGCGGGCAGGAAGCGAAGATGCCGGTTGCGGGGACGGGCGCAGAGTTCCCTTCTGAGGCAGTGCCGTTAAGGCTTCAGAAGATATCGCAGATCGGCGGGGATTTATTGTTGGAATACAGGGTAGATCAGGATACAGTGTGGACGAAAACAGAGAGTTGAGGCAGGTGAAGAGATGTTTACAGGAATTGTAGAAGAAACAGGAATGATACGGCATATTGCGCTTAGCGGACGGTCCGGGCAGATCGCGGTCCGGGCAAAGAAGGTGCTGGAGGATACGAAGATCGGGGACAGCATAGCGGTGAACGGCGTGTGTCTGACGGTTGTCTCCATACAGCCGGACGGATTTACGGCGGATATCATGGCAGAGACGTACCGCAGGAGCAATCTTGGCCAGGGGAAGCCGGGAGATCATGTGAATCTGGAACGGGCGATGGCGGCAGGCGGGCGGTTCGGCGGTCATATCATGTCGGGACACATTGACGGAACAGGCGTCATAAGATCTTACCGGCGGGAAGAGAATGCGGTGTGGGTGACGATCGAAACCAAGCCGGATATCCTGCGTCTGATCGTGGAGAAGGGCTCTATCGGGATCGACGGGATCAGCCTGACGGCAGCGAAGGTGGAGGATGGGCAGTTTAAAGTGTCGGTGATCCCGCACACCGGGGAGGAGACGACGCTGCTTAAGAAGGAGCCGGGAGATCAGGTAAATCTGGAAAATGACATCGTAGGGAAGTATGTGGAGAAGCTTCTGGGGCTTGGAAATCCCAAGGAGACAAAAGGATCCGGTCTTACGATGGATTTCCTTAAGGAATATGGGATTTAGGAGGAACGATATGGAGCAGAATTATCAGTACAATTCTATCGAGGAAGCGCTTGAGGACTTAAGAGCCGGAAAAATCATCCTGGCAACGGATGATCCGGACAGGGAGAATGAGGGGGATATGATCTGTGCGGCACAGTTTGCGACACAGGAGAATATCAACTTCATGGCAAGCCATGCGAAAGGTCTGATCTGTACGCCTATGAGCGCCGGCGTGGCCGCTTCACTGGGACTGCCCCCGATGGTGGCGGAGAATACGGATAACCATTGTACGGCGTTTACGGTTTCCATCGATCATGTAGATACCACAACGGGGATCTCGGCGGCGGAACGGTCGTATACGATGATGAAGTGTGCGCAAGAAGGAACGAAGCCGGGGGACCTAAGACGGCCGGGGCATGTATTTCCGCTGATCGCGCGGACGGGAGGCGTTCTGGTGCGCAACGGACATACGGAGGCGACCGTCGACCTGATGCGTCTGGCGGGACTTAAGGAATGCGGGGTATGCTGTGAGATCATGGAGGATGACGGTACGATGATGCGTACACCGAATCTGTGGAAGCTTGCCAAAGAGCACGGACTTAAGTTCATCACGATCAAGGAATTGCAGGATTACTGCCGGATCCATGAGAAGCATGTGGTGAAAGAGGCGTGTGCGGATATGCCGACACAGTATGGACATTTCCGCATCCACGGATATGTCAACGACATCACAGGGGAACATCATCTGGCATTGGTAAAGGGGGAGATCGGAGACGGAAAGGATGTGCTCTGCCGGGTGCATTCAGAGTGTCTGACCGGCGATACCTTTGGCTCCATGCGCTGTGACTGCGGGAAACAGCTTCAGGAGGCGATGCGCCAGATCGAGGAAGAGGGGCGCGGGATCGTCCTGTATATGCGCCAGGAGGGGCGCGGGATCGGCCTTATTAATAAGCTGAAGGCGTATGAATTGCAGGAGCAGGGACTGGACACGGTGGAGGCCAATATCCGGCTCGGATTCGCACCGGATCTGAGGGAATACTGGGTTGGAGCGCAGATCTTGTCGGATCTGGGGGTAAAGTCTTTGAGGCTTCTTACCAATAATCCGGAGAAGGTGTACGGGCTGAGTGATTTTGGTCTGGAAATAAAAGAACGCGTCCCCATAGAGATCGCACCGCAGAAGTATGACATTATATATATGAAGACAAAGCAGGAGAAGATGGGACATATTTTTAATGAGATTGCATTATAAGACGGAGAAATATTATTTTCAAGGAGGAGATTTAAGATGAAGCAGATTCAGGTATTAGAGGGAAAGGTAGTAGCGCCGGAAGGAATGAAGGTTGGGATCGTAGCGTCAAGGTTCAATGAGATCATTGTGAATAAACTGCTGGGAGGCGCGGTGGACGGGCTGGTACGCCACGGCGTGGAGGACGAAAATATCACGGCGGCATGGGTTCCGGGAGCATTCGAGATTCCGGTTACGGCTTCAAAGATGGCACAGTCTGGCAAGTACGATGCTGTCATCTGTGTCGGAGCTGTGATCAGGGGAGATACGTCTCATTATGATTATGTGTGCAACGAGGTGTCAAAGGGTGTGGCACAGGTAGGACTGGCAACGGGGGTTCCGGTATTGTTCGGCGTGGTGACGACAGAGAATATTGAGCAGGCGATCGCCCGAGCGGGGAGCAAGGCGGGCAATAAAGGGTACGACTGTGCGCTGTCGGCGATTGAGATGGTGAATCTGCTCAGACAGATGTAGAGTGGCGGCGCCTGCTAGATACTGAAAAGAAATCTGGTCCGGCGGGCTTGCATTTCTCTTCTAAAATCCCTATAATAGTGATAAATACGACAGACGGAGAAGAGAAAGGAAGCAAAAGGGATTGAGCATATACGATACATTGAATGAACAACAGAAGGAGGCGGTGCTTCATACAGAAGGACCGCTTTTGGTACTTGCAGGGGCAGGTTCCGGCAAGACGAGGGTACTGACGCACCGGATCGCCTATCTGATCGATGAACTGGGGGTGAATCCGTGGAACATCCTTGCAATCACATTTACCAATAAGGCGGCGTCGGAGATGAGGGAGCGTGTGGACAAGCTGGTGGGCTTCGGCTCGGAGAGTATCTGGGTAAGCACCTTCCACTCAAGCTGTGCGAGGATTCTGCGCAGGCATATTCCGCTTTTGGGGTATGATTCGAACTTTACTATCTACGACAGTGACGATCAGAAGACGCTTATGAAGGATGTCTGCAAATTGTTGAAGATCGACACGAAAGTGTATAAGGAGCGCACTCTTCTTGGAGCGATCTCCCATGCAAAAGAGGAAATGGTGACGCCGCAGGAGTTTTACAGGCGTGCGGAAGGGGATTTTTCCAAACGGAAGATTGCGGAGGTGTACGAGGAATACGAGAAGCAGCTGAGAGCGAATAATGCGCTGGATTTTGACGATCTGCTTGTGAAAGCGGTACAGCTGTTCCAGACGCAGGCAGATGTGCTGGACCATTATCAGGAGCGTTTCCGTTATATCATGGTGGACGAGTATCAGGATACGAATACGGTGCAGTTTGAGCTGGTTCGTCTGTTATCCTCTAAGTACCGGAATCTCTGTGTGGTTGGAGATGATGACCAGTCGATCTATAAGTTCAGGGGAGCGAATATTAAGAATATCCTGAATTTCGAGGAGTTCTTTGAGGATGCTAAAGTCATCAAGCTGGAACAGAATTACCGGTCTACCGGTAATATCCTGAATACGGCGAATGCGGTGATCAGAAATAATCACGGCAGGAAGGACAAGACGCTGTGGACGGCGAACGGCGAGGGAGAGAAGCTCTCTCTGCGCCAGTTTGATTCGGCTTATGACGAAGCGGAATATATTGTGGATGATATCAAGGCCCGTGTGGACCGCCAGGAGGGTACATATGAAAATTTTGCGATCCTGTATCGGACCAATGCACAGTCCCGGTTGTTCGAGGAGAAGTTTGTGACGGCGAATGTGCCCTACCGGATCATTGGAGGCATCAATTTCTATGCAAGACGTGAGATTAAGGATGCCTTATGCTATTTGAAGACGGTGGATAACGGCAGGGACGACCTTGCGGTACGCCGGATCGTCAATGTGCCGAAGCGGGGGATCGGTCTGACCAGCATCAACCGCGTCCAGGAATATGCGTCTGGGAAGGACATTGGGTTCTATGAGGCGTTAAGGGCTGTGGATCTGATCCCCGGCATTGGAAGGGGGGCGTCGAAGCTTGAGTCCTTCGTGGCTCTGATCGAGCATTTCAAGGCGGACGCCCGGGAGATGAAGGTATCAGAGCTGATGCAGGAGATCCTGGATGAGACGGGGTATCTTGAGAGCCTTAAGGCTGAGGGAGACGAAGAGGCAGAGGCAAGGATTGAGAACATTGACGAATTGATGAGCAAGATCGCGGCATATGAGGAGACCTGCGAGGAGATGAATGAGCCGGCAACACTGAGCGGGTTCCTGGAGGAGGTCGCGCTTGTGGCGGACATAGATAATCTGGAATCGGGCAGTGATCATGTGGTGCTGATGACGCTTCACAGTGCGAAAGGGCTTGAATTTTCTCATGTATATCTGGCTGGTATGGAGGATGGGATCTTCCCGAGCTATATGACGATCGTTTCCGAAGATATGGAGGATCTTGAGGAGGAGCGGAGGCTCTGCTATGTGGGGATCACAAGGGCGATGAAAGAGCTTACGCTTACCTGCGCAAGGCGCCGGATGGTCCGCGGTGAGACGCAGTTTAACCGGATGTCGCGGTTCTTAAAGGAGATCCCGGTGGAGCTGGTGTCTACGGGGAATGCATTTGAGAGGGAGAAGGAAGAAGAGATTCCCAAGAAGAATGCGTATATGCAGGCGAAGCAGGCGTTCCAGACGAAGGTCTATGCGGCGCAGAAGCCTGTGAAGCAGTTTGGCACACCGGCAGGCGGGAAGCTGGCATACGGGATCGGCGACCGTGTAAGCCATATGAAGTTTGGAGAGGGAACGGTGACTGCTATTGTGGAAGGCGGCCGGGATTATGAGGTCACGGTGGATTTTGACGGACCGGGGACGAAGAAGATGTTTGCCGCATTTGCGAAGCTTAGGAAGATCTGACGATCTGGCCGATGGTATTACGGTGCAGATTGGGCGGGATTCGGCTTGTAAGCGGGAAGCGGTCTGTGAAATATTTCGAGAATTTTGAGAATTTTTCATAAAGATGTAGTAATCTTAAAATGTTAGTGTTATAATAAAATCAATATTTGAACTTGTCAGCACATACCGAAGATGAGTCAGCGGATTTCTGGTGTGGACTGAAAAAGCAGAGGAAAGGATGTAGGAAGCATGAATAAGGTAGAGGAGATTATTGCAGCAACGAAACTGAGCGAGTTGATGAATAAGAAGGAAGAAGACAAGAATTGCAAGACTGTTCTCTGGGGGCTGGCTGTTATCGGTGCGGTTGCGGCGGTTGCGGCGATTGCTTACGCGGTATATTGTTTCTTTACACCAGATTACCTGGAAGACTTCGAAGAAGATTTTGAGGACGATTTTGACGATGATTTCTTCAATGAAGATGATCAGGTATAAGGGATGTGTCGTTGAATATGCAGTAGAGGAAGCAGGTTAGGGGCCTATCCGGCACGGTGGATACGATCTGTCAGGAAGATCATGTCCGCTGTGCCGGTAAAACATTTCCGGAATGGATTCCTGAGGAAGATCCGTGAGGGTTTTGCAGGAGGAAAGGAAGTGTTAAGAGAGGTGTCCGGCCTGTTTTTTTCGTGAGAGGACACAGATGTTTAACGGCTGTTTCCTGTGCAGAATATTAAAGGTTTGTTTGGGGAAGAGAGTTAGAAGATTTTGAGAATGTAAGATAAAGAGGAGGAGAACGATGGAAGAGCAGTGTTATGCATTGTTGATTGATGCGGACAACGTGTCTGCAAAATATATTAAGCCCATACTTACGGAGCTGTCGAAGTACGGGGTGATCACTTATAAGAGGATATACGGGGACTGGACAAGTACCCATAATTCAAGCTGGAAGGATGAGCTTCTGACCAATTCTATCATGCCGGTCCAGCAGTTCAGCTATACACAGGGGAAGAATGCGACGGATTCGGCGATGATCATTGACGCCATGGATATCTTGTATACCAATGATGTGGACGGTTTCTGCATCGTGTCCAGCGACAGTGATTTCACGCGTCTGGTGACACGTATCAGGGAGAGTGCGAAGATGGTCATCGGTATGGGTGAGAATAAGACGCCGGAGCCGTTTCGTAAGGCATGTGATAAGTTCACGATCCTTGAGAATCTCTTGAGCGAACAGGAGCCGGGCAAGCCGAAGACAGAAGTGGCTCATGATAAGCTGAGTAAAGAGAAGATTGAGGATGCGATCATCAAGATGGTGATCGAGAATCAGGATAATAACCGGGCAACCGGACTTGGAGAGGTCGGAAGCCGTCTGGTCAGCTTGTATCCGGACTTTGACGTCAGAAGTTACGGTTATAATATGCTGTCAAAGTTTCTGGAGGAATTTACAAGGGTACAGCTGGTGAAGAACGGAAGTCTTGTGTCCGTAGCGTTGAAGGAAGACTGGGGAATGAAAGAGGGCATTGACAGATAGTGTGCTGTCTGGTGAAGAAGGCCGGAAAGAACGGGATTGAGCTCAGTACGCTCGGAAATAAAGTCTATGAGAAATATGAGGATTTTAAGATCAGCGATTATGGGTATTCCCAGTTTAACCAGTATGTGAAAGTATAGAACGGATTGAATTGGAGCAGGACGGAACAATCTGGAAAGTAAGGTAACAGAAGCAGCGGAAGAGAGAAATGGAAAGCGGAAAGGAAATTGATAGGATGAAAAAGGGAGAAGTATATGAGGGAGTGATCGAGGCGGTAGACTTCCCTAATAAGGGGAAGGTATTTCTGTCGGATGAGGATAGATATGTGATTGTAAAGAACGGAATTGCGGGGCAGAGGATACGGTTTTCTGTCAGTAAGATCCGAAAAGGCAGGGCGGAGGGACATATACTTGAGGTTCTTGAGGCTGCGCCGTCGGAAATAGCTTCGCCATGTCCGCATTTTGGCCAGTGCGGGGGATGTACCTATCAGAATCTTCCCTATGAAGAGCAGGTACGGATGAAGAACGTTCAGATCAAGGCCATGATGGATGAAGCGGTGGATGGGGAATATATCTGGGATGGAATTAAGCCAAGCCCAGTGAAGGACGGATACCGCAATAAGATGGAGTTTTCTTTTGGAGATGAATGCAAGGATGGGGCGCTGGCGCTGGGAATGCATAAGCGCGGGAGTTTTTATGATATTGTGAATGTGGAACACTGTCAGATTGTGGACGAGGATTACAGGCAGATTCTTACATGCACTCTGGAATATGCGAAAGAGACGGGACTTCCCCACTATCACCGGATGCGTCATACCGGGTTTTTCCGCCATCTTCTTGTGAGAAAGGCTGTGAAGACGGGGGAGATTCTGATCAATCTTGTGACTACGGGAAGAAGCGGAGTTGATGAAGGAGTTGAAGCAGGCGTAGAATTCAGAGATGGAGAAGGTTTTGTTGAACAGGAGTGGGTGGACAGACTGCTTGCGCTGAAGCTTGCGGGGAGGATTGCAGGGATTCTGCATACGCGGAATAATAGTGTGGCGGATGTTGTGAAGGATGAAGGTACGAAGATCCTGTATGGGCAGGATTATTTTTATGAAGAATTGCTGGGGCTTCGGTTCAAGATTACACCGTTTTCATTTTTCCAGACTAATTCGCTGGGAGCGGAGGTTTTGTATGAGACGGCCAGGGAGTATATCGGCGAGACGAGGGATAAGGTGATCTTCGATCTGTACAGCGGGACCGGGACGATTGCGCAGATTCTTGCGCCGGTTGCGAAGAAGGTGGTTGGCGTCGATATCGTTGAGGAGGCCGTAGAGGCGGCGCGGGAGAATGCGGACTTAAACGGGCTGTCTAACTGTGTGTTCTGGGCGGGGGATGTGTTGAAGGTGATCGATGAACTCTGTGAGGTGCCGGATCTGATCGTGCTGGATCCGCCAAGGGACGGGGTGAATCCGAAGGCGCTTCAGAAGATTACGGATTTTGGGGTGGAGAGGATTGTGTATATTGCGTGTAAACCGACGAGCCTGGTGCGGGATCTGGAGATGTTGCAGGGACGGGGGTACCGGGTGGAGAAGGTTGGGGGGATTGATCTGTTTCCGGGGACGGTGCATGTGGAGACTGTGTGCCTCTTGAGCAACCGAAAATCTAAGCCCGATTCTTACGTTGACTTAAGTATCAATATGGAAGATTACCATAGAATTAAGAACGAAGAAAAATAAAACATAATAAACCGAACTTACAGAAGAACTGTTAACACGATGAAGTGTTGGCAGTTCTTTTTTTGCGCGAGTAACGAGGAAAATGCCGTGCTTGCACGGGCATTTGACGAGTACCGTGACAGTTTTGGAACTTGTTTCCAAGACATATGTAAGGGAGGTGGTGCCGTTGGGCTGCTACATACAAATTCTCGGATGAATCTATATCCGATACAAGGTTTGTAAATCTAATCTAAAACAAGGCAAATCTAAGGAGGCAATATTATGGCATTTAAGAAATTCAGAAAAATGAAAGTATATGAAGCAAGCGGCTACAACTATAAAAGAACCCCATCCATTATCCTTAAGGGAGATTGGTTGAAAGAAACTGGATTTGATATTGGTGGTCTGATTCAGGTGGAATGTGAGAACGGAAAACTTATTATCACACAGAGAGAACCAGAAATGGTGGAGTACCATGCTCCATGTGGTCAGTGCATGATGGTGGCAGAAGATTGTAAATGTTATGGCAAGAAAGGGAGAAAGTGATTATGGCAAAGATTATCGTATTGGGTGCCATGAAGGGTGGAGTCGGCAAGTCCGTCTCCACTTACAATCTGGCATATTCATTGAACAAATTAGGAAAGAATGTTTTGGTGCTGGATTTTGATAGTTCGGCGAATATTACCAGATGTGTGGTAGAGGATATGAAAACTATTGAAATCAGTATAGGCGATTTGATGATGAATCAGATGGATAAAGAGGAACAGCCGAATACGGCTGAGTACATTATTAACAGAAACGGAGTTGACTTTATACCTTCATCAAAAGTGCTGTCTGCTGTGGATGCGAAGCTGAGATTGGAAATGGGTGCAGAGAAGATCCTTGCATGTATTCTGGAACCGTTGAGAAGAGCATATGACTACATTTTGATTGATACATGCCCATCATTGAACACATTAACAATCAATGCGCTTGCCGCTGCAGATGAAGTCATTATAGCGGCCAACCCTCAGTTCTGGGCAATGGTAGGACTTGAAGACTTCCTTTTGACTGTTAAGAAGATTAAGAGTCGTGTCAATTCAAAATTGGACGTGTCTGGCATTCTTCTGACCATGTGTGAGGAAAGAACCAATCTTTGCAAGGTAATCACTGATGAAGTGGCAGAGGCATTCAATGGGAAACTGCGTATTTTTGACAGTAAGATTCCGAGTACGGTAAAAGTCGGAGAATCCGTTTATTATGGAGAACCATTGTTGGAATATGCACCGAGAACGAAGGCTTGTAAAGCATATCAGAATTTGGCAAAGGAGTTGATTGCAGATGAAGGCTAATGCACCAAAAAGAAAAGTATTTCATGATGCGGTGGACTTGATTAGTCCGGAAAATCGTGTAGACAATGGACAGGCAATGGTTTCTGTGGAGAAGATAGTACCATTCCATAATCATCCATTCCGTCTGTATGAGGGTAAACGCCTTGATGATATGGTGGAGAGCATCAAGGAGTATGGAGTTCTTATTCCTGTGATTGTACAGAAAATTGCGGATGGGTACGAAATGCTTTCTGGTCATAATCGTTGGAATGCTGCTAAGATTGCGGGAATCACAGAGATTCCGGCAATTATCAAAGAAAATCTGACTGAGAGAGAAGCATATGTTTATGTGATAGAAACCAATATGCTGCAGAGGTCATTTGATGATCTCTTACCGTCGGAAAAGGCAGCAGTATTGGCAGAGCGATATGAGAAAGTCATGTGTCAGGGTAGAAGAAATGACATTCTGGAAGAGATAGCAATGTTGAATGGTATGGACTCGCCAGAGGGGACAGTCGGCTAATACCGTTTTCTTCCGATTTTAAAGAAAAATAGAGATAC
>CAJTRO010000062.1 GCA_910579015.1 uncultured Dorea sp. | reverse complement strand
AAGCAGCGCCACTCCTCCAATCAGACTTCTGACTCCGTTAAAGGTAAAAGGCTCCAGATAATCCATTCCCACACTCTGGGCGACGAAGGCTGTCCCCCAGATAAATGCTGTCAACACCAGTAGAATTACATTCTTTGTTTTCATAAGCTTTTGTCTCCTTATTTCTTTGCGGCGCACATTTTGTAATTATAGCATATTTATCCATCCAGGTGTATAATAAATATATATCTAAGACATAATTATCCTTATACGTTAAGCTTCTCAAAAAAGGAACTGATATGAAAAAACATAGCATGAAATACAAAAATTTCTTTTTTTACTGTGGTTTCCTGATGCTTTTAAGTGAAATCTGGAAACAATACTGCCTTACTTATATTATAAATGACCAAACCTACAACTGGTGGTATTTTCCCTTCCAGTTATGCAGCATCCCCATGTACGTCTGCCTTATTCTCCCATGGTGCAATTCCCCCAGAATACGCGGCGTCCTTCTTGCTTTCCTCATGGACTTCGGTCTTCTCGGCGGTATCTTCACCTTCCTTGATACAACCGGCATGTATTACAGCCTTCCTTTACTGACCATCCATTCATTTGCATGGCATATCCTTCTGATCCTCATAGGAGTCCGCGCAGGTCTCTGTAAAGAAGCCGATCACTCACTCGCGGGATGGGTGAAATGTGTCTGCCTCTTTCTTGCCTGCTGTCTGGCCGCGACCATGTTCAATCTCCTGTTCCATCCTTATGGGAAGATCAACATGTTCTACATCAGCCCTTATTACGCCATGAGGCAGGTTGTCTTCCGAGATATCGCAGGTCTTCTTGGAAACAGCGCCGGAATCCTTCTCTATATCCTGTCCATCATAACCGGCTCCGGACTTGTGCATCTGCTCTGGAACCGCCTGACAACCGCCAGATAATCTTCCAGATAATCCTAAATTTCCTATTGACATATCGGAAAAACTGTGCTTTAATACACTTACAGTTAGTTACTCAACCAATTAACCACACAAGCAATCAACTAAGACAAGGAGGAGCTCTATGAAACTTGACCTTGATCAGGAAAAGCCTATCTTCATCCAGATAGCCGAAGGCATAGAAGACGGGATCTTGACAGGCGCATTCCCGGAAGAGAGCCAGATCCCTTCCATAACGGAATTCTCTGTGACTTACAAGATCAATCCCGCCACGGCGCTGAAGGGAATCAATCTTCTGGTGGATGAAGCTGTCGTATTTAAGAAAAGGGGGGTTGGCATGTTCGTTGCAAAGGGCGCCATAGACAGGCTTAAGAAAAAGAGACAGGACCAGTTCTATGATAATTACATAGGCAGACTGGTGGACGAAGCAAAGAGACTTAACATCACAAGCGACGAGATCATCGCAATGATAGAAAGGGGATTCACACAATGAGTATGATCGAAGTAACTGATATATCAAAGACATTCAAGGACACGAAGGCGCTGTCCCATGTGAGCCTTAAGTTCAGGGAGAACACCATCTACGGACTTCTTGGCAGGAACGGAGCCGGCAAGTCCACCCTCCTTAACCTCATCAACAACCGGATGTTTCCAGACAGCGGGACCATCACACTGGACGGGACCGCGCTTACCGAGAACACCTCCGCACTCTCCCGGTGCTTTCTCGCCAATGAGACCAATCTGTATCCGGAGTCTATGAAGGTGAAGGAAGCCTTCAGATGGAGCCGTGAATTCTACCCTGATTTTGATATGGAGCAAGCGGAGAAATTAAGCGCTCTTTTCAAGCTTCCGGTTAAGAAGAAGATCAAGAGCCTGTCGACCGGATACCGGTCCATCTTCCGGAATATCGTGGCTCTGTCCGTCAATGTTCCGTTTGTATTTCTCGACGAACCGGTACTTGGTCTGGATGCTTACCACCGTGAACTTTTCTATAAAGTATTACTTGAAAAATACACCGAGCATCCCTTTACTGCCGTCATTTCCACGCATCTGATCGAAGAGGCGGCCAATATCATCGAGCAGGTCATCGTGATCCGAAACGGCGAGGTCATACGCGACGAATCTCTCGACGAGCTTCTTGACAGCTGCCACTGTGTCAGCGGTCCGGCGGCACAGGTTGACAACTACATACAGGCCAAAGAGGTGATCGGCACAAAATCCCTTGGCGGATTGAAAACAGCCTTCTTAACAGGCGCTCCCGATCCCGTGCTTCCATCCGGCCTTGAGATTTCCCGCATGGACCTACAGACATTATTTATCCGGCTTACAGATGTACCGGAATCACATTCATTATAACAAAGAGGTGTCACTATGAAAAAAATATTTAAATTTCAGTTAAAAGATATACTCATAGGCTGTTCTATCTATGGCCTGATCCTGCTTCTCCTTGCTTTCATCAGTGTCGGTATCATTCTGACAAATGGGAACATAAAGATGTCGTTAAGCGGGAACAGCTTCGTAAGCGTAATCTTCTGCCTCTCCATAGGGATAGGCATATACAAAGAGCACTGCCAGATGGCCGTCATGAACAGCGTCTCCAGAAAGGATTTCTTCAAGAGCTTTTTGTGCATTACCATACTCACAAGTCTTCTGTGCACCTTGATCGACCTGATCCTGCTGATCATAAGCCAGATGCCGTTGCTTAGGCCTTCCTCGGATTCCGGTTTTATATATAATTCTGCTTTTATTGAGATATTGGAGATATTCTATCCGGGATTTTTTGAGACGCAATCAGCCGCAGTCATAACCGCGGCCGGATTCTTACTTGAGATACTTACAAATTCAGGCTTCTTCCTTCTGGGCGCCCTGACGGCCGGAATATATTGCAGGATGCCGAAGAAATTCCGGACCATTTATTGTATCATGCTTCCGATATTTGGTTTCGTGATCCTTCCCCTGTTTTTCGCCGCCATATCCTTCTCCCCTCAGTCTCCCGGCCGGCTCTTCACAGCCTTCCTCCAGATCATGGGGATTTCAAGCGGCAATCCGTTCCTTGGAGCGCTGTCGGTTATGATTGCTTCCGCAGCCATTGCCTTCATCTGCTACCGCATCTTACGACGGACAGAAATAGTATAAATAAAACATTTACCAGGAGGTACACTCTATGTTGACAGAACAGTTATTAAAATATCCCGGTTTCCTCTACCAGATCGGCAGTACTTACTATTATCTTGGCAAATGGATTTGCAAAGAATGCACCGAAACGGACGCCGCGGACTGCGTTATGATGTATCACATGTGCCGAAGCGGGCAGGAAGAACCGGATACATGTATGTATTTCAATAAACTGCGGGCCTACAGCGACTTTGCACTGGAGGTCCCGTATAATCCGGCAAAGGTGAAAGCCGATATGCACGCGCTGATCGAAGGGCTGTCTGCTCCTGCCCTCGCCTCGCTTGAAAAAGAAGTTCAGTGCTTTGCAGAAGACTTAATAAAATATAAGCTTTAACAACAAAAAAGGGGCTGTCGGTCATACCGATCCTGCCCCTTGTCCTATTAGCTGTGCATCGTGCGCACTTATAACCGCTTCTCGAAGTTCCCGATCACAGTGGATCCTTCCGTCAGTATCATAAACGCATTCGGATCAATGCTGTGCACGATCTGCTTAATCTGGTTCACCTCATACTTCGAGATCATAACAAACAGGATATAGGCGCGCATATGCGTGTACGCTCCCTCTCCGTCCCAGGTCGTCACCCCGCGCCCGGTCTGCTCCATGATCGCCTTGGATATTCCAAGCTTCTTTGTAAATATCATTACGCTCGTGTTGATATTCTGTATATGTACCTTGTCCACCGTCAATGAAAATACGGTCGCATAGATCAGGGAATACACCACGATCTCAATATTGAACATAAACAGACAGATCCCGTACACCACCAGATTCAATAAGATATTGACCTGCCCTACGCTTAAGTTGATCCGTTTCTTCAAACAGCACACTCCGATGATATCCGGACCGCCGGCCGAACCTCTTCCTCTCAGGATCAGGCCGCTCCCAAAGCCCGCTATGATACCGCCTATGATACAGGCCGTCAGATAATCTTCGATGATCGGCGTCCCCGGCACCGGCACCACCAGCAGAAAGATACTGATGACGGACGTGCCAAACAAGGATCTCAGGAAGAATTCCTTCCCCATGATCCGCCATCCCATATAGAACAGCGGGACATTCATGATATAATAGATCGCTCCCGCTATATCCATTCCCTGCGGTATCTTGATATGCACTGCACTGACCAGGAATGTACGAATCAACTGTGCGATACCCATAAACCCGCCGTTATACAGTGCAAGAGGCGTGATCAGCATATTCAGGCCGACCGCATAGATCAGACAGCCCGCAACGATGGATACCGTCTGGTACACCTCCTCTTTTTTCTTCCTGTCCAAATGCTTCAATAACATCTTAGTTTCCTCCCCAGCGTTTTTCACTTTCATCTCATTTTGTCTATTGTCTTTCCACCCTGATCTGTAACTCCGTGATATGCTCCTCTTCCTTCTCCGATACATGGATATCCACCCAGAGGATCTCGAATACATCGCTCACCATACGATAGTGATGCTCTCCGGCATACTCCAGAAGCTGCGGCAGGAAACGGTAGTTCTGTTCACAGCTTCCGTGATAACAAAGTGTCAGATAATCTCCGCCCGAGATAACCGTATCTCCTTCTTCGTCAATCATGAACACTCCCGAATACTCCCTGCACCGGTGAGCTCTGGCGCTTTTTGCAGTAATCACAGAACCGATACGGTTGCTCCCTATGATATACAGCGTCTTTGGATTCTTGTTCATAAGGCGCTTGATCAGCACATCCATCTCCTCATCCTGCTGATAACCTTCCGCAATATAGTGGCAGCGCCGGTCCGGCAGTCTTAGAAGCTTCACCTTGCCCATCTCCTTATCCGCGCATTCTGTCAGCACGCGAACCCGTTCTTCTACATTCTTTTTGAGCGCGTGCAGCTGCTTCTCCTTCTCTTCGATCATACTCAGCTCGTCCTCTAACAGGCTTCTGGCCCTGTCGACGGTGTGATCCTTGAGATAACTTCCGATCTGCTCCATGGAAAATCCCAGCTCCCTGAGCTCCCGTATCACGTTCAGCCTCCATATATCCTCCATCCGGTAGAGACGGTACTGGTTCTCTCCCCGCCTGGGCTTAAGGATACCGATCTTCTCGTAATACCGCAGAGAATCTGTGCCGATGTGATACAGCTTCGATATTTCTCCTATTTTAAAATACTCTTTCATTATCAATCGGAGTATACCCCGTCCCCTTCACTATATCCTGTCCCTGCTCTCCCTGTATCCATTCCACAAGCTTTCTTGTGTTCTCGCTTGCATCCGTCCTTATGACCGCGTAAAAATCTGACGCCAGCGGATACGTCCCGTTCTCGATATTTTCTTCCACCGGAGAAATGCCGTCTACCCGCAGCAGTCTGATCTGGTCATTCTGGAGCATCTCCATCGAATAGAAGCGGAAAGAAAAGCCGATCGCATTCCTGTAATTCTTGTAATCAGCCGTCCGCTCTATGATTCCCGACATCATATCCACCACGTCTTTCTTCGGCGCTTCCATCAACTGCCTGCCTTCCATCAGCTTCTCAAGGGTACTCTGGCTTCCGCTTCCCTCGCTTCTCTGAAACGCCCGGATCTCTCCTAAGCCCTTTACGCCCAGCTCATCCCAGCGCGTAATCTCTCCGGAATAGATCCCCCGGATCTGCTCTGTCGTAATCTCCTCCAGGGGATTTTGGGCATTTACAAAAAATACGAATGCTTCCCGGCCGATGGGCGTCATCTCGAATTCCACCCCCAGGCTCTTGGCATATGCCGTCTGTTCCTTCGACGGCGCCGCCGCGAAGATCACATCCACCTCTCCCTCGGCCAGATTCTTATATGCCTCGGGCGTCTTGGTACAGCGCAGGTAATCATTGGTATAAATCTCATAGTCCTCACCCTCAAGAACCTCTCTTGGACAGACCATTCTCGCAAATGACGAATAAACCGGGTAGAGAGCCGTCGCGCCGTCCATTCTCGGTATGTCCTGCGTAAACCGGATCTTCGGCTCACCGTCAGGGATATAGACCTTGCTTTCACTGCCATAAGGCGCATAGGCGTATAGAAGATCATTCTTCTCCCCCATCTCCGGTATGCTTCTCTGATAGATGTCATAAGCCGCATTTCCCCCCAATGCAAGCAGCAGGAGCCCGCTTAGGACACAGATCGGAACATAGACCTTCTTTCTCTTAAGGACGCCCCAAAGAAGACAGAGCAGCACGCATATCACCAGCGCCGCTATACCGCACAGAACCGCAACATACCGCTTCGGCGATACCTGAAGGAACGCCTGGAGCGTCAGTGATGCGATCCCTATCGCAAGATATGCGGCCGGTACAGCAAGAAGCAGTATCAAGACCGTCAGGATACTCTTGCCCAGAATAGGTTCCCTTTGCCTGATCAGCAGGAGCCCTCCTGCCAGCATCCCCAAAAACACCCATAAAAATATGATAAACAACATCCCATTCACCCCGAATCCCATCTTTGACTGCTTCTATTATAAAGGAAAACACATATAAAAACAATTCTAAAAAAGTTCTTGACCTTAGTATGATACTAAGGTTTAGAATAACGGATAAATACACACCCAAAGGAGGTTCTGTCTATGAAGCTGGAAGGCAGATCATTAAAGCATGATTTTTTTCGTTTTATCATTCCGTCACTGACCGCACAGTGGGTTTACGCCCTGTACACGATGATCGACGGCCTGTTTGTGGCCAGAGGCGTGTCAGAGCTTGCGCTGTCCGGCGTCAATATCGCCATGCCGTTTGTAACCTTCTTATTCTCCGCCGCCCTGATGTTTGCCGTGGGTTCTTCCACCATCATTGCCATCCTGCTCGGGAAAAAAGAAGACGAAAGAGCCAACGAAGTATTTACCCAGAATATCCTGACAGTCATCCTGGTATCATCCCTGATCACAGCCATCGTACTCTGGAAATCCGAAGATATCGCCCTGTTTCTCGGCGCCACAAGCCTTACGGTCGAATACGTCCGGACATACATTACAACCATCGCCAGTTTCAGTGTCTTCTTCATCTGCTCTTATTCACTGGAAATACTGATAAAGACCGACGGCTATCCCATGACGGCAACTATCATCGTCACAGCCGGAGCCGTGTTAAACTGTATCCTTGACTATCTGTTCGTGATGGTATTCCACAAAGGCGTCTGGGGCGCGGCATTTGCAACCGGCATGTCCCAGCTGGCCGTGGTCCTTCTGTATCTGACTCATTTTTGCAGCAGCAGGACACACATGAAGCTGATCCGCTTCACCCCGTCGCCGTCTCTTGCCTGGCGGACGGTAAAGACCGGATTATCCTCTGGAATTACAGAATTCTCGGCAGGAATCGTGATCTTCCTGTTCAACCACGCGATCCTTACGTATCTTGACGAGGAATTTATCGTCAGCTACACCATCGTCACCTATGTCAGCACCATCATCGTAATGTCCATGGCCGGTATCGCACAGGGAATCCAGCCGCTGGTCAGCTATTACTACGGTAAAGGAAGTCCGGACAAGTATCACCGGCTGTTAAGATATGCACTTACCTTTGGCACGGTTTTCTCCGTCATCGCGTTCATCATATCCCGGAGTATCGCAGTCCCCTTAGTCGGGCTGTTCATCTCCCCGGAAATGACGGAACTGCGCAGAGCCTCCGTGAGTGTTTTCTACACCTTTTCCTATTCATTTCTGCTCTGCGGGTTTAATATCATCATCGGTGGTTTCTTCACTGCGGTGGAATATCCCAAGTCCGCCATGGCTGTTTCCCTTGGGAGGGGCTTCCTCTTCGTTGCCCTCAGTCTGGGACTGCTGACGGCTCTTTTCGGCGGAAACGGCATCTGGCAGGCAGCTACACTGGCAGAAGGGCTGTGTCTGATGCTTACAGGGGCGCTGTTCCTTCATTATAAGAAAAATATGCCTTGACGAAATACAGATACCTCTCTATAATTGAATTGAAATACAACTTGTATAAGTTCATGATTGGATGAGCGTTTCTACCAACTGCCGTAACAGTTGACTACAAGTTCTGGTCTTTGGATCGGCCAGATACTTACAGTTGAATGTTATGGCATTTTTTAGAAAGGAGCAACACATTATGAAATATGATGTAATCATAGTAGGCGCAGGCCCCGGCGGGATCTTCTCGGCCTACGAACTGATCCGGCTAAACAGCAGTCTTAAGCTTGCCGTCTTCGAGGCAGGCGTCCCGCTTAAGGACAGGCATTGCCCCATTGACGGCAAGAAGGTCAAGTCCTGTATCAAATGTAAAACCTGTGCGATCATGAATGGGTTTGGAGGCGCGGGCGCGTTTTCCGACGGGAAATACAATATCACCAATGATTTCGGAGGCACTCTCTATGAATATATCGGCAAGGATCAGGCCCTTGAGCTGATGCGCTATGTCGACGATATCAACACCTCTCACGGCGGGGAGAAGACCAGGATGTATTCTACGGCCGGAACACAGTTCAAGAAGGTCTGCCTACAGAACAAGCTGAAGCTTCTGGACGCTTCCGTGCGCCACCTCGGAACAGATATTAATTATGTGGTTCTGGAACAGTTATACGAAGAGCTTAAAGATAAGGTTGATTTCTATTTTAATACCGCAGTCGACAGCCTGGAATGCACGGATGACGGATACCGCGTTCACTACAAAGAACACACGGCCGACTGCCGCGAATGCATCGTCTCCGTTGGACGGAGCGGAAGCAAATGGATGGAGAAGATCTGTCACGAGCTTGATATCCCGACCAGATCAAATCGTGTGGATATCGGCGTCCGCGTGGAGCTTCCGGCCGTCATCTTCTCACATCTGACGGATGAACTGTATGAGAGCAAGATCGTCTACCGCACGGAGAAATTCGAAGACAATGTACGTACCTTCTGCATGAACCCATATGGTATTGTGGTAAATGAAAACACCAACGGTATCGTCACTGTTAACGGACACAGCTATGAGGACGCTGAACACCAGACCGAGAATACGAATTTTGCACTGCTGGTCGCAAAGCATTTCTCCGAACCTTTCAAGGACAGCAACGGATACGGGGAAAGCATTGCCAGACTTTCTAATATGCTCGGCGGAGGCGTGATCGTACAGCGTTTCGGCGATCTGGTCAGAGGAAGAAGAAGCACGGCCAACCGGATCCAGGAAGGTCTGGTGACGCCTACCCTCGCCGCCACCCCAGGCGACTTAAGCCTTGTACTTCCCAAGAGGATCTTAGACGGCATCATGGAGATGATCTACGCCCTGGACAAGATCGCTCCGGGAACCGCCAATGACGACACCCTTCTCTATGGCGTAGAGGTAAAATTCTACAATATGGAAGTGGAGCTGGATGAAAATCTGGAAAGCCGGTACAAGGGACTCTACATCATCGGAGACGGAAGCGGCGTTACCCATTCACTCTCCCACGCTTCGGCAAGCGGAGTGTATGTGGCACGGCATATTGCAAAAAATATATGATCCCTGATCCTGACTGCACTGCCGGCGCTTGTCTATAGGGATCTGTTATATACAAGACCGGCACAAAAAGAACGGAGGCCGGCGCAAAACCCAGAAACATATCTGCGGTTTTGCGCCAGCCTCCGTCAGTATTCTTACTTTACCTTCACATCATACAGCTGTCTTGACACTGTATCGTCCCTGTTCTCATTATATGCCGCCTGCGCCCTGGCACGCTTCACCTTCAGGGCCTCCGGTGTCGTCTCAGCCTCCATGCGTGTCTTCCTGTGGCCGTTCAGAACCTCCCGGCTCTTAAGCTGTGCTTCGTGGATTGCCACCGCCTTCGCCTTGTCAGCCGCAAGACTCTCCTTCGCATGACCTGCCGGATCAGACAGAACCTCTTCCTTCGCATGACCTGCCGGATCAGACAGAACCTCTTCCTTCACGTGCTCTGTGTCAATCTCATCCTGTGACGGATCCTCATCTTCCATATCCTCTGCCGGATCTTCGATTCCAAGCTCAGCTTCTTTTGCTTCCTTGATCTCCTTCTCCGCCTCTGCCTTCTCGGCCTCTGTCGGAAGCTTCGCGTATCTGCCGCTCTCCACGAATTCTTTCGTGATCTCCTCAAGCGCCATATTCTTCATATGCTCCTGCCAGATCAGCTCCAGCTTCTTCTCTTCTGGTATGGCAGGATTATTCTTGATATTATTCACCGCACTCAGAGAAGCTGCCGTGTGGTTCATCCGCGCACGCTGAACCTCTTCCTTCGTCTTACACTTCTTCAGTTCCTTCTCATAGTTCTTCTTCTCGGCCTCAATCGCTTTAACCTTCTGATAAGTCTGAGGATCGTGCTTCTCCAGATACTCCATCTCCTCCAGTGTAAGCTTCTGTCCGTTCGCAAGCTTTGACCGGATCTGCGACGCAAGCTTGGCAGATCCGTCTGCCTGGGACAGCCTGATCTCCTCGGCCTGTCTTGCGACCGAATCCAGCTTCGTGCTTCCATCGGCAGTGAAATCGCTGCTCTCCTTCTTCTGCTGCCACTTCAACTGCATCTCCATATTCCTTGTATATGCGCCTATTGACTGTACGGTAAAGAAATTCATCTGATACGCCTCCTTAAGTCATTACCACTCAATACTACTCATTACCAGCCGTCATTACAATCTACATTGTATTTACTACTTGTAATATCGGCAAAAACAGCGAGAACTTAACCTTTTACCGCACATACACTTCTCCATCCGCTGTACATTCCCGCGTCTGTGCCGTCACAGGATGGAGGCTTTTTATTCCTGTTCTGAAATCACACAGCTCATCTCATGCCACTGGCTGCCACCCCAGGAAGAATCCGCGATCCCCCGGTCCAAAAATCCCATCTTCTTATACATCTCTACCTTCGAATCAAGGCAGGTCAGCAATACCATATGCCTGCCGTTCTCCCGCTCTCTTATAAGATAGCGCTTCATAATTTCCCTCGCCAGCCCCTGCATACGATACTCCGGCAGTACATCCAGCCCCAACAGCATGATATTCCTTCCTGTCTTGTCGTGAAGGTCAGCATTCGTAAAAAATTCATCCCTGAAAGAATCCTCGTTCGTGGCAAGTCCATTCAGGAAGCCGGCTATCCTGCCCGTACTCCTGTCGACCGCCGTCAGAAATAATTCCGGCGCTTTGGCAGCCCGCTTAAGCATCATCTCTCTGGAACACGCCTCATTGGGCGGGAAACAGATCTGTTCGATCTCTGCGGCCTGTCCTCCCTCCTTTGGCCGAATATTTCGGAATTCGAACCTCTCGTGTAATTTATTCCCTGCTTCTTCCTGTCTCTTCTCCATATCGTCCATGTCCTTTCTGTCTGAATATTGATTTTCTTAAGTGTTATTTACATATTTTATTCACTCCTTTCGGATTCCTTAATTCTTATTTCTCAAATCCTTATATGCTTCTTTTGCTATCTCTTCCATTACTGATTGATAGAAATTCTTATCTTCAAACAGCTTAGAAAATGCTTTCATTGATTCCATATAACATTCCTGTGTTACTTTCTGGAATATCTCAGGGAAAATTGATTGATTAAATACTTCTTCATCATTTTTCTTTGCATAGGTCTTTAATTTTTCATTTCCCTTAACACATTTATTGTAGATAGTTTCAACAATCACCCTATCGCCATCTGTAAAAACACCTTTGAATCTATCATTAATTTTAGTTATAATAGTATCCAGTAATTCATCTTGGTCGACACCCTTTTTCCCGGTTTTCAAAGTTTTAGGATTTGTAAGCGTCTGTGTTTCCTTCGTTGGAGATAATGAAATATCTCCTTTGTAGCTTTGCTCTAACTTGTAAAATTCAAGTTTTAACTTATCCTCTAAATCCACATCTTTAGTATTTGTTGCTCTTGGCAACAGCTTTTCAAGATACTGACAAAAAGTAAATTCTTCATGAAGCGGCTTGTCAAACATTCTTGAAATCTGTGTGATATAAGAGTACCATTTCACAAAATTTCTGATTGTCTTTTTATATTCAAAACGCTTATCCTCCGATAATGCCTTGTACCTATCAACAATAGGTTTTAAGAGGCTTGTCATCTTACCAAGATCTGCTGAGTTTTGTTTCCCTCTTTTTGTAAATATCTTTAAAAATTTTGAAATATCCTCATCAATATACAGTCCAAAATCCCTTATCAATTTTCTTGTATCGTAAATAAGATTTGGATTGATTTCCTCGTCCAATATCGTAGCTTCATAATAAGGTTCAAAGGCCTCTTTGATTTCATCCGCAGTATTTACAAAATCAAGAATAAAAGTATCATTTTTACCTAAGCAAGTTCTATTCAGCCTTGATAACGTCTGAACAGCTTTTACACCTTTTAGCTTTTTATCCACAAACATGGTATGTAAAAAAGGCTCGTCAAACCCTGTTTGATATTTTTCGGCAACAATGAGCATTGCATATTCTTCGCTGTGAAATTCTTCTGGAAGCTGCTTCTCTTTAATTGTTGAACCATCTTTCCTTTTGTTCATACTTTCTTCGGAATACTCTACCTCATTTCCAGATACATCTAAATCTTTAATTGTTCCAGAAAATGCAATCAAAATATCTAAATCATTATAACCCTTCTTTTCCAAGTAGCGTTTAAACTCGTGATAGTATCTAATTGCGTGTAAGCGACTTGCAGTAACCACCATTGCTTTTGCTTTTCCGTTAATCTTATTCTTTGTTACACCACGAAAAGTTTCTATTATGATTGCTGTTTTTTGCTGTAAATTATGAGGATGTAACGATTCATACCTCTGCACAGCCTTTAGTGCTTTTGTTGATGGGAGTTCTGGATTTTCTGGTGTATTTTTTGCAATTTTATAACAGGTTTTGTAGGTCATATAATTTTGCAATACATCTAAAATGAACCCTTCTTCAACAGCCTGTTTCATAGAATAGATATGGAACGCTTTAAAAGATCCATCCTCCCTACATGTTCCAAACATTTCAAGCGTCTTTTCTTTAGGCGTAGCTGTAAATGCAAAAAACGACAAATTACTATGTCTTCCATGAGCTAACATTTCTTGAACAAGCATATCCTCTTCATCTTTGATTTCTGATTCAGCTTTTCCTTCCAATTCGGCATATTCTTTTAGGGACTCTTCAGTATCTGCCAGTGCCGACTTTAGCTTCATAGCACTTTTTCCAGACTGACTGGAATGTGCCTCATCTACGATAACTGCAAAATTTTTATCTTTGCAATTATCAACTTCTTTGTATATATAAGGAAATTTTTGCAATGTGGTAATAATGATTTTCTTCCCATCATTGATTGCATCTCTTAAATCCTTAGAATGTTTCTTCTCATCTATCTTTTCAACTGTACCCTCTGTATGATCAAAAGAATAAATCGTATTCTGTAACTGGTCATCTAAAACTGTCCTATCGGTAACTACAATAATAGACTTGAAAATCTTCTGATCTGAATAATCATGTAAATTCATCAGTCCATATGCTAACCATGCAATAGAATTAGATTTTCCACTGCCTGCGGAGTGTTGGATAAGATAATTTTTTCCACTTCCATTTTCTTTAACATCTGCCAGTATCTTAGTAACCACATCTAGCTGATGGTATCTTGGAAAAATCAACTTACGAGTAACCTTTTTCTTTCCTGTTTTA
Organism: uncultured Dorea sp.; assembly: GCA_910579015.1. GTDB lineage: Bacteria > Bacillota > Clostridia > Lachnospirales > Lachnospiraceae > Sporofaciens. The sequence continues at coordinate 5,033 of CAJTRO010000062.1, read as the reverse complement.
ATATCAGTTTTGGTTTCTTCAAAAAGATGCATATACCTTTGCAATATATCCAAAAGAATATCTTTCTGCAAAACTTTCTCCCACAAATAAGAAGTTGTATAACCATCTTCATTGGTTGGATTTCCTGCTCCACCTACATTACCTGCGCCATTAGAACCTTGATTAAAAGGTAAAAAGAATGTGTCTTTTCCCTTTAGTTCTGTAGTCATCACCACTTCATATAAATCTACAGCAAAATATACCAAAAATCTATGATTGAATTGAAAGCACAGTTCTTTTGGATTTCTGTCATACATATATTGCTTTTTTGCATTATCAATGCTTTGCCCAGTTAATTGATTTTTGAGTTCAATAGCAACAATCGGAAAACCATTTAACAGTAAAACCATATCAATAGAATTTTCATTTTCTGTAGAATATTTAAACTGTCTGGTACATTCCAATATATTAGAATTATAATCATCAATAACTTTTTGGTTTTTAGTTGTTTCTGGTTTAAATGCTGCCACTTTTAAAGACACGCCTTCCAGTTCTTTGGCTGTGTCTTTTTTATGAAATCAATCAGTTTTGGAATATCTACTGCTTTCTCTCTGTCATAGGTTTTCAAATCACCTTTTATATAACCGCCAAAAGAGAGCATATATTCTTCTATATCTTCTTCAAAACGTCTCTCTTTTATGTCCATTTACAGTTCTCCCTTTATTAAAATTCTTGAAAATTTTGTCTCAATATATCTTATAGTTATTCGAAATCTCTATAGGCTTCTTCTAATTTCATATGATTTTTTAGAAAAATATATGTTTCTAACATCCATCTATTTATATCAAGTAACCGTTGAATCATGGCATCTGTAAAATATTCTGGAAATAGTCTTTCCCATATAAATAATCTTCCTAAAAAACGAGCCACAGCATACATTTGTGTATATGCATTATTTGTATCATGATATGATTCAATTATTTCCCGTACAAGTTTTGTAATTCCTTCTTGTATATCCATTGTATAACCTTTTTTTCAAAATATTAGCTACGATTCTCTAATATAGTCATTTTTCCATGCCCTATTGGACTTAATTGCTTTTTATTCAAATCGTTTAATGCTTCAAGCCATTTTTCTTTTGAGAAACGCTTTTTGCTATCATCCCAAGAAAAAATATCTTCTACAATATCATCTTGTGTAAAACTAATTCCTTTAATAATAAAATCATTCCAACTTGCATAAGCTGTAGCAAGAAGCTCCGCACCATTCATATCTAGGTTCTTGAATATATCAATAATTCGTTGGATTTCAACATCATAATCCTTGAAATACCTGCCATAATATGTAAGATATTGATTTTTATTTTTCTGTGCAAAATATCTTGTTGTTCCATCCTGAGTTAAAACATGAAACCAATTATTGTGTCTAATTATTGCTTCTGCTTTATAATACTTTTCATCAAGAGGACCTGCCACCTGTCGGATTACATCTGTATCAAAATCGAATCCTATATGATTTTCTATTACATACAATGTTTTTGCCACTTTTACTCTTCCAGAATGATAATTTCTAAATTCATCAAGAATTTTTGTAAGCAAAACTGCTTGTGCAAATCTTTTATCTTTACAACTAATAGTTGCAGGAAATGGAATAATAGTCGTTTGTTGAACTTCTTTCTTACCTGTTACATACTCATAAATCAAAGATTTTTTGTAGCTTTCTAAATCTGCAAGCAATTCTTCTTTTTTTGCAATCAATTTATCAATTTCAGAGCATTTTCCATCAAGATAAGTAGCTATTTCTTTTTGTTCTTCTAATGGTGGAATAGGAATAGTAAAGTTAAGAAATTTATCTGCTTGTAATCTCCATCTTCCTAAATTACTTACTCCTTGTCCAAATCCATAAAATATTCTATTCATATAACACATCTGCATTAAATATAAATAATAATCTTTACTGTAAGCAGATTTCTCAATAAAATTAAAAACCCTATAATCTGGACTTGTTACACCAGAGTATTTTGATACATCTACCCAACCTGTTAGTAAATCCATATGATTCATAGCAAAATCTCCAACTTCAACTAACTGATAGTTTGCGTAATTTGCTGCCAGTTGTCCTTCATTGCTTGTAATATCTTTTATTTTAATTCCCTTTTGTGTGATAGATAAAACATCATATCCCTCTTTCCCTGCAATATCCTTTTTAATGTAAAAAACATATTTCAATTTCTTCATATTCCAATGAATAGGGATTTTATCTATATGGATATTTCCTGTTAATTTTAATTCTATATTGTTCAATCCCTTTGTCACAGTTTCAGTAATGATTGCCTGCTTATACTTCTTATAATCTTCAATCGTTTCTTTTGTCTTTGCAATAACAGAATCAATTTCTGCAACTTTTTCATCAAGGAAATCTGCAATTTTTTCTTGCTCTTCTTTAGATATTGGAATAGGTAATATTACCATGTTTAATTTTTCCATTGGTATTCTCATCCTAATGGTATTAAGTTTTCCATTATCAGATTCCTTCATCATTATTCCATTCCCATATCCCATTAAGCTTTTTTGAAATGCAGATGATTGAAAAATATTACTATAATAGCGAATATCATAATCATTTGTTCTAGGATACAAAGTATAGTATACAGGGCTAACACATCCAAAATATTTAGATAATCCTACAGCACCCACTATCACATTCATGCTATTTAAAACAATATCATTAGGATAAGCTAATTTATATGCTGTTAAATCTTCTTTTGCCTTATTTCCTCCACCTACTTTTTCTGAATAAGGAAAAACTCCTCGCTCTATTGATAAAGATAAAATTTCATTGGTTCTAACCGGATCATTCTTCTCTTTTCTTTCTATTAAAATTTGTTTCATTGGTTTTACATTCCAATTAATAGGAATCATTCCAAGCCATTCCACTCCAGAATCCTTCATTTGTCTTGCCATCATTAGTTGTCTCCTTTACCAAATAAATTTTCTAAAGAAGCCATAATTTCTTTTTCATAACTCGTAATTCTTTTTGCAATCTTTTCCGCCTGTTCAGGTGCTTCATACGTATAGAAATATCTTGTAAAAGGAATTTCATAACCTACTTTTGTCTTTGTTTTTTCAATCCACGCTTCTGGATTATATGGTTTTACTTCCCTGTTAAAATAAACATCAATATCTTCAACAAGAGGAACATTCTCAAAATCACGTTTAGAGGCATCTGCTACTGGCTGGTTTTTCTTTCCTTTTGTAATGACCTTTCCTGTTTCATCAACGGAAGGACTTTCTATCTGGATTCTATTAAAGCCAAAATCCTCATTATTAAAAATCTTTGATTTACATATTTTCCCATTCCATTCATATACACCATTATTCTTAAACTCACCATATGCTCTGACAATTACGTCACGACATTCCTCTGTTATATCATTACGTTTATTGCCTATATTTTTTCTTCTTGCTGCCACCATTTTTGAAGCATCAATAAGCTGAACCTTTCCTTGTCTATGCTCTGGCTTATCCTTTGAAATAATCCATATATATGTAGTAATACCTGTATTGTAAAATACATCTGTGGAAAGCTGTACAATACAATCAAGCCAATCATTTTCAAGCATATATCTCCTGATCTCTGATTCGCCAGATTCAGCTGCTCCTGTAAACAGAGAACTTCCATTATGTATAATAGCCATCCTGCCATCGTCTTTTAACTTAGCAATACCATTCAAATCAAAAAGCATTTGTCCATCAGAAATCTTCGGAAGTCCAACACTAAATCTCCCATTATCGCCTAATTTATGTTCTGCTTCAACTGCTTTCTTTTCTACTTTCCAGTCAATTCCAAAAGGTGGATTCGATATAATGTAATCGAATTTAAATCCACTGAACTTATCGTCAGAAAGTGTATTTCCTTGTCTCATATTTTCACTATTGCCGCCACGAATAAGCATGTCTGACTTAGCAATAGCAAATGTTTCTGGATTAAGTTCCTGACCAAATACTTTCACATCTGCGTCTTTGTCTAGTTCAAGAAGTCTCTCTGTCATGCAGGTAAGCATCTGACTTGTTCCCATTGTCATATCATAAACTGTCTTTGCTACACCTTCTTCTATAAGAACGTCTTTATCCTCTGCAATAAGGAGATCCGTCATAAGATAGATAATGTCACGACTGGTAAAATGTGCTCCTGCCTGCTCGTCATAACTCTCTGAAAATCTACGAACTAAATCCTCAAAGATATATCCCATATCAACCGCTGTTATTTTGTCTGCACCCATATAGGCATTTGATTTGTTGAACGCTTCAATAATAAGGAACAACATACCATTGTTTGCAAGTTTTGCTATCTCTCTATCAAAGTCAAAATTTTCAAGAATATCTATAACATTTTCTGAAAAACCATTTATAAATGCTCTGAAATTTTCTTCGATATGTTCTGAATCATCTACTAATGATTCAAAGTCATACACGCTTGTATTGTAAAATTTATATCCAGAAGCCGTCGTTAAAAATCCTTCAATAACCTCCAAATGTTTAACCTGTTCATATGTTTCTAAAACTTTTTTCTTTGTCGAAGCAAGTGTATCATTAAATCTTTTTAATACTGTCATTGGAAGAATTACTTTTCCATATTCATGAGGTTTGTAATAATCTCTGATTAAATCGGCAATCCCCCATATCATACTGGATTTTTCCTGTACATTTACTGTTGTTTGGTTACTTAATGTCATTTGTTTTCTCCTATCTTCCATTTTTTTCTATAATTGCTTTTGCTTTCTCAGTTACTATATATCTACCTCTATGGTTTTCTATTGCATGAACATATCCCATTTCTATAAGACGTTTTATAATGCTGTTTGCTTTCATAATGTTAAAACCAAGTGCATCTGCAATCTCTTTTTGCGTGATAGAGGTATATGCGCCGCCGACTAAATAACATGGCTGATTCATTAAAGATAGTACCTTGTAATTATCTGTTAAAAATAAATCCATTTCTTTTTCTTCTATCACCGATAGGTCACCTCTGTTTTCCACCAAATAATTATAGAT
>CAJTRO010000061.1 GCA_910579015.1 uncultured Dorea sp. | reverse complement strand
TATCTATTTTGCAAGACCAGATTCTGTTATAGACGGCATATCCGTACATGAATCCCGGATGAAAGCCGGAGAATTACTGGCAGAGAGCTATCCAAAATGCGCGGATATCGTGATCGGCGTTCCGGACAGCGGATTGGACGCGGCGCTGGGGTATGCGAAAAAATCGGGTATTCCCTACGGGATCGGACTGATCAAAAATAAATATATGGGCAGGACATTTATTTCTCCGGGACAAAATGAACGTCTGGATAAGGTCAGGATTAAGCTTAGCCCTGTCAAGAAGGTAATTGATGGAAAAAGAGTTGTACTGATTGATGATTCCATTGTCAGAGGGACGACCAGCAAACGTATTGTAAAGCTTTTGCGTGAGGCCGGAGCGAAAGAGATCCATATGAGAATCTCTGCCCCTCCATTTTTATATCCCTGTTATTACGGCACGGATATTGATTCGGAGGAAAACCTGATTGCATGCCATCATAGTATGGACGAGATCGCAAGGATCATTGGGGTAGATTCTCTGGGATATTTACCAATAGAAAAATTGAGTAAACTGATAGACAGCGAGGACTATTGCTCAGCCTGCTTTCAGGGAGAATATCCGACTAAAATTCCGGCAGATCCGCGTAAGGACCGTTTTGAAAGGAAACTGTCTGAAAAGGTTTGAGATAAAGAGGTGCATATATGATGAAAAAGTTTGACAGAAAGCTGATTTTGTCTGATGGCAGCGAATACTGTGGATATGGGTTCGGTTCTAAGCTTGAAAAAATTACGGAAATTGTGTTCAATACTTCTCCGGTAGGATATCAGGAAATCCTTTCTGATCCATCCTATACTTATCAGACGGTAGTGATGGCATATCCTTTGATTGGAAATTACGGGATGGCAGAAGATGATTTTGAAACGGATATTCCAAGTATCGGCGGACTGGCGGTACGAGACTACAATGACCAGCCATCCAATTTCCGCAGTAAATATTCATTATCGGAAATTATGGAGAAATATAAGATACCAGGCATCTACGGGATTGATACAAGAAAGCTGGTACGTTCCATACGTGACCTTGGAAGTCGAAAGGCATTACTTACAGATATCGGTACATCCTTGCAGGATGGTCTCCGCAGACTGGACTTATATAATATTCCGCGGGATGCCGTATCACTGGTAAGCCGAAAGAAAATAAAGCATTATACGGTGGCGGATCAAAAGTATCATGTAGCCGCTATTGACTGTGGAATGAAACAGAATATTGTGAGAACTCTGAACCAGAGAGGATGCAGCGTGACAGTCTTTCCGTGGAATACCTCTGTGCGGGAGGTAGAAAAGCTGAGGCCGGATGGGATTTTTTTATCCAATGGACCGGGAAATCCCGCAGATGTGCAGACGGTTGTAGAATTAGTGAAAGAATTGAAGGGGAAATATCCAATCTTTGGCATCTGCCTTGGTCATCAGATTATTTCTCTTGCATATGGAGCTAAGATCTATAAGCTAAAGTTTGGTCACAGGGGAGGGAATCACCCGGTAAAAAATCTGCTGACCGGAAAGATAGAGATTACGTCCCAGAACCATTCCTATGCAGTGGATGGAGAAAGCCTTGCAAATACCCGGCTGAAAGTAACACACTTAAATCTGCTGGACTGTACGATAGAAGGTGCAGCCTGTGAGGAAGACAAGGTGTTCAGCGTGCAGTATCATCCGGAAAGTGCGCCTGGACCACAGGACAGCGTCTATCTGTTTGATCAGTTTATAAAAATGATGGAGGGAACAGAAGATGGCGAAAAGAACTGATCTAAAGAAAATACTTGTCATTGGTTCCGGCCCGATTGTGATTGGTCAGGCGGCAGAATTTGACTATGCAGGTACGCAGGCATGTCTTGCGTTGAAAGAAGAAGGTTACGAGGTTGTGCTGTGCAATTCTAATCCGGCAACGATTATGACGGATGTGACAGTTGCAGATAAAGTATATATGGAACCGCTGACGCTGGAATATGTTGCGAAGATTGTTCGCCATGAACGCCCGGATGCCATTGTGCCGGGGATTGGGGGACAGACTGGCTTGAATCTGGCAATGCAGCTTGAGAAAAAAGGAGTTTTAAGAGAGTGTCAGGTGGAGCTTTTGGGCACTGACAGTGAGAGTATTGAACGGGCAGAAGACAGAGAATTGTTTAAGGAGCTTTGTGAAGAACTGGGAGAGCCGGTACTGCCGTCTGCCATTGCCAATACAATGGATGAAGCGGTAAGGGCGGCGGAGAGGATTGGATATCCGGTAGTGTTACGCCCTGCATTTACTCTTGGAGGAACCGGTGGAGGCTTTGCGGATGATGAGCGGGAATTCATAAGACTGATTAAAAACGCCCTTGTTTTATCTCCGGTTCATCAGGTGTTGATCGAAAAAAGCATCAAAGGTTTTAAGGAAATCGAATACGAAGTGATCCGTGATGCCAATGATACGGCAATCACAGTCTGCAATATGGAAAATTTAGATCCTGTAGGAATACACACAGGAGATTCTATTGTGGTATGTCCATCTCAAACGCTGACCAATAAAGAGTATCAAATGCTGCGGGACAGCGCTTTGAAACTCATCCGCGCATTGGAGGTGGAGGGGGGATGTAATGTGCAGTTTGCACTTGATCCGAATTCTTTTCGGTATTATCTGATTGAGGTAAATCCGCGAGTATCCCGTTCATCAGCTCTTGCATCAAAGGCAAGCGGTTATCCGATTGCGAGGGTATCGGCAAAGATCAGCATAGGAATGACGCTGGATGAGATTATGCTTGTAAATACGCCGGCCTCCTTTGAGCCGGCATTGGATTATGTGGTAACAAAAATACCACGCTTTCCATTTGATAAATTTTCTGATGCAAATCAGAGGCTTGGCACGCAGATGAAAGCAACCGGAGAAGTCATGAGTGTAGGCAGAAGCTTTGAAGAAAGCTTATTAAAAGCAATCCGCTCTCTGGAAATGGGAGTTGATCATCTGTACATGGCAAAGTTTGAAAATGATAATGTAAATGTATTGATGGAATATGTAAAAATTGGTACAAATGACAGGATTTTTGCGATTGCACAGTTGTTAAGATTAGGAGCCTGTGTTTCCGAGATTTCCAAGCAGACCGGAATTGACTGTTTTTTCCTTAATAAAATGAATAAGATTATTGCCATGGAAACAGAACTGGAATCTTGTACCGGCGGCAGGGAAGCTCTATATCAGGCAAAGAGAACCGGATTTTCCGATAAAGCAATTGCCCGGCTGTGGAATAAGACTGAAGAAGAGATTTTTGAATTGCGTAAAAAATGGGATATTTTTCCTATATATAAGATGATTGATACCTGTGCGTCAGAATTTGAAAGCTATGTTCCGTATTTCTATTCTACCTATGAGGAAGAAAATGAATCGATAATCGAAAACAGAAAGAAGATTATTGTTCTTGGCTCCGGTCCAATCCGTATCGGTCAGGGGGTGGAGTTTGATTATTCCACGGTACATGCGGTTAAGGCCATCAAGGAAGCCGGATATGAGGCAATTATTATCAATAACAATCCGGAAACTGTGTCTACGGACTATACCACATCAGACAAGCTGTATTTTGAATCGTTATGTGTGGAAGATGTCATGAATGTGATTGAGATGGAAAAACCAGACGGGGTTATCGTATCTTTGGGAGGGCAGACGGCAATTAATTTGGCGAAACCATTAGAAGAAAGAGGGGTAAAGCTCATCGGTACAGATTGTGCGGCAATTGAGAAGTCTGAAAACAGAGATGCTTTTGAGAACCTGCTGTCAGAGCTTGCTATCCCGAAGCCAAAGGGACAGGCTGTGACATGTATTGAAGATGGTGTAAAAGCAGCAGAGGAGATCGGCTATCCGGTATTAGTGCGTCCAAGCTTCGTGCTCGGCGGAAGAGCTATGCAGATTGTGGCAAAGGAAGAACATCTGCGTCATTATTTAAAGACAGCCGTAGAAATTGATGAAGATAAACCGGTATTAGTAGATAAATACATCTGTGGTAAGGAGGTAGAAATTGATGCCATTTGTGATGGAAAGGAAGTATTTGTTCCTGGAATAATGGAGCTGGTAGAAAGAACGGGCGTTCATTCGGGTGACTCCATCTGCGTATATCCAACGTTCAGTATCTCAGAAAAAGTAAAAGAAACCATTCTTGACTATGCAAAGAAGTTGGGAATTGGCATTGGTATAGTCGGGCTGTTCAATATTCAGTTTATTGTGGATAAAGAGGAGAATGTATTTATCATTGAGGTGAATCCGCGTTCTTCACGGACAGTACCATTTATATCAAAAGCAACAGGATATCCGCTGGCAGATATCGCAACGAAAAGCGTTCTCGGAAAGAATCTGAAAGAGCAGGGGATTGATGATATATATCCGAAAGAAAAAGGGAGATGGTATGTAAAAGTGCCGACATTTTCCTTCGCGAAATTAAATGGTATGGATACCTATCTTTCGCCAGAGATGAAATCTACGGGAGAGGCAATCGGATATGATAAGAAACTTCACAGGGCAATGTATAAAGCCATGATTGCTTCCGGTATTCGTGTGCAGAATTATGGGACTGTAATCGTGACACTTGCAGATGAGGATAAAGGCGAAGCCCTTCCTTTGATAAGACGTTTCTATGATATGGGCTTTAATATAGAAGCAACCTCTCTTACGGGGGAATATTTGAAACAGCATGGAATACGTACCCGTATACTGGGGAAACCATCGGAAGGCAGCGCAGAAATCCTGAATGCAATACGTGCCGGATATGTCAGTTATGTCATCAATACTCGTGCAATTCTTTCCGGTATTCATTATGAAGATGGTGCGGCGATCCGAAGTACGGCAACACAGAACAATATTACGATGCTTACATCACTGGATACGGTAAGGGTACTTTTAGATGTGTTAGAGGAAGTGACCATTGGTGTGTCTGCGGTAGATGAAGTGTCGGAACGATAAAAATATAAGATATGGCGGCTGCCATATCTTATATTTTTTGTGCGCCTGGAGGCGCGCGTCAGAAATCACATCAGGCTATGGTTAAGGATAGGCCTGAGTATGCAAATAACTGGATGATAGGATAAAAAATAAGATGGATTATACAAGGAAATCCATTGTAGTTGATACAAAGGAGTGTTATAATGACAGCACAGAACACTGCCCGGCAGGGGCAGCAGGAACAGGAGGAATATAGAATTGAGTGAGATGAATGACGGACTGATGTGGGCTCTCGTGAAGGAAAAGCCGGAAGAGGGATTATGGCTGAAGAGAGTTCCGGTTCCGGAGGTAGGACCGAACGATGTCAAGATTAAGATCAGGAAGACGGCGATCTGCGGAACAGACGTACATATCTATCAGTGGAATGACTGGGCACAGCATACCATTCCGGTGGGACTTACGGCAGGCCACGAGTATGTGGGCGAGGTTGTGGAGGTTGGAGAGGGAGTACAGGGCTTTAAGCCCGGGCACCTGGTATCCGGTGAAGGACATATCACCTGCGGCAAGTGCAGGAACTGTCTGGAAGGCCACAAGCAGAACTGTAAGGATGCAAAGGGTGTCGGCGTGAACCGCAACGGCGCTTTTGCAGAATATCTGGTGATCCCCTCATCCAATGTATGGCCGTGTAACCCGGCGATCCCGGAGGAGATATATGCTATCTTCGATCCGTTCGGCAATGCCACCCATACAGCGTTGTCCTACGAGATGCTGGGAGAGGACGTGCTGATAGCGGGAGCCGGACCGATTGGTATTATGGCGGCCGCGATCGCGAAGTTCTCAGGAGCAAGACATGTTGTGGTGACAGACATGAATCCTTACCGGCTTGATCTGGCTAAGAAGCTTGGGGCGACCAGGACGGTGAACCTCAAGGAGGAGAAGCTTTCAGACGTGATGAAGGCGATCGGGATGACAGAAGGGTTCGACGTGGGACTTGAGATGTCCGGATCCCAGGCAGGTCTGCATGATATGATCCACAACATGAAGCATGGCGGCAATATCGCGCTTCTCGGCCTTCAGAGGGCGGATGCGGTGGTGGATCTGGAGACCGTGATCTTCAACGGGCTGAACATCCGCGGCATCTATGGAAGGAAGGTATGGGATACCTGGTACAAGATGTCCACGATGATCCAGGCAGGACTTGATATTTCACCGATCATCACGCATCATTTTGACATCAGGGATTATGAGAAGGGATTTGAAGCGATGATCTCAGGAGAATCAGGCAAGGTAATCCTTGACTGGGCGCATGTGAATGACTGATCCGGATGGTACTTTACTGGTCTGTGTACCAGATGGAGTACCAGGGCAGAATGAGTATAAATCATAAAGAAAGAAGGAACAATATTAAGATGGCACGTAAAGACGATATTTTAAGCATCTATACGAAGGAAGTAGAAGGAATCAAAGAGGCGGGCCTGTTCAAGGGCGAGGCTCCGTTCGTCTCCCCACAGGGCGCAAGAGTGAAGATGGAAGACGGAAGAGAGCTTCTTTGCATGTGTGCGAACAACTATCTTGGCCTTGGCGACAATCCAAGGCTTATTGAAGCGGCGAAGAAGACCTACGATGAGAAGGGATACGGCGTTGCATCCGTGCGCTTTATCTGCGGGACACAGGATATCCATAAGAGCCTGGAGAAGAAGATATCAGATTTCCTGGGAACGGATGACACGATCCTGTATTCTTCCTGCTTTGATGCCAACGGAGGATTATTTGAGACGATCCTGACGGCTGAGGATGCGGTGATCAGTGACGAGCTGAACCACGCTTCCATTATAGACGGAGTGCGTCTGTGTAAGGCGAAGCGTTTCCGTTATAAGAATAACAACATGGAAGATCTTGAGGCGAAGCTTAAGGAAGCGGATGAAGCCGGGGCAAGGATCAAGCTGATCGCGACAGACGGCGTGTTCTCCATGGACGGCATCATCTGTAATCTTAAGGGCGTGTGCGATCTGGCAGATCAGTATCATGCGCTTGTGATGGTGGACGACAGCCACGCGGTAGGTTTTGTGGGCAAGACCGGGCGCGGGACGCCGGAGTATTGCGGTGTACAGGGACGCGTGGATATTATCACAGGAACACTGGGTAAGGCGCTTGGAGGAGCTTCCGGCGGTTATACCTCCGGACGGAAGGAGATCATCGACCTTCTCCGCCAGAGAAGCCGTCCGTACCTGTTCTCGAATTCACTGGCGCCGGCGATCGCGGGTGCGAGCATTGAGTTGTTTAACATGCTTGATGAGAGCACAGAGCTTCGCGATCATCTGGAAGAGGTTACGGCTTACTATCGTAAAGAGCTTGAGGATAATGGATTCGATATTATCCCGGGAACACACCCTTGTGTTCCGGTAATGCTGTATGATGAGAAGACAGCCGCAGAATTCGCAAAGCGGATGATGGATAAGGGCGTCTATGTGGTCGCATTCTCTTATCCGGTTGTTCCAAAGGGGAAGGCAAGGATCCGTACACAGGTATGTGCAAGCCATACGAAAGAGGATATTGATTTTATCGTGAAGTGTTTCAAAGAAGTAAGGGACGAAATGTGATTTGCTAAAGGAGGTACAGCTATGAACAGAGAAAATATATGGAAGTCTTATGACGCATCTTCAATTGAAGAGATGGAGAAGATAAGCAGGGAATACAAGGAATGCCTGGATGCAGGGAAGACAGAGCGCGAGTGTGTCAAAGTCAGCATAGACAGGCTTGAAAAAGCGGGATACAGATCTTTTGAGGCAGTTAAAGAAGCAGGCCAGCCGTTAAAAGCCGGTGATAAGGTGTATGCGGTATGCATGAATAAGGCCATTGCGATCTTCCATATGGGGAAACAGCCTCTTGAGGCAGGAATGAATATTCTGGGAGCGCACATTGATTCTCCGCGTATTGATATCAAGCAGAATCCGCTGTATGAGAGCGACGAGATGGCATATCTTGACACCCATTACTATGGCGGGATTAAGAAATACCAGTGGGTTGCAACTCCTCTTGCGCTCCACGGCGTTATTGCGAAGAAGGACGGTACGGTGACAGAGGTGGCGATCGGAGAGAAGGAAGACGATCCGGTATTTGTTATCACAGATTTATTGGTGCATCTGTCAGCAAAGCAGCTTGAGAAGAAGGCGTCAGAGGTGATTGAGGGCGAGAAGCTTGATCTCCTCTTCGGAAGCCGTCCGATCGAGAAGGATGAGTCTCTCGATAAGGAAGAGAAGGATGCAGTTAAGTCAAATGTCCTGAAGCTTTTGAAGGAATATTATAATATGGAAGAAGATGATTTCGCGTCAGCTGAGCTGGAGATTGTTCCGGCAGGAAAGGCCAGAGACTGCGGAATCGACAGAAGCATGGTGATAAGCTATGGACACGATGACAGAGTATGCGGATTCACGTCACTGTTCGCTATTCTGGATGTGGAAGAGGTAGATAAGACAGCCTGCTGTATTCTGGTGGATAAGGAAGAGATCGGAAGTGTCGGTGCGACGGGTATGCACTCACGCTTCTTTGAGAATGTGATAGCTGAGATGATCGCATTAGAGGGCTGTGAGTCTGATCTTAAGGTCCGCCGAGCGCTGGCGAATTCCAGGATGCTCTCATCCGACGTAAGCGCGGCGTATGATCCGATGTTTGCAGAAGCCTTCGAGAAGCGCAGTTCCGCTTTCTTTGGAAAGGGACTGGTGTTCAATAAGTTCACCGGGAGCAGAGGAAAGGGCGGCTCCAATGATGCGAATGCAGAGTATCTGGCGAAGCTTAGAAAGATAATGGAAGATAAGAATGTGGCTTATCAGTTTGCCGAGCTTGGCAAGGTAGACGTGGGCGGCGGCGGAACCATCGCTTATATCATGGCTAATTACGGCATGGAAGTGATCGACAGCGGCGTTCCGGTGCTGAACATGCACGCACTGTATGAGGTGGCCAGCAAAGCGGATATCTACGAGGCTTATAAGGGATATAAGGCATTTTTGATGGCAGATTAGAAGAATGAGAGATGAGGCTGTTTCGCGGCAGCCTCATCTTTTGTATCTGCAAAGACGGATTATCGTAAGGAGGGCACTGAGAACTGTGAGACATCCACACCCTCCAGCTTCAGCAGGCTTATCTTCACATCGATCCCGCCGGCGTATCCGGTCAGACTGCCGTTTGAGCCCACAACACGGTGGCAGGGGATGATGATGGAGATGGGATTATGTCCGACGGCGCCTCCGACAGCCTGGCCGGACATGCTCTTACGCCCCATCTGCACGGCAAGTTTTCTGGCGACAGCCCCGTAAGTAGTGACGGTTCCGTAAGGAATCTCGCACAGAAGATCCCACACATCCCTGCGAAAACCGCTCCCGGCAGGGGAAATCGGCAGTTCCTTCACGGAAGGCCGTCTGCCGTCAAAATATCTGTCGAGCCAATCCCTGGCCGTCTTAAATATCTCCAGATTATCCTTTCTGATCATTTCCCCCGAAATAGAATGTCCGAAATACTTCTGTCCCTCAATCCAGAGCCCGGCAAGGCCGTTTTCACTGCCAGCCAGTGTCAGAGTGCCTATGGGAGACGGACAGGTTGTTGAATAGTACATAGCTGCTCCTCCTTTGTCATGCTTATCGTAGATCATTTTATGCTCTGCGGCGCACTCTATCTGTGGCTTCCCCGGAGTGCATCGGTGATCCCCTTCACGGAAGAAGAATACTCGGACGGCGACATCCCCGTAGCCGTCTTGAACTGCTTGGAAAAATACGGCAGTGAGCTGTAAGAAAGATAGTATGCGATCTCCGTGAAATTCATAGTACCTTCCCGGATAATATCCTTGGCACGTTCGATCTTCATTGCATTGAAGAAGTCGATTGCTCCGCAGCATTTGGATTCGTGGAACAACGCTTGCAGGGCAGACCGGCTGATGGAGAATTCATTGCAGATATCCGAGAGCTTAAGCTGTTCGCTTATATGCGCTTCCATATACTGGATGATCCGTTCCAGACAATCCTGTCTGGAAGACAGCTTCTCCGGGGAATCCTTGGGAATGGCAGACACAGACACTGTATTCTCCGGGTGGTTCCGGATGCAGGTGATCAGGAACAGTTCCAGATACAGTACGATCAGCTGCTGTGAGGCAAAGGGAGTCTCATCTTTAAGCTGTACCTGCTCTATAGTCGGTATGTTTATGGGAGTGGAGAAGGTCTTCTTTCCCTCGGAGATAATGTGGGAGATCAGATGCCGTTCCTCGCTTGTCAGGGTATAGCTCTTATGTATAAAATGCTTCATCGCCAAAGAATCACATATGAAAGAGATTGCGATCAGATTCGGAGAGTTGCGCCCGATGGATTTGATCGCGTGAAATTCGTTGGGCTGGTGGAAGATGATATCTCCGGTATTCAGCGTCATCCATGTGTCGTCAGAACGCACGGATATCGTCCCGTTATCTACATACAGGAATTCCCAGAAATCATGGGCTTCACCCTGGAAGATGAAATTCTTCATATATTCAAAATAGTGGAGTGTAATGATAGAGTCGATCTGGATCTCTTTCTGCATCCTGGTCCTGATATATGTCATGGTATCCCTCCTTTTGTCAATGCGCATATCTGTCAGCACGGCGAGCATTATTTCCCGGTTTTT
Source organism: uncultured Dorea sp. (assembly GCA_910579015.1). Taxonomy (GTDB): domain Bacteria; phylum Bacillota; class Clostridia; order Lachnospirales; family Lachnospiraceae; genus Sporofaciens. The sequence continues at coordinate 8,222 of CAJTRO010000061.1, read as the reverse complement.
TGTAATTGTAGCATAATAAGGATGATAAAACAAGAAAGGTAGACGATAATATAAGCAAAGTTGTGCAATTTATATTATAATACATCATAAATAAAAGAGAAAACGAACATAAATGACAGAAGGAAGGGACGATATGACAAGTATTGAGGCTAATAGTATAAGGGTTGACTTCGTGGAAGAAAGTCTGCGCTTTATACTATGGAAGGATGGAACAAGGTGGGAATGGGATGAGGCTTATGTGCCGCGGCTGGAATACGCGGGAGGAAGCCTTAGGTTTCAGGACGCTGTTTCAATCAGTCATGAACGGGTAGAGAACGGGATTGGGACAGGTATCAGGAGCAGGTATCAGGGTTTTTGGATTGGGGAAATGGAAATCCCGTATACCTTTGAGACGTATGTATGGATCGAGAGGGCGGAAGAGAATATTTATTTCGAATGGATACCGGTCTGTGAAGAAGGATTACAGGTGGAGCATGTATACTGGCCGGGGGAAATGGCGTTCGATGAGAAGAGAGAAGACTGGTATACATTGTTGAATCTGCAACAGGGACTTCTGATTCCGAACACGTGGGAGAACGGGCTTGGGGAGATTGTATTTGACGGCCGTTTCGGAACAGCGGGAGGATACATGCCCTGGTTCGCCCAGATCAAGGAAGGGGAAGGATATCTCGCACTGTGTATGACGCCCTGGAATGCAGGATATCACGCGAAGCATCCGGCGGGCGGACCATATACACATACGGGAGTCTGGTTTGAACCGAGCCTGGGCAGGATGGATTACCGGAGGATCATGCGATACACCCTGATGAGCGGATGTGATCATAACGATATGTGTAAGTGCTATCGTAAGTTCGTGAACGAACAGGGAAAGCTTCGCACACTGAGGGAGAAGGCGGCGAAGGTGCCGGCGTTGGACCGGCTGATAGGTTCTTGCTTTGTACACACGGGGATCAAGACACATGTCAGGGAGGATTCGGATTTCTTCGATAAGGAACAGCCGGATAAGAACAATCATCTCACAACCTTTGCGGCCAGGGAGGAGCAGATAAAGGAACTGCATAAGGCGGGGGTGAAGAAGCTCTATCTGCATCTGGACGGGTGGGCGCAGCCGGGATATGACAATCAGCATCCTGATTACTCGCCTGCGTGTGAAGAGGCCGGCGGATGGAAAGGCATGAGATCTCTTGTTGATACCATGCATGATCTGGGGTATCTCTTCGGGATCCATGACCAGTACAGGGACTATTATCTGGCGGCCCCAAGCTTCAATGAGGAGTATGCCTGCCGGCTTACTGACGGGAGCTTTCCACAGCATCAGCGCTGGGCGGGAGGTCCGCAGTCGTTTCTGTGCGCGACGCAGGCGCCCTACTATGTGAAACGAAATTTTGCGAAGCTTGAGGAACAACAGATTGAACTTGATTGTGCATATCTGGATGTATTTACCTGTAACGAAGGGGACGAGTGTGACAACCCGCGTCATAAGATGAGCAGAAGAGACTGCTATGAGGCGAGAAACCACTGCTTTGATTATCTGATGTCACAGGGGATTCTTCCAAGCTCGGAAGAGGTGAATGACTGGTGTGTTACGAGCATGGTGTTCAGTCACTATGCGCCCTATGATTTCATGCTGCGCGAGCCGGGAAGCCCGAAATACGGAGTACCGGTGCCGTTATTCAATCTGGTATACCATGACTGTCTGATCGAACCCTGGATGATGGACCGGGTAAGCAGTAAGGAGGATTATATGCTGTACGCCCTGTTGAACGGCGGAGCGCCGTATCTGCTCAGGGACGGCGCATATCCGAACTTTGACGGCTCCTTTGAGACGATGGGGTTAAGTCTCAGAGAGGATATCCGAAGGTGTGATACTGTATCCGCCCTTCATGAGAAGGTGGCCAAATGCGAGATGGTATATCATGAGATCGTGGATGGAGATTACGAGATCCAGAGGACGGTCTTTGAGGATGGGACGACAGTGACGGTTGATTTCCGGAGACAGACCTATGAGATCGTCTATGGCATAGACCGGAACAGAGAAGAAAAAATGACAGGGTAAGAGACGTTGTGTCTGTGAAAGGTAAGGAGGATTTAGAATGAACGGGACGATGAAGATCGCAATTGCGGGTTTGGGAAGCAGAGGCAGGGATACCTATGCCAAGTCCGCGAAGCTCCATCCGGATAAAATGGAGATTACCGCGGCCGCTGATATTGATCCGAAGAAAGTGACGCTTGTGAAAGAAGAGTATCATCTGCCTGAGGAAATGTGTTTTTCAAGCGCGGAGGAGATGCTTGAGAGGGAGAAGCTGGCAGATGCCATGATCATCGCCACCCAGGACCGCCAGCATGTGGATCATGCCATAGCGGCTCTTGAGAAGGGATACCATCTTCTGCTTGAAAAGCCGGTATCGCCCGATCTGGATGAATGCAGAAGGCTTTTAGAGACGGCGAAGCGCTGCGGGAAAAAAGTAGTGGTATGTCATGTGCTCAGGTATACGCCAATCTATCAGAAGGTGAAGGAACTGCTGGATGAAGGAGTGATCGGAGAAGTGGTTTCTATTATGGCTGCTGAGAATGTAGGGTGGTATCATCAGGCACACAGCTTCGTGCGCGGGAACTGGTCGAATTCCAGCAAGTCAAGTCCGATGATCCTGCAAAAATGCTGTCATGACATGGACCTTTATCTCTGGCTTGCAGGGAAGAGCTGTGAATCCCTCAGTTCTTACGGAGACACCTATCTCTTTAAGAGAGAGAATGCGCCGAAAGGATGCGCGAAGCGATGCCTGGAAGGCTGTCAGGTCAAGGAAGAATGTCCGTTTGACGCAGAGAAGATTTACCTGGATCATAAGGTGATGGGATACCGGAAGGGAAACCGGATATGGCCGCTTGACGTACTGGTGCCGTCCGGTCCGACAGAGGAGACAATCTTAGAGGCCATTAAAGAAGGAAAATACGGACAGTGTGTGTACCATTGTGATAATGACGTGGTGGATCATCAGGTGGTGAACTTAAGGATGACGGACGGTACAACCATGAGTTTTACCATGTGCGGATTCACGCCGGAGATTTCGAGGTATGCCAGATTCATGGGAACCAGGGGAGAGCTTCGGGTTAACATGGCGGGAAAGGCTGAGGACTGTGAGATTAGTATCCGCAGATTCGCGTGTGATATGCCGGTGGAGACAATAGACGTATCAGCGCTTTCAGAGGATTTTTCCGGACATGGCGGCGGGGACGACCGTATGGTGGAGGAATTCCTGGATATCATCAGCGGCAGGAAGGAAGAGAGCTCTTATGTGACTTCTCTTGAAAGATCGCTTGAGAGCCATTACTGTGCGCTGGCGGCAGAATACTCCAGGCTTCACGACGGTTATCCGGTGAATATCCGAACGTTTGCGGACGGCAGGACGGGCAATTGACGCTTGTGCGCGGGCAGAAGGTTTGTACAAGGGTATGTAAGCTTTCTGGATTTGAGGAGGCTTCATATATAGAATCAAATTCTGATAATAAAAAAGAAAAGGAGAGTGGTATTATGAGAAAGAATTTGAGAAGATTAGCAGTATTTGGACTTACGGCGGCGATGGGAGCGGCACTGCTTACCGGATGCGGTGAAAAATCTGGGGGGGGTGGATCCTCTGACGGTGGAAGCAAAGACGGCAAAGTAGAGCTGACGATGGCAGTATGGGATTCCGATCAGGAGCCTGTCATGAATGAGATGGCCGCGGCCTACACCAAAGAGCACCCGAATGTAACGGTTAAGACGCAGCTTACAACATGGAATGAGTACTGGACAAAGCTTGAGGCAAGCGCGATGGGTAATTCTTCGGCGGATATCATTACGATGAATGTCCTTCATGTAGAAGAGTATGCAGACGCGGGTATCCTGATGGATCTGACAGAGGCAGAGAAAGAGTCTGATCTTAAAGCAAGCGAGAACTTCCCGGCGCCGCTGTTGAACGGTTACACGGTGGAGGGTAAATTATACGGGATCCCGAAGGATTTCGATACCAACGCTATTTTCTATAATAAAGAGATCTTTGACAATGCGAAAGTAGATTATCCGAAGGATGGAATGACGTTTGAAGAATTCCGCAAGTTATGTGAGGAGCTTGACGCGGCAGGACTTCCGGAGGGAGTATATCCGGTTCCGGTAAATCGTAACTCCGGACAGACGACTTATGATGCAACCATCTATGCAAATGACGGTTATATCCTGAACGAGGATAACACGGAGGTGGGCTGGGACGATCCTAAGACTATCGCCGGAATCCAGCCATGGCTTGACCTGGTGCTTGACGGCCTGTCACCATCGCTTGAGCAGATGGCGAACACAGATCCGGACAGCATGTTCCAGGGAGGACAGGCAGCGATGTATCTTTCCGGAAACTATATGATTCCTTCCTATAACAAGACGCTGGAAGGAAAGTACGGCATCGTTTCCAGACCGACCTTCAACGGTAAAAACACAGACATCATCAACGGTCTTGCCTTCTCCGTTTCCGCGTTTACAGAGCATCCGGAAGAGGCGGTAGACTTTGCATTATGGCTTGGAAGCAAAGAGGCGCAGACTATCCAGGCAGAGGCAGGCGTTGTTATTTCCGCAAGAAATGACTGTCAGGATATCTATGTGGGCACACATCCGGACCTTAATCTCCAGGTATTCCTCGATAACGTGGAGAACGCAGAGCTGCTTCCGCACTGTAAGGTGACATCTGAACTTGCACAGGTTGAGAAGACATATCTGGAGCAGGCATGGATGGGCGAACTTACGCTTGAAGAGGCATGTAAGAAGATCAAACCAGAAGCAGACGCGATCCTTGACAAGATGAACTCAAAATAAGCAAAGTAGGGATAGAGTATGGGCGAGGAAAAGAAAATGGCAAAACCTGTGAAAAAGAGAGCCAGTACAAGACAGAAGAAGGACTGGGCGGCGGGGTATGTGTTTATCGCACCGGTAACAATCGGACTTGTAATCTTCTATGTATATCCGTTCATCCAGAACTTCTGGTTCAGTTTTAATGATGTAAATAAGTTTAATGTGGCCACATTTGTAGGGCTTGCAAACTTTAAGCAGTTGTTTCAGGAGCCGGATCTGCTTCTGGCTTTAAAGAATACACTGATCTATGCGGTCGTTACGGTTCCGATCGGACTTGGGCTGTCACTGCTGGTTGCGGCTCTGCTGAATGCAAAGATTAAGGGAACATCCTTTTATCGTACCATCTACTTCCTGCCGTCCGTAACGATGTCGGTTGCCGTTGCGTTGGTATGGAAGCTGATTTTCCACAGTGAGCACGGAATCTTCAATGCCGTGATAGAAGCTCTCGGCGGATCGGGAAAGAGCTGGCTGACCACGCCGTCTACGGCGCTTGGATGTGTAATGATCGTGGCGATCTGGGGCAGTGTCGGATACAATATGATCATCCTGCTGGCGGGTATGCAGGGGATATCCAAATCCTATTATGAAGCCGCGGCGATCGACGGCGCCGGCCCGGCGACAATATTCTTCAAGATAACGATACCGTTGCTTTCGCCGACGATCTTCTTCGTTATCATCACTGGAATGATCGGCGCCTTCCAGGTGTTCGACAGTATCTACATGATGATCGATCCGATGACGAACCCGGCGTTCAACGAGGTCAAGACAATGAACGTATTGTTCTACCAGAATGCGTTTATGTACGGATACAAAGGTTACGCGGCGGCAATCTCTATCTTCATGTTTGCGATCATTATGATCATAACGGTGATCCAGATGATCGGACAGAAGAAATGGGTTAACTACGATTAAGGGAAGGAGGAAATACGATGTCAAAGACAGCATCAAGAAAGCGTTTGCTGATACATATTTTATTGATAGCAGGCATTGCGGTCACAGTATTCCCATTCCTTTGGATGGTGTTCACATCATTTAAGACATTGCCGGAATCCATGAAGATACCGCCGACCGTACTGCCGGAAGCGCTGAACATGGAGTCATATCAATACGTGTGGGATGTACTCCCGTTTGGGACAATTTATACGAATACGATTATCGTTACGATTATAACCGTGCTTGTCCAGGTCGCGTTCTGTACGATGGCGGCTTATGGATTTGCAAGAATTGATTTTCCGTTTAAGAATGCGATCTTTCTGATCATCTTATCCATTCTGATGGTGCCGGGGCAGATTTTCCTGATTCCTCAGTACCTGATCATACAGAAGCTGGGGCTTATAAATACGCTGCCGGGCCTGTTCCTTCCGAACTTGTTCAGTGCGTTTGGAACGTTCCTGTTAAGGCAGTTCTTTATGTCGCTGCCCAAGGAGCTCGAAGAGGCGGCTCTGCTGGATGGATGTAACAGATTCCAGATATTCGGACGGATCATGCTGCCGCTTGTCAAACCGGGTATCGTTGCACTGGTCATCTTCACCGCAAAGTTCGCGTGGAACGATTTCATGTGGCCGTTGATCGTCAATTCAGATCCGGCGAAGATGACACTGGCTCCGGCGCTGTCGCTTCTTAAGGGACAGTATGCAACCAACTATCCTGCGCAGATGGCAGGGGCGGTGCTGGCGGTGATACCGATGATCGTGCTGTTCTTCATCTTCCAGAAGCAGTTTATCGAGGGTGTTGCACAGTCGGGTATTAAGGGGTAAAACCGCACGCCCTGGGAGAAGGGGTATTGCCTAAGCCGGTAAAAACAGTTTTTGCAGAGACTGGGGAGGAGGTACAGGCCTTCTCCCTTGTTTCGACTGAGGGTGTGTTCCTCTTAGATGTGAATATCATGATATGGTATTGACATGTGGGTGGAAATGAAGAATAGTAAGAAAATAATCAGGAGAGGTGTGAAAATGGAAATGTGTAACAAATGGGGAACGCTTGGGGGCGTAGAGAAGGTGATAAGAGATGAAGGGAAAAGGGAGGTTGTCCATCTGAGCTTCAGAAACGGCGTCACAGGAAGGATTACATTCCTGGAAGAAAATATTTTCCGTCTGGATGTGGATCCGGAGGGGGAATTTTCGGTCTATGCAAAGGCTGTGGATGAGAAACATGCCGCGAGGATCCAGCAGAGGCCGGATGGATCGGACGCATATACGAAGCCGGAAGTAAAGGTGGCGGAGCGGGAAGGAAGCTTCCTCATCCGTTGCCGGGATACGGATATCATCTTCGATAAGGCGACGGCGAGGATGCAGTTTCGCCTGAATGACCGGATTGTGTTCGAAGAGGCAGAAGCGCTTGTGATCAGGGAGGATTCTGCCGTGCAGACGTTACTTCGCCGGAGGGATGAGGATTTCTACGGGGGAGGCACGCAGAACGGACGCTTCCTGCATACGGGCAGGAAGATACGGATCGTCAACGAAAGCGGATGGATGGACGGAGGCGTGGCGTCTCCGAGTCCATTCTATTTTACGACGGCCGGATACGGGGTGCTTAGAAATACATTTTCAGAAGGGAGCTATGATTTCGGGGAGCCGGTAGTCACAGTGCACAGGGAAAATAAGTTCAGCGCCTATTATTTTCTGTCCAAAGCAGAGAATAAGAGGAAGCTGGTACAGGAGATCCTGCGGGGCTATTACCATGTGACGGGCAATCCGTTACTGCTCCCGGAATACGGCTTTTATGAGGGGCATCTAAACTGCTACAACCGCGACGCGTGGTCTGAGGAAAGCGGAAGCAAGGCGTGGATTGTAAAAGGAAGCGATCCCTGTACCAGCGGGGGAAGGACCAGATATGAAAGCGGTATGGCCGCGGGCTACCGGCTGACGGAGAATCTGCATTCGGAATCTCTGAACGCAGAGAGGCCGCACACGTCGATCGAGCATTATCCGGAGACGGTGGATACCCCTTATGAATATTCAGCAAGGGCGGTTCTTGAGGAGTACATCCGTTATGATATGCCTCTGGGGTATTTTCTTCCGAATGACGGCTATGGCGGGGGATACGGGCAGAACGGTTACTATATGCAGGGCGGCGTTGATGAGGACGGAGAAAGCAGCAGGGAACGGATTGCGGCAGTGGATGCCAATGTGGAAAATTTTGCACGCTTTACGGAATTTGCCAATAGTAAGGGCGTCGCGTCCGGGCTGTGGACAGAGAGTAACCTTTCTCCTGATTCGAACGGCGAGACATACTGGCATCTTCTTCGTGATTTCCGAAAGGAGGTAACAGTGGGAGGCGCCACTACCTTGAAGACGGATGTTGCATGGGTAGGAGAGGGGTATTCTTTCCAGCTTGACGGTGTGAAGAC
>CAJTRO010000060.1 GCA_910579015.1 uncultured Dorea sp. | reverse complement strand
ATTTATAATCACATTATAATTATAGTTTTTTACATATTTATTTTATAATGATTCGTAAAAAATAGCAATATGAAATAGACATTTTTAACACTGCGTATTGTTGATCTGCGGAAAAGAAACTGGATAACACAACGAGAACTGGCCGATCATAAATTTTATGGAGCATTAATTCCAATTCAAATCAGTGTGTATGCAGATAGGATTTATATTGCGAATGATTGCATTTTTCCAGAAGATTGGACAATCGATGATTTAATGGGAAAACATCGTTCAAGACCTTATAATCCTCTGATTGCCAATACATTTTTTAGAGCTGGTTTTATCGAAGCATGGGGACGTGGAATTGAAAAAATCAAGGATAGCTGCAAAGAAGCCGGAAATCCTATGCCGGAATATACAATTAAACGTGAAGACATTATGGTTATGTTCAAGAGCTTGGTTAGCAATACTGACCAAGCTGCTAACCAAGCTGCTGACCGAGCTAACCAAGGCAACGATAATTCCGTAGTTACACGCATCTTGAAAGTGATTCAAGAGGAACCATCGTTGTCTCAGAAAAAGATTGCAAATGTCATTGGAGAAAAATATAGTACAGTTAAGTATTATATGGAATCTATGAAAAAATCTGGAATTATAAAAAGAGAAGGTTCCAGCCAAAAAGGAAAATGGATTATTCTATAACTCAAACTTTATCCTGCGTCTGTCAAGCACGCGCTATGCAGTGCCTAAACTTCGCACATAATTTTTGTCTTTGCACCTTGAAAATTCAATATCTGGCATTTATTAAGTTGTCAATGTTCAGCTATTTATGCCATCTGCAATTTTGACTTGCAGACTTTGAAGAAAACTTCGCTGCCTGCAAATAGAAACTTGACAAGACTATTATCCATATACCATTACTGATACCGACTTGTGGTTCGCTACACTTGGCGGTAATACCCACGACCGGACTTGCATCGACAAGATGAGTGCCATGCTCAACACACACTAAGATGCAGATATATCACCTGAAACGCGAAAATATTATCTTCCGCGTCTGAATACAAGCCTGCTGTTTTCTGATATAATCCAATACAATAACACATGACTTATGACAGGAGGTTTTTATATGAGTAAGATATCACTGCGCATTGCTGATCTGCGGAAAAGGAACCGGATAACACAGCAAGAACTGGCCGATCATATTGGCGTGACTTTCCAGACGATCAGTAAATGGGAGACCGGAATCAGTATGCCTGATATTACGGTTCTCCCGTCACTGGCACACTATTTTCAGGTAACAACGGATCAGTTATTGGGACTAAAACCGCTTGATGGGGAAACATATATTCCAGAAAAGACCGCTGTAAAAGATTACTGGAACAATAAATTCAACTACCTTTTACAGACGCGGAAAAGCCTTTGGAATGATGATTACGTCCGTTTTCTTATTTCACAGGTCTGGAAAATAGACAGGCCGATCTCTATACTGGACTGTGGCTGTGGTTTCGGATTTCTGGGGTTACTATTGCTGCCGCATCTGCCGGAAGGAAGCACATATACCGGAATTGATTTTGCAGAAAATCTGATAGAAAAGGGGCGGGCTGTCTTTGCAAAGGAAGAGATCAAAGCATCGTTTATTTGCAGAAATGTTTTCGAATACTACGCTGAAAACCAATACGATTTTGTGATCTGTCATGCAGTTCTCCGGCATCTTGACAATCCCGCGTCTTTCATACAGAAAATGATATCTTTTGCGAAACCAAATGGATTCGTCGTCTGTATTGATACGAACAGAGAATTCGAATGCTGTGGACTTTATATAGACGGTATGGATTATCAGGAACTATGCCAGCATGAAGGATTAGAAAAAAAGTGGCGGACGGAGCTTGCCATGCAGGGGCGGGACTACGCAATTGCCATCAGAGGCGCACATATCATGCAGAAACTGGGACTCGTTGATGTTGATGTGAGAATGAACGACAAGGTAGAATTTGTCACTTTGCAGTCTGCCGATTATGAGGAACGGAAACACGATTTTATTGAATATAACGAATGGACCTCTTCCATAGGTGAAGATGGAAAAGAAAAGATGATCCTTCATCTGCTTACCCATGGCATGTCTCGTAAAGAAGCCGAGGATTACTGCTGCCGGAATGATAAAATTGCAGAATATTTCTCCGGCAATCCTGCGGCAGGATATACAGCTTTGAAAGGCCAGTTGATTTCTTATGGGCGCAAGGCGGATACTTCTGCATAATCATACGATTCATATTCTTTCAAAAACAGAGCGGTCTGCCATGCTCCTATCGGGCCCACGTCAAACCGCTCTGATCTCTGACTGATCACAGAATCCTTTCAGCCAGCACCACCTCATCTGCCGCCTTACCAGCCTTCTTATCAGCCGACTCACTCTGTCTGTAAATCTCTTTTAAATCATCAACAGCCATCGCGACATCCAAAGTATGGAATCCAAGCCAACATTCATTCATTACTTTGGCATCAGCTGTCTTATATATCTCCCGGCTGCTCTCATTTGTATAGTAATGCCAATAACGATAAATATACCCCGTCCAATACATCACTTCCACATTATAAGTTATGCCGGCCTTTTTCAGACCACAGACCTCCTCGTCTAATTCTTCAAGAATATATTCTTCTCCGGCCCACTGTAACCGGTCATAGACGTCATCAAGCGCAGCGGCAGTTTTACTGTTCATAAATGACTCTATAAACGACGGACAATCCAGCCCGGCTTTTAACGCCAGTTCAAACAATCTTCCCTGTATATCACAGAGCTGACGTTTTTCAAGTGTAAGATTCTCCATTTCACTCACCCGCCTTTACTATTTCATCAAAAAATCTTCCTTCATCCGCCATTGCGATACCTCTGGAACGATTTTCTTCACTTTCTTTTTTTAATTTATACACTTCTAAAACCCTTTCTCCTTCAGCCCGTTCACCAGCCCTACATAATATTCTCTCACATCAAAATCCCTGATATTCTCCCTGTTCAGATCGATCATATCGCCGTGGGAGATCCCCCGCCTCCCGCTGGTCGTAAGAAAGGTATAATCCTCGCCCCACGGGAAAGAGCTCTCCGCCACCAGTCCGTCATTCGCCCCGTCAAAATACTTCACAAGCTGATGGGAGAAATTAAGCGGAAACCGGCCTCCCGACGCTGTATTAAGCTTCGAGCCGACGCTCTGGTAATATACCCCCGGCTTATCCGGCACCGTCTGGTTGAATTCCTTACAGGCAGACGCCGTAAGATCTGTCACCGCCGCTATAAAGTCCGGGTTCTCATCCCCCAGTACCTTCAAAGCAGAATTATACCCCTCGGCCGTCTTGTCTTTTACCGCGCCAGGGATCTTATCCAGAAGATAATCCGCGAAAATACATCCTCTATGCGGTGTGTTGATAGTCGTAAGAGACGCAGCATACTCATCAATCCCCAGACGGCTGATGGCATATCTTGAATCCAGACCGCCCTTCGAATGTGCAATGATATTGACCTTCCCGCAGCCAGTCTCGGCAACAATCTCCCTGATGCGGTCCGCCAGTTCCTTCCCGCTGTCCGCAACACAGGCCGCCGACTGATGATTTCCATAATATATCACGCCCCCGTGCCTCTTTAGTTCCTCCGGGATCCGTCCCCAGTAATTAAAGTATTTGAAATCCCTGAAAAACACCCCATGCACCATCAGGAGCGGATACCTGGTCTGGCACAGCAAATCATCCTTTCTCTCCTGAGCCTGCATAAGCTTCCCGCTCTCGAACCTCCACTCTTCCGACGCCATCCAGATGATCTTCATCAGGACGGCCAGATGTACGACCGGTATCCAGCCGCACAGCAATCCTATGACGCGCCACTTGATCCCAATCTGGGTGGACGTCAGATATATACGGATAATCCCGCTCCAGAAGACGACCGCCTCCACAAGGATCACACAGACCAGGTTCCCGAACCATACCATCTTATCCCCCGGAAACAGCGCCGGCAAGGCGGCGATCAGGCAGATCACTGACGCGCTCACCGATATAAGGAAATAGATCAGAAGCTCGCACCCGTCCGCGCAGATCCGAAGCCTCTTTCCCGGAAGACTACGATGGGAAACCGCCGGAACTATATTGATCACGATCAGCCCCAAAACCAAAAGGAGCATTAAAATAATGCCCCCATGCTTCGGAAATATGATATCATTCGACGACAACAAATAATTTAACAAAGGCATATTCGCTGTAAGAAAAATAAACAATGCGCAGCATATTCTCCGAATATATCTCAATCCTCTCTTCCTCTCTTCCTTTCTATCTTTCTCTCTTTCTATCCTTCTAATCCACTAACCCGATCCTTGGATAATACTGAAACCATGCCTTCGCCATGATCTCGTCCCTGTCCACAAAATGATCCTCCCAAAATCTGGAATCATGAGAATTGTTCCGGTTATCTCCCATCACAAAATATGAATCCTCGGGAACCTCATAAGGGCCAAAACTCCCCTGCGGGCTCTCCTTCAGATACCCCTCCTCAAGAGGCGTCTTCGCTCCGTCTATATAGACCTGTCCGTCCACAATCTGAACCTGCTCACCTGGAAGCCCGATGATCCGTTTGATAAAGATCTGCGACTCATCGTCCGGAAACCGGAATATGATGATATCCTCCCGCTGCGGCTCCTTGCCGAGATACGCCAGACGGGAACCGATCACCCGGTCTCCCGGATGAATAGTATTCTCCATGGAACCGGACGGGATATTCGCATTGACGATCAGCACCTTGCCGCAGAACAGGGCAAGCGCAACCGGTATCACGATCATCTGAAAAAATTCCCGGAGCACAGCCTTAACTTTGTCCGATCCCTGCACATTATCCTCCTCAAACTGCAATTCGTCTTCCGTCCTTTTCATAAATAACCCCATATCTAATACCCGAATTTTCCTTCCATAGTCTCGTCATTCTCCACCCAGTCCTCTACAAGGATCATTCGATAGTTCTCCTTCGATTCCCGGATATACACCTTCTTGATCCCGGCATTGATGATCAGGCGCTTACACATGGAACAACTGTTGGCATTCTCAATATAATTCCCCGTATCTACTTCTATTCCGGTCAGATACATGGAACTTCCGATCATCTTGTCCCTGGAAGCGCTTATAATTGCATTCGCCTCAGCATGGACGCTTCGACACAGCTCATAGCGTTCTCCTCTTGGCACACCCATCTTCTTGCGGATGCACTCCCCGATATCCGTACAGTTCTTCCGCCCGCGGGGCGCCCCTACATACCCGGTGGAAATAACCTCGTCGTTCTTCACGATCACCGCGCCGTAATGACGTCTTAAGCAGGTACACCGCTGAGAAACCATCTCCGCAAGATCCAGATAATAATTCGTCTTGTCTCTGCGTTCCATATAACCCTCCTATATCTATGCTCTGCAAAACATCAACATTTACCTGCTTCTATTATCCTCTAACTTGCCGAAAATATCAAGTATCTCTTTTGGTCCGCCCGCCAAAAATCACTCCTCTGTCCCGTCCGGAAGCTCCCCGATCTCCAGAGTGATCCGAAGCTTCTCTCCTTCAAACTCTGCCTTCACACTTCCCCCCATCTTTTCTGCCAGTTCCTTTACAATAAACAGCCCAAGCCCGGAGGAGCCCTTCCCCCGGGCTGAATCAGCCTTATAAAACTGCTCGAAGATCAGCTCCGTATCCGGCCTGCTGGTATCTGACACCAGATTTTCGAAGATCAGGCGCCGCTCTTTCTGCCTGATCACAATCCCTCCCCGTCCATGCACCAGCGCATTCTGGATCAGGTTATGGAAGATCCGCCGGAGACATTCTTCGTCCGCCCATACTCTTATTCCTTCTGATTCGAACACCACCTCCGGTTCGATCCCCTTCTCTTCAAACTGACGGTAGAATCCGACCAGACAGCCGCCAAGAAGAGGCAGTACCTGTATCTCTGACGGCCTGAACTCAAATCCCGCGCTGGTAAGCTTGGTATACAGGAACATTTCCTCCAGCATGTCCCCAAGCTCTCTTAGACGCCCGCCTGCCGTCTCAAGATAATATTCCCGTTTCAGATCATCCGTACATTCCTGTGCAAGCTGGACATAGCCCGCCGCCCCTGTAAGAGGCGTGCGGATATCGTGGGCCAGACCGGCTATATTCTGCTTCAGCTTCTTCTCCGCCTTCTCATACTGCATCTGATCCTTCGACCAGCGCTTCTTAAGCTGGTTCAATTTTCTTCCGAGAGCCCGCACATCTCTCTGACGTCCGGTAACTCCCAGATCCATATGGCTCCCCCGCTCAAGTTCATTGAGCTGCATATACAGGGAACGAACTGCCAGGATCATATTGATATAACGAATCAGAAGCCATACACAGAAAACTCCCAGTATTACAAGTACCACCGCCATCCTTTGTACCTCCTTTCCATTCATACAGAACCAGCCGGACCTGTTATATGTCCTGTCTTTTCAGGGCTCATGCAGAACCGGCCGGACCTGTTATATGTCCTGTCTTTTCAGGGCTCATACAGAACCGGCCGGACCTGACATATGTCCTGTCTTTTCAGGGCTCATACAGAATCGGCCGGATCCGTTATATGTCCTGCCTTTTCAGGGCGATTCCCGCAGCCACAGTATATAGAACCAGAAATCCGGCTCCCACCACGTACACATACAGATCCTTCATGGAAGTATACCGCCCAGGTCCCATACTTCCGGTCAGATAAATCGTATATTTCATCCATCCTCCCATATGGAACACATTCAGCGTCCCATACAGCATCATCACGATCATACCGCTTCCCAGAAGCACAGATACCGCGGCCCCCGCCGCCACACTCCGGGTAAGGATGCAGACCAGGATGATCAGCGCGCCAAATGCTGTCGTAAGAAGCCAGTCCCAGGACAGATAAAAGAGAAGATCTTTCCACCCTGCATAAGGCACCATATTTCCAAACAGACGATTCATCATTAATGTAAATATAAGGTTCAGTACCAGAAAACAGAAATTAACGATCCCCACAGTAATAATCTTACTCCCGATATAGTTTTGCCGTTTCTGGTGCAGCGCCATGATATTCTTTATAAAACCACCCTGAAAATCCGAGCATACAAACAGCATCACCCAGATACCAAAAACCACCTTATACATTCCGCCATCCTGGCAGATCTGCCTGAACATCACCAGCGAATCCACGCCAGACAGTACATCTGCCGCACTCTCCCGCTCTTCTGCCAGTATAAGCCCGATACTTACTGCCTTTTCCTGTCCCCCCGGCGTTGCCAGAAGCCAGAGCATCCAGTAGACGAGTACCGTAATTGCAAAGAAAATACAGAGACACACATACACCGACTTGCTTCTTTTCACCCTGTACAGATCCATATTCAACAGATTAAACATCTTATCGTCTCCCTTCCATCCGTTCTAAGAAATATTCCTCCAAATCCATGCGATGCATTCCCGATGCAGATACCTGCACCTGGTTCTCTATCAGCATCTGATTTATCACAGCCCCGTCCCTGATACCAAAAAGACGAATGGAACAGGCGTCGAAGACTTCTGCGCGCACAGTTGGAAACGTCTCCTGTATCAGGACCAGCGCGCGCTGTATATCATGTACTTCAATCTGGAAATAATCCTGACATCTTTCTTCCAGTTCTTCCCTGGTAATCTGCTCAATCAGTTCTCCGTCCTTGATGATCCCATAGCTCGTGGCAATCTTGCTCAACTCTCCCAGAATATGAGAACTTACCACAATCGTTTTGCCTTCCTCGTGAAGCTTAAGCAGCAACTGCCTGAATTCCCGGATTCCTTCCGGATCAAGGCCGTTGATAGGTTCGTCAAGAAGCAGGAGGTCCGGATTACCAAGAAGCGCCAGTGCAACTCCCAGGCGCTGCTTCATTCCCATGGAAAAATGCTTTACCTTCTTCCTTCCGGCATCCGCAAGCCCCGTAAGCTTCAACACCTCGTCAGCACTGCTCTCATCTACAAGCCCCATGCATCTTGCCTTCATCACCACGTTCTGCTTCGCCGTCATATTGGGATACAGCCCGGCCGATTCAATCAGAACTCCCAGTCGTCTTCTCACTGCCGGATCACCAACCGGTCTTTCAAACAACCGGATCTCTCCTTCTGTAAAAGCCGCAAGTCCGCTGATCATCTTAAGAGTGGTTGATTTCCCCGCTCCGTTCCTTCCGATAAATCCATAGATCTCTCCCTTACGCACCTTGAGTTCCAGATGCTTTACCGCCGCTTTATCTTTGTACCGCTTCGTCAGGGCTTTCGTTTCTATCGCCAGCGTATCTGCTCCTTCTATACTCATAATCTCGTCTCCTTTCCTGTATGAAACTGTCTTCTCATTGTGCTGTTGTTCCTCACAGGAAATATTCTAATACAGCAATATTCAAAAAGTGCTTAGAAATGTTTAAGAAAGTTTAAAGCCCATCCCCCACACCGTCTGGATATAGCTGTCCGTACCGCTTTTCTTTAATTTGGAGCGGATATTACTGATATGTACATTAATCGTCTTATCCTCCGCCAGATATTCCTCTCCCCAGGCATATTCGTAGATCATCTGCTTCGTGAATACCCGTCTGGGATTACGGATCAGAAGCTCCATGATAAGGAACTCATGTCTTGTCAGCTCCACAGCTTCCCCGTTCACCGTCATCTCCTGTGTGTCCGGATCCAGCACCCACCCGCGGTAGGTATACGCATTCTGCCCGTACTCTGTTTCCTGCCTCTCCTGACGGCGGAACTGCACCTGTATCCTCACCAGCAGCTCGGGCAGATCGAATGGTTTGCACATATAGTCCTCTGCCCCGGCGGATAATACCTCTACCTTACTGTCCAGACCGCTCTTTGCAGACAGCACTATGACCGGAACCTTCTCTGAAAACAAGGATACCAGTTCTTCTCCCGGAATTCCCGGAAGCATCAGATCCAACAGCACCAGATCATATTCTTCCACAGTAAACAGCAGTCTGGCCTCACTGCCCGAATACGCCTGCGTACATGCATATCCGTGATCTTCCAGATATTCCTTAAGCATCTGGTTATTTTCCGCATCATCTTCTACAATCAAAATCCTGCGCATATTATCAACTCCCTGAATAATTGTCCTTGTATTTATCTGACTGAAATTGTAAAGTAAAATCAGGCATCTAAATGAATCGTTTTACTATACCATGCCTGCATCATTTTATCAATTCTAAATTATTTATAAAAATAAGAAAAAATATTGTAACGAAATGCCGTTTATCTGGATATATAGATGCAAAACCTGTGAGGCAGACACACGTAAAGGAGGTGAGCGCCCTGAAAGAGATTGAAAAAGCCTATACACAGCACGCAAAGGACGTATACCGGTATCTTCTGAGCCTCACTCATAATGAACATCTCGCAGAAGAACTGACGCAGGAGACCTTCTTTCGTGCCATGCGGACCATCGACCGGTATGACGGCGCCTGCAAGCTGTCCGTATGGCTCTGCCAGATTGCCAAGCATCTCTGGTATCAACAGCTTGACCGGCGTTCACGGCAAAAGGAGGAGGCGCTTACAGATGATGTGCCATGCACGGAGACGCCGGAACAGACTGCCCTGCTCCACATGGAAAAGACGGAGCTTTACCAGGCAGTCCACAGACTTCCCGAACCCATGCGCGAGCTTGTGTATCTGCGCCTGACCGGCGAGTTCTCCTTCGCGGAGATCGGCAGTCTCCTGGGAAAAAGCGAGAACTGGGCGCGCACTACGTTCTACCGGGCGAAACAAAAAATTATGAAAGAAATGGAGGGATTGATATGAAATGCTGCATTGTGATCGATCTGCTGCCGGGCTATATCGACGGCCTGACCAGCGAAGAGACCAACGAAGAGATTGAAAAGCATCTGGAAAACTGTACTTCCTGCCGTACTATTTACAGACAGATGAACGCAGGGATTCCAAACGAGATGCCGGCCAAGAAAGAGGATATTGATTTTCTGAAAAAGCTGAGAGAACGTATGCACCGAAAATATGTGATCGTCGCACTTTCCACCTGCGCCGTGCTCATAGGGACTACCGTTTTCCTGAAAAGCTATAATATCCCTGTTTCTTACGATCCGGATTGTATGACCACAGAGCTTTATGAGATTGCGTATGTTCCAAACCATCTCGGCCTCAGAGAATGGCAGTATAAGGGACCGGGCTTTCATGCGTCAGAAACACAAGGCCAGGATCCGGCACAGGATACCGGGGAAGACCAGACCATGGAGCAGATACGCTTCGTCCTTAACATTTCTGCCGAAAAGCAGAAATCTCTGAAAATCAGCAATTTTATATCCAAAGGGCGCACAATCCAGCGGGACGGCAAGACCATACGCGTCGTCTATTATTGTTACACGAGAACCCTGTGGAACAATCTGTTTTTCGATGACAGCGGCTCTATGAACCCACTGATCAGCGAGGGGGATGTATTCGAAGAGACATTTTACCGGAATGCCAACGCAGATTATCAGCCGAAGACGCGGGAAATCTATTATCTGCCGACGGTAAATATGAATAAGCTTGAAAGGCTTTCGGACGAAGAGTTCGATGCGCAGAGAGAAGATGCCGCACTGGTTTGGCGCGGAGTAATCTAATATCAAAGAATATAAGGAGGATGATTAAATGTTTTATGCGATTTATTTGTTAGGTATTATTTTCTGGATCCTGAGAGGCATCGGCGGAGGATTCGGAAATCTTATTCCTTTTATGGATGGTTTCACCTTTATGTTTGTCCTGTTCCCATGTGTGCTGCTCCTATTGTGCACCGGCTCTCTGAAAGCCTTTGGCCGCGCCTTCCTGTTTGCCTTTGGCAGGAAGGATGCGCCCCCCGTCTCATACGAAGAAAGCTTTCTTGCAGTGAAAATGGTGCTTGTCATCTCGGCCGTCTTTGGATTCCTCGGTTTTATACTTGGGATGTCTGCCAGCATCCGCTCTGTCGAGGATTTCTCTTCCATAGATTCGCTGGGCTGGATCATCCGGGATCTGCTGGTGTCGATGATATCGCTCTTATATCCGTTACTGATCTGGAGCATCCTGCTGCCACTCTGCTTCATGCTGAGAAAATATCTCCATCAGAAGAAGCCTTTCTGAGTTGTTGACGCAGACAGCACACCAGTGCTTCATCCAATCAGAAATCAAACGAATGGATTGTCTGGATGAAGCACTGGGCTTGACAGACACAGAATATTTAAGCACACATCCTGGCACGGCCAGAGAGCACAGGCGTTATGAAGTCCCCAACGCAACATCCAGGATCATCATGACCAGAAAACCAACGACAAATCCAAGTGTTCCTGATTTCTCCTCTTCTCCCGCACAGGCTTCCGGTATCAATTCCTGAACGACCACATAGATCATAGCCCCCGCCGCAAAGGAAAGAAACCAGGGCATCCCAAGCCGCACCGTGCCTCCAAGCGCCGCCGCGGCCACGCCGAAGACGGGTTCCACCACAGCCGACATACTTCCCGTCAGAAAAGCCTTCCGCTTACTGAATCCGTTCTGGCAAAGCGGGAGCGCCACCGCAGTCCCTTCCGGGAAATTCTGGATCGCAATCCCTGCTGTAAGCGCGATCGCGCCGGATAACAGCGCCGGTTCCTCCATATTCTGTGCCGCCAGGGCGAATGCCAGGCCGATTGCCATCCCCTCCGGTATATTATGGGCCGTGATCGCCGCCACCAGCATAGCCGTATTCTTCTTGACCTTCAGATGTTCCCACCGCCCGATCAGGTAATCTGCCATAAGCAGAAGTATCACGCCGAGCAGGAAACCGCCTGTGATGACCAGCCAGCTGATCTGCCCGTTCTCGTCGGCGAACTCAATCCCCGGAAGCAGTAATGACCACACGGAGGCCGCAATCATCACACCGCCGGCAAATCCCAGAAACCCGCTCTGGATCTTTCCGCCGACATCCTTTTTCACGAAGAACACACCCGCCGCACCAAGCGTCGTCACAGAAAATGTCAATAATGTTCCAAGGAAAGTCCACAGAATTCCATTCATCTTCCCACCCCTGCTTCTATATGATATCCATGCCAAAAAGTCCTCTCCCGGCTCTGTCATCATTATATGGTGAAAATATGAATCTGTTACTAAAACCGCTCCCTGAACACATTCATCGAAGCCTCCTCCTCAAACTGTCTGGAATAAAGATCATGATAGTAACCATTTGCCTTAAGAAGCTCACTGTGGGTTCCTCTCTCGATGATCTTCCCGTCCTTCACGACAAGGATCAGGTCTGCCTGCCGTATCGTAGACAGCCTGTGGGCAATGATAAAGGATGTATGCCCCTTAAGAAGCCTTCCCGTCGCCTGCTGTATCAGCTGTTCTGTCTGTGTATCGATCGAAGAAGTCGCCTCGTCCAGTACGAAAATGCTCGGATCTGCAAGGATCGCCCTCGCGAAAGAGATCAACTGCTTCTCCCCGGTGGACAGCCTCCCGCCGCTCTCGCCTACGTCACTGTCATAGCCATGCTCGAGCTTCCTTACCACCTCATCTGCCGAGACGCTTCTTGCCGCTTCCTCAATCTCCTCATCTGTTGCATCAAGCCTTCCGTAACGGATATTCTCCCGGACCGTGCCTGAGAATAAATGAGGATTCTGAAGGACATATCCGATCTGACTGTGGAGCCACAGCTGGGAACGTTCCCGGTAATCCACTCCGTCGATCAGAATCCGCCCCTTCGTCGGTTCAAAGAAACGGCCTGCAAGGTTCACAAGGGTAGACTTGCCCGCGCCGGTCTCTCCCACGATCGCCACATTCATTCCCGCCGGCACATGGAGATTAAAATGCTCCAGGACATATTCCTTTCCGTCCGGATACATAAACGAGACATCCTCGAACACGATATCCCCCTTGATCCTCTCCCAGTTCTCCTTCTTTGGATGAAAGGCGTCCCCGTACTTCCTGACTACTTCGTCTGCATCCACCACATTCGGCTTCTGCTCCAGCAGATCCGTCACACGCTCAATATTCGCCTGGCAGGAAATCAGCTCTGCCAGAAGCCTGGCCAGCTGCTGGATAGGCTCGAAGATGATCACTGCGTAGGAGATGAACACCGACAGCGTGCCCAGGCGCATGATATCCTCCTTGACCATATATCCGCCCTGTGCAAGAACGAACGCCGCGGCCACCGAGCTGAACAAAAGGATCGTCGGTATATAGACCGCGTTCAGCTTCGCAGACCGGCTCGCCGCCTTCTGCATGTCGGCCGTCCGCCTAAAGAACGCTTCTTCATTATCCTTCTCGATCACCATGCTCTTAGATGTTCTGACACCGGTAATCCCTTCGTTGTATGCGCTTGTAATCTGGGAATTAATCTTCCTCACCTTCCGGTTCCAATGCAGGATCCTGTTCTGGAAATAAACCGTCAGAACAGCAATACACGGCACGATCAACAGAATGATCAGCGCCAGCCTTGCATTCAGCACGAACATAATCCCAAAGACACTGACGACATAGAGAAATGCCCAGAACATGTCCACCAGTCCCCACGCCACCATCGACGCGATCCTCAGCGTATCACTCATTACCCTGGCATGGATATATCCGACCGGTGTCGTATTATAATAGGAGAATGAGAGCGTTTGCAGATGCGAAAACTGCGCCCACTTCAAATCCTTTCCTACATTCATCTCAATTATCGTCGCCGCACGGACAGAGCCGTAGACGCTTAACGTCTGGATGGCGATCACCGCCGCATAGACTGCCGCGAACACCCCCAGCCCTTTCTGCGTACCCGCCGTGATAAACCGGTCAATCGCGTAACTCTGGAACAACGGCACGATAACGTCAACTCCCGCAAGCACAATATTCAGTCCCAGCGTGATCGCAAAATACTTCCGGTAAGGTCCGAAAAACGGTAGCATTTTCGCCCATGTCCTGAAACTGAACGGTTTATCATATTCTTGTTCTTCATATGCCGCCATTCTCTATCCCTCCTCCTTTGCTTCCGGCATCTTCTTTTCCCGGTGCATACTCTTTCTGTCATCCTGGCTCATCTGTATGTCATAAATCTGACGGTAAATGCCCTGCTTTTGGATCAGCTCCTGGTGAGTTCCCATCTCTGCTATTCCGCCCTGATTCAGCACCATGATCTGATCCGCTCCCATAAGCGTTGTAATCCTGTGCGAGATCAGTATTACAGCCACATCCTTCATATGCTCCTTCAGCGCCTTCCTGATCATAGAATCTGTCTGCGAATCAACGGCGGATAAGGAATCGTCGAATATCATCACCGGCGCTCTCTGCAACAGCATCCTTGCGATCGCCACTCTCTGCCTCTGTCCGCCAGAAAGCGTAACTCCCCGCTCTCCGACCAGAGTCTCATAGCCGTCCGGAAAATTCATGATCGCTTCATCAATACAGGCAATCTTTGCCGCTTGCCGGATCTCCTCCATGGATGCATCCGGTCTTGCCGCGGCAATATTTTCCCGTATTGTCCTGGAGTAAAGAAACGGTTCCTGCAATACCATGCCCACGCTGCTGCGGAGTGTCTCAAGCGGAATATTTCTAATATCCTCTCCCCCGATCTTAATACTTCCCTGCCCGTCCCCAAGCTCGTACAGGCGGATCAAAAGCTGTACGATCGTCGACTTCCCGCTTCCGGTGCCCCCTAAAATCCCGAAGGTATTTCCCTTCGATATATGAAATGAGATATCTGTAAGAACCTCCTTACCGTCCTCATACCCGAAGTTCACGTGCTCAAAACGGATATCACACATGTCCGTATCCACATGCTTTTTGGCATCTTCCCCCGCCTGTAGGATATGATCTGCTCGTTCATACTCTTCTTCCTTGGCACAGATGATATAGTCCACACGCTCAAAAGAAACGCCCGCCTTACTCATATCCGAGAGGATACGTCCAAGCCCTCGGATCGGCCATACAAGTGTTGTATTATAGGAGGCAAATGCAATAAATTCTCCGACGGAGATATGGCCGTTAACCGCTTCTGCCGCGCCAAGCACGATGACCGTAACCACCTGAAGCCCGGTGATCAGGTCTCCGACGCCCCAATAGAGGCCGGACAACGTTCCAAGCCTTATCCACAGCTTCGCAAAATAGTCGTTCTTCTCCCGAAACCTGTCCATCTCAAACTGCTCTCTTCCGAAAGCCCGCACCACTCTTACTCCTGTCGCATTCTCCTGGACTACCGTCGATAATTCTCCCTCGGCCTCATCAGCAACAATAAACCGCTTCGCGATCAGCCGGTAGAATATGGCTGAATAGAGTACCACCACAGGCACGAACAGAAGCACAACCAATGACAGCTTCACATTCATGGACAGCATCAAGGCAAAAGAGGTTATGATCAGGAAGACCGTCCTGAAAACCTCCAAAAGCTGTGTCACGACGAAATTACGGATCACCTCGACATCTGAGGTACAACGCTGAATGATATCTCCCGTCTGGTTCCTGTCATGCCAGCTCATGGGCAGCTTCTGTACGTGGATAAACAATGCGTCACGCATATTCTTCGCAAAATTCTCACCCGCCAAAGCTGTGTCTGCCCGGCAGATATACTGCGATATTCCTGACAGCACTGCCACTGCGATCAGCAAAAGCGCCAGTATCCACAAGTGCTCTGACAGATACTCGTATTTGCCGCCGCCCAGTACGGAGTCAATGCTGAATCGAAAAATCTGCGGCGTCAGGGCGTTCAGTACCGTCGCCGTCAATGACGCCAAAACCGCAATCGCAAAATATTTCTTAGAACCGTCAAAAAACTGACGGATCAAGTTCCATTTTCTGTTATTAATCTCAATCCCTTCTTCCCTGAGCCAGCGCTCTATTCTCCCGACTGCATGATCTTCAGCAACAGTTCAATATGCTCGGCTATCTTCTCGTCTTCCAGTCCGTCAACGCTGTCCCTTGCCTGCTCCAATCTTGCTTCCTTCTCTATCTCCATTAACTTGGCAAGTACCTTATCGCTCATGTCCTGTTGTGTTTTCTGCTTATCTGCCGGCTGGCCCGTCTTTGGCTTACTGCCCTTAACGGCAGACTGGCCTGCCTTTGGCTTCCCAACCTTAGCTGCGGGCTGGCCCGTCTTTGGCTTACTGCCTTTAACGGCAGACTGGCCTGCCTTTGGCTTACTGCCCTTAACGGCAGACTGGCTGGTCTTTGGCTTCCCGTCCTTAGCTGACGGCTGGCCCGTCTTTGGTTTCCCGCTCTTTACCTCGTCTTTATTGCGCTTTTTCCCAAACAAAAAGATCCCCCCCCTTATGTCCTCATTCTCTGATATTCCTGATTTTGAATCGAGTTATCTCTTAATATATCAAAAATTACAGTTTCCGACAATGGGCTTCGCAAATTTGCTTCGCAAAATTTATGATCTCAGCCTGTCGTATCCATTTGTCTTAACCTGCCGGGAAATTAGCACTTGTCCTATGGCACACAAGATGGTATAATATCCCGGTAATTGTATTGTATCTCATTTCACATGAGAATGATAACAAGGAGGAATTGAATAATGAAAAAACAAAAGCATGACACTCGTTGGATGGTCAGTGTTGCACTTATGGCGGCTATTGTCATCGTGCTGGCGAACACACCGCTTGGTATGATCCAGCTGCCGATTATCAAGGCGACAACTGTACATATTCCGGTAATCCTTGGGGCAATCCTGCTGGGACCGTCGGCCGGGGCAATCCTTGGCGCAGTATTTGGTATATGCTCGCTGATCAGCAATACCATGGCGCCGACGCTTCTATCCTTTGCGTTCTCCCCGTTCATGAGCACGACAGGAATTCCCGGCGCGCTAAAGGCAATCTGGATTTCCGCAGGCTGCCGGATCCTGATCGGAGTCGCGGCCGGATGGCTGTGGATCCTGCTTGCGAAGCTTAACATCAATCAGATCATTGCCCTTCCAATTGTCGGCTTTGCCGGATCCATGGTGAACACCGTTACGGTAATGGGCAGTATCTATTTTCTGTTCGCACAGCAGTATGCCGACGCGCGTGAGGTTGCCGTCTCCGCAGTATGGGGGCTGATCATGGGAACCGTTACCGCCTCCGGTATTCCGGAAGCGATCGCAGCCGCTATCCTGGTCCTTGCAATTGGAAAGGTCCTGCTGGGCGTCTTCCGAAAGATGAATATAGGCATGGTCAGTGCGCAGGCCGCCAAATAGACAGGGCATATTCATAAATATCAAAAAAAGTCGAGTGCCAGCGTAATTTGGCACTTGACAAACCTATAGATTATATGGTATAAATATCTAGTGTGATTGAGACACATAGGGGATTGGTCAAGTGGTATGATAGGGGTCTCCAAAACCTTTGGCGGGGGTTCGATTCCCTCATCCCCTGGTAATGAAAATAGCTGTAAGCTTAAGATTTCAAGGCTTACAGCTATTTTTTGTTTTTAATATTACAGAGTAAATGTGCATTAGCAGTATCACAACGCATTAATTCCCACCCAGCTCTTCTCTTACCTTGGACTGCAATATATTCGTCCGATATACAAAATTACGAATCTTAGCCTCCGTACCAGCCGAAAGATCCACAAACTGGCATCCATATCCATGCAGACCTTCCTTCCGCACCGGACGAAGCTTCTGTATATGTCCAGTAATACATACCGGTTCCCTCGAATCAGTAAAAATAGTAGTCAGCTTCGTATCCGGCTGGAATATTTCCTTCGAGACAAACAAGAATCCGCCGGTTCCGATATCCTTGACAGTAATCCTTCTCTCCTTCGTCTCGCCTTCAAACAATGCCGATACCTGCATGGTCACGTAAACCCGCAGGTTCTTTCTCTGCTCCGGGATATCGTTGGTAACTGCGTGGACCAGATAAACCTCTTCACCAGACTCTTCCATACAAAAAGGCTCTGCCTCCTGTGACAGCTCGAAGATAAATGCACGATAATCATACGCCTCTCCATCCGGCATAAGAAACAGCCTGTGCGGAAGCGGTACTTCCGGCTTCCTGGAAAAAATGATGATGACTGCCTCTTCACTCTGCCTGCTGTATCGGACTGTATCGAAAAAAGTACAATCCATGCTGTAAAGTGTCGCCCCTTTAATGTCTGATAACGGTTTCATAATCTGCCACTACCTCCTTATTCCTGTATAGATGCATCAAATGTCTGAAGAACGGCCTCGACATTCATAGGCTCCAGGCCAGTTCCGAGGTTCTCCGCCATGCAGGAGATCACACACCCATTTGAAAGCAGCGCCCATGCACGCACACCTTCCAGACCTTCTGTAGAATAAGTAAAATACGACCACTGCCGCTCTCCTACAGCACTTGTCTGTACCTCGCCTGCCATTCCCTGTTCAACCGTTCCGTCTGCATTGGCGCTTAATATATATCCTACCTCCTGCTGTGCCACTGTCATTACTTCATCCTCGCTCTCCGCCGCCAGACGGAAATTCAGCTGTGTACTATTCTCACCGTTCTCTCCCGTCCGCTGAAATGCCACCTGAAGCTCTGACGAATATTCCGGGCTTTCATATCCCTCCGGCCTTATTATCGTAATACTCACGCTCTTATCATCTGTCGATAAGACAGAGCCTCCATCCGCCCCGCTCTGATCCGGCTCATCTATGTTCTCCTGCGCATCCGAAGTCCCTTCCTCTGCCACATCTGTCACCTCTGGCTTTGTGTCCTGTGCAGGATCCTTCCCGTCTGCCTTATCCTTGCAGCCGGATGCAAATAAAACACTAATCACAACAATCAATACTAATCTCATTACCTTCTTCATATTC
This sequence comes from uncultured Dorea sp., assembly GCA_910579015.1. Classification (GTDB taxonomy): domain Bacteria; phylum Bacillota; class Clostridia; order Lachnospirales; family Lachnospiraceae; genus Sporofaciens. The sequence continues at coordinate 1,688 of CAJTRO010000060.1, read as the reverse complement.
GTACCCTCGTCTTATTCTTATCTATAAATGAAACCTCTTCTATTTTACCACGCCAATAAAGCAAAGTCTATTTTATTCTTACAAATCCTTGCAACATTTCCCAAAACACGCTATAGTGGAATTGTTAATTTTACAGTCAAATACAAGCAGAAAGGAATCCATATGAACCTGAAAAACAAAACAATCCTTCTTGGTGTTACCGGGGGAATTGCTGCATATAAGACTGCTTCTCTGGCAAGCACCCTTGTAAAATCCGGAGCCGAAGTACGTGTGATCATGACTGAAAATGCTTCCAAGTTTATCACTCCGATCACCTTCGAGTCTCTGACCGGCCACAAATGCATTGTAGACACATTTGACCGGAATTTTGAATTCAAGATAGAGCATGTCTCACTTGCCCAGAAAGCGGATGTCATCATGGTTGCTCCGGCAACGGCCAATGTGATCGCCAAACTTGCCCACGGGCTGGCCGACGATATGCTTACCACCACGATTCTTGCAAGCAGAGCGCCGAAGATCATCGCTCCGGCAATGAATACCGGCATGTATGAGAATCCTGTCACGCAGGATAACCTGGCTGCACTTAAGAGATACGGAATGGAAGTCATCTCTCCGGCAAACGGACGACTGGCCTGCGGAGATGTGGGCGCCGGAAAGATGCCTGAACCGGATGTCCTGTATGAACACATTCTTCGGCGTTGTTCCTGTGAAAAGGACATGGCGGGAATGAAAGTACTGGTAACTGCCGGACCTACCCAGGAACCGCTTGATCCAGTCCGTTACATCACCAACCATTCCTCCGGGAAGATGGGATACAGTATCGCAAAGGCATGTATGCTCCGCGGCGCGGACGTAACACTAATAAGCGGAAAGACTTCTTTAGAACCGCCGTTATTCGTAGATGTAGTTCCTGTTCTATCCGCTCAAGATATGTACGATGCCGTCACTTCGAGAAGTGGAGCCATGGATATTATTATCAAGGCCGCCGCTGTTGCTGATTACAGGCCGGGCCAGGTTTCCGCTGAAAAGGTCAAGAAGAAAGACGGAGAACTCCTCGTTCCTATGGAACGCACGCAAGATATCCTTAAGTTTCTGGGCGATCATAAAAAGCCCGGCCAGATCCTCTGTGGATTTTCTATGGAAACGGAAAATATGCTGGAAAATTCAAAGAAAAAACTGCGCTCCAAAAATCTTGATCTGATTGTGGCTAATAATCTGAAAGAACAGGGCGCTGGCTTTGAGACGGATACGAATATTGTTACTATTATCACTCCGGATGAGGTGACAGAGCTTCCTATTATGGATAAAGAAGCGGTTGCCTTCCATCTATTGGACAAGATTCTCTCCCTTACCAAGGAATGACGTGTTTAACGGTTAACAGCTTGTCTTATGCAAATCTTTTGGAGATATTTATAAATATACAGGTTCAGAATGCTCATACAAAGATGGTAGACTCATACAAAGACGGTAGAGGGCTCTATGAGTATTCTGGACCTGCATCCAGCTTCTGTTCCTATTCCCTGCTTGTTCTTGCTGTACCACAGCATCATTTCCTGCAAATTAAAAAATGACTGGCTTCCGCCAATCATCTCCTAGATACTCCATATACCTTCAAAACTGCATACAAGAAACTTTAATCTCTAAATCTCCTTAACCTTCCATCTTCCTTTACCTATCCACCTTTGGTC
>CAJTRO010000059.1 GCA_910579015.1 uncultured Dorea sp. | reverse complement strand
GATAAGAAGTGGGCGATCAAGGATATCGCATGGCTTCTGACTATCGGTTTTGGTGTGGCATTCGTTACGACCATGATCGCACAGAGGATATTCCCGGATACATTCTGGAAGGCAGGAAGACTTCTTATGGTAACGACAGTTTCCATCTGTCTGGCCCAGTTGAAGCCGGTTAAGAAGCTCCGTGGTAACCTTGACCTTGGATTGTTCATATCACTGTGTTTCCTGGCTACGATCGGATTCGCAGTCGATCTTCAGCAGTTCATTGGTTCAGCGTTCCTGATGACGTTGTATGTATTCTTCATGCTGATCGGATGTACAGTGCTTCATTTCCTGATCTGCCGTCTCTTCAAGATCAAGTATGAGTATGTGCTTCTGTCCATGGTTGGATGTATAGTTGACGGACCTACAGCCTCCCTGACTGCGGCAGGAGGAAACTGGAAGTCACTGATCAATGTAGGATTGATCATGGGAGTAATTGACGGAGCGTGCGGAAATTACGTCGGTATATTCGTGGCCTATGCCGTGAAGGCAATATGTGGATTGTAATGATCCGAGATCTCCCAGGCTAAGGTCTTAGAATCGTAAGAAGTGAATAAAAGATCTGGCAATACAGCCTTTTGCAAAATGGAATTTGTAAGAGGTTGTATTTTTATTTTTAGAAGAAATAATTCCATAAATGACTGTACTGTGTTAGAATAAAATATACTTAATCAGAGAGAGCAGGCAAGATAATTATTATGGGAAAGATAAGATTCAAGACGTTACGGGAAAGTGTGGCAGAAGAGATACGGATTAAGATATTGAATCAGGAATTAACGCCGGGTATGAGGATTATCGAGCAGGAGCTTTCCGAGGAGCTTGGAGTAAGCCGGGGCCCGATACGAGAGGCGCTCAGACAACTGGAGCAGGAAGGCATGATCGAGTATACGAGGAATGTAGGGTGCTCCGTGCGGGAGATTACAATGCAGGATGTCTATGAGACATATTTGCTGCGGTCTAATTATGAGATTCTTGCGGTACGTCTGTTCCATGCGGATTTTACAGATGAGGAAATCGACAAGATGGAAGAGGTATTGGAACTGATGAAGAACCTTACCATAGATACTTTTAGCCGGGTGGTATCTTACGGATGTATGCTGCATGGCGTGATCATTGAGAAGGCAGGGCTTCCGCGTCTCACAAAAGCATGGACAGATCTGGAATATGGCGAGATCCTCAGCTGTAATGCGGGAGACAGGAATAAGCAGGCGATCATCGAGAAGCAATATCCGATCCACAGAGAACTTGTGGATGTATTTAAGACAAGAGATGAAGAGAAGATATGCGGCGCTATCCTGGATCATTATATGATGTCGGTCAAGAGACTTCAGGACAAAGAATATGAGGGGAATCAGTAGACAACCGGAGTGTCTGTCTTTTCTGATGCCCCTTTGCTTATTCATAGTACTGACGATCATAGACCAATCGTACTATTCTATTTCGACCTTATATACTGATGGCTGTGTTCAATGAACAGAGCGAAGTTTTCCTTCAAGATCTCTTCCAGGGACTGCAATGATTTTATACTTGTATTTGCCGCTTTTCCTAACGATCTGCTTTTCTTATCTGCATAGGAAAATGGAATCTTGCAGTGGGCGATGATATCGGCGGCACTGCGGATCTCACATTTATCCAGAATAGTGTCGGGACAAGTGAAGTAGTAGGCGAATATATCACATCGTTCCATATCCTCATGGCAGTCTGCAAAATGGAACATATCAGGCTGTCTTTCTAATTTACCTGATATCACCAGATAGAGCAGTCTTGCGATCGTCCAGCGGATCTCGTAGGAGGGAAGCCTGTCGTTGTACAGGAGCACATGATGTCCGGTCATGCTCACATAGATGCCGATGCCTTTATCTCCAATAGAAAAATAATCCTCGCTGTGGCCGAGTTTCCGGGAAATGGACTGCATTGAAAATATGAAAATGGAGGAATTGATGATCTGGTCAAATTCAGAAAGTACAGGCAGACTTGTCTCACCAAATTCTATTAATGTGTTATAAGCGGTAAATCTGATATAATTCTCTTCTTCTTTTGAAATAGGTTCTCTTCTGGTAAAACGCATACATAACTCCAACCGTAAAAAGTATATATACATTTTAGCAACGTATTGTCATGCTTTCTTAATACGAAGCTGTTCCATGGCATTTTCTATTGCAGTAAGATCTTCTTTGGGCAGTGACGGGGCGGGAGGCAGGATATCCATACACCGCTGGTACTCTGCTTCCAGTAGTAAACCAATCACGTTCTTACCGTAGGCGTCCAGACTGCGGTATTTCTGAATAAGGTCGAATTCAAATAATGTGATCATATCTTCTTTCTGTGTAATGCCGGAAACATCCTGGAACAGATAATTGGCATCAACTTTGAGAACTTCGAGTAGTTTGTATAAGACCGGTTCTTTGGGATGGCTGGTATCCTTCTCATAGTTTGTGACCGCTGAACTGGTCACGCCAACCAGGGCGGCAAGCTCAGACTGTGTAAGCCCCAGGTGTTCCCGCGCTTCTTTGATACGTTTTCCAATCCCCATTTTACTCACCTTCTTTCTCATTTCTTTATAAAAACAGTATATATCATATTTCTTGAAGTGTAAATAAAATAATTCAAGAAATATGATATACTGCCTGAGAAATATTAGAGGAAATGTTGAAAAAATAAAGAGGATATCGGAAATTGTGATATCTTCCGACGTCCTCTTTATGTAGTGACGGGTTAGATCAGAGCGCCGACCATCTTCTGGCCTTCCTGTCCCATCTTCTTCTTTTGCAGGTACATGGAAATGTCTTGCAGTGTACGTTGATGTGTCAGCTCCTGAACCTTCTTGGCGATATCTGTATCTGACAGACGGCTCAAGGATGCGGTCAGGTTCTCAGACGCATATTCGTTGTAGTTCATCGTGTGATCGATCGCGTTAGATTGAGCACCCATAGAACTTCTGTTGCTGGCAACCTTCGCGAGAGCATCATCAATCGCTTGCAGGTCAAAATTCTTGGTAACGTCGAAATCGGCTATGCCAAGCGCCTGTAATGTGGAATCCATGGAGTTATTGACCGTGATGGATCCGCCGCTTGCATCAGAGACGAGAGTGACACCTTCGCTCTGACTTCCGTCTAACAGGTTCTTGCCGTTAAACCGGCTCTGTGTTGCTATGTGTTCAATGCCTTGCTTTAATTGATTGACTTCCTTCTGAAGTTCTGCACGGTTGGAAGCGTTCATGGTTGCGGTATTAGATGCGCGAAGCCCCAGTTCCCGGATCCGCTGAAGATGGTCGGTTATACTTCCCAATGCGGAGTCGGAAGTATTCAGCATATTGTTTCCTGTCGCGAGATTCTTGGTCCCTGTGTTATAACCAGTGATCAGGGCTTTCTGTTTCTCGGCGACAGCCAGTTCAGAAGCTCCGTTTGCGGCAGACATCAATCTTTTGCCACTTGCTATATGACCGTACAGATAAGGTGATGTACTGCTGATTGCGGAAATTCCCATATCATATTCCTCCTTCTCTATCCGTTTGGAAACGGATGCACAAATAATAATACCTTATATATAATATCGTTCAGATTGGGAAAATGATTACTGTTTTTTAACAATTTTTGGATAAAGGATATGAGAAGACCGGGGGGAGGGTGTATAATAGGAGAAAATATATACTGTAAGAAAAAGGTGGTTCCTATGAATGATTTGGAGAAGAGATTAGATATACCATATATAAAATTAAAGTTCAGCCTTGTTGTCACGGAGGATTCGATTCTTCCCAGAGATAAGGTGTCTGCTCTGCGCGGCGGCATGGGGGAGATGCTTCTGAGGCAGAACTGCATCAATAACAGAAAGTGTCAGACCTGCGGATATAAGAATCCGTGTATTGTGTACAAGATCTTGTATACACAGATGAAGAAGAAGCCGGCGTTCATGCAGGGTGACGACAGTATCGGTTATCTGATCGAGTGTGAGAATTATCAGGAGAGATTCAGAGAAGGGGAAGGTTTCTTCTTCTATTTGGTGTTATTTGGCGATAATATCGTGTATTTCGGGCAGTATCTTCAGATGTTCTATCAGCTTGGTGTGGAAGGGATCGGGAAGGATGGCGTAAGATATGTGATCCATGATATCAGTAATATCAGCGGAGAGTCTTTGTTGAGGGGAAATAGGCTCACAATGTCCGCATATCGTCCGGAGACCGTTTATGATCATGTCATGAGAAGGATGAAGGAAATAGAGAAAAAAGGATATAAGAAGAAACTGGTATTCCATGCGCCCACATGCCTGAAATATCAGGGAAGATATCTTTCGGAATTTCAGACGGAGGCTGTGTTCCAGTCTTTATTCCGAAGGATTATGATGATGGATTATTTTGTGGAAATATATATGGATCAGGTTGTGATGGAGGATTATCCGGCGATCGTAAGTCAGAAAAGTGAAATGCGTGTTGTGAAGAGATATTCAAGTACACAGGATTCTAAGGTGAAATTGAGGGGAATGGTTGGAGAGGTGAGATTTGAGGATATTTCCGGGGAGTATCTGCCGTATGTGCTGGCGGGGGAGCTGTTACATATAGGGAAGAATACCAGCTTTGGGTTTGGACGGTATACAGTTTACTGAGAATTGTTTTTTGGAGATATACAGTTTACTGAGAAAGCATAAAATATCAGGTCAGAAAATAATGTTCTGGAACAGACAGTTCCCGGATGTGATTTCTGGCCTGATATTTTTTTGTTCTGACGGATGGGGTGCAGGAGTGTGTGGAAATCTGATCAAAAAAATAAAAATTCCGGAAATGGTATATATACAGTAATAAGAGTAAGAAGATGATGTCTGCGCTTGCCGAATTCGTATGCAGGATCAACTATTGTATGGAAGAAGGAAGCTTCGAGCTTAATATGTCCGGCGGGATCATACAGTTTAAGTATTATATGAATTGTATGCATATTACACCGCCAGAGCGTATTGTAGAACACAGTATCATGCGGCCGATCGACATGTTCAGACAGTATTCGAAGGGATTTGCCCGGATTATCGGAGGAAATTATAACGCCAGGAAGGCCGCTGAGGCATGTGAGACGGAATATATAGTGAAGATACTTAATGATTATAAGAGAGAGACTGCTTATGGCGCTGAGGACTATTATTATGACGCGGATGAGGAGATATGTGATGGAAGGCGATAGAGTATTTATTAATTTTACAAACCATCCTTCCGGAGGGTGGGGAGAAGAACAGATGCTTGAGGCTAAGAGATATGGAGAGGTTATAGATCTGACGTTTCCGGAGGTGGACCCTTACGGGGATAAGAAATATGTCACGAAGTTAGCTGAGAAATATACGGAGAGACTTCTTAAGATGCATCCGGCGGTTGTACTGTGTCAGGGAGAATTCTGTCTGGTATACCAGGTGGTTGCGGGTTTGAAGGAGAAGGGAGTGAAGGTGGTTGCCGCATGTAGTGAGAGAATTGTGGAGGAACAGGATGGGAAGAAGGTGTCGGTGTTTGGATTCAGAGGGTTCAGGGAATATTAAGAATCGTCCGGGATTCTGAACGCACAGAACAAAAAAGATATGACTAAGACTTGACAGATGCAGGATATGAAGTTGTCGGCGGTTAGGGAGGCCGCCGCATCGCCTCCCTCCTCTGCTTTGCTGATAAAAATTTATTATTTGGTGCACTAGAGTTTAGAGTTCACTCAGCCGTAAAACAGCTTTCTTTAATGCCTCATGCATTTCCTGATAGCTCCAGAGATTACCGGTATTGCCTAATTGTGAGGTACTGTGCCGGGAGCTTATGCGCTGGCTGTGTATCAGGTAATACTCTGTCAGGATCTGCCTGAGTGTATCTGTATCTATATCTTCGGATTTGCCTGCCCGGTTTATTTCGGGTGTCAGAAGTGACAGCATGTAATCGGCCTTCTGGGATGTTTCTTCAAGCAGACTGCCATCTGTATTGCCTGTTGCGCAGTCTTTATAATAATGCATCCAATAGTATTTATCATCCATATGGCGGGATAGTTTCAGATAGTTATATGGTATATCGTCAGAACTATCATTAAGACCGTATTCGCGGTCAATCCTCCATCCGGCGTAATCCTGCTCTTCTGCCATCGTAGGGAAGAAAATCTTATTCTCCCATAAGTATGCCGGGAGCAATTCGATATAGAAAGTCAGAGCCTGTTGGATAAAATCTTTTTCTATGCACCAGAGGATGATGTCAGGCAGAGTTCCTTCCAGAAGTTTGTTGCAGCCTCTGAGGATGTCTTCTGCAACAAATGAAAACATGATTTCGTAGGAAGAGCTTGTTTGGTTGTTGTTCTGGTATTGTTTCAGAGCATTTTTTATCTTTTCTTTATTCTCCATCACATAGTCTGTCAGGCATAGCTGCATGTTGTTGGAGAAGTCTTCTAAGTCACGCAGAATGATCTTTATCTTCTCGTCTTTACAGCCGTTAAAATAGTTCTTTAATATGTGGATACGTCCGTAATTAACGTATTCATTTACACCGGATACAAGATCTGTACAGCCAAACAGGGCGTCCATATTTTCGATGGGGATTATGTGGTTTTTTTTATTTTCAAAATCCATGTACATAATTTCTTTGATCGTTACGTTTCTTAATTTCATCAGGTGAGACAGTCCCATGATCAGCACAGCCACGTTACGGGGACCGCCGTTAAAGTCTATGTACAGGTTGACATCTTCATAGTCTTCCACTACTTTACTGGCGGAATCGATCACAGCTTTTATGACATTCGTTTCATCAGAGAAATTAGTAATAGATGTATCTTTAAAATCTATCCTGGTATCCTTATAACAGGTATTGATATTTTCTGCAAATGCGGTGATCACCCGTTTAAAATATTCTATATGTGTAAGTTCCAATACTCTTTCATCTTTGTTTAATATAAGTGCGTGTTCTGCCTCATATTTTTGCTTTTCTTTTTCTTCAGTAGAAGATGATTTGTCCGGGGCTGTATTTTCATGTACTTCAGTAGAAGATGATTTGTCTGGGGCTGTATTTTCATGTACTTCAGTAGAAGATGATTTGTCCGGGACTGTATTTTTATGTTCTTCATTAGAAGTTGATTTGCCTGGGTTTATTTTTTTACGTACAGCATCAGAACAGATCATGACAATCCGGTCAAGCCTCTGGTTATGATCATTATTAAGTTTATCTATGACATATTTTGCAGGCGCTTCATTTGTCAGACGGCCTTTTACTTCATGGATGTAATCCTGATTCTCGGTTTTAATTTTTACATGATACAGGTCGTTTTCATTATCTATATTATTATCGTTCATAGAAGCTGTGTCAGGTTTTTTTAATAAATGATAAGAATACGTACTTTTAGGAAATGTCCAATTTAACAGGCTCATACATAATAGCATTACATTTTTCATCTTGATATTCTCCGTTGGGTTGATTCTGGTTATCTGTCAGCAGGCAAAGTAATCTGGGTGCATTCAAGATCCATACAGTATTCCTGGAAATTCTGTATTCCGTACAGCTGTCGTGCTTTGGCCAGAAGTGTCTGACTTCTTTTCTCCATGCTTTCGGCAATGTGCCGATCCTTGCAGACATGTGAGATCCTGCCGCACAGGAAAACCAGATCCATTATGCTTATTGGAGATTTTAATTCCTTGTCCAATGAGATGGCTTCTTCCAGGCTGAGCATATAGTATTCTTCTGCTTTCTGCATATAGCCGGGTTCTGCACTTTCAGAATACAGACTGCCGATCTTTGCAAGAATCGTCAGGTAATCATGCCTGCTCTGGAAGGTTCTGGTTTCTTTTAACAGGAGTTCAGCTTCTTTCTTTGCCGCACGGTAGTATACGAGGAGATCTGTATCCTCCCGGTTTCTGTTGTTGACAGCTTCTCGCCTTTTTCGTTCTTCCAATATTACGGCTCTTCTATAATAGACGGACAGCAGATGGTGTCTGTAAGAGGCTCTGCTATCCAGCCGGCAGAGCTGTTCTAAAAATGTCCCGGCTTCCTCAAGCAAGCGGTCAGCGTGCGTGATATCTTCATCGGATGCGTGTACCTTTAAGCATAATCTTGCCATGTGTTCGTAAAATACTGCGAGCATTATTTTTAAACGGATGATATGGGAAGCAGGAGGTTCGTCCGTGAAAACCTGCATACCTCGCATATGCGGCGGCAGCAGTCTGTTTAATCCATCGAAGACGGGCTGATATTTTTCCTTTATATTCTCCGGGTTTTCATTTTTCTTATGCAGTGTCATTGCATATATTATCCGTTCCCGGCAGATCAGACAGATCAGTTCATGGTCTGATTTGGGCAGATCCCGTCTCAATTTCCTGGCAAGTTTCTCGGCATTCTCATAATCATGTATGGGATTGTGAGAGCTGTCAGCCATGTACTGTGTGTGGAGAACAAGGTCGCCGTTGTAAAGATGCAGGCTGATCTGTTCATATCTATAGGAGAGAGGGGATTGGGAGATGATTTCCTGTGCTCTCTCGTAATTCATCAAGGCTTTTCCACAGCTTTCCCACCCGTTCAGGACTTGCAGGGACGCGATTCTTTGACAGTTCCGCTGGATTAACCGGTGGATCGAGTCTTCTGTTTCTTGAGGATGCTGACCTGTCTGGTCCAGAAATCGATCTAATAAATTACTGCTTTTCAGGTATGCCCTCAAGGCGCGGTTTTGGTACTCATGCCCGCCTATATCTGTGTAAATGTCCCCCAGATGAGAGAGGCTTTCAGATTTGCTGAGCAGGTAATGAATGCCGGAATCCAGAGGGTGCCGGATACGGTCGGCCATCTTGGCCTCTCGCAGGTACAGGCCGAGTGCACGGCTGTAATTCAGAATACCACCCTGTCTGTGGTATATGTTTCCTAAATGGTAACAGGCGTCTGCCAGTATACGGAGGCTCTCCTGGTTATGTATCTCATGATGAAGAGCTTCGGCAAGCTTTAGGCATTTTGCATAGATCTTCTCTTGTACAGCCAGTTCATGGAAGGAGTCGTAGAAGGTCTTCGTAAGATAACGGTATACAAAGCGAAGGATTAATGCTGTTTTTTCCGGCTCTTCATAAGGCTCACACTTGTCCAGAGTCTGACAGAACCAGTCTGTGTGATTGATGACAGCCGTGTCTGCGCTATCTTCTATAGAGTTTGTTTTGGTTGTTGAGGTACATATTTCATAGATACTTCTGGCGGCTGCACGGAGTATCTTTGAGTTTAATGATTCATCTGTTTTATCCATGTCGGAATCACTGCAAATTTCGCAGAGATATAAAAGCAGGGTGTTTTTGTCGTCTGCCATCAGACAGTGATAGACGAGTTCATTCATTTTAAGCGGATCTGATCCGGGCAGAGATTCCAGATGAGCAAGAATCACTCTATGCAAATGTGTAAGAGGATTCTGTGTGGATGGATCCAATACACCGGGTGAAAGTTCTGACATCTTCCGGAAGCCGTCGCGGATGCTAAGATGTGAGAAATCGTATCTGTCGTCTTCGCGGATGATGAAGAGGGCGCGCATGTATTGGTAAAACTGTGCAAAGGACAGGGCATTCCATTCCTTCTTCTGCTTCTTGAAAATAAGCTCTAAGTCTGACGGACGAAGACCGCTGCGTGATGCAGAAATATATTGGACAATTAATTGTGCCGTTTCTCCGCCGATCTGGTCTGAGGCTGTGTTCAGAATATGCATGCACATGGCGTCCAGTTCATCCGGACATGCTTCGATCAACCGACTTTTGTACAGGGCGCCGGCAGTATTATGATCATAAGGCCCTTCGTCGGCCATCCTTCTGATCGTGTCATAATCCTTTTTGACCATCATGTTCAACCGTTGGATCAACAGGTTCAGATACAACGGATTATGAGAATGAGGTTTTTGGCAGATGGTGTCTGTCAGAGATTTTTCTGATTCTTTTCCGAAAGAAGACAGCATGTTACACAGGATGCCGAGTATCTCTTTGTCATCCTCTAAGTTATTCATAGTTATCACATTGTCCTTCCAGAAGGACAGATCGAATTGATCCACGCAAGAGATGACAATCCGCACGGTTTCAGGCAGATCCCTTGGGAGGAAGAGAAGATTGTCCCGGATCTTCGACATATCTAACTGGTCTATGGAATCTATCAGTATGAAGATTCTTTTTCCTGTATCTTTCGCATGTTGGTCGAAGGTCAGGATGCTTTTCTCTAAGCGGGTGAGTAACTCCTTGAATCCGGATTCCTCGAAATCGTTATCTGTGGGGGCAATTCCTTCAAGCCTGTTGTCTTTAGACAAGAATTCGGTGTGTCTGTGTGATTCAGAGGATGTTGTCTCAGACAGGATATGATTGGTCTGTTCTTCTATGAAGGCAATCATATGTTTCATAAGTCCCCCCGCCTGACTTGTCATGGGCGTATAACCGCAGAATAACGGAAGGACGGCAATATCAGGGGTATCTTGCAGGGTGCGGGAGGTGTCGACAGGATGAGAGGCGAGATAACTCATGACAGAGGTTTTCCCGCTCCCGGGTTCGCCCTGTATTGCTATAAAGTCTGTACGGCAATTGGACAGACGTTCGTAGATGGTATTCAATATGCTGGCGCGGACAAAGAAATTCTCAGCATTTGCCTGTGCGTAGGATCTGTGCTGTTTTAATTCTCTCTGATACTCTGTCAAATGCGGAGCGTTCTTCCATTCTTCTTGCAGGATCTTAAGGATTGCATTTGTCATCTGGCTGACAAAATCCTGTTCATAACAAAAAGACATGGAGCTTTTGTTCCATCTCGCTGTATTTTCCAAGACTACAATATCTGACTGACTGCCGGTATCATCCTTCAGATTCCGGATCAATTTTTTCAGTTTCCTGAGGCTGTTTTTTTCTTCTTCTCCTGTTTCTGTATATTCGGGGGGAACGCCGTCTCCTTCTAATCTCTTTATATAGAAGATCACCTTTGGCTTTGGTGTGCCCTTTGGATGCCATATTGCGCCGTAGCGGATCTCCATCTCTGTAATGCTGAGTTCTTCGATATCATCTGGAAGAGGCGGGATTGCATCTTCGATGACGGAGGCGGGGTGTAGTTTCCTGAGTACATCTTCTAATTGTTCCTTGTGAAATCTTGAGCCATAACGCTCTCCGATTAAGACGACCATATAAGGGCGGCACAGATCGATCTCTTTCAGGCAGACGGACAGGACGTGTTCGTCTGCTTCTTTCTTACCCAGGTCGGATGTATGGATGCCCCACCGCAGATCACGCATCCCTACGTCTTCGCCGTGTTGAAAGGCTTCTTGCGATAGTCTGGGGAACACCTCAGAACGCAGGAAGTCGCGTTCTTCCTGCATATCGGTAAAAGTGCTGGAAATAAAAAAATTCTTCATATGTATCTCCTCTTTTTGTGTGGTTACTGATTATAGAATAACATTTATTTTGGGAGTATACCAGATTGTTTTTTGATATTGTTGAAAAATGAGACGTATTTGCAGATTTTATTAGGTGGAGGGGTTGAGTATTCTGATTAGGGGAGTATAATAGAGGGTGGGAGTACCATTTATACAAAAGAAGGAGAGAGATAAATGCGATATTTAATGATTTTGGAAGTATCACAGAAACAAGCTTATATCTTCTCAAGCACAAAGCTTAAGGATAATATCGAGCATTCCAATAACATCTGTCAGGTGACAGATATCCAATATTTTCAGACTATAGCAGACAGAGCTGGTATACCATTTTCAGAGGAAGACAATCTTGTATATTCTGGCGGCGGACATACAGTATTGGAATTTGACAGTGAAAAGACGGCCAGAAAGTTCGCTTATGCAGTTTCCAGAATTGTAAAACAGGAATTTACTGAGATTGCCTTATTTATTAAAGTGATGGAATATGATGAATCAAAGAAGCCGGGAGAGAACCTGGAACAACTTACCAAAAGATTAGAAGTAAAAAAATCTGTCCGTAAAGCTTCATTTCATCAAGGATCTTTTGGGATAGAACGTATAGAGGCATCTGCAAGAAAACCAAAGGCATTAGAGGAACAGATAGATCGAATTGTATATGAGGGCGACAAGGAGTATACGCCTGAAGGATACAAGGCGCCGAAGAAGTTTGGAAATCTTGGCAATTCCAAATATAGTTCCAGTTTTATAGCGGTTGTGCATATTGATGGCAATGCAATGGGAAAACGCGTGGAGCAGATACGAAAAGAGTATAATGAAAAACCATGGAATGAGTATAAATCAATTCTAAAAAGATTCAGTGATTCTATTGATGAGGATTTTAAGAGTGCGTACAGGGAGATGACAGACCGGGCAGCAGTCAGTCTGCGAGAGGAAGCAGGGGATAAATTGGATCTGGAGCATCCGTATTTTCCTATACGGAAAATTATTCTGGCAGGAGATGACGTCTGCTTTGTAACAGAGGGCAGGATAGGACTTGAGGCTGCCAGAATCTTTATAGAGCAGTTGTCTAAAAAGAAGAATAGGCAGGATGGACAGAGGTATACCGCATGTGCGGGAGTTGCCATTGTTCATCAGAAATATCCATTCTATAAAGCGTATGAATTGTCTGAAATGCTATGTTCTAATGCCAAAAGCTTTGCTTCGTCCTATGGAACGGATAAAAAGGTATGCGCTATTGACTGGCACATTGAATTTGGTGAATTGGTTGATTCTATTGAAGAGTTGAGGGAGAATTATATAACCAGCGACGGATGTCATCTGGAACTGCGTCCTTATCTTCTATGGGCGGAATCTGATGTATGGGAATACGAGAGGATTCGAAGGTATGATAATTTTAAGAAGCTGTTATGCAGTATCCAACAAGAAGAGATCGCTTATGCGAAAGGAAAATTAAAGGAGTTCAGAGAAGCTTTGAGATCAGGAGAAACAACAGCAAAATACTATCTGGAAAGTAATCTTCTGGAGGAACTTTCATTGACAGGCTATGAGGGAATCTATAAAGAACTGGAATTAGATAAATTATTTTCCGGGCAGGGGATAGAAAGAAAGGTTTTTGTAGATACATGCGATGGGAAGAAACGTTCTCTGTTCTTCGATAGTATAGAGATGATGGACACATTCGTGGCGTTAGAAAATATAGAAAAATAGGCGGCAAGACAGATACGAAGGAGGAAAAGTATGCAATTATTGGTGCATATGCAGTTGGAATCGGATACCATATTTGGAAATGGAATGAGTATGCCGGGAGGAGAAGATATCTGTATACAGACAGATTTACAGGGATTCCCATTCTTGAAAGGAAGCACATTGAAAGGAATATTTAGAGAAGAGCTTATCAATCTTCTTTCATGGATGAAAATGCCGGAGGAAGAGGCAATTGATATGGTCAGGAATCTGATGGGAGAGAGCGGGGCAGATGATACATCAAGTCGTAAACTGGTATTTTCAGATCTGACGATGCATCCGGATGTAATTGAAAGGATAGAGCGTGAAGAAGGGATTACCAGTCAGGAAATTATAGAGATGTTAACTTATCTGCGTACATTTACGGAGCTTGAAGATGGAATCGCAAAGGGTGAATCGCTCCGAACGGCAAGGTGTATCAAAAAAGGATTGAATTTCTATGGAACCTGTACATGTGCCAAAGATGATGTAGAAATAGTGCAAGAGGTGTTGAGGCTCATCAAATGGGCAGGGAGTATGAGAAGCCGTGGATTCGGGAAAGTACGTGTCAGAGGGGAGGAAATCAGATCATGAGATATCTGGATTTGGAGATTCAAAATGTCAGCCCGCTCAGGATTGCCAACGACGATACCAGCCAGCAGGGACAGACGGATACGCTGTGTTATATACCGGGCAGTACCATAAGAGGACTGGTAATCAACTCTCTGTGCAAGGATGAGCGGTTTGAGAGTATGAAGAGGGTTTTGTTTTCGGATAAAGTTCATTTTATGAATGCTTATCTGAAAATGAACGGTAAAAGGATGATTCCGTCTTTAAAAGGATTTTATGAGGATAAATCAGTATGCAAGGGAAAGAAAGAGATTGAAAATGTGCTTGTCAAGGATATCGAACAGGGGAAGAAAAGGGCTTCGCTTGGACGGTATTGTTATCTTGATGGGGAGAATCTAGTATATGGCAGTGTTGCTATGGGAGAGAATCTGAATATCAACCGGGGACGGGAAGGTAAAAAGACAGTATTTCGCAGCCAGTATATTCAGAAAGGACAGAACTTCGAAGGGTATATTACTTTTGATGACGGCATAGAGGAAGGGACGATCATGGCTGTCCGGAAGGTATTTGAAGATTGCTTTTATATTGGGAACAGCCGGTATTCAGGATATGGAAAATGCCAGTGTGTCAGAGTAGAAGTAAAAAGGGGTATACCTTATGACGATCTGAGGAAGAGCAAAGAAAGAAGCCGGTTCTATATGGTTCTGTTGTCTAATATGTCCATGAGGAATGAATATGGAGAATTGGCTGGTCTGGATCTGGATGTTCTGGCGAAGCGGCTTTTGTGCAGTTCACTGCGTCTTAACAGGTGTGCATCGTCGGTTGTGGAGGTTCACGGATATAATCGTTCATGGGATGGAGCGATACCATCTTCAATGATGTATGAGGCTGGAAGTGTATTTTGTATTGAGACGAAAGACGGCAGCATGGTCGATAAAGAGAATTTTACGAAATTGGAGGAACAGGGAATAGGTATTCGCAGAAATGAAGGATTTGGTCAGGTATTGTTTCTGGATATGTATGATCAGTTAAGATATAAGATAGCGATAGATAAGAAAGAAAACGCGGATTATACCGAGAGTATACCAGACAGCTATGTGGCGAAAGAGGAAAAAGGCAGTGTATTATGCAGTCATAAAGCTGATATGGAAATGGATATGAAGATTGCGGCAAGAGGGCTTATGAGGTATCGTATGGAGAGGGCAATGGAAAGATACCTGGTAAAACAGCCGCTCAGACTGCCGGGAATATCTAACAGCAAACTTGGAATTGTGTTGTCTATTTGCATGGAGCTGCGCTATTCACCGAAAGAGGCACAGGAAAGGCTGATGGAATTTGTAAGTCATTCTCAGGAGAAGGATGAAAGAAATAAACGGCAAGACGGGAAGCCGCGGCAGGATGTATTGTATGATTATGTCAGATCTATGTTAAAGGAAGATCTGTTGGAGAGGATTGAACTGTATCAGAAGGATCAGAAGATATTGGGTATGCCCGTATCAGAGGTTTTAGATGAGGAAGAGCTGATCAGTTATAAATTAAGGTTGATGATAGAACAGATCAGGTATGCGAACAGGAAGGCGGGAGCGTATGAAGATTGATTTTGACCAGATGTGTGTCTACAATAAGGTGGCAAAATATAAGATTACGGCGGAATGCAGGACGCCTCTGCATATAGGATCCGGAAATGGAAGTAATGGAGAGGTACTGATCCATCCGGTGAAGGATGTACCATTTGTGCAGGCAACGGGGATTGCAGGGGCGTTACGAGAATTCTATTCGGAGGATGAGGTAATGCAGAAAAAATTATTTGGATTCTCGTGCCGGGAGACAGATGATGCAGAAGAAAAAGATGCGGAAGGCGGCAGCCGCGTATATTTTACAGATGGCTTTTTTCTGGAACCAGAATATTCAAAAAATCTTCTATCGGACAGATGTCTGACCGACAGGCCGCAATCTGCCGGGAAACAGATACGTACAGAGATTCGTCCCAGGCTTAAGATCGATCCAAGGACAGGGACAGGACAGTTCTTAAAGATAAAGGGAAGCGAACGGTGCAGCGGGCAGAAATTTGAAATAGAATCAGTGGCTTTGGGCTCACAGTTTTCCTTCTCCATCTATCTATATGAAAAGGATGAGAATCTGGAATATGCGTTGGAAAGCGGATTGAAGGCTCTGCACAGAGGTGAAATACAGCTTGGCGGACAGAAAAGTAATGGCTGCGGGTATGTGGAACTGCTTGCAGTGGAAAAGGCGGTCTATGATCTGTGCGACAGAGAGGACAGAAGATGTTGGGCGGATGAGAATAAAAAGACGACGGATATTGTAGAGGAGATTACGAATACGGATGAATCAGACAGCAAGTGGATTCATATTGAGCTGTCTGGAAGGACAAAGGGCAGTATTCTGGTCAAGGCAATTGCCGTAACAGAATATGGAAAGGATAAACCGGCGTCAGTGAATATAAGAAATCACCGGAAGGAATATCTTTTACCGGCAAGTTCTATAAAGGGTGTTATACGGAGCCATGTTGAGAAGATTGCAATATATATGGATATTGGGAAGGAATGCGTGACGGAACTTTTCGGGAAAAAGGCGGATGAAGACGGCGGGAAGACCGGAAAGCTGAGATTCTATGATTCTGTGATCGGAGAATCGAAGGAAAATGAAAATGCGAGTCTGCAACACAGGCTTCATATTGATAAGTTTACAGGAAGCGTAATGTACGGCGGGCTTTTTACAGAGAAACCTGCATATGGAGACATCACGATAGGGGTAGATATAAAGAAGGATTCTGAATGGGCTTGTGGATTGATCTTGATGGCATTGAGGGATATTGCCATGGGGATTCTTCCATTAGGAAGTGGCAGCAGTATCGGAAGAGGGTATTTTGATGGAGATTTACTTGTTGTAAGCTGCGGGAAGAGGAAATTACTGGAAATAGATTGTAAGACGAAGAAGATACTAAGCGGGCAGGAGCAGATGAATCAGTATTTACAATCTCTACGGTTGTATAAAGAAGGATAAGGCGGATATGAGGCAGATGGAAGGACAGATAAAAGAGATGGAAGCAGAACCAGGAATGGCAAAAATCACAGATAAGCTGTATATGGAAAAATTGGAATTAGTGGAAGTAAAAGAGATGATTGCCCGGTATGACTATATTATCGTCCATATGATTAGTGATCTACAATATGGCCCTCCAATGGATGTACAGATCCAGTGGGATGAACTTGTAGAGTTGAGAGCATTTGACGAGACGGAGGAGATACACGTGTTCGGACATGAATTGGATTCTTCCGGTGAACTAAGAGCAATTCGGATTTTTGAGAAAGGAGACGGAGGAGATTATCTTGTGAAATCGTATCGGATGAGAAATGGAAAGATACTCAAGATAAAGGAATATCTGACAGAAGATGAAGATGGACAGGCAGAAATAGTATATACGAGACCTTTTGCAGTAACAGAGGAGGAAGAGTATGGCAGAGTATAATGGTTATGTAGGAGCGCCTTATAATTTTATCGGAATCAATAAGAACGTGAACCGTGTAGATAAAGAGAAGCTTCAAGTTCATAATGTGATTGATACGGCTCTGAAATCTGGAAAGATTGAGTATGAGATAGAGGCGGTGACGCCGATCTTTGTATCAGCCGGGAAGAAGGAGAAATCTAGGGTAGAGGAATTCTATAAAAATTGTTATGGAGATGAGGTGATACCTGGCAGTACCGTCCGGGGACTGGTGCGAAGTAATGTGCAGATATTAAGCTCTTCGTCTGTAATAGATGATATTCAGAATGGAAGCCTTATGTATCGAGATGTTGCCGGAAACAAAAAGAACAATTCAAGAAAAAAAACATATGATAATCTTCTGGGAAGCGGATTTCTGGAAATAAATGGAAAGGGGGATGAGAAGATAAGAATCTCTGTACTTAAGAATGTGAGAGCGGGATACATCTGTAATAAAGAAGGAAGCTATACGATTATTCCAACCGTGGTAGATACGGTTGATAAAGACAGAGGGAAGATGAATTATTATGTGGTAAGCGAGAGGAAAATCATCGAGGATGAATTTCGTGGATTTGAGTTTTTGAAACAGATAGAGTTACAACATGAAGACGCACCGTTTAACTCAGAGATGCGTGGAGGAAGTTTACATTATAAAGGAACGAAGAATGAGAAATATCGGCCATACATAAGTAAAATAGGATATTATCTGAGAGGCAGCTATCAGATAACAGGAATCACGGCGCCGGGGGTGGGAGGTGAAGCAGGTCTGCGGAATGGATATCTTCTTTCATCAGGGCCTATGAATGAAAAGAAAGCAGTCTATATCATTCCAGAAATGGATGAAGGGGGAGAGATAATCAAGATTCCCAGGGAAGATATAGACAGCTATAAGAGAGATTATGAAGGAAAGATAAATCAGATAGAAACCATAGATAAGAAGTTCTTTCGTCTGCCGGAGGACGGGGAGATTAAACCGGTATTCTATATTGATACTAGAGATGACAGAGACGAGGAAGAAAAGAGAGATAATGGAAATAAAGACGTAGGAAATAAAGAGAAAGTCGATAAAAAAGGGAGGATATATTTTGGATTTACACCGAGACTCCGCCTGTTCTATGATAAGGATATATATGAAGGGATTCCGGCAGAGCAGAAGGAGGAAGGGATAGACTACAGTCAGTCGCTGTTTGGTTATGTAAGAGAGAAAGAAAGCTATAAGTCCAGACTTTCATTCATGGATGCAAAACTGAATGCGGAAAGTGGAAAAGTACTTGGAGAAGTTTCTTTGATATTGAGCGGACCGAAACCTACAAGTTATCTGGATTATTTGAAAGGAATGAATGATTGTCCGGTTACTTACAATGATATGTTTGAATTACGGGGAATCAAGCAGTACTGGCTGAAGGAGAAGACAGAAAGATGTGAAATCGGCAAAAATCAAGGTGTCGTAACATCTTTCAAGCCTTACAGTGTGGGAACAACATTCAAAGGAGAAATCCGTTTTCATAATCTGACGGAAGAAGAACTGGGGATGGTTCTCTGGGGACTTATTCTGGAAGAGAACAGCCAGCAGAATATCGGAAAGGGAAAACCTTATGGATATGGAAGAGTGAAGATTCATTTGACAGGATTGAAGGTACTGAATCAGGAAGCTTTGTATAATAGTTATGATTTTTGTATGGATCCATATGTGCCAAAAATGGATAAAAAAGATTATTATATCAATCTGGCTAAAGAAGGAGTAATAAAGTTCCTTGGAAAAGGAATTTTGGATGAGAAAAGATTAGAAGAGTTTTTCCTTATGAAAGCGGTAGATAAGATTCCTGACAGGAAAAGGACGCAGTATATGAAATTGAGTGATTATCAGGGGCGTGTGAGCAATAAGATCCCACTTCCTGAGGTGGGTGAGGTCGTGCGGGGGGATACCGAGCGGCATTATAAGCAGAAGAGAGATGATTCCCAGAAAACCTGTGAAAAAAACAACAAAGGGAAAGATCATGGAAAGAATTATGGAAAGAATCGGAAAAAATCTGAGAATTCTATAGGAACATCTTTTGGGGAGTTATTGAAAGGGATTAAACTGGAGTGATTGAGATAAGTTTATTTGTTGGGGGATAAGCTGGCAGGGTAAGGAACTGTTATGAAATGGCTGTATAGTTTTGTGCAGGATGATTTGGAATGTGTCTGAAAATAGCTTCCTGTCGGTTGCGATTTCCGCTTTGTGGGAGATTGGATCGGATGAAGGAGATGTAGTATGCCAAATTGAATGAATTTGATCCAAATATATTGTGAAGTGGGAGGTGCAGACGGCGGGAATGAATTTTCAGATATGGTTTAGGGAAATGGATGTGGATGGAGAAGGTTGTGATATGGGTTAGGGAGTGTATATTTATGAAGTGAATGGTTTATTGGAAGGAAGAAGGTTTTTATGCATGAAAGGAACGAGCCAAAAAATGGGCGAAAAAAAGTAAATTATCAGAATATTCTGTGAATTACTTGCGAAAATGAGGTCGGGAAGCCTTATAAATAGGGGGTTTCCAGAGGGGACTGTAGAAATGAGAGAAGCCCGAAGAAGGGCATTGACACTTGATTCTACAATCTCCACATTTTCATCTGCTATCGTAGAAATAAAAGAAGCCCGAAGAAGGCATTGACACACATAAATCTTGATCTACAATCGTAATCTAAAAAGTAGAAATGAAAGAAGCTTGATGAGGGCATTTATACTCTTCATTCTCATCTTTGACGCGACATTTAGGAGAGAAAAGGACAATATCTCTAAAAGTTTTTTACACACAAATGTGGTTGCCAAAAGGAGTTTAATTCACTCTAAGGCGCTGGTATTACCGACATATATTATGATAAGAAAAAATACTCTGTTTTGTAAGTTGATTCGCATAAAAAGTTCATCAAAGTCTCTTTTCAACTCCTTTATGGATGGATTCTGTCCAGAACTACAGACTTGTCCTTGTTGTGGAACGAAAGGAGATTGTCAGGTTCTTGCTTATTATGACCGTTCACTGGTCGATTTTATAAATGGTGTGTCAGTTTGTCATAGCCTCTGTATCATGCGTCTCATCTGTACTTGTGGACATACCCATGCTGTCCTTCCAGATTTTATAATCCCTTACGTCAGTTATGGTTTGTTTTTCATTCTTCGTACTTTGGCAGAGTATTTTCTGCACATTTCTACAGTAGAGAAGCTTTGTGACCGCTTCTCTATTTCTCGTTTCCGGTAAATAAGCAGGATATATTG
>CAJTRO010000058.1 GCA_910579015.1 uncultured Dorea sp. | reverse complement strand
CATCACAAGCGACTAAGGAATATTTGCCTTTAAACAACTTCTTTTTACACTTTTGAGTAAAAGAAACGAGAAGGCTTCTAAAGGCATCATTTTTAATCTTTTTGCGTTGTTTATAAAAGGCAGCTTTTGAAGGAGCATCCGTAGAACGTCCAAAAAAGCGGTAAAGTTCTTCCTTAATACAGTCAGCTTCCATAGTCAGGAGCATAAGGAGAAGATGTTTGAATCCCAGTTTTCGATTACGCGAAAAGTCTTTACCGGGATGAAGAGCATAATTTTGGGGATTGGCAGCAAGCTCATGGATGGAAGCGAGCAGCATTGCTTTGACAACATCAGCGTATTTCATAAAAGTACCTCCTTAATCAGGTGAAAGTAAATAATGAATAAACAGTTCCTGATTAATTGGCCTTTTTCTGAGTAATCAGAAAAAGGCCGCACATTTTGAGGTACTTGTCAAGTAATAATTAAAAAATTTGGGTTACTGGTAGAAAAAAAGAATTCGGACATAATATCCGAATTCTCGTTAAGTAAATGACATTGGTTCACACGGCACCTTGCACTGTGCTGCAAGGTGTCCGGTCAAGAAAGTAATGACAGGGATATATCCAGCCCCTCGCCGAAGGCGGATTAAAATGGGCTGGATACTGTTACTGGAGCACCCATAGGGTGTGAAAAGTAATGATTAAGCTATTTGCCAGACAGGCTGCCAGGCAAATAGCTTTACAAATGCTGTCAAATGGAATATACTGTCTATAAGTCAAAGAAAGAGGTGATATGATGGCTCAGATCAGTTTGCGTATAGAGGATGATGTTAAAAAAATGGCGGAACAGGCTTGTGCTGATATTGGGATGTCTTTATCAACAGCTATTAATATCTATCTTAAAAAGCTGGGAAGAGAGAAGCGTATACCGTTCGAAGTATCTGTGGATCCGTTTTATTCGCAGGAAAATATGACCAGGCTTAAAAATTCAGTGGCACAGATGGAAGCAGAAGGCGGTACGGTACACGAGGTAGATTTGGATGATTAAGTCGTGGACGGATATGGCGTGGGAAGACTTCGAATATTGGATGAAGCAGGACAAGAAGACGCTAAGACGAATTCTTCAGCTATTGAAAGATATTGAACGGAATGGGTATGATGGAATAGGTAAGCCGGAAAGATTAAGCGGCGATTTGGCATCTTACTGGAGCAGAAGAATAGATGATGCGAATCGTATTGTTTATCGTATAGAAAATAACACGATTAAGATTGTTCAATGTGGTTCTCATTATAGAGATAAGTAGATAAGTGTCTGATGAAGACGCCTTGCTGATTTTCAAGAATGGATACTGAAAATCAGCAAGGCGTTTCTTATTGTATCCCAAGCCAGATCATTATAAAGATTTTTTGAGATGATAATCCATAAATCTTGCGTTTCCCCACATTCTATGGTAAACTTACAATAATTCCATATAGAACTATTCTAACTAGAACGGAGTGGGCGGTTTGGATACAAAGGGCGGATTTTATATCACACAAATAAAACAGCTTCAGGACAGGATTTTTGAAAGGCTGTTACTTGAAAACGGGATTGAAATAAGCGGCGCCCAGGGAAGGATTCTGTTCATTTTGTGGAAGACAGATAATCTGACGATCAGCGAGATAAGTGAGCAAACCTCCCTCGCCAAGAATACGGTATCTGTTGTGATCAACGGCATGGTAAATAAGGGGATTGTGGAGAGAAATATCAACTCCGCGAATCGCCGGCAGACCATCGTATCGCTCACTGAATATGCAAAATCCTTACAGGCCAGATATGAAGCTGTGTCCTGGCAGATGAATGCGTTGTTTTATCGCGGTTTTTCAGAAAAGGAGCAGGAACAATTTGAACAGTATCTTGTCCGCATACTGGAAACCTTGACAGAGAATATGCATACAGGCAGATAATCTAAAACGAGGAGGATTTCAATGAAAAAAAGAGAGTACATAAGTGAGTTTATCAAAAAGCAAAAAACAGCTTTTATCGGTTCAGTGGATGAAGATGGTTTTCCCAATATAAAAGCGATGTTTACACCGCGAAAGATAGAAGGGAATTGCTTCTATTTTTCAACAAATACATCCTCCATGCGTTCACAGCAATTTATGAAGAATCCAAAGGCAAGTATTTATTTTTATAATAGAGGCCGTTTCAAATATGAAGGGATCATGCTGACAGGCACAGTGGAAGTCCTGCAAGACGCTGATATAAAGCGGGAGATCTGGCAGACAGGGGATACCATGTATTACGCCCAGGGAGTGACGGATCCGGACTATTGTGTATTGAAATTTACAGCTGTAAAGGGCAGACATTATTGTAATCTGAAGACAGAAAGCTTTGAGCTTCTGTGATGAGCAAGCAGGCGTGTGATGTTAGGAAGAAAGAGTATCTCGAAGAATTTACAGCAGAATGTCAGGGAGACAAGCGATATGGCAGAAGTGAAATTTTATGATACAGTTGACGATGCATTATTGAAATTTGCCGTATGCATTTCACGAAGCGGCGGCAAGTGGGTATTTTGTAAGCATAAGGACAGAGACACATACGAGGTTCCGGGAGGACACCGTGAAGCAGGAGAAGATATTCTAGAGACAGCCGGAAGAGAGCTTAGGGAAGAAACGGGCGCCGCTCAGTTTGATATTAAGCCGATATGTGTGTATTCCGTTACAGGCAAAAACAGCGTGAATCATACCGGAGAGGAGACGTTCGGATTATTATGCTCTGCGGAAATAACGGAGTTTTCAGGCAGACTGGAGAGTGAGATAGAGAAGATTGTACTGATGGACAGATTGCCGGAGAATTGGACGTATCCACAGATACAGCCAAGGCTGATCGAAAAGTATCTCCGGATCAATGGAATCAAGAGCCCCTGTACCGGGCAGGCTCAGCCGGTATCAGGGCTCATAGAGAATCCGGAATGATAGAGAATCCGGAATGATAGAGAATCCGGAATGATTCCATTCCTACAGAACTTTAACATACAGATAGATAAATTTCTGGTAAAGGCTCAGGTCCTTCTTTATCAGACGCGAGAATTGCTGGTATAACTTCCGCGCGCGCCGAAGCTCTTCCTTTGTGATCTCCCGCTTATAGAACATGGTTTCCATTACGGCCTCATAGAGCCATTCCATAGAATCTGCGTCCATTTCCGGACAGTAATTCTGCAATGATCTGAAGCCTTCCCGATTTAAAATATCTGTCTTCTGCATTCCGTGAAAGACGGCCGCGTCGTAGATGGCGCGGTAGATTTTCTGGATTCCGGCGCCGTCCTGCCTCTTTTGGAAACGCTGGTATCTGCGCTGTCTGCAAAATGCAGCCTGTAGTAAAAGAAGAACAGCCGCAATAAGAAGACAAATGCTGACTTTTATAAGAAGCTTAAGAGCCAGCAGAAGCCGTCCTGCCGTATTTGGTATCCAGGTACGCTTTTCACTGGCGGCCGCAGGTGTGCCGGGTGTCGGGCGCGTCCCGTAATAAGGCAGGGTGTGTTCTTTTAAGATCCACTGGGAATCACTATAGACCTCGCACCAGGCGTGCCCCATGTCTCCGGTTACTTCTGCCAGATAGGAGCCGTCCTCCTGCCTGTGAAATGCAGAGGCAGGTATGGCATAGCCGTGCACATACCTGGAAGGGAAGCCGCATATACGATACATTAATGCGGCCGTTGTGGCGAAATGCACACAGAAGCCTTTTCGGTTCTCGAACAGGAAGTATTCTGCAAAATCCTGTCCCGAAGGAACCGAGCCCGGTTCATAGTCATAGACGGTATTCTCCTTAAATTCCTGTTGGATGAAATCCGAGGCTTCCTCAAGTGTTTCCGGATTGTGAGTAAGGCAGAATTCCTCCAGACGGGAGAGTGTGTCGGGGTACTGTAAATATTCCTCAGACGCATCGTCAGCCGTCTGTATCTCATGCCAACGCCCGCCGGCATAGATCCCGCCGTATGAGACAGGGTGATAGTAGGTATCTTCCGGTTTTTTATCCACAGCTATAGTCATTCTCACGCCGTAATCCGGCTGGAAATGTGACAGTGAATTCAGGTTGGGAAAGCCGTTTGTATGTGTGCCTGTGCTATTGGCACCGCCCTTGCCGGAGGCATTGCCGTCTGTAGAAAACAGGGGATTTTCTACGGCATGATCTGGAATGTCTACGATAACATCAGACGGAAGACCGTCACTGTCATTATGCATGGAATCCGGCGTGTCATCCGTATGAGAGGCATTTCTGCCGGTCAGGCCGGCATCGGCATCATTGATGTCGGTATTATTGATGTCGGTATCATTGATGTCAGTATTATTGATGCCAGTATCATTGCTATTCGTATCATTGACATCTGCACCGCGGATATTTGTATTGCCGGCGTCTGTTTGTTTCGCATTTTCGGTGTCTTTCGAATCATTTTTTCCGCGTCTGTTTTCCTGTGCGTCCTTGATATAGTCCGTAACCGGGGCGATCCATCTGGTCTGGATGTAGACGCGCGTTTCTGCATAGAATCCGTCTGAGGACTGCTTATATCGTTCGAGCGGACGGCTTGCGAAGACAGAAATTCCGGCGATTACAGCCAATATACAGGCGCCGGCGGCTGCATTTACAAAAGCGGCGCGTCCGTTTTTACATTTGAAGCAGAAAAAAACGCCGGACAGGATCACAAGCCAGCAGGAGAGCTCAGACGGCACGTGGATTGTGATCAGAGAGAGCGCGGCGGGAGCAAGGAGCAGGAGCATGGAAAATACTCTCTCTCTGTGTATGTGCAGGGAAAGAGACCAGATGAGAAGCAGGGGCATAAGGAACAGCCCTGTCATCACCGCCATGTGTACATCAGAGACAGGGGTGACGGGATAAAGGCTATACCTGGGCAGGCAGACGGACAGGTATGCGTTGGCCGCAGAATTTATCACATTTACAGCCGCATCCAGATGGCGCCAGATCCAGCAGCCGGCGGCCGCACCGAGCAGAGCAAGGAGAATAAGCTTTACAGCGAAGCGCAAGGGCATATTCCAGAGGAAGGTCAATACAGCTGTATAGAAAAAAAGAACGCAGTACAGGCAGAAGGTATCCACCGATATGGGAAATACGCTCGTCAGATTCTCCCACCAGGCCGCCGCCAGAAACAAGACAGCCGTCAGTTGGATCATCGCCAGAAGAAACCGATTTGTCTGTGCGGGACGGGTATGCTGTTGTTGTTCGTGGGAACGGTATATATGAATGCCGTCCCGGCTTATTTTGTGTTGTCTCACCGCAGGTACTCCTTGTAAATATATCTTCGTTTTTAGAGGCAGTAATATTCTGGAGAAGTCATGCCGATTGCTTCCCCGTTTACCGTGAGAGTACCGTTCCCGTTAAGGATTACGATACTGCTGAAATGTTCTCCCCGGAATGCCTCCTCATAGCAGGTTTGTTCCATTTCGGCATCATGAAACGGTTCGCAGGACAATAAACGCCAGATCCATTCATAGACCGCTTCAGTGCTGTTGACCTTCCATTTTACGACCTGCCCGCTCTTCTCCTCAAACCAGGCCGCCATGTGGATGCATTTTTCCTCAAAGAGGGTGACAGAGAGGGACGCGGCCTTTTCTAAAAGCATATTGAAGCTGGCGCTGTCTGTCTCTGTATCGGGCATACGGATCCAAAGGAGGAGCACGCAGCCCAGAGGGAATCCCCGGTCCTTGACCATCAGATGATTTTCCTTGGCGCTCAGCTTCCAGTGGATCAGATGGATGGAATCCGGCGGACGGTATTCGCGGATCTGGTAGATGTCGTCCGGATCGTCCCCTTTCTTTTGAGTGGAATGCTCATCGGCGTCTGCGAGAAAATCGCGGGTTCTTTGTGTGATCTCCATGGGAACCAGTTCAAAAGGAGGCATGATTCCGACAAAGCGTCTGTCACGCAGAGGGATCTTCCGGTAAAAAATCCCCAGAATATCATACAAGATCAAGGTCTCAAGCCCACAGTCCATCATGCCGGCATATTGAGACTCTAAAGTGACGATCTGTGTCTGCTTTTCCAGAGGGGAAAGAGTGCCGGTCAGCTTCTGCCGGGGCCCTGTCTTGGAAAAATGGTGGTTCACACGCAGACGGACACAGTACCTGACACTCTGAAAGCGGGACTGATTCTCGATGATCACCTGCCCCCGGAACCGTTCCCCGCGTTCGCCCATAGAGGGGAAACGGCCGAACCGGACCGATACTTTATTACCTATACTGTGGAGAAATATAAAGGAGCAGACAGGATAGATCAGTTCCAGGATAAGAAGGCCTGTAAAGATCCGTCCGTTATACATAAAAAACAGATATAGACTGAATATAACAACCAGCAGATATCTGAAACTTCGTCTTACCATATCTGAAACTCCCCCTCCTTTTTGTACTATATCGGAATCATTACTTTCGGTGAATGGCCGGGGCGTCTGTCTCGTCAAGTATCTGGCAGATCAGGTCGTCAATCTGGATATGGCCGACCTTCGCCTTTGTACTGAGCCAGAGGCGGTGCGCGGCGACAGCGGGAAATACGGAAATTACATCGTCAGGAATGACATATTTTCTGCCGTCTAAGCAGGCGGAGGCTTTCGCCATGGCTGTCAGCGCAATGGTCCCCCGGGGACTTAAACCCGTTGCGATCATATCCTGTTCGCGGGTTGCCTTAGCAAGCCGGGCGATATAGGAATAGATAACATCATGGATATAGATCTGGCTGACCGATTCCTGAGCGGCCAGCAATTCCTCCGCCGAGAATACGCAGTTCACAAGTGTGTCAGACCTGCCGTACTGATTGCGCTTTAAGATCTCAACTTCTTCCTTTAGCGAGGGGTAACCCATCTTTACGCAGATCATAAAACGGTCCAGCTGTGATTCCGGAAGGAGCTGAGTTCCCGCCGAACCGGAAGGGTTCTCGGTGGCGATGACGATAAACGGATTCCCTACGCTGCGCGTCACTCCGTCTACGGTCACATGCCGTTCCTCCATGACTTCCAGAAGGGCGGCCTGCGTCTTAGGAGATGTGCGGTTAATTTCGTCTGCAAGCAGAAGATTGCACATCACGGAGCCCGGCTGGTATACGAACTGCTGCGTCTCGTTCTGATATATAGTAAATCCCGTCAGATCTGCCGGAAGTACATCCGGTGTAAACTGCACTCTGTTTGCGCGAAGCCCCATCGCCCGGGAGAATGCAAGCGCCATTGTGGTCTTGCCCGTTCCGGGAATATCTTCAACGAGGATATGTCCTTTGGCCAAAATTGCCATCATGATCTGTTTGATTATATCTGTCTTTCCGACAACGGCTTTCTGCACCTGGCTGATGACAGCCGAAGGTGTGCCGGACTTGATCGGGGCGGCGGTATGATCTGTCATCATGACCTTCCTCCTTTCGTGTTCGAATTGACGATTTTCGTTGTGTTTTCTTTATTATAGTATAACAATTTTTACGAAGTCAACCTCACAGGAAAATTAGTGTATTATCACTTGTATGTTGTCGAAATTTATGATAGAGTAATAGCGTTTCGTGAATAGATTGAAAATGAATATAGGAGGGTGTTAAGATGGATTATAACAGGATCGTGCAGATGATCCTAGATGTGGGAGAGGAGATGCTGAAAAGCGGCGCCGAGAATTTCAGGCTGGAGGACAGTCTCTACAGGATGTGTAAGAGTTATGGGTTCAAGCGATACGATGTATACGCAATCCCAAGCAACTTGCAGATAACGGTAGAGACGCCGGAAGGGGATATCATTACCCAGATCAGGCAGATAGAATCGACGGATATAGATTTTGACCGGCTGGATTATCTGAATAATCTGTCCAGATATGTATGTACGAATCAGCCGGACGAGAAGGTGTTCCATGAGAAATTTGAGGAGGTTATGAACCGCAAGCCGCAGCATCCGGCGGTCAAGTATTTTGCGGGCGTGATGGGCGGTACTGGCTTCGCGGTTTTCTTTGGCTGTAATTTTATAGATGCGGTTGTCGCGGTGATCGTATCGCTGATGATCGTCGTTGTCGGAGACTGGCTTAGCAGAAGGGAGAACAATGTTCTGATCTACAATCTGATCCTGGCGTTTCTCTCTGAGATGATCATCCTTACGGCGATGCATCTGGGGATCGGCAATCATCCGGACAGGATCATGATCGGGATTGTAATGCTGCTGATCAGCGGACTTGGAGTTACGAACGGAATCCGGGAGGTTTTGCAGAGAGACTTTATATCTGGTACGCTGAATATCATGAATTCCGTACTCGGCGCGGCGGGCATCACGTTTGGGATCGCCCTTGCGATCATGCTGCTTGATGGCGCGGCTTCCGACGGCTTCATACTGAACCATAATATTCCGATCCAGCTGATTTCCTGTACCATTGCATGTATTGGATTTGCGATGTGGTTCAAGATCAGGGGACGGCAGGTATTTTATTCAGGAGTCGGCGCGTTCTTCACATGGGGGATATATATTGTGGTCTATGACATGAGGCCGAGCAATTTTCTGGCAACGCTGGTGGCGGCGGTTTTCGTGGCGTTTTATGCATTTATTATGTCCCGTGTCAATAAGGCTCCGTCAACGATCTTCCTTACAGCGTCCGTGTTTCCGCTGATACCGGGACCGAATCTCTACTATATGATGTATGGATGTGTAAGCAAGGATACGATCCTGGCCTATGATGAGATGATCGTCCTTCTGGTGACCTGCCTTGCGATCGCCTTTGGATTTATCATTGTAGATGTGGCGTCCAGGAGTATCATGTACATGATGAGGCAGGAATATCATATCGGCAAGACCTCCCTTATAAGAGGGCTTCCAAAGCGGGGGAAAGAGAATGCATGAGGTAAAACAAGAGATGTATGAAGAGGTTATATCCGGGCTTGTATCCTTTATCGGGAAGAGCCCGACAGCGTTTCACGCAGCGGCGAATCTGGGAGTTATCCTGCGCGAGAATGGCTTTCAGAGGCTTTATGAAGGTGAAAAATGGGAGATCCGGCCGGGCGGAAGGTACTATGTGACCAGGAATGATTCCAGTATCATTGCACTGGATATCGGAACGAAGCTCGAGGATTACTCTTTTAAGATTGCGGCTTCGCACAGTGATTCTCCGACGTTCAAGATCAAGGAGAACGCAGAGCTGATGGTATCGGATAAGTACATGAAGCTTAACACGGAAGGCTATGGCGGAATGCTGTGCGCCGCGTGGTTTGACCGTCCGTTATCCATTGCCGGCCGCGTCATGGTCCGGGAAGGAGAGCGGTATCTTGCGAGACTGCTTCATATTGACAGAGACCTCCTGCTGATCCCCAACGTGGCGATCCATATGAACCGCAGTGCCAACGAGGGATATACATATAATAAGCAGGTGGATATGCTGCCGTTGTTTGGGGGCAGTGAATGTAAGAAGGGGGATTTCAGGAAGCTGATCGCAAGAGAGCTTGATGTGGAAGAGGGAGATATCTACGGGATGGACCTGTATCTCTACAACCGGATGAAGCCTTCCATATGGGGAGCGAATCAGGAGTATATCTCCTGCCCTCAGCTGGACGACCTTCAATGCGCCTATACCTCTCTTATGGGATTCCTTCGTGGAACAGACGAACAGGCAGTGAATGTATTCGCCTGTTTTGACAATGAAGAGGTAGGTTCAGAGACTAAGCAGGGGGCTGCGTCTACGTTCCTGTACGATACGCTGTACCGTATGAATCTTGGCCTGGGAAGAGACGAGGAAGATTTCTGCCGGGCGGCCGCGAAAGGTTTTATGTTAAGCTGTGACAACGCCCATGCGGTGCATCCCAACCATAAGGAGAAGACCGATGAGAGCAACTGCGTATACCTCAATGAAGGGATCGTAGTGAAATCACACGCCGGACAGAGATACACGAGCGACGCCGTAAGCATTGCCGTATTCCGGGGAATCTGCAAGGATGCAGGCGTGCCGCTTCAGTTTTTCGCCAACCGTTCCGATATGGCGGGCGGGAGTACCCTGGGCAATATCGCCATGTCCCAGGTGTCTATGAACAGTATAGATATCGGACTGCCGCAGCTTGCGATGCACTCTTGTTACGAGACTGCCGGAGTGAAGGACAGCTATTATATGGTACAGGCGGCGGAGAGATTTTTCCGCACCCATATAGAGACGATACCGGTCGTTTCGTTACCGTAGATTCTGTCGGTTTTATGAAGATATCCCACGAGTTATGATTGATTTTCTGCCAGATGCACATGTGTACATTTTTTGAGTAGGAGTAAATTTATGAAAGCAAAGATGAATCTAAAGGAACTTTTAACGATGTCAGCAGGCATGTTTCTGATATCTGCCGCGGTATATTATATGATGATGCCTGCAAACCTGGTACTGGGAAGCCTGTCAGGACTGGTGCTGGTACTGGTGAATTTCATACCTTTGAAGGTATCAACACTGACCTTTATCCTGAATGTGATCCTTCTGGTGTGTGGATATGTATTCATAGGGAAGGAGTTTGGCGCAAAGACTATATTGACTTCTCTGCTGCTTCCTCTGTATCTCAGGATATTTGAGATCGTGACACCCAATATGGAATCATTATCCGGCAATGTGGTGATAGATCTGGCATGTTTTATGGTGGTGATCAGTATGGGGCAGGCGCTGCTATTTAACATGAATGCATCATCCGGAGGGCTGGATATTGTTGCGAAGCTGCTCAATAAGTATCTGGGCTTCAAGATCGGGGAGAGTCTTACGATCGCAGGCTTTGTGATTGCCGGTACTTCTATATTTGTCTATGACAGGGAGACGATGGTGATCAGTATGATCGGGACGTACATCTATGGACTTGTGCTGGATCGTTATTGCGACGGTTTCAGGATACGCAAGAAGGTGTGTATCCTGTCAGGAAAATATCAGGAGATCCAGGAGTATATCGTGAAGGATCTCCACCGCGGCGCAACTCTTTACCAGGCATACGGCGGAATGGGGCTTACGGAGCGAATGGAGATTGCGACGATACTTGAGAAGAGCGAGTATGGGAAACTGCTGGCATACATCCATCAGACGGATCCGTCCGCATTTGTGACTGTCAGCACGGTCAATGAAGTGATCGGCCAGTGGAACCAGAACCGGAAGTGGTAGAGACAGTATCGGAATCCGGATACTCAGAAAGGAAGAGATAAGTATGAAGAAGATATTAATGATAGGCACCGGGGGGACGATCGCCTCGACACCGACAGAATATGGTCTGGCGCCCGGGCTTACGCCGTCGGATATTCTCTCTTATATTCCGGCAGTGCGTCAGGTCTGTGAGGTGGATGCCATACAGGTCTGCAATCTGGACAGTACCAATGTGACGCCCGAGCACTGGCGGCTGCTGGCGGGGAGTGTCCGGGAGCACTACGATGAATACGACGGATTTGTGATCTGCCACGGAACAGACACTCTGGCATATACGTCGGCGGCGCTCTCCTATATGATACAGGATTCGTCAAAGCCCATTGTGATCACGGGGGCGCAGAAGCCGATCCAGATGGATGTGACGGATGCAAGAACGAATCTTCTGGACAGCTTCATCTATGCGGCGGATGATGAATCGCAGGGAGTTAATATCGTGTTTGACGGAAAGGTGATTGCCGGCACACGGGCGAAGAAGGAGCGGGCGAAGAGCTATGACGCATTTTCCAGTATTAATTTCCCATACCTGGCAGTGATCCAGGAGGGCATGATCGTGCGGTATATCAGAGAGCCGGCATATGATACGCCGGTGAGCTTCAGCTATGATATGAAAGACAGCGTATATGTGCTGAAATTGATACCGGGAATGCACGCCAGCATCCTGCCGTATCTGTTTGCGCATTATGACTGCCTTGTGATCGAGAGCTTCGGAGTTGGCGGGATTCCCAATACGCTGGTACAGGAATTCTACATAGAGATGAAGAAATGGGAAGGCAGAGGGAAATTTGTCGTGATGACAACCCAGGTGGCGAACGAGGGAAGCAACATGACAGTCTATGAGGTCGGCAAGCGCGTGAAGCAGGATTTCAGGCTTTTTGAAGCATATGACATGACTCTTGAGGCCGTGATCACGAAGATGATGTGGCTGATGGGGAAAGGGACTATGGATTTCGAGGAGATGAAGAAGGATTTCTACACAGAGGTCAATCATGATATTCTGTTCACGAAGCGGCTGGAAAGTGAAGGATAGATATAAAAAGGGCGTAAGCCCTTTTTTTAAGCTCATCTGCATCTGGGAGGTGATGGTGAAGGGAATAGAAAGGGGTTTCCGGTATCACGAAGATATTAGAAAAATTTATATACCAGATAAATAAT
This sequence comes from uncultured Dorea sp., assembly GCA_910579015.1. Taxonomy (GTDB): domain Bacteria; phylum Bacillota; class Clostridia; order Lachnospirales; family Lachnospiraceae; genus Sporofaciens. The sequence continues at coordinate 8,514 of CAJTRO010000058.1, read as the reverse complement.
CTTAAGTTTATTTCACTGCGGGTTTTATTTATTATAAAGGTAGTGAATAAATAAGGAGGAGTAGTATGGGTACTGAATTTTGGAACGGAGCACAGGCTGCGCACAGGCGCGTGATGATGAAGGCGGCCGGTTATTCAGACAAGGATATCAGAAGAAAGCCGCATATCGGCGTGCCCAATTCATATATGGCGGGTTCGCCGGGATCTGCACATCTACGGCAGATCGCGGAAGCTGTAAAGGAAGGAATATGGAGCGCGGGCGGCGTCCCGGTGGAATTTGGCATTCCGGCAACCTGCGGTAATATTGCCAATGGAGCGGAAGAACTCAAATACGAACAGGCAGGGAGAGACATCGTTGCCATGTCTGTTGAATTTGTCACAAAAGTGCATAATTTTGACGGCCTCGTTATGGTGGCGTCCTGTGACAATATCATCGCCGGATGTTATCTGGCGGCCATGAGGCTTGATATTCCGTCTATGGTTGTGACCGGAGGCTCCATGCAGCCCGGACAGTACTGCGGGAAGACGGTCGTGGAGGCAGACTTGGATACGGCTCGTTTTTCCGGCGCGGCAGAAGAGGAATTATTTGGACTTGAGGACAGTGTATGTCCGTCCTTTGGCGCCTGCCCGTCGATGGGGACGGCGAATACCATGCAGATGCTCGGGGAGGTCTTAAACCTGGTTCTCCCGGGGACATCCACCACACCTGCGTCGGACAATGCAAAGCTTAGAAAAGCAAGGGAAGCCGGGGCCTATGCGGTGGAGCTGGTGCGGGCAGGGCGTAAGCCGTCCGAACTGATCACCAGGGAAGTGCTGATGAATGCGGTCATGTTCGATATGGCTGTCGCGGGTTCCACCAACGCAGTGCTTCACTTATTGTCTTATGCCTATGAATTGGGGATCAAGATGACACTGGAAGATTTTGAGAAGTACGCCGGGCAGATCCCGTGTATCAACGCAGTCGTTCCAAGCGGTCCCTATACGGTGGTCGATTTCCATTATGCGGGCGGTGTGATGAACGTGATGAAACAGTTAGAGAGCAGGCTGTTTACCGATGTGACGGGAATGTATGGAATTACATGGAAGGAGATGCTTGCAAAGGTGACGCCGCAGGAGAACAAAGTCATACATTCTCTTGAACGGCCGTTATCTGAGGAGCCGGGCCTTAAGATTTTAAGAGGCAACCTGTCGCCAAACGGCGCGATCGTCCGTCCGACAGCGGTGTATGAAGAGGTGAAATACTTAAGAGGCAGGGCGAAGGTGTTTGAGGGAGACCGGCCTGCGTTTGAGGCTATCCAGGCAGGCGGGATCGTTCCCGGAGACATTATCGTTATCCGTTACGAGGGGTGCAAAGGGGCGCCCGGCATGAAGGAACTGATGCTCAGCATTGATGCCTTAATTGGCAAGGGACTTCATAAGAGTGTGGGACTGATCTCTGACGCCAGATTCTCCGGATTCAATTACGGTGCGATCGTGGGACACGTATCGCCGGAGGCATACGACGGGGGAGTGATCGCGCTCGTAGAGAACGGGGACGAGATCGTGATGGATATCAACGGCGGAGAGCTGACGCTTCTGGTGCCGGAAGAAGAGATTGAAAGAAGACGAAAAGCGTGGGTGCGCCCGCCGTTAAAGGAGGCAAAGGGATGCCTTAACATCTATGCGAAGATGTGCCGTCCTGCGGAAGAAGGCGGCGCGATGCAGCCATGGGATCTGGATGCATAAAAATATTATTAGGAGGCTGTTCATTAAGATGACTATACAGGAAAGACTTTTAAATCTGCGTAAGAAGATGAAAGAAAAAGAGATTGATATCTATATTGTTCCGACCGCGGATTTCCATCAGACCGAGTATGTGGGTGAATATTTTAAGGCAAGAAAATACATTACCAATTTCTCAGGCTCAGCAGGAACGGCTGTGATTACAGCCGACGAGGCCAGGCTGTGGACGGACGGAAGATATTTCATACAGGCCGCCGAGCAGATCGCAGGTACGACGGTTGAATTGATGAAGATGGGAGAGCCGGGGGTTCCTGCGATTAATTCATACCTGTCCGATACCCTGAAAGAGGGCGGTAATATCGGGTTCGACGGGCGTGTGACGGCTATGGGAAGCGGGACTGCCTATGAGAAGACAGCGGCTAAGAAGAACGGAAAGATTATCTATGAATATGATCTGGTTGGTGAGATATGGAAAGACCGTCCGGCGTTGTCAGAGGAACCGGCCTGGCTTCTCAAGCAGGAGTATGCCGGGGAGACGACGGCAAGTAAGCTTGACAGAATCCGTAAATATATGAAGGAGCAGGATGCGTCAGTGCACATTCTGACTTCACTGGACGATATATGCTGGACGCTGAATATGCGCGGAAATGATATCGAGTTTTTCCCGCTGGTTCTCTCTTATGCGGTCATCACAATGGATCAGGTGCATCTATATATCAATGAGAAGAAGCTGGATGCAGAGATAAAGGAACAGTTTGCACAAGACGGCGTAGTACTGCATCCATATGATGCTGTCTATGAGGATGTCAGGGAAATTGTGGCAGGAGAATCTGTGCTGATCGATCCGGCAAGGCTTAATTATGCGCTTTACAGGAATATTCCGGACGGAGTAAAGAAGGTTGAGAAGCGCAACCCGGAGGTCCTGTTCAAAGCGGTCAAGAATCCGGTGGAGATTGAAAATATCCGCAAAGCCCAGATAAAGGACAGTACAGCGCATGTAAGATTCATGAAGTGGCTGAAAGAAAATGTTGGTAAAATTAAGATCACAGAGATGAGCGCGGCAGAAAAGCTGGACGAATTCCGTAAGGAGATGGGGAATTTTATCCGTCCGAGTTTCGAGCCGATCTCATCCTACGGCGAACATTGTGCGCTGATGCATTACACGTCTTCGCCAGAGACAGACACAGAGCTGAAAGAGGGCAGTGTATTTTTAACCGATACGGGAGCTGGTTTCTACGAGGGATCCACGGATATTACAAGAACCTATGCATTAGGGGAAATTCCAGATATAATGAAGGAACATTTTACCCTGACTCTCATGGGGCACATGGGACTTGCGAATGCAAAGTTTTTGCATGGGTGTACAGGAATGAACCTTGACCTGATGGCAAGAAAACCGCTTTGGGACAGAGACCTTGATTTCAAATGCGGAACCGGGCACGGCATGGGATATCTTCTGAGTATCCACGAGTCCCCGGCAGGATTCCGCTGGCGGTACAGCGCCGACGATATGGCTGTTCTGGAAGAAGGAATGGTCCTTACTGACGAACCGGGGATCTATATAGAGGGTTCACACGGAGTACGGCTTGAGAACGAAATCCTTGTGAGGAAAGGCAGGGAAAATGAGTACGGCCAGTTCATGTACTTTGAGATTCTTACATATATACCGATGGACCTGGATGCAGTAAATGCAGACATGCTTCCTGAGGAGACCAAAAAACAGCTGAATGATTATCACAAGGCTGTATATGAGAAAATCTCGCCTTATCTGAATGATGAAGAGAAAGAGTGGCTTAAGAAGTATACAAGAGAAATTTAAATAACGCAGAAAAATTAAGCGGGGCCGTTACAATCTGTGAACAGCCCCGTTTCTATTACTTCCAGAGAGTGCCGACGCCTGCTTTCAGCGCATTTTCGTAGACAGCCTTTGCTGTTACAAGATCCTGCGCGCCGACTCCTACCGTTTCATATACGATGATCTCATCATCATTTTCCCGGCCGGCTAATTCCCCTTTGATGACATTTCCGATATCTCCGGTAAAATCATCCTCGGTGATGATTCCTTCCTCTAATGGAATCAGGATGTCGCCAGATTCAGAGAGTACCGCCTCCTGAGAATCGAAATAGATCTTTGAGGCTCTTGGCAGTACGGCCGGATCCATTTCCTGCATATGATGCTGATAAGCGCCTACACAGCTGATCGTGCATCCCTTTTTGATCTTTGTACCGTCGAATACCGGTTTTGAGGACGGCGTGACCGTGATCAGAAGATCTGCGTCATCAATCGCCTCATTAGAAGATTTCACAGCCGTGATCTTAGTGCCGTAGGAGCTTAACTCTTCCTGCATTCTTTTTGCGAACTCGACTGTCCTTTCATAATTCAGATCGTATACCCGTACTTCTTCTAATTTCCTGACTGCGATCATCGCTTCTAATTGTGTGGCGGCCTGACCGCCGGTTCCGATCAACGCCCCGATCCGGCAGGATTGTTTGGCCAGTACATCAAAGGCCGCGCCGGAAGATGCGCCCGTTCGAAGCTGAGTGATGTAAGTACCGTCTAATATGGCTGTCACCACCCCTGTTTTCCCGTCGATCAAAAGGACCTGCGCCGGTGACGACGGCAGTCCGTTGTCGATATTGTGCGGGAAGATATTGACCGTTTTTAAAGACGCCGTATCCATCTCTTCTATATAAGCCGGCATGAACAGGAAACAGCCGTCATATTTGGGCGCCTGGATATTAGTCCGCAGCGGCAAGTCGCATTTTCCTTCTGACACAAGTGTGAACGCCTTTTTATCCGCTTCGATGGCGTCCTGAATGGAAAATACTTTTTTAATATCCGCTCTTGATAAAAGTAACATAGTTCTCCTCCTTCTTTCTGGTCGATCATCAGAATTATACGCTTGACAATTCTTTGTTCCTCATGTTTATAATAAATAAAACTCATAGATAAATAAACTTAAAATAATTTATCGGATCTATAAGTTTTACTAATATCCGTAATTTTTGACATATTCTGAGGTACAAGCAGTGAGTAAATATGAAATCATTTTAGACGTGTGCGGCACAGGCAGTATTTCGAAAACCGCGGTTAAGTTCAACTATACGCAGTCTGCGGTCAGTCAGCTGATCAAGAATTTTGAGAGGGAATTGGGGCTTTCGCTGTTCAGGCGTACAAAGCAAGGAGTTCAGCTTCTGCCGCACACCGAAGAGATCGTCCGCTGTCTGGAGAATATCTGTAGAGAAGAGAAGAAGATAGAGAGGATCGTTGCGGATCTGAACAGCCTTGACAGCGGATATATCCGTATCGGATCGATCCAGAGTATTTCATATCACTGGCTGCCGGATATATTGCGGGATTTTTCGGAGATATACCCGAAGATCACGTTTGAATTATGTATAGATGGTTTTCGCCCCCTCATAGAGAATCTGAAAAATGACAAGCTGGACTGTATCTTTGTTTCCCGCTATTCGGTTCCGGATTATCCGTTCATACCCCTGGGAGATGATGAGCTTATGCTGGTAACTCCCAAAGGTCATCCGCTTGCACAGAAGACGGCGGTTTCACTGTCGGACGTGGATAACAAGGATTTTATACTGACCAGCGACCGCCTGGATTATGAGACCGGAAAGATATTCGAGATGAATGGGATCAAGCCCAGGATCCGTTATCAGGTGATGGAAGATTTTGCCGCCCTGAAAATGGTGGAAAAAGGGTTTGGTATTACGATCCTGCCAAAGCTGCTTCTGCATAACGCGCCCTTCGACGTCTGCGTGCGTTCCTTCAGTGAACATTACTCGCGGGTGTTAGGTGCTGCGTATCTGCCGGGAAAGCAGCTTTCGCCGGCCGTATTAAAGTTCTTGTCCTTCGTAGAGAAGAAATATACATAGAATTTGTGTTACACAGGGGCGGGCTTTAACGGATGCCGGATCACGGTCTTAAGATTCTGGGGCCTGCATCTGCGCGCATCGCTCAGATATATCTCATGGTGGCGGCGGGATCCGCCCATATCCGGTACGAATCCCTGCGTCCTGGCAAGTGTATCCATGGCGTCTACGGTTGCCGGCTCGTCGTCATATGGACCGATATGCATACACTGTACACATAGTCCTTCGTCATAGGTAAAGAATTCTGCCTTGGAATAATCTATCCCCTTCTTAGAAGAAGCCTCGGCGGCCGCCCATTCAAACTCCTTCTCTGTCACAAACTCCGGCAGACGGATCATAGAGATCCATTCGAAGTCTTCTTTTCTGGAATAATCAATGCCTTTCGTCTCCGGCTGCCACCAGAGACCTTCCAGAGGCGGCACGACATAATCAAAGTAACCTTCAATCTGATGGCTGCCCCGCTTGCTCATTTTGATGGTAAATGCGATTCCGTAAAGAAGTCCGATGGCCTGCTTATATTCGCCGTCTTCTGCGTTAGGATCTCCTGTTCCGCGCACGGCGATGAAGTTCATGGGCGGAACTGTGACAATCTGTGGTTTGTTCTTTGGCAGATAGAATTCTTTATATTCCTTCTTATAATCAAATGCCATCTTTTATTTCTTCTCCTTTTTCTTTTTGGGCTTTGGCTCCGGAAGCTCCCGGCAGGTCGCGGTCACCAGAGCGGTCAGGAGTTCTTTGTCTTCTACATCTTCCATAAGAAGATAATTTTTTGCTCCTTCGTAGGGCGGAGCCTCCGACAGCCCGGGGCAGACTTTCCGGCCTGCTTCGGTGATCTTGATAAAAAGCTGATTGTCGCAGATTACTGCAAAAATCTTGCCGTTGCAATAGACGCCGTATTCCCCGAACATCTTTCGATAAGTAATAGTTCCGGCCTGCCGAAGCTGCTCGGCGATAAATTCTACAAATTCAATTTTTGATGCCATGTTGATTCTCCTTATAGTGTTGTTAATGCAAGCCTACGTAGATGTGAATCTCTGAATGCTCCATGTTGTCATCCTGGTATTCTTCAAAATCGCACTGGAAGGTTCTGGGAAGATCCATCTGCCAGATCTCCTGCCACGCCGATGCAACCGCCTTGACCATATCGCCATGCACGATAAAGCGGGCGTATCTGCCTGCCGGGATCCGGCGGACGTCGTACCTGGCGTATTCGTCTCCCTCTGGTTCGGCTGTCGTTTCACAGGCAGTCATCACTGTGTAGTCTGATCTTTCATCATTTTCAAAATCCGTATAGATTCCAAGTGCCTTGTTATTGGCCTTCTCTGGAATGGAGGCGTAGATACCTTCGTTATAAAAACGATTCCAGAGTCCGCCGATCACAGCGCCCATATCAGGGGAGAGATTGTTTGTGCGTGCTGATAAACCAACCACGATTTTTTCCTTTAATGTTACGATTTCATACTTCATATTATAGACCATCCTTTCTATTTTGTCATTTGACTTGATGGCTATATTGTATCAGAGAAAACAGGACAACTGTGTGTCATGTTTCCAGATATTTTTTGCGGATTCCTTCGGCAAAAGCCAGAAGGTCCCTTCTGAACTCGGCAGGCTCTAAGAGCTCTGCGCCGTCGCCAAAGGAAGCGATCCAGCCGACAACAGTTGTCTTGTCTGTGAATCCAAAGGTAAAGAGCAGAGTTCCGTCCGGCAGGGTGGTGAAGCTCTCCGGCCCGAATTCCTCCACCAGCCGCCACTTGTATTCCGGCTGAATTCGCGCTTTGACCTGACAGGTATAGGGAAATACATTCTCCTGGGAGAAGTCGGGAAGCGGAGGGATGCGCTTTTCAAAGGGTTCTCCCATTTCCAGATCCGTCATCCTGCTGAGCTTGAACAGACGGTAATCCTTCCTGCATTCACACCAGCCCCAGATGTACCAGTTCGCCCACTGGAAGATCAGGTCATAAGGTTCTATCGACCGTGCAGTCTCCCCCTTTGGTGCAAAGTAGAGAAAAGAAACCTTCCGTCCGGACAGGATGGCGCTGTGCAGCAGTTCTATTTTCGGAGAAAGCGAATCTTTGTACCAGGAAGACAGGTCAATCAGAATGTGTGTGTCTCCTGCAAGCAGATTAGAAGAGCCGGCGGACAGCTTCTCCATCAGTTGTGCATACTGATTCGATCCGCTTACGCTGTCCAGGCTTCGAAGTCCCGCTAAGATTGCCTGCATATCCGATGTGCTGAGCAGTGTGCGGTCAATCTTATATCCCTCCATGATAGAGACTCCGCCATTAAGTCCCGGTTCTGTTACCAGCGGGATTCCGGCCATACACAGGGCTTCGATATCCCGGTTGATGGTACGGCGGGAGACTTCGAACTTTTCCGCAAGATAAGGGGCGGTTACCTTCTCTTTCTGTAACAGGATTGACAGGATTCCGATCATTCGGTTAAGTTTCATGTATCATCACCTTCGTATTGTTTATCTTAGTAAATTTCTATATAGCACGGCTTTGATATCTCACTGTGCATGAATGAAAAAGCCGTTATAAAATCTTCGATTCAGGATTTTATAACGGCTTTTTCAAGTAATCAATCAGACTGATTAAGCTGTGCCTTGACGAACTGCATCTCATTATATTATCTTTTATCATATGTATATCGCTCTGGATTGGCTGGAGGAAATTAGCAATTGCTTTTGAATCGTCGTTTGTTAATGCCATATAGTCACCTCTCTCACGATTATACAGTTGTTCCCGCCTTTGTGAGTGTAAAGCTGAGTTCGGTACAGGCGGAATTGTTTCGGTAATCTGTATTATATCACGAATGGAATAGAAAGTCTATGATATTAGATTCCCAGCAGCACTGACGCTTAAATTTATATTTACTCTCCCAAGGCAAACGGAATTCTATT
>CAJTRO010000057.1:1634-21231 GCA_910579015.1 uncultured Dorea sp. | reverse complement strand
AAACCTTAAGAAATCTTCTAGAGTAATGTCTACACTCAGACTAATCCTGCAATCACTCTGCATTATAAAAATAGATTTCGGGTAGTTCTCCGGCGGATTGCCGGTCAGAATGCAAAAGACGAATGTCTCTTAGAATTCTTAGTATGGAGTATAGCACACCATATACTGATACGCAATCCCCGAATATATTTTCGGAGATTGATAATCCGATTTCGATATCATTCACACCCGCGCCAGATTCTATATCGCTTTTTCTATGAAGGGTTACAATTGTAACCGGGACTGCCATTAAAAACCGCCTTTGGCGAGGGGCACCTTTGGCAAGGGGCAGTCCCTTTGTCGTCATTTCCTATCATCTGCGCTCAGTCTCTTCAACTTACCACATGCCTCGTTCGGATATTCCTCCAAGCCCTCAACCGACACCCGGAAAATGCACAACAGGATTTTTCATTAGGCCGGCTCCTTATTTCCTCCTAAAATACACATGATACGCTTCCAGATCAACCTCCGCAAATGGAACAAACTTCATTCCGTCTACTTCAAAATGCCCGCGCCCGTCTATACTCTGCATTTTCTCCAAATCTGGCAACGGCAGGAATTCTTTCTCATCCGACAGCGCCGCCAGCATATAGGGGCCATAGGCCAGGCTTACCAGGCTGTTGTCTGAGGAATTTTCCAGTATATGAAGCTTCGTAGAAAGCTTCAACACAACCTCAAAGTCCTCTGCCGGTAATTTGGGAATGCATACATATCCTTTCTCCAATGCCAAAGCTTCTAACCGTTCTCCGTTCACGAATACCTGGAATTCTTCCTGTGACCAGGACGGAATATGTATCTTCAGCTTCTTGTCCATTTTCTTCAGACACCTGATACTTACTTCGCCCGTTTCAACCATACATTTCTGCTCAATCGCAGCCTCTCCGGAAACCGCGGAATCAATCAGCAGATTCACGTACACAAATTCATCATCATAAGAATAGATATCTTCCATATATCGGAAACGGCTCTCCATTCCCGTGCCATGACAACAGGTATTCTCCGTCGTAGAATATTCTTTTCTCATCCCCGGTCCAAGCGGAAGGAAATACGTCGTTCCTCCGTCAGATACATGTGTGCATGACGTCAGGATATGGTTTCGGAGCGTATTGTCATAATAGTCCATGAGCCCGCCGTCCGCTGTATAGGAAAATAACTGGGAGGTCAGGCGAAGCATATTATAGCTCGCACAGCTCTCTGCGGATTTCTCGGTAAGATAAGCACAGGTTGTTCCCGCCCGGTGGAACATCTCCGTCTCTCCCGTTCCCCCGTTAGAATAGATGTGTCCTCCTGTAACAATATTCCAGAAATTTGTTCCAATCTTCAAGTAATCCGCTTCTCCCGTTGTCTTAAACATTTCCATCGCTCCGAGGATCTGCGGGATATGCTGGTTTGCGTGCATGTCTTCCAAGGTATCGCAATTCTGTTCCATCGGGTAAAATAACTTTTCATTGTCGAAGAAACGTGCCGCCTTTAGATGCGTATCCTTTCCCGTAATCTGGTACAGCTTTGCCATCGTCCCCTGCATTCCGCCGAATTCCCCGGCAATATACATCGACCACATCCGATCCAGCGTCTCCTTAGGAAGGCGGGAAAGCCTGTCATATACCCAGTCCCCCATCCACGAGAGAATCTCTTTCGCCTTCTCATTTTGGGCAAGCTGATAACAATCGTACAGACCAGACATGATTTTATCCAGCGTATAATAGGGCGCCCAGATTTCCGGATAACAGGTAAACTGCTCCAGAAGGTCAAACTGCTCCTCCGAATACGCGCTCAAAAAACCGTCCCGGCATTCTCCCGACCGCGAAAACTCCTGCTGGCACTTTGAAAGCTCTTCCACCATATAATTAATCTTTTTAAGAAATTGCCCGTCTCCTGCCACTCCCCAGGCTAACGCCAGTCCGGACAAATAATGTCCCGTAGTGTGTCCCTTTAATTTGCAGTCGTCGGCGTCCCACCCGGTCATCGGCTTCGCTCCAAGAGTATCAAGCCCGCACGCCTTGCGAAAATTATAGAGCATCTGGTCGTCATCTATCTGCGCCAGATATTCCAGCATCCGCTTCTGATATTCATAATATAATGTACCTTCCAGAAGACGTATCTGATGCATTGGAAACCTTCTACATTTCTGCTCAGCTACAGCCTTCGCTTTCCCGTCAGCCTCTTCACAGTGTTCCAGAACAACTTTCTCTTTCCTGCCAGCCTCTTCACAGTATTCCAGAACATCTTTCTCTTTCCCGCCAACTTCTTCACAGTATTCCAGATCAGCCTTCGCTTTCTGTCCGCACTCCGGGATACTGCCAGTGATCTCGAGTGCCCCTGCTTCCTTTAACGGTTCATATTCTTCCCATTTTACCGGCACAGTCATAAGACGTCTGTCGACGGTACTCACGATCACGACAGACGGAAGCTTTGCTTTTTCACCAATTCTCACAGTCAGCTTCGTGTCACGTATCTTATCAATAAGCGTCTCTTTTGCCTCCTGCAAAACTGTTACCGCAAACTCTCTTTCTCCAAAGGCGCCCTCATAAGAGGCTGTTACCTTCAACCTCACTTTCCGGTCGCCCATACCGTGAAGCGGTCTATGTATCCTCCCGTCCGCCTCTATGAAGCGCTCTTCTCCTGTCTCCCACTCGAAATCGGCGCCGTATTTCCCCTTCCTCGGAAGCATCAGATCGCTGTCCACCGTATTAAGATTGCCAATATAAATGCCGTCCAGTTCCTTTTGAATGATTTCTTCCCGTGAATATTCGTTCACCATCTTCTTCCTTTACCTCCGTTTTTTATCCAGTAAAATCAATAACGTGTCTTGATCTCCTCTCCGCTTAATAACCGTTCCCAGTCGCTTAACACCGCTTCCACAGCAGAAGCGGACAATCTGAACCCGCGTTCGCTGTCATTCAGCACGGCATATAACTGCCACACCGCCTCCTGATAATAAACAACCTGGTCCTTCTCTTTGTTCTCATACTCAAAGACTACCTCTGCCACAGGCTCCATCCGGGACGTATCCTCTGTCTGTTCAAGCAGTACCTCGTCCGCCGTCAAACTGATCAGCCCGTAATAAAAATTCTGAAAATCAGAAGGCCGGATCTTCTTATTTCCGTATGTGATCTCGGCGTCGTTTTTCCCTGCATTATGCAGATTTACAGTGGATACCTCCTCTCCGTTTTTTCTCACCGTAAGCTGTTTAAGCGTCCGGATATCCGGAGACAATATTTCATGACTGATCAGATCCCCCATTCTCTTTTCAAGCCACGGGATCCGTCCGGCATCGCACAAATAGATCATATCCCTTCCGCCGAGCCGTAGAAAAACATTTCCCTCCTCATCAGGCCGGGATACATCCAGTTCAAATGTCTTCGTCTCGCCGTCTGCATTTTCATAGCATACCTCAGCATTCACATATGGGACGTCAAGCCCGCAGACGGCGGTTTCCTGTTCATCCGGACGGATTGCTTTAATACCATCTGCGGTAATATCAAAAAATGAAGGCAGAAATTCTTCCGGGGTATTTGCCGCGGCAGGATACATCACCGGCGAAATAAGCTCATAAGAATTCACCTGATAACCCGCCAGCTCCTGACTGTCAGAATACACAAGGACCAGCGGTTCCTCTTCGCCGTCTTCTCCTGCTCTGTGAAGCGTAACCTTCGTAACCAGCACGTTCTGCGAAGCTTCCTCATATGCCGGCGTCACCTGCACAGACAGAAAATCTTCCGTCCGTTTCTCAAATACTTCCACCACGCTCTGCTCAACAAGATATACCTTATTGTCCAGACGGACATACCGCCGTCCTGCCTCCTGCTCCGGCGCCGGATCCCCCGCAGAAAATTCTACTTCTTTTCCTTTTTTATCCTTAATCCTGACACGGCTCTTCGGCTCATCCAGCCCAAATTCTGACAGCCTGTCCTCTCCGTTGGGGATTTCCTTCTGACTTTTTATAAGGGATGCAGACCTTCTGACCGCATCTACAGCTTCTTCATTTAACGGAAGCCCCTTCGCGCCTTCTAAAACGGCCCCGTCATCTTCCCATGTAATGCAAAAACCGCCGTTTTCATTCTCAACCTCAGCCAAAGCCACGTCCTTTCGGTCCGCTTTCCATAAGGTTTCTTCTCCTGTCTCTGCCGCAGGCTCATTAGTTTTCTCCTCCGATGCATCAAGAACATACCAGATTCCGGCTGATACAAGGAGACACAGGCTGATAAGCCCAAACGTCCTCAACTGTCTCTTCATACTGTTCTCTCCTCATCATCCATGCCTTCTGCGCAGCCAGACAACAACGCCTGTCACCGTGACTAACGCAGGAAGTACAATAAAGAATACCCATATATAAGTATTGGTTCTGGCCTCCGTCATCGTATGAACCGGAGCAGACAGATCTTTGGGCACGATCCCGGGAAGCCGCTCTACATCTCCCAGCTTCTGAAATACCCCCAAAATATAATCCGCATTCGCGAACGTACCGCTTGACAACAGCTCCTTGCCAAACGCCAGAGCCGAACCGGACACCGCCACATTGGAGACTGTAACCTCCGAACCATAATATCTGTGACTGGAAAGGACCATTCCATTCACATTTCCGGTAATCTTATCTGCCGTCACTTCTGTATCTCCCGATTGTATTATACCAGATGTCGGAGAAAATCCAAGAAGAATCGACGTCTCGTAATTATCTTTGCTCTCAAACAGTACATCAACCGGACGGCAGAGAGCCATGATCGTCAGATCGCTGCCGGTCATGTCAGACGCATACTCCATATCCATATACTGCGCCACCGGATAGTAGAATCTGTTATAATACAGATTACTGTTTGATTCAAACGCATATCCCTCTCCCGTTTCTATCCCCCATTCATTCAGATATTTCTCCAGGTTGGGAAGCTTCGCCGCGTTTGGATCGAAAAATACAAACAGATTTTTCCCCTGCCTGCCATCCTGATCGAGCCATGCGCGTATCTTTCGAAGACTGTCCTCCTCCAGGTCCTTTTGGGGAGCGAAAAGAACCGCTGTCTGTGCTTCTTCATCAATTTCCCCGGTCAAAAGAGACTGCTCTGTAACCGCATACCCATTTGCCTCCAGAAGCTCCTTTAAATCAGTCGGAAACAGCTCTGCGTACCCCGTCAGGATCGTTACCTTGCTTTTCTCTTCAGCAGTAACCGATACGACCGCATTTGTCACCATCTGCTCCACTCTTGACGCTGTAATCTCTGAACCTGTGCTGTCATATTCAAACAAATCCTTAAGAGCCAGTACCTCCTGTCTGTCGTCCGTCTGCACCAGAATATCATAAGCATTTATTTCAAGCGTCGGATATTGAGACGCATAAGCCGGATGATCCACCAGATCCACAAACTCCAGTTCCACTTTTTCGGATTGTCTCTCATATTCGGTCAGATTATGATATGCCTGTACGATATAATAGCTTCCCGAAACCATATCCTCTTCATCTACAAAAACAGTGATGGAAACATCCTCTTTCAGATCCTTCAGATAGTTAATGGAATCCTCGGAAATTGCATAACGGCCGTCCTCTGTCAGGTCAACGCTCCACTCATATTTTTCTGCAAGCTTTCCGACTATGCTGTTTGCTGTCACAGCTAAAATAATAAAAAGCACTGACGTGCCGATTGTCAATATGTTATGTCTGCCCCTCCTCTTTTCCAGATTTGTGCCCGTCAGAAGGAAAAATACGCAAGAAAAGCTGATGAAGAAAAACAAATCCTCCGCCCGGAATATCCCCATGGTCAGATCATGATACCGCGAATAAAAGGAAAAACTATATAATATTTTTCGCAGCGGTTCAAAAGAGACCAGTCCTGCAATAGAGTTAAGCGACAATACAACCATCACCGAAGCAAAACCCCCGATCGCCGCCACGATCTGATTTTCAGTCTGGGCCGATATGAACATGCACATGGAAATGCACGCCATACCCATCAGCATAATTCCGATAAAATTGCCGAAAACCAGTTCCCAGTTCATCTCCGTAAATGGGGACAGCGCCGCCGCATGTAATAATGTAACTGCAATTCCCATAAAATAAACGGTTACCGCCGAGAGATATTTGCCCGCCGTGATCCCGCTTAACGACACAGGAGCAGAAAACAAAAGCTGCTCTGTTTTCTGCTTTCTGTCCTCGCTCATCAAGCGCATTGTAAGGATCGGGATCAAGAGTAAAATAACCGTATACAGAAACGTAAATTCATAGCTCATATCCGCGCGTCCGCTCAAAATAATAACCGTATATTCATATCCCGCCAGAACATAGAAAGCCGCCAGATAGACATACCCCATCGGCGAAATAAAATAAGATAACAACTCTCTGAAAAAAACCGCCGTCATCAGCATCCTCCCCCTTCTGTATCGTTGGTCAGCCTTAGAAAGACATTTTCCAGGGTAAGATCTGCGCCGGCCATTTCGAGCAAAAGCCAGTCACTCTGTTTTATGCGGGCTGAAATATCTCTGCGGATATCAGCCCCGTCCTTCGCACTTACATGAAATATACAGCACCCCTCCTCTTCACACCTCTGTCTTTCAACGTTTCGAACACTGACCAGCCCTTTTAACGCATCCCCCACTTCACCGGCAGGCCCCTGCACGCATATTCTTAAGCTCCTGCCGGTAAGCTTCCCGGATAGATTCTTCGGCGTGTCGTCTGCGATCACTTTTCTCTGATTTAATACGATCACACGATTACAGACAGCCTGTACCTCCGATAAGATATGCGACGAGAATATAATGGTGTGCTTTTTCCCCAATTCTTTGATCAGCTGTCTGATCTCTGCCATCTGTTTTGGATCCAGCCCTGACGTCGGTTCATCAAGGACCAGAACCTTCGGCCTGCCGATCAATGCCGAAGCGATCCCGATCCGTTGTCGATAACCCTTGGACAGATTCTTGATCACTCTGCCATACACAGCTTCTAACTGTGCGCCCCTGCACACCTCTTCAACATGCTCCTTTTCCGGCAATCTGCATTTTTTCAACCGGTATACGAAGTTCAGATATGATTTTACCGTCATATCCATATACAATGGCGGGGTTTCCGGAAGATATCCTAATTCCTTCTTTGCTTTTATCGGTTCCTCCAGAATATCATGGCCGTATATCGTCACCGTTCCTTCTGTTGCCGCCAGATTACCGGTCATAATGTTCATGATCGTTGATTTCCCAACGCCATTCAAGCCTAACAGCCCTAATATCTCTCCTTCTGCAATCGAGAAGCTGATATGATCCAGTACCACAGTATTTCCATATTTCTTGACAAGTTCTTTTACTTCAACCATCCTTCATCCTCTTACCTGCCGTCTTAGCCCTTCAGACCGCTCATTGCGATACCCCGCACGATATATTTCTGACAGCAGATAAATAATATAACCACCGGGATCAGTGCAAGGATAGAGCCTGCCATGATCAGATCATAACGTGATGTGAAAGAGTTTCTGAAAGAAGACAGCCCCATCTGTACAGTGAACTTCACATCAGACGCAATATAAATGACCGGCCCCATAAAGTCGTTGTACGAGCTTTGAAACTGGAATACAGATAAAGTCGCAATAATCGGCTTACAAAGCGGCATAAAAATCTGCGCCCATATCCTCACATGACTGCATCCGTCTACGATCGCCGCTTCTTCTAATTCTTTTGGCAGTGTCATAAAAAACTGCCTCGTCAGAAAGATTGAGAACGGCGTTCCAAACATGATCGGAATGATCAACGGAACATAAGTATCATAAAATCCCAGATCCTTAAAAAGCAAGAATCTCGGAATCAGTGTAATGGCGAATGGAACCATCATCGCCGCGATGAAGCACATAAAAATCGTATCTCTGAACGGGAATCTCAGGCGGGCGAACGCATATCCGGCCAGAGATGAGAAGATAATATTGAATACGGTCGACGGAACCGCAATCTTCATTGTGTTCAAAAACATCTGCCAAAAGCTGATACTTCCCCTTGACGCGGCTTCAATAAAGTTCTCTATCTTCCATTCCGTCGGGAAAAATGTAGGCGGATATGCAAACAGTTCTCTCTGGCTCTTAAAGGCAGATACCAGCATCCATGCAAACGGTAAAATAACCAATATCGCAACTATGCCTACCCCCATGTACACAAAAAGAGCTTTCATTTTTTTCTTTGACATTCTTTTTACGCCTCCTTTATGCATCATATTGCACTTTTTTATTCATGATCCTGTTTTGAACGAGGGTAACCGTCATAATGATCACGAACATCACCGCGGCCATTGCACAGGCGTAACCCATCTTAGAATATTCAAACGCGTTTGACCAAAGGTAATAAGACACCGTATAGGTAGAATAACCCGGCCCGCCCTTCGTCATGATGAAGATCTCTGTAAACATCTGAAAAGCATCAATTACTGCGGTCAGCATTACAAAATAAATGGACGGCATAACCAATGGAATCTTTATTTTGATCAGTTTTGTCCAGGGCGTAATGCCGTCTATGGCCGCCGCCTCATAGAGGTTTTCGTCGATTCCCTGCAAAGCAGCCAGAAAAATCAGCATATTATATCCGGCCCATTTCCAGACTGACATGACCGCTATTGAAAATAATGAGAACCGGGAGTCTGTGATCCATCCGACAGGATCTATGCCGAATAAATTTTTCAGAAGAAAATTTAAAATGCCATAATCTGTATTGTAAATCCATACGAATAAGAGCGCCACAACTACGATCGGGCAGACTACCGGAAGATAATACAGCGTCCGGAAAAAGCCCGCGCCTTTTAATTTTCTATCCAGCAAAAGCGCTAATAAAAATGATGAAACGACCGACATCGGAACGTATATAAGCACCCATTTGATCGTATTGACCAGCGACGTCCTGAATACTTCATCATGAAACAGCGTCTTATAATTCTCAATTCCGGTAAATGTTGGTTCCTGTAATAAATTCCAATCAAAAAAGCTTATAAAAAAAGAGCGGATGATCGGATAATACATCATAATGATCAAGCTTACTAATGGAAGAGCAATGAAGATATATCCTGTTACAGCTTCCTTTTGTTTCAGAGTAAGTCCCTGGCGGGAATTCTTTTTATTTTTCATATTCTACAACTCCATTCTGATATAATTTCAAATGGGGCCTCCTGCATCACCAGCAAGATGCCCCATCTTCTACTTTAACTATTTTTTAAACAAAGTCGTATTTGCCTGTTCGTCAATCTTTTCAACAGCTTCTTCAATTGTCGTAACGCCTTCAAATGCATCCGATAATCCTGCATTGATCATGGAATTATATTCGGACCACTGCCCTGTCAGACAGGCTTCAATCTGAGACGCATTTCCCAGATAAGCCGCCGAATTAATAAATGCATCCTTTGACGGAGGTGTGTTCACATAGTTGTCATCTGCCATCAGATCACTGTATACCGGAAGGGATAATGCTGATTCCATAACCTGCGCAAGTCCTTCGTCGCTCATCTGGTAGGATAACAAATTCGCAGCCGCTTCTTTATTCTCACTTGTTTCAGCGATACAGACCATACTGCATATAAACGGACAGGTACGTGTCGTGCCTTTCGGCATCTCTACAGCATCCCACTCAAAATCACACTCCGACCTGAACGACGGAATAACCCAGCGTCCGGAAGGATACATTGCAACCTTTCCGATCACAAACAAACGGTCCTCGCTGTCTCCTGTTGACGAAACCGTTCCAGGAGACGGAGCCGAGCCATCCTTCACCAGATCGTACATCACGCTGAGTCCCTCCAGCGCTTCCGGTGAAGACAAATTCGATTGTCCGTCTTTAAACCATTCTGCATCATAATTTCCCATCCAGTTGATCCAGTCGGCACGGTAATTGTTGATCGCTGTGCCGTAAACATCTACGCGGTCACCGCTTTCTTTCGTAAGCTCTGCCGCAATCTCCTTATAATCTTCCACTGTCCAGTCATTGGTCGGAACTTCCACGCCGGCTTCCTCAAACAGATCCAGATTAAGGTACATTACATAGGAGGTCCAGTCTTTCGGAAAAGCGACCTGATTTCCTTCAATATTTCCAAACTCCATAACGCCGTCAATGATATCTTCTGTAAGCTGAGGATACTCTTCCAGGACATCATTCATATTAGAAAGCATTCCCGCCTCATAATATGCCTTTACTCCCGCCTCGCTCGTCCAGAACAGATCCGGAAGATTACCTGCGGTCGCCAGAGTCTGAAGCTTCGTGGCATAGTCGGACGGAACATACATCTGTTCCACCTCTACATTCGGCGCATACTTCATGTACGAATCAAATACATTTGCATACATTTCCCGTTCATAGTCGTCTCCCGAATGCATATAGGTTAATTTCCCGCTCAGATCCGCGGCTTTTGACGCCCCTTCCCAGTCCGTATCCTCTGCTGATACCTTCGGCTCGCTCTTTTCTGTCTTCTCTTCCTTATCAGGACTACCGCAGCCTATAAGCATGGATGCCGCAAGCGTCGTAGTCATTAACAGTGACAGAGATTTTTTCAAGTTCTTTCTCATACGTTTCTTCTCCTTTTTTTATTTTTATCACTCATGCGCAAGCGCAATAATGACCTCCTTTAACGAAACATTCTGCATTCAAGCTTTGTTCCTTTTCTGAGATAGATCGGAATCCTGCTAAGCGGAGTATCCGACACAATATCGCCGCCTCCTTCATACTCCTGTCCCGTGGCTGTATCAATCCACAGCCCGCCTTTCGGGAAATGCACGCTCCTTTTGCGCACTTTCGCCTCACAGACCGGACACACCATAATATCCGGCCCAAACATATATTGATCAAAGATCTCGTAATTTCTCTCTTCTTCCGGAAAATCATAGAACAGCGGGCGCATCAACGGGGTGCCGTCTATGGAAGCCTGTCTTAAATTCTCGTAAATATACGGCCTCAGACGCTCTCTGATCTCAACGTAATTACGCAGAATCGTGTATGCTTCCTCTCCGTAACTCCATATCTCGTTGGCCCCGCCGGAATGGCAGAAGCTGTCCATGGATTCCGGCGGGACAACCGGCCTGTCGGCGCGGTATCGGAAGCCGTGCATCCTGAAAACCGGACAGAATGTACCGAACTGAAACCATCTGATCATGCATTCTCTATATTCCGGCGAGTCTGCATCCCCGCCGTCAAAGCCTCCTATATCCGTCGTCCACCACGGGATTCCGCTAACCGCAACGTGCAGGCCGGTTTTGATCTGCCGGCGTAAGCTTGCAAAATCGGCGCAAATATCGCCGGACCACAAAACTGTACCGAACCTTTGACTTCCCAAAAAAACACAGCGGATCAAGTTAACGATCTCTTCCTGTTCTTCTTTCTTCTGGCCGTCAAAAAAGGTTTTCGCATAATAGAATGGATACAGATTACTTACTTCCATCCCATTTCCCAGCCAATAGCGGAGATTATCATAGTCATACGGCGTGATTTCAGGCTCTGCTTCATCCAGCCAGAAATTCCGCACTCCCTTGTCATAGTAATTTTCTTTTACACGGTTCCATACAAATTCCCGTGCTTGGGGATTCGTAGAATCGTAATAGGTTTCAGGACCTCTGCAATACATCAATGCCCCCGGACCTCTCTCTGCGCGTATCAGCATATTCTGTTCCCGCATAGCAGGGAAATTTTCGCTTCTTGGATCGACCGTCGGCCAAATCGACACTAATAATCGAACGCCCATCTCCTCTAATTCTTTTATCATCTTCTCCGGATCAGGCCAATACTTCTCATCAAACTTCCATTCGCCCTGCTGGGGCCAATGAAAGTAATCACACACGATCAGAGAGAGCGTGATCCCCCTTCTCTTATATTCCCTTGCAGCTTCCAGAAGCTCATCCTGCGTCTCGTACCTGAGTTTCGACTGCCATAGTCCTGTCGCCCACATAGGGAATTCTGGCGCATACCCGGTAATCTCACAGTAACGCTGTTCAATCTTCGCCGGAGTATCTCCCGCGATCACAAGATAATCCAACTGCCTCGAAGCCTCTGCCACCCATCTCGTCTGTGAAGTGCCGAACTCCACACGTCCAACCGCCGGATTGTTCCACACAAATCCATATCCTCTTGACGACATTACGAAGGGGATCGTGCTTTTCGTATTTCGATGGCACAGATCCAATACAGCGCCTTTCAGATCAAATAAATCATGTGCTTCCTGGCCAAGCCCATAGAAATGTTCCTTCTCATATGCACATATATTCTGCTCGATATGTATAAGCCCTCCCACATGGCCTTTCAAAATCCTGGCGTCAATATCGCCCTCCTTTTTCCAAAGCTCTTCAAACAGTATTTCTCCCGTCTGATTCCAAAAGGTGATTTTCCCGTCTTCCGAAACTCCTGCTTTGATATCTCCGTTTTCTAAACAGGTATTATTCTCACTATCCACCCACACCTTTGGTTCACACGTTTCAGCCGGCAACAGCGTCCAATCCTGATCTATAATTCTATCCACTGACGCCCGCACTCTTATGATATGGGGAGCATATGCTTCTATCTGTACAAGTTCGCCTTCGCGTAAGATTTGAATACTATTATCCTTTACCCGTGTCATCTGATCCCCCTTAATCTTACTGATTTTTCTGTTTTTTTCGTAGAGTAGGTTACTCTACGAATAAACGCTCCACATCAGAAATTACGGGGGATAACGCGAAACTTGTTTTGCATATTGCCGGCCTGTCATACTTGGATGTTGTGAAAAATTAGTTGTCAGAAGATTAGAAAAACCAATAAAATAGACAATAGTTACAAAAAATCCTTTATTCTGTACAATAGTCTTGTAAATTCTCGTTAATTTGCAATTGACAAAACATGGGATAATTTGTATAATATGTTTAATTTCGTAGAGTAACCTACTCTACGAAATTATCTTTGTTTTCATCTTATTTTGTTGAAAATAAGCACTTTTTATAAAATTGAAAGACAAAAAGGCCGTTTGCGTTACCCTTACAAATAAGTAACGTAAACGGCCTTTTAATCTTCTGCCATTTATCTATACACTTTCCATAGCTCATAGAATAAATACTCAAAATCATCTCATCTGCATATTCAGAATCTCACGCACTTCTTCTTCGGATACCTTACATTGACGTGCAATCTCCGTATCCGATATTCCTTGTCCATGCAAGCCAAACACACTGGCCGCCAACCGAAGTCCCTCTCTTCTTCCTTCTTCTCTTCCTCTCTTTTCCGCACAGTTAATCTGACAATTATAATCCCTCAGCGCCTTTTCCCTCGCCTCGTATTCCAACCGCTTCTTCTCATCTGCGCTCAGCCTCTTTAAGGCTTCATATGCTTCTCCCATATACATGTCTGCCTGTGCCATATCCTCAAACTCCTTTCGGCTTTTCCCATTGAAGAAACGCATCCACTTCACGATATCCTCTCCCGTCTGATGCTCTCCTGTCCGAAGCTCCTCCGGAAGCTTCTTTAGCTCCAGAATCTGTAATTCCATCTTATCATTATAGATCCTTCCATCCTCATCATCCCGGAAATGCACCGTGCGGTAACTTCTTTTATCTTCCGGATACAGGATGAAATCCAGGATACTTACCTGAACACACTTTTTCAGCTTCTCGTAAGACTCTCCCTTTCTCAACTGTTCTGCAAACATCTTACTTAGATAGAATAATGTGCGCTCATTCCAGAAATCAAACTTCTTCACCTGCATTTCCATATTGATCTGCTGTCCGCTCTTTAAGCACACCCGCATATCCAGAATGCCGAGCTTATCATCCGCATACTCCCGACGGAGGTGCGTGGGCAGAAGCCTTGTTTCTTCAATCTCCTCCGGCTTCACCCTCATCACGGCGGCGCAAAATCCCTTCCGTACAACCGGGTTTTCCATCAGACCGGCGAAACATACGTCATTCGTAGGATGCATGATGAAGTCATCCTGACCAGATACTTCTGTCACACTTGACGGTGGACGGACAGATGCCTCTTCCAACCACATTTCTTCTGATGCGTTAATTCTGTTTTTCATAAAAAAGTCTCCTTTCTTCCGCAACGCTTACAGTATCAGATTGAGAAGACTTTTCTTACTGTCTGTAAATATAATACCATGAAACCATGCTTCATAAAAGGAGAAACCTTAAGTAATCTTCTGCCGCTTAATCTGTCACTGAGCCTGCAAAACTCTGCGTTATTTAAATTATGTTCTGGATAACTCTCCGGCAGAATGCCGGGCAGAATGTAAAAGACGAATGTCTCTTAGAATTCTTGGTTTGTAGTATAGCACATCATCCTTCAACACGCAATCCCCGAAAATATTTTCGAGGATTGCATACGTCACATAGTTACTGTTCACACCCTACGGGTGCTCCAGTAACAGTATCCAGCCCATTTTAAGCCGTCTCCGGCGAGAGGCAGTCACTTCGGCTGTGCAACTATATATCCGCCTTCTTACTCCTGAGGTTCCACGACGTCGATCTATACATATTCAACCCCGGATCCTGGATCACGCCGTCCACCATCTCTGCTTCATGCTCCTTAAGGAAATCCAGATCAACCTCCACACCCCAGCCCGGACCGTCCGGCAGATGAAAATATCCGTCTGTCACCTCCGGATAAGGCGCGCCCACATTCTTCACATAGGAATCTGAGAAATCGTTAAAATGCTCCAATATCTTCCCATTTCTTAACGTAGCCATCAGGTGCACATTTGCCATCGTGGCAATGATACCTCCCACATTATGAGGCGCAGCCATGATGGACAACGGTTCTGCCGCCGAGCATATCTTCTTCACTTCCAACAGGCCGCCGCATTGAGAGATATCCGGCTGTACGATCCGCACCGCACGTCTACGGAACACCTCATTGTAAGCGCTGGCAAGATACAGACGCTCCCCGGCCGCAATCGGAACTGTCGTATGGCGCATCACATATTCCAACGCTCCGACATCCAGCGGACGGCAGGGTTCCTCTACGAATCCCGGATTATATTTCTCAAGCTCCTTACATATCTCAATGGCCTGTGATATCGAGAATCTTCCATGCATCTCAATAAATATCTGCACATCCGCTCCCGCCGCACTGCTCACTGCCTCCACAAGCTCCATCGCCCTGCGGTATTCCTCTCGTGAAAGCTCCATATCACCATTCCCAAAAGGATCAAACTTGAGCCCTTTATATCCCCGCGCAACAACCCTTTCTGCCGCTTCGTGAAATGCCTGAGGCGTGCGTTCTACCGTATACCATCCGTTCGCATACGCCGGGATCTTTTCCCGCACCGCTCCTCCTATCAGCTTGTAGACCGGTAAGCCCGCCCTCTTGCCAATACAGTCCCAACATGCCATTTCCACCAATGCCAGCCCCGTCATCGTCACCTGGCCGGGAGCGCCAAAATCCAACAACGTAAATTTGTTGTACAGTTCCTCTATATTGTATACCTCATGCCCTATGATATGCCGTCTCACATCCTTCAGATATTCTCTGACCGTATGCGTCTTTCCGACAATATGCGCCTCTCCAAATCCGCAGATCCCTTCATCCGTCTCTATCATCAGATACGTAAGATTTCTCCATCCCGTTCCCAGCGTAAAACATTTATAATCCGTTATCCTCATCCCTATATCAGCCTTCCTGTCATGTATGACTTCTTCAGCCCATTAAACCGGCCATTCTCTCCTTCATACTCTCATGCACTGCCTTCCTGCCATGTATGATTCCTTCATCCCATTAAGCTTTCTCTTATTTTCACAGATGACCTGCACAATACACCGGTCTTCCATTCAACAATGTCTCCACCACATTACGCGCAGTCTTTCTCTGCAATTCCAACATAGCTTCCTCCGAACACCAGCCTGTGTGCGGTGTCAGCACCACCCGCGGATGTGTCAAAAAACGCGATCCATGGAAATCCTCCACAGCCAGAACATCCAGTCCGCACCCGCCAGCCTGCCCCCGTTCTAACGCTTCCCACAGAGCATCCTCATCAATAATCCCGCCTCTTGATGTATTTACCAGCACCACGCCCTTTTTCATCAGAGAAAATTCTTCTGTAGAGATCATATTTCTCGTAGACTCCGACAATGGCACGTGGATCGAGATCACGTCCGATTCCCGCAATAACTGTTCCTGTGTTGTAAATTCAAGCTCCGGATACTCTGCCTCCCCCTGAAAATACGGATCCGATACCATGATCCTGCCAAAAAAGCTCTTCATCTTTCCCGCAAGATTCCTGGAAATATTGCCAAACCCCAGAAGTCCAAGGGTACAGTTCTTAAGCCGTCTAACCGGACGTATCCGGTCCATCTCAAAACAGCCTTGAAGGAGCATATCTCTGGATGCCATAAGCCTGCGCATACAGCACAGAATATGCGCGGCCGCCGTATCCGCCACCTCGTCGATACAATAATCCGGCACATTCGCAACATAGATCCCTTTTTGGGCCGCCGCCTCCAAGTCTATCGTATCTACTCCGATCGCATACCTCGCAATGACCTTACACTTCTCAAGCTTATCGATCAATTCAGCCGGTATCTTCGCAAACTGTACGATCAGCGCATCCGCATCAGCAACATATGGAAGCAGTTCATCCGGATTTTTTATGCCTCCGGGAACTACTCTGGTACAATCAACAATCTCTGTCTTTGCCCCAAGCCGTTCAAACTCCTTATACTCCTCCGTAAGAGACGGATAATAATAGTCTGTAATCACAATCTTATACTTATTCATCTACAATACCTGCTCTTCTGGCAATCGCCAGTATCCCCTGAATACTTAATTCATCAATCTCTTTTTCGTCACTGATACTTCTGATACAGGAGGCCGGGAACTTTTTCTGTAAGATATATTCGTACAGACGGCACCGCTCCTCCTTCCCCACAAGAATAATATCGGAAACCTCCCGGATCCCCTGACTCTTCAGCTGTCCGACCGACTGCATGTCGTCCGCCGCGATCATCGCCTCCAAAAACAGACCTCTCTCATACCACCTGGTTTTAAGCAGGACATCCATGAACCGCGGAAACATCAGGGAACGGAGCAGGCCGGCCTTCTCCACCCATTCGACCGCATCGTCGATCACTTCTCTGTTAAAATAATCTTTGGGCTTCTCCTCGTCATTTTCCCCTCGGATCACAGATTTGCCGATAAATGTATGATTCCTTACAGCGTCATAGACCTGACCGCTCATAGTCGTAAGACTGCTTCTTATCATTCCATGGCTGTCCACTCCGATAAACTTCGTATGCGAGGAAAGTATTACGATTACCGCGGGAAGCTTCGTTGCAGACTGCATAAGGATCCCGGCCGTCTGCGTCTCCTCTCCTCGCATAAAATCAAGCTCTCCCGCCGTTCTGCTTGGAGCCGTCCCTGCTTCTCCATCCATATGATTCTTTATCCCCCGGACGAAATACACCGGTATCCCGCCGTCCACGATCCCTGTATCCGGCACCCTGGTTATTGTCTCAGCTAATTGCTCTATTCCCGCAGGCGCCGTCAGATGCGGGATCTCGAACAAGCCGATCTCCGACGTGATCATCCCGGAGGAAAGCACCGCCCCCAGCTCCCCGACAGTCGTCCCCGCTTCCCTGGCCGCCTGTTCAATAACCTCATGCAGTCCTTCCCGCAGAGTATCTTTACTCCCGGTCACCGCCGTATCTCTGACACCGACCTGTTTTACCGCTTTTCCATATACCTTTCCACGGCTGTCTACAATATACGCGCGGGAATTCGTTGTCCCACAGTCTATTGTCACATAAAACATTATAAAACCTCCAGTTTCCGCAGTGCTGTTTCGATAGATTTCCGCTCCTCCTCTGTGGCCGGAATAAACGGCCCTCTTGGATACGCCCTGATGATCCCCTTAATCTCTGCAATCGCATAGATCGCAAGCTGGGTGGAACGGGCAAGATACATAACATCCCTCAACTCGTTGATCACAAACTGCGTCTTAAGACTGTCTTCCCTCCTGCCCTCCGCGGATTCCAGCCACATTTTCCTGCATAATTCCGGAAATACATTTCCAATCCCAGGGATATACCCCTGACACCCCAGAGCGTGGGCAGACACCCACATCGCCTCCGTCCCGAGAAGAATATCGAAGCTGTCGTCCATTAATTCTCTGGCATAGACAGCATAAGTCAGAATATCGAAGGTTGCGTCCTTGATTCCGCTCAAACCGATCTCTTTTAATATTTTCATTACCCGCAGGCTCGTACTGTATCCCTGGAATTTGGGATTATGATAGATATAAAAAGGAAATCCGTCTATTTGCTTTATAATCGTCTCGTAATATGTAACAAGCTCGTCGTCCCCGTACCTGAAATAATACGGACCGACAGCCGACGCCGCGTCACAGCCGATCTCTGCGACGTGTCTCGTTAACTCAACGGTATCTCTGGTATTCGTCGTTCCGGTATGCACAACAACCTTCGTATCCGGAAGCGCCGTTTTCTTCACAATTTCAGCAACCCGTTTTCTCTCTTCCAGAGACATAAGCGGCCCGCATCCGTAAGAGCCACAGATAAACAACCCATCCACTTTCGGGGAAAGGTATTCCACAAGCCTGATCAGGTTCCTTTCATCCAGTCCTCCATATTCGTCGAACGGCGTGATCATGGGCGGTATAACACCTTTGATTTTTTTCATCATATAATGCTCCTTTATTGTTTTATTCACTTATCACTGCCATGCTGACCGGTCCGGCTTCCGCGCCTTTCCACCGTACCGGAAATGCACAGACTTCTTTTATGCTCCCGCTGATCTCCGACATTTTCTTAAGGTCAACATCTTCATAGATAAGAAGCGGTCTGTATCCATCTCCGTCAAGCAGAGCCTTATGGACCGGGAAACCAGCCTCGGACGCCGTTACCGTACTGTCCACCCCGACCGCATCAACAGCCACCGCCTTAAGCTTCGGAAATCTGCTTCTTAAATATACCGCCGCCTCCGGCGTCATTGTCGGAAAATCATCCACATACCTGCAAGGATCCTTCGCCCTTATATCCGCATAGTGAAAATAAAGACATACCAAATCCGCATTTTCTAATATATCCTCATATTTCTGAAGTTCTTCTCTTCCCACGGATCCGCCTTTTCCCCTTGGAAAATCCAGCAGGACCGGATTCGTATAGTAGAAATCTTCAACCGGTATCTCCTCTATCATCCTCGCCCCTCTTGAAAAATGGCCGGGCGCATCCACATGCGTCCCGTTGTGCATATGGTGATAACAGGAAAATGCATTGTTAGGATCTCCGTTTTCAAAGCTCAACACCTTCTCCAGGCGCTCGGCAGGATTCGTCGGCCATCTCGGCATATCGGCATCCAATATATAACTAATCTCAGTAATCATTATTTTTCACCCTTTTATCCTTTACTAATAAAAATCGGTATCAACCAACACCCCCTCTTCTCTCAACTTATATTTTTTATATTTTTCATTCTCGCATATGTAGTCATACATATGGTTCCAAAGATAACTATATTTATCCCTAAAATAATCATATAGTTATTAACGACCGATCTATGTAAAATCATTCCTTTAGCACTCAATATAGATAATATTTTTTCAATATCAAAATTATTAATTGGAAAAAGATATAACAATTCACCAATCAAACCTTGT
>CAJTRO010000057.1:0-1595 GCA_910579015.1 uncultured Dorea sp. | reverse complement strand
CCATATCGAGTGGTAAACAATAATTGACTGATTTTTTTTGAGCTGTCATTTGAAAATATAAGCGAACTGATTATAATACTGATCATACTTGCAAGCATAAATATATATCCTGAAACCTTAAAGAAATTAAACCAAGGTACATAATTTCCTAATATCAAAGGTTTAGAAAAATTGGCAAAACCAATATCTTTAATACTGGAAATATCTATTTCATCAATCGAAAGTTCTTTTCCGTCCCGAACAGCATCATTCATTTCTATATATACATCTCTACCTTTTGGGAAAAAAACGTCAGCAATATTTGAGGCAAATAAATTAAAAGGTCTTTTTTCTACCGGGATTGTCTGATATTCATGTATATAATCACTCATAATTGAATTTACCAGTTGATCACTAAACTCGCCCCTATATTCCTCTGCCATTTCCCAATATAAATTATCAACACCTTTAGCCTCATTACTTTTTTCAACCAAATTTAACTGTGAATAGTAAAATCCCACAAAAAACACACAACTCATAATTATTATTGTAAGTATCGTGGTTACTAAAAATGATAGATTATTTACAACTTTATCAATTTCAAATCTAATTATACTTTTCACTTTATTTCTCCTCTCTAAAATAATATAGATATAGATCTTCTAGTGTAGGTAAGATATTTTTACAGTTAGAAGCAGGCTTTTTTTCTGCAACAATCCTCAAAGCAATTTTTCCATCCTGATGCTTTTGATTACTTATAATAAAATTCGACAAATAATAGTCCAGGTCTTTAGGATCAACCAAACATTCCCACACGTAGTTGTCTATTACTTTTATCAACTCTCTGCTAGTTCCTCTATTTTCCAAAACACCCTTCTTTAAAACTAGTATTTCATCTGCAATATATTCAACATCAGCCACAATGTGTGTTGAAAGTATCACAATCTTATTATCAGAGAACGAACTGATTAAGTTTCTAAAACGAACACGCTCTTTAGGATCAAGTCCTACTGTTGGTTCATCTAAAATAAGCAGCTCAGGGTTCCCCAGCATCGCTTGCGCAATACCCAATCGTTGTTTCATTCCACCAGAATATTTCCCTATTCTGACATTTCTTTTCTCGCTAAGTCCCACCATTTCCAATAACCTGATACACTCTTCTCTTGCATCTCTTTTCTCTATCCCTTTTAATGCAGACATATAGAGCATGAATTTTAATCCGGTAAAATTTGAATAATATGCAAAATCCTGAGGCAGAAATCCAAGTCGTGACAAAAACAGCCCTTTTTCATCTTTTATATCTTTGTTATCAAACATTATGCTACCACAGTCTTCACTCAACAAACCACAAATAATATTAAACAATGTAGTTTTACCTGCACCATTCGCTCCTAATAATCCATAAATCCCTGGTTCCAGCCTGAAAGAAATATTCTTTAACACAGTAATTCTCCCTCTCTTTTTAGTAACGTTTTTAACTTCTAAAACCATATAATACTCCTCCTTTATTATTTGTTTTTAACAATATCAATACATTTTTCTATAATTGCAACCGCCTCCAACGGGCCGCCCATTTCATCCACCTCTGTCGTTTTGCCCTCCAGGTGTTTATAAAC
>CAJTRO010000056.1 GCA_910579015.1 uncultured Dorea sp. | reverse complement strand
GAATAAAAAGACACTGGACTCGGCGCGACAGCTTCTCGGGAAGGTGCGCAAGGTGGAAAGCCGGCAGGAGAACAGGTTCTATGTTCCCAGGATCAAGGAGAATCAGGTTTATTTTCAGGAAATAAGGGAGGACAGAAGCCATGGACAAAAAGATCCTGAATGATTACATAGATGCGTGTGCCGTGATCAGGGAGACTGAGGCGGAGATCAGGAAGCTTGAGAAGAAAAGGAAGCTTGTGCAGGATAAGGTCACCGGGAGCAATCCCGAGTGGCCTTATGAGCCCAGGTCCTTTTCGTTGGGAGGTACAGTCGAGACGGTGGCGGATGCGAACCGGCTGAACTTTGAGAAGCATATCCTGGAGATGCAGAAAGAGGATGCAGAGAAGATCAAGAGGCAGGTGGAAGAATGGATGCTGACGGTTCCGATCAGGATGCAGAGGATCATAAGGTATAAGATTTTTGAGGAGAAGACATGGGATCAAGTTGCTATAAGGATGGGACGGAAGGCCACCAAGGATAGTGTGAGGATGGAATTTGAACGTTTTATGGATGATTCTTAAAGTTTGTTCGTTTTGTTCACATTGTTCGTTTTTAAAATGTTATAGTATAAACTGAACTGAGTGTAAGATGTACATCTTGGTTTCCTCCCAACTCGGAAAAGGGCGCTTTGCTTCGGCGGAGTGCTCTTTTCTTGTACAATTTGTTAATACATTCTGAGTATCTATAAATGGTGATGGATTGTATCAAACGGTATCAGATAATAACATACAATAACAAAATGCAATGAATTATATTGAAAAACGTTGATTTTTTATGAAAATTAGATATAATAGAAACAAATAAAGCACTTAATTATAATATATTTTGTATATTAGATAAGGGCAAGGTTGTGTGAGGGGTATTATCGGGAGGTGGCAAGTATGGCAACGAAGAGCATTTTGAAGAATGTTAATATCAGTGATAAGCATTTTGCCCGTACATTTGTGCAAGCATTGGAAGAGGTTGAAGATGCGAAATATAGTCCTGCACAACTTACAAGGGAATGTAAAGAAATCACAGGCGATAAAATTAAGGAGTTTTTTGGGAAACGGTGAAATTATCAGAGATCAATCTAAATACACATTTTGTTCAGATTAATTTAAGTGATTTATTAGATCAGTTAGGAGAGGATGAGGCAAAAGATATCCTCTCCTCTTTTTCGTGCCCCTTAAATGCAGACGTTGAAAAATTTTTAAGAGAGAAAGCGATAGAATTTTCTAAAAGAGGATTTTCGAAAACACATCTCGTATATTGGACAACTCAGGATGAAAAAGAAAAGGAACTTGTAGGATATTATACTATTGCTTCAAAATTTATTACTATTCAAAGGAATGCAGTAAATAGCAAAGAAGCACGTAAGCTGAGGGAACATGGGTTATTTGACGAGAAGTCAGGTGCCTTTACAGTTGCGGCACCTTTAATTGCACAGCTTGGTAAAAATTATTCTGATGGAAATAACAGTTTAATTTCAGGTAAAGACCTTCTTCAGATGGCAATTGAAAAAGTAAAGAAAGTGCAGAATGAAGTTGGTGGACGTTTTGTATATTTGGAGTGTGAAGAAAAGGATAAATTAAGAAAGTTTTATGAGAGCAATCGTTTCAAGTTCTTTGGCAAAAGAGCGCTGGACCGTGATGAAACAGATATTAAGGGAGAATATTTATTACAATATTTTACTATATTGTAGGATTACATAAAAAAGATAATTGATTTAGGACACCCTTCCCGGGGCGTCCTTTTCTATGCGATAAAACCAGGTCAGAAATGAGAGGTGGTGGTATGCCGAGAGCCAGAAGCCCAAAGCGGGACGAGGCATATAAGATGTGGCTCGACTCGGGCGGAAAGAAGAAGCTGAAAGACATCGCATCCGATCTTGGCGTGTCAGAAACCCAGATCAGGAAGTGGAAGAATTTAGACAAATGGAATAGTAACGTTACTAATCAATCGAAAGGTAACGTTACTAAACGGAAACGGGGCGGTCAGCCAGGCAATCACAACGCCACAGGCCCGCCCGGAAATAAGAATGCAGAAAAGTTCGGTTTCTTCTCGAAGTATCTTCCGGAAGAGACCGTTTCTATTATCCAGGAGATGCCGACGGATCCGCTGGATATCCTGTGGGACCAGATCCAGATCTCCTATGCTGCTATCATCCGGGCACAGCAGATCATGTATGTCAAAGACAAGAACGATAAGACCATTGAGAAAGTGGAAGAGAAGGACGGCAATGTGATTGGGGAGAAGTGGGAGGTACAGCAGGCGTGGGATAAGCAGGCGAATTTCTTGCAGGCACAGGCCAGAGCAATGTCCGATCTGCGCGGGAGCATCCGGCAGTATGACGACCTGCTGCATAAGCGGTGGGATCTTGCCACGGATGAGCAGAAGGCACGGATTGATGCGTTAAGGGCAAAGGTGAAGGATAACGGGCAAGTGTCGGCAGAAGACAAGGTGAAGAAGCTGTTTGAAATGATCGGAGGCGTTCTGGATGATGAAATTGGATCTGAGTAGGGCGTATTCTCCAAAACAGATAGAAGTGCTGAAAGCCTGCAGATCGTCAGACTGGTTCATGCTGATCAATCACGGAGCCAAGAGAAGCGGAAAGACACAGGTAGATAATGACTTGTTTCTTCAGGAGCTGATCCGAGTAAGGGGTATTGCCAATAAGCTTGGGATTGACACTCCGCAGTACATCCTGGCTGGATACTCCCTGGGGAATATCCAGGACAATATCCTTACGGAGCTTTCAAACAAATACGGTTTTGAATTCAGATTTGATAAATACAATAATTTTACCTTATTTGGTGTAAAAGTAGTACAGACCAGCCATGGATCCATTGGTGGTCTGGGACGGATTCGGGGTATGACGTCCTTCGGGGCGTATATCAATGAGGCTTCCCTTGCGAATCAGGAGGTATTTGACGAAATTAAGGCAAGATGTAGTGGTCCGGGTGCACGAATCATTGCAGATACGAACCCAGATCATCCAGAACACTGGCTTTTGAAGGATTATATTGAAGCCAAGGCTGGTGGGATTGTAAGCTTTCATTTCCAACTGGATGACAATACCTTTTTGGATGGGCGTTATATCAGAGAGATTAAAGATACCACACCAAAAGGGATGTTCTATGACCGCGGTATTCGCGGACTGTGGGTATCTGGTGACGGGGTGGTGTATCCGGAGTTTGACAGGAATGTCCATGTAATATCGCCAGATCAGGCAAAGAGAATGATCTTTGACCGATTCCTGGCAGGCGTTGACTGGGGTTGGGAACACTTTGGAGCGATTGTGGTGATCGGCGTGCAAGGGGATGCTTATTACGTTATCGAGGAACATGCAGCCCAGCATAAATATATCGGAGAATGGATCAATGTGGCGAAGGATATTATCAGGCGTTATGGTAATATCCCTTTTTATTGCGATCCGGCTAGAACAGAACATATCTCCGCTTTCCAGAATGCAGGCATTCGGGCTTATCTGGCAAATAACAGGGTGTTGTCGGGGATTGAGGAAGTGGCGACTCTCATGACAAAGAAAAAGTTTTTTATTGTATACGAACAGTGCCCGCGGTTTCGTGAAGAGATTTTTAAGTATGTCTGGAAGAAAAACACCGGTGAGCCGTTAAAGGAAAATGATGATGTACTCTGTGCAATCCGGTACGGCATCCATTCGGATATGACGGTAAGTACCATAGAAACACCGGAAGACCGGATAAAGAAGGCAAGGAAAATGAGAGGGATGATATAGATGGAAGAGGAATTAAAGGTAAATGAATTCGAACAGGGGGCGGACAGGGAGACTTACCATACGAACCAGAACATGCAGCAGGCTTATGGTCCTGAAGCAAATTTTCATTATCGTGCGAACAGTGCGGATGAGATATTAGGCGACCTGAATAAATTGAGAAACATGATCCTGGATCATCATCAGGTACAGTGTCCGCGTCTCGCATCCCTGGACAATTACATGAAAGCAAGAAATGACGGGATATACAATGATGACTGCAGGAGGATGGAAAGAGAGAAAGCCGATCACAGGGCTGCCCATAATTTTGCCAAGATCATCAATCTCTTTGATGTGGGATACAATACGGGAATCCCGATCAAGAAGGCAAGCGATAATGACCGCATCAACGAACTGGTCAGGGAATATGACCGGCAGAATGACATCGAGGCATTGGACAGTGAGTTGTGGCGCGATTTTCGGAAGTATGGCAGGGCTTACGAATTGCAGTACCGCAACCAGAACGATGAGGACTGCTCTGTAATCAGTAATGTATTTGAAACATTTGTCTGCTATGGGCTGGATGTAGAGAGGACTCCGCTGTTTGCCGTGCGTTATCCGAAATACAGGTCTGCCATGGAGGAACTCACGAAGGTAATTGTATATACAGATACGGAGATCATTACCTATAAACCGTGCTCTTTAAGTATGATGGTATTGGCAGAAGAGAGAAGGGATGCACATTACTGGGGCGAGGTGCCGGTAACAGAGTATTCGCCTGACAGATATCGGCAGGGAGGGTATGAGGATGTTACTTCCCTGATAGATCTGTATGATGCGGCGCAGTCAGATACGGCAAATTATATGACGGATTTCAATGAGGCAACGCTTGTAATCTCCGGCGATCTGGATATGAGGCGGTATTCTGTCAAAGAAGTGATAGAGATGAAGCGTGCGAACCTGCTGCTTCTTGCAAATGGAGTGAATCCGGACGGCAGTAAGAGCCAGACAGATGCAAAATACGTGTATAAGCAGTATGATGTGGATGGAGTGGAAGCATATAAGGAGCGGTTGCAGGAGGATATTCACAAGATTTCATTTGTACCGGACCTGACGGACGAGGCGTTTAGCGGTACGCAGTCCGGGGAAGCCATGAAATATAAGCTGTTCGGTTTCCAACAGATGTCGAAGAGCAGCCAACGGGGATTTAAGAAAGGGCTGATGCGCAGATACCGTCTTCTCCTGAACATTAAGAATTATGTCAGCGAGGCAGATAATGTGGATCTGGGGGATTTCACGATCACATTTACGCCGAATCTGCCAAAAGCAGTATTAGAAGAGTTGAAAGCTCTTGCCGATGCCGGTACGCAGTTTAGCCAGGAAACACTCCTAGAGCTGGCATCCTTCGTGGAAGACGCTAAGGCGGAGATAGAGAGGATCCAGGAAGAGGACAAGAAGATTCAGGAGACGGTTGTTGACCAAAGTATGTTTGGGGTTGATATAAATGGACAGTCACGAATACTGGAAACGCAGGGAGCAGGAACAACTAAGGCATAATATCACGAGTGAGGCAGAGTATCAGAAGCGTATCAGTGAGATTTACGGCTATATGATGGACCAGATCCAGAAAGAGATCGATGGATTCTATACCAGATATGCGAAAAAGGATGGAATCACGCTGTCAGAGGCGAAAAAGCGGGTATCTAAGCTAGACATTGAAGAATATGGGCGCAAGGCTGCCAAATATGTGAAGGATAAGGATTTCTCTGTTGAAGCAAATGAGGAAATGCGCCTTTATAATGCAACCATGAAGATCAATCGGTTGGAGATGCTGAAAGCGAATATCGGCTTGGAACTGGTGGACGGATTTAACGATCTGCAGAAGTATTTTGACCAAGTATTGACGAAAAGGACACTGGACGAGTTTGAGAGGCAGGCAGGGATTCTGGGGAGTACAGTCGGGAATAACGAGAAGGCGGCTCACTCGATTGTAAATGCGTCTTTCCACAATGCCAGGTTTTCTGACCGGATCTGGATGTATCAGGATATGATGAAGGCGGAGTTGTCCAAGCTTCTGCAGACGGGACTGATACAAGGGAAACATCCCAGGGTACTGGCCAGGCACCTTGTGAAATTATTTGGAGTCCGAAGATCAGATGCGGAACGCTTGTTGCGTACCGAACTGGCCCGAGTACAGACCGAAGCCCAGAAGCAGTCTTTCGAAAGAAGTGGATATGATCAGTACGAATTCATTGCTCTTGGGACGGCTTGTGGGATTTGTAAGGATCTGGACGGAAAGCATTTCAGAGTTAAAGATATGATGCCAGGGGAGAATGCGCCACCGATGCATCCGAACTGCCGGTGCAGTACAGCCGCGTATATCGAGAGAAGCGAGATTGAGAAGTGGATGGCAGTACAATATCCAGAAGATTCAAATGAGAGAAACTTGCGTATAAAGAGATCACAAAAGCAACTTCAAAAGATTGCAAATGAATATAGCAAAATGATTCAAAAGTATACAGTACGTGATAGTCAGTGGAGTGGAAGGATAGAAATAGATGATGAACAGTGCAAAAAGAGAAGAATTAGTGGACAAAAGAAATGGTCCTGTGACATTTTGCTAAAATCAGACTGTCAGAGGAGAACGATTGTGCATGAACTTCTGCATTCGTGCTCTGCAAGTTATATGAATCCTATAACCTATATTCGATATGGGAGTATGGAAGAAGCGTCTGTAGAACTTTTAGCCAGAGAAATATGCGCAAATGAAAATATACCGTTTAAAGCGAACAAAAATCCAAAGGTTCAAATTTTGTATGAAATAAATGAACTTGCAGGAATACGTGATAATGCATTGGATTTTTCTACAGCACTATTTGCAAAATCATTGGAGAGAAGGTATAATTGGCTTGAAGGAAGAGTTAACAAATTTTTACAGAAGGATAATATATCAAGTGAAGAGCGTAGCAGGTTGGAATTTTTATTGTCGGAATTAAAGGGGCATAAATGACGCATATAGAAGAACTGGTAAGAAATATTTATGATTTCAAAGGCAGTGAGAAAGAATGGTTGGAATTCGAAAAGGAGATTGAGAAGGAGACAGAAAACCTTTCAGAAGAAGAAAAAGCATACCTTACGGAATCAGACGCAATGGAGCATTTGTTTATGATATGTGATGGGATTAGATTTGCAAGGCATATGGAATAAAAGCCACCAGTCATTTTGCCCGGTGGTTTTCTTATGTTTATTTTTAGAAAAGAAAGGGTGATGCAGTTTGATTGAGGTAAGCGTCCGCAGTGACAGGACTACAGTGACAGGACATTCCGGTTATGACCAGCCAGGCCGGGATGTGGTGTGTGCCGGTGTGACGGCATTATGTCAGACTTTAGTCGGATCCATTGAGAGTCTGACGGAGGATGCAATTGAATACGAGATATCGCCCGGAAGGGCTGATATACAATACGGGAATCTATCGGAGAGATCAAAGACTCTGGTGGATTCCTTTTTCATTGGCATCTGTATGATTGCTGATGAGTTCCCGGACTATGTCCGGACAGCATAAAAGAAAGAGAGGTAAGAGAAATGTGTAACAAAGCGGTAAAGGCATTGCTCAAGAGGGCGGAGGCAAAGCGTTTCGTTCCCAGAAGCAGGTTACAGCTATTTGCAGGAGACGGCTCTGGTGGTTCTGATGACGACGGTGGCGATCCCGATGACGGTGATGACGATGATGGCGATGACGGTTCTGGCGATGATTCCGATGATGGTGATGATAAGCGGCTGTCGTTTGATGATTTTCTTGGGCAGGAGGGAAACCGGTCTGAATTTGATAAGCGTGTACAGGCTGCCGTCGACGCGGCGGTGATCCGCGCGCGGGAAGAATGGGAGAGCGCGGCGGATGACAGGGTATCCGAGGCCGAGAAGCTGGCGAAGATGACCAAAGAAGAGCGGGAGAAGTACCTGCAGCAGAAGGAGCGGAGGGAATTCGAAGCAGAGAAGGCGGCATTCGAACGGGAAAAGCTTCTGGTAGAGGTTAGAAAGGAGCTGCAGGAGCAGACACTTCCTCTTGTTTTTGCGGAGTCCCTAGTAACGATTTCCGATGCAAAGAAGATCAAGGAGGCGATTGCTGAGATCAAGAAAGTGTGGGACGCGGGGATCACAGAGGCGGTCAAGGCGAAGGCCAGGCAGACCACGCCACCGGAGGGCGGGCAGTTCATTGGATCACGCAGAGGGTTGTCATCAATCAGAAAGATGGCGAATGAAAACAGGATTATTAAGAATTAGGAGGATGTAGGAAGATGAATAAAAACAGAAAATTGAAAACGAGGCTGCAGTTATTTGCTCAGACCTGGAATCCGGACAACGTAACCGTATTTGAACATAAGGATGGATCCATTCCGGAGAAATACCACAATCTGATTCTGAAAGAGATTATGGAGAACAGCAAGGTCATGCGGCTTGCGAAGTATGAAGAGATGGATTCGAAGGAAAAGAAGTTCGAATATTTTGCAAAAGGACCGGGCGCCTACTGGGTAGGCGAGGGCGAGAAGATCAGGACATCAAAGGCCCAGTGGCTGCAGGTGAAGATGGTTGCGAAGAAGCTGGGCGTTATCATCCCATGTTCCAGGGAGTTCCTGCATTATAAGATGTCGGATTTCTTTGAGGTGATGAAGCCGAAGATTGCGGAGGCATTCTATAAGAAATTCGATAATGCGGCAATCCTGAACGTGGAGAATCCATTCCTCCATGCGGTAGATAAGTCTGTGGGGATTACTGGAAATGTGATTGATGGCGGACTTACTTATGACAATATTCTTGCCTTGGAGGATATGCTTACGGATGAGGATTACGATGTAAATGCGTTCCTGTCCACCAAGAAGAACCGGAGCACGCTGAGGAATGCGCATAAGATTGAGAATGGCGTGGTTGTGGAAAGTATCTATGACC
This sequence comes from uncultured Dorea sp., assembly GCA_910579015.1. Classification (GTDB taxonomy): domain Bacteria; phylum Bacillota; class Clostridia; order Lachnospirales; family Lachnospiraceae; genus Sporofaciens. The sequence goes on along the minus strand of CAJTRO010000056.1, from coordinate 12,557 downwards.
GGTCGGCCAATACGCTGGACGGGCAGCCGGTGATGGATATGAAATCCCTGGACAAGGGAACAATATATGCCGGAGATTTTGATTACATGTACTATGGGATTCCTTATGGGATGAATTACAAGATTTCCGAAGAGGCGCAGCTGTCCACGCTTACCAATGAGGACGGTTCGCCTGTGAATCTATATGAACAGGAACTGGTAGCGCTCAGGGTTACAATGGATGTAGGTTTTATGATCGTGAAGGATGAGGCTTTTGCGAAGCTGACATCCGGCGGGCTTGGCAAGCTGACGGTAACGAGTATTGCCGGCACGAAGCAGGAAGATACGAAGATTACCGTTACGCCGGCGGTAACAAGCGGGAATTCCTACAAGTATAAGACCGGGGAGATGCTGGACATTCCGGTGAAGGGGCAGAATGTGAAGGGATGGACGGTATGGGACGGTACGTCTGATATTACGGCCGTTACCGGAAGCGAGATTGTAGTGGCGGAGTGTGATGCATCCTACCATGTGGTGAATGCAGGAAAGGCGACTGTGACAGCGAAGGCATAGGAGGCGGCATATGCGTGATGAGATATCGGAAGACAATCAGGCACTGGAGAATTTGAAGATGCTGCTTGGCATGTATCCAGAGGACAGTTCCCAGGATAAAAAACTGAACTGGCTCCTGGATTCTGCCAGGGCAAGACTTAAGGTACTGCTTGGCGGCCTTGATCCGCCTCCTGAGATGGAGCATATTGTTACAGAGGCGGCGGTCATCCGTTTTAACCGTATTGGTTCGGAAGGGATGACGATCAATAACGTGGAGGGGGAAACCCAGCACTTTAGCAGTAATGATTTCGCGGGGTTCATGGATGAAATCAATGCGTGGCTGGATGCCAGGAAGCAGAATTCAAGAAGGGGAGGGTTCCGGTTCTTATGAGGTTTGATACGCCTGTATATTTTCAGAGAGTACAGTCAGGAGAATATGAGGGATCCACCGGTGATTACGGAGAGGAAAGCATCGAAGAGGAAATGCGGTATGCGAACGTGACGGATGCTGGAGCGGATACGCTGAATCTGGTTTACGGGGAGATCCAGCAGGGATGTAAGGTGGTCCGTCTGCAGAGGTTTTACGGAAAGGCATTTAACAGGCTTCGCATCGGGGGCAAGTTGTACTGTGTGGACCTTTCCAGGGAGTTGCGAAACAAACAGGTGTTTATTGTCAGTGAGGTGCAGTGATGGCAGTTAAGTTAAAAGGCGTCAATGAGTTGAAGCTTGCACTGGATAAGAAAATGGATATGAGTGCAGTAAAACGGATTGTGAAGCAGAACGGGGCAGAGCTTCAGGTAAAGATGCAGCGGAATGCCCCTGTGGATACGGGGAATCTGAAACGGAGTATCCGGCTTGATATCTCTGACAGAGGTCTTACGGCTGAATCTGAAGCGACGGCAGAGTATGCGTCATATGTAGAATGGGGAACCAGATACATGGAAGCGCAGCCCTACATGCGACCGGCGTTTAATGAGCAGAAGGAGCAGTTCAGGCGGGATATGGACCGGCTTACAAAGTGAGGGGACGTGTATGGATCCACAGCAGGAATTATTTACATGGTTATTGACAGAGATCAGGAAACGGGGATATGACGTGTATGACGGCGGGCTTCCGCCAGGGGAGGTACCATATCCTTTTGTGTATCTGGCTGACAGCCAGCAGACTGACCGGACTAATAAGAATGCGGTATTTGGAACGGTGTATCAGACAAATCATGTATGGGGCAGTACACCAAGGAAACGGGGGACGGTCTCAGCAATGTTGCTTGAGATCAAGGGAATCTGCAGGAGTCTGGAGCATACACCGGATTTTTCCTGGATGGTAGAAAATATAAACCAGAGGATATTGGCGGACACAACAACGAAGCAGCCGCTTCTCCATGGGATACTGGAAGTGGAGTTTTGGTTCAGCTAGAAGAAAGGAAGGGTAAATATGTATAATTTACAGTTATTTGCGGAAGCAGTACAGGGGAAAAAACTGGTATATCTGTACCGGATTAAGAAGGATGCGGCCACGGATGACGGGATAATCCTTGCATTTACAACAGAGAATGGACGTTCCAAGAGTAAGGATGCGGATTCAACTGCCACAAAGGACGGTTCTATCCGGACACCGGGAACTGCGGAGGTGGAGATCACGGCTACCAGCATCCTGTCAAAGGGTGACAAGATGGTGGATAAGCTGGAGGATGCCATGGACAGTGATGAGCTGATCGAGATCTGGGAGGCGAATCTTGCAGAACCGGCAGATACGGGAGAAAACAAATTTAAGGGAATGTATTTCCAGGGTTATCTGACGGAGTTTGAGAAGAATTCTTCCGCAGAGGATTATGTAGAATGTTCACTGACCTTTGGGATCAATGGAAGCGGAAAGCGTGGAGACGTGACCGTTACTGTGGAGCAGCAGGAGATTGCAGACTACGTGTTCGCGGACACGAAGAAGACCAGTGGAGCTTAGGAGGGCGGATCACAGCTCTCCTTACTGCTTTATGTGTATAGATGATTCAGAAATAAGAGGAGGAATTGGGAATGATCTTGAAGATCAAAGATATAGAATACGGGGTAAAATTTGGAATTGGTTTTGTCAGGAAGCTGGATGAGAAATATTACGTCCAGAATAATACGAGTGTGAAATTCGGACTTGGGGTTGAGACGCAGGTTCCAAAGCTTTTGACTGGCGATCCGGTGGCGCTGTCGGAGTTTCTCTATCTGGGGACATGTGCGGAGGAGAAGAGGCCGTCCCAGGCTGACGTGGATGAGTATTTGGATGATGCGGAAAATATAGATGTTCTGTTTGATGAAGTTATAGAGGAACTCAGGAGGTCTAACGCTACCAGGGCAAAGCTGGGGGAGTTGGAAGCGAATCTGAAGGAAGAGGAGGAAAAGGAGAAGGCCAGGAAGGAAGCGGAGAAGGCGGGCAGGGAGATTCCAAAGAAGTCTATGAAGAGATAGTGCTCAACAGTATGCGTTTTCTTGGGATGAATGATTTTGCTGAGATTGACCGGATGACTCTGTATGAGTATGGTCTGCGCATGACGGCATTCAGGCTGAGGCGGGCAGACAGAGAATACGAGCTCCATCTGCAGGCATGGCTGAACAGGGAGATAAAGGCAAAAAAGAAGTCCGGAAAAAGGAAGATGGTACCGGTATATGGGAATTTCAAGCAGTTTTTCGATTATGAGAAATGTATAAATGAAATCCTGAGACCAGAAGAAAAGTCAGGCATGAATACAAAAGGCCGGGGAATCTTTGATCTGATGAAGAAGCAGAAGGAAAGGAGGGAGCGAATTGGAAAGCTATAGCGTGATTGCAGTCTTAAGTGTAACGGATAAGAATTTTACGCAAACAATGAAAAAAGCTGCGGATGTCACGTATGATCTGGATGCGGGCGGCAGGAAAGCGGCATCTAGTATTATGAGCATTGCAAAAGGTGTAGGGGCATTTAAGGCGCTTTCGATTGCCGGAAGTACTTTGAAGGCATCCCTTAGCGGTGCAATAGACCGGTTTGATACGATGAACCGTTTCCCGAAGATAATGCAGCAGATTGGATTTAGTGCGAAGGAATCGAACGCGTCCATTAATAAACTGTCGGACGGCATCCAGGGACTGCCGACTACATTGGATGGGATTGTTGCGTCAACCCAGAATATAGCTGTACTGACAAAGGATCTGGATAAGGCAACTGCGACATCTATCGCTCTGAATGATGCTTTCCTTGCCTCTGGTTCTGCTTCGGAGGCGGCATCAAGAGGTTTGATCCAGTATGTCCAAATGCTCTCGAAAGGAAGTGTCGACCTCCAGTCTTGGAGAACGCTGCAGGAGACCATGGGGCCCGCGCTCTATGAAATTGCCGAGGCTTTTGGTTTTGCCGGTACTGCTGCGCAGAGTGAACTCTATGAGGCGTTGAAATCGGGAGATATTACCTTTGATCAGTTTAACAGTAAGCTGATTGAGCTGGATGGCGGTGTAAATGGCTTTGCAGAACGTGCGAGGACAGCGAGCGGGGGAATCAAGACGTCTTTTGCGAATCTGGGGACATCGGTCGTCCGGGGAACGGAGTCAGTAGTCCGGTCTGTAAATGACAGTTTGAGCAGTGCAGACCTGCCGGGATTTCAGGAGATGCTTGGCGCAACGAAAGATAGGGTTGACGCTTTGTTTAAGGGGGCGTCAAGCGGTGCGGGAACGATGGTTAACACCGTGGCGCCTGCCGTGAAGATGGTCAGCAGTAATCTGAATGTGCTAGTGCCGACGCTGGGAACTGCGGCCGCTGGTTTTGTGGCATATAAAGCGGCAATGGATATCAGCGAGAAGGTGGTAAAGCTTAAGAGGAGTATGTCGGATGCAGCGGATACTCTAAGGGCTGTTTCGGATGCAAGCAGGCTGGCAGAGACGGCGGCAAAAGCACGTGCGAAGGCGAATCATGTGGCGGAACTGGCAGACAGTTTATGCCGGAAATCGGCCAAGGCATCGGCCAGGGCAGTCAAATCCAGGGCGGCGGCAGACAGATTGGCGGCGGCAGCTACACAGGCAAGAACACTTGCGGATGAGGGAGGCGCAGGAGCAACTGGGTTAAGGGCAGCAGCAGAAAAAGCAGAGACAGCGGCGGCAAGGGCGCAGGCGAATGCCAGCAGAGACGCGGCGAGGGCAACTGCATTGAAGAAAGCGGCGGAAGACGCTGATACAAGGGCGGCAGTTCTGAATACTGCGGCTGAAAGGGCGAACAGCATTGCAGAGACAGCCGGGGCGAAGGCGGCAACACTCAGTACGGTAGCGATCACAGCTAAAACGGCTGTATTGGGAGTTCTGGCAGGAAAGTTAGGAATGGTAGCAGCAGCCCAGATGATCTGGAATGCGGCGGTGGCAGCTAATCCAATAGGCGCCGCAATCGTGGCGGTTGCTGCTCTGGCGGCCGCACTGGTAGGAATTTCAAAAGTTCTGGCCAAATTTACGAATAACTTGGATGATGCCGTGAAAATGAAAGATGAGGCTGTAAAATCGTCTAAAGAATTGAAAGAGTCCTTGGATTCAACCAGTAAGGCATATAATGAGAATATTTCTGACATCAATTCAACTGCGAAAGTAAACAGGGATCTTGCAAGAGATATTGAGAAATTGTCTGCAAAGGAGAATAAGAGCGCTGAGGATAAGGCGGAATTGAAAACATCTGTAGAGGCTTTGAATGCATCCATGGAAGGGCTGAATCTGCAATATAACGAGGAAACAGGAGCGTTAAATATGTCAACCGAAGCTATTATGGATAAGGTGAAGGCTTATGAGGCAGAGGCGAAGGCACAGGCCATGCAGGAACGGTATCTGGAGGTTAAAAAAGAACAGGCCAAGGCGGATGAAGAACATACAGCGCTTCTGGAGAAAATGAATAAGTTCGAAAAGGAATGGCAGGAGCTGAACAATACAGGTCCGTTAGCAATCAGTGAGCATAACAAAGCCATGCAGGAAATGGAGGAGCAGCTGGTGTCTCTGGATACCAAGAAAAGAGAACTTGCCAGATCGGAAGAGTACTTGCGCAACTCTATGGTGGAGAGCCAGCAGGCACAGTCGGAAGCAGTCAGTTCCGGGGTTGCGGTACAGATTACATCTTTGGAGCAGTTAGATGATGAGACGCAGAAAGTCGTTGGGAGCCTGAATGATACATGGAGTTCCTATGCGGAGCAGGCAACCAATATGTTTGACGTATTGTCGGATAAGTCGGAGATATCTGTTTCAAAGATGACGCAGAATCTGCAGGAGAATCAGAGGATAATCAGTCAGTGGGCGGATAATATCGCGGTTCTTGCTGAGCGTGGGATTGATCAGGGATTATTAGAGCAACTGCGGGCAGCGGGGCCGGAATCAGCAGGGTATGTGAATGCTATGGTACGGGCTTCGGATGCGGAACTTCAGCAGTTGTCAGAGGCATTTGCGAATGGCGGAATAACGGCTGCGAATGCGTTGAAGACAGTATTCGATACCTCGGGAATACCTGAGTCTGTTATGGGGCTTGTAACTACGATGGAAGAATCGTTGAGCAGCCAGTTGGCGGCGGTTGACTGGGCGGGTATTGGGATGAATGTGGACAATTCTCTGGCTGACAGCATGTCCAGTAACAGCGGTTTGGTAGAAACCGCAGGTGCGGAAGTAGGTACTGCTGCAGAGGAAGGAACGAAAGGAGAGCTTCAGATAGGATCTCCATCAAGAGTCTTTCAAGGATATGGCAATGATACTGTCCAGGGATTTATCAACGGTGTGAATGAGCAGTCAGGAGTTTTGAATGCCGCAATGCAGTCTGTGATGTCTTCTGCGGGCAGTGTTGCAAGTAATGCCATGAATGATGCGGTCAAAAAGATGGATAGTGTATCGGGGAGTGCTTTTGCTAAGATTACAGCTTCCGCTCAGAACAGCATGAGCACGACAGCAAAAGTGATCGCCGCCGGAATGACATCTGGTACGAGTGAAGTGTCAAGAGGTACGGCATCCATGAAGAAGATTATGAAAGCAGGGATGACAGTTATGAGTGCAGCTGTGAAAACAGGAATGACCACGACAGCAGAACATGGAACAACGGGAATGAATCGTTTTAAAAGAGCGGTTGACAGTGGTATGAACCAGTCACAGGTAAGCATATCTAAAGGGATATCCCGGATGGTGTCGACGGTGTCGGCTATGCAGCCGCAGTTTTATAACTCTGGATATCATGCTTCTATAGGACTGGCAAATGGGATCAATGCCGGTGCGGGTGCGGCGATCGCGGCAGCTAACAGAGTTGCGAACCAGGTAGCATCGACTATGAGAAATGCTTTGCAGGTACATTCCCCGTCCAGAGTTACCAAGAAAATTGGAGGGTATACCACCGAAGGATTTGTAGAAGGGCTTCTTGAAGATATTCGTGATGTAAAAGAAGCTGCATTAAAGCTTGGAAGGACTGCAATGCCTTCTTATGGTGGTTCAGGACGCGTGGCGTATGCAGGAGGCTATAATCCGGGGTATGAAAGCGGTTTCGAGGGAAGAGTTGGTGCATCTTATACGATTATTGTTCCTGTTGAGATGGAAGGCAGAGAGATTGCGAAGGCTACGGCTGTATTTACCCAAGAGGAGCTTGACAGCATGGAACAGTTTGAGAACTACAGGAAGGGGAAACGGTGATGGGAACGTATGAATTTATAGATACCACGGAATACCCCAAGGAGAGTATTCTTTCTGCTGAGGCTGTCCGGTTTAACGGGAAGTGGCTTGACAATGAAGTCCCTGGTTTCCGGACGCTTTGTGTGAGCGGCAGGGAACTGATGTCCTGTGAAGTTGTTGATGAGAAGATTGGGAATACAGATGGAACACAATATCAATATAAGAGATATCCGGCACGTCAGATTACGATTACATATCAACTAACAGCAAAGAATGATACTGCATTTCGTGATGCCTTTAATCATCTCAATGGTCTTCTGGATGTTGAAGAAGGGGAATTGGTATTCAATGATGAATCAGATAAATATTTTATAGCAACTAAAACAGCAAACAGTGAAGTGACGTCCGGCAGGAATAGTGTGGTAGGGGAGCTTATATTTTATTGCACGAATCCGTTTAAGCACTCCACCGTGGAGAAGACTTTTTCGGCAAAGCTCAATGCGGACGGCATCCTGGAGGCAAGGATCGTGAATGAGGGCACGGAGGATGTGCCGGTCAGCTATGACATTGTGCATAACCATGAGAACGGATATATCGGGATCGTGTCGGAGTATGGGGTGATGCAGTACGGCAAGGTGGAAGAGGCGGACGGGGAAGTTTATAAGCAGAATGAGATACTTTCGTCAGGATTTCCTGGATATGTGGATGACCATGGAATGAACTGCCAGTCTCCATCAAGCACAACCCAGGGAACTCTTGGAATGGTTTCGGCAGCAGGAAACCAGTGGCTTGGGCTTAACGGCGGGCAGTCGTCAGGTGCAGGACACTGGAATGGCGGCATGAAAACGATTACTCTTCCGGCAGACAGCGAAGGCCGTGCTGGGGCGCGTAACTTCTACTGCTACACACGGCACTGGTTCGAAGCAGGGGGGATGGGGCAGACTGGTGCCCAGACAATCACATTCCTAACAGCCGACAACAAAGTAATCTGCTGTATGAGTATCAGCAAAGGCGACACCGCAGGCAATACAGCGCATGTGGACTGGGCAGCGGGAGGCAGGCATTTAAAAAGTATGATGTTCGCTCCGGCTGATAATGCAGACAACCCGTATAGTCAGAGACTTTGGAGAGGGGACAATGATTTCCGAAAGGAAGGAGAGCAGCTGACCATATACTGGAACAGTAGATATTACAGTTATGTTGTGCCGGAGATTAAAGACATGGAATGCGCAAAGATACAACTCTGGATCGGGCAGTGGGGTGCGAGAAATTTGTCCGGACAGTATATGAAGCGGAATTACATAGGAGCTGTTGATTTTAGCAAGATGCATGTGGAGAAATGGAGGGACGTGCCGAACCGTTATCCTGCCGGAAGCCGTGTCTGGATTGACGGTGATGCAGCGAAGGTCTATGTAAACGGGATGGCAAATATGGGGGATGAGATGATGGGAACGAAATATTTTCAGATACCTCCTGGAGAAACGAAAGTGCAGTTCTACCATTCCGATTTCAGTGCTCCTCCGCCAACGATCAAAGCGAGGATAAGGGAGGCGTATTTATAATGGACAATATAAGAATCGCAATACTGGATGCTTATGACCGTGTCTGTGCATTTATGGATAACAGTGCACCGAAAGCATTGCATTACTATTCCGATGAGCTTCATTACTTCCGGGAAGGCTCTGCCAATACCTACAGCTTCAAGGCATCGGCAAAGCACGAGGATGCCGGGTATCTGGTAGAGGGGAATAAACTGTCTTTCCAGTATGGCGGGAAGGATTATTATTTCAATATCGTAATGATATATAAGACGGAGTATATAGTGGAGGTTGCCGGATATTCCACTGTATTCGAGCTTCTGAATGAGGATGCGGAAGAGTACAAGGCATCCAGGGCAATGAAGTTTAAGGAATACCTGGATGTGTTCAACTTTGAAAAGACAATAGAGCTTGGGATCAATGAAGTGTCAGACAAGGCGGTCACCCATGAATGGACTGGTACGTCTACAATTCTTGCGCGGATCTTCTCCCTGGCTAATGTATTTGATGCAGAGGCGGAGATTGTAACAGTTTTGAATGATGATTACTCTTTGAAGAAACTGGTGTTGAATATTTACAGGGAACATGACAGTGATCATCAGGGAGTCGGGCGGTATCGGAAGGATGTAGTGCTGCGGTACGGGAAGAGCGTGAAAGGAATCAAGAAAACGGCACACATCAAGGATCTGTACACAGCAATCTATCCTGTCGGGAAGGACGGACTGACTATCTCAGGCATCAACAAAGAAGAAAAAGATGCGGACGGGAATATGGAGTATTATTCACCGGCAGGAGACGGGGTTATCCGTGCAGTGCAGGCTCGTGACCGTTTCCCATCAAATACGAAGGGAAGCGACCGCTATATCTTGAAGCGGTGGTCTTATGACACGGACAATGTGAATGTGCTGTACGGCCAGGCATTGACGGAGCTTAAGAAGAACTGTGTGCCGCAGGTGGCCTATGAGGTGGATGGATATTTTGATACCGGAATCGGGGATACGGTCGTAATAGCGGACGATGAATTCAACCCTCCGTTGTATCTGGAAGCAAGGGTGACGGAGCAGGTCCGCAGTTTTACGGATCCGAAGCGGAATGAAACCACGTTCGATAACTTCCGGGAGTTGAAGAGCGAGGTAGATACATCCCTGTTAGACAAGATGAACGAGCTGATCAAGGAAAATAAGGTTTATGCCTGTACCATCACTACAGATAACGGCATTGTGTTTAAGAATGGAGAGGGAACCACATCGCTGACTGCGAATGTGAGGGATGCAGGCGCAGATAAGACAGATCAGTTTGAGATACGGTGGAAGAAGGACGATGTAGATCGGGCAGTCGGAAAGACAGTGATCGTTCACGCCCGTGACATTGCGAAGAAAGCTGTCTACCGGTTTGAAGCCTTGGAAGGAGCGATTGTCCGTGGCTCCTATGAAGTTACGGTAAGTAATGTATCAGATGGGGCAGATGGAAAGAACGGCGTAGATGGAAAAGATGGAAAGGACGGAGCGCAGGGTAAGGATGGCGTAGGTGTTGCAGGTGTGGATGTGCAGTATTATAAGTCATCCAGCGCTACAGTCCTGTCGGGCGGAGTATGGCAGACGAATGCGCCTGCCTGGGAGAACGGGAAATATATCTGGACGAAGACAGTCATTACTTATACGGATGGAAAGACAGGAGAGACCTCGGCAGTATGCGTGACTGGATCCGAGGGAGGAGAAGGTGCAGACGGCCGGGGCGTACAGTCTATTGTGGAACAGTATTACAAATCGGCCAGCGCAACAGTGCTTTCCGGGGGAACGTGGTCTGGAACTTATCCCGGATGGGAGAATGGGAAGTATATATGGACAAGATCTGTGGTTACCTATACAGACGGCTCTTCAAAAATGACGGATGCAGTATGTGTTACCGGTGGGAAGGGGGACAACGGAATAGGCATTTCTTCAGTTGCAAACAAGTATGCGGTGTCAGCAAGCAGTACGACAGTCCCCGCATCCTGGCAGAGCACAGCCCCTGTCATGACTGCAGCGAATAAATATCTCTGGAATTATGAGATCCTAACCTACACGAATGGCACAACCTCTGAAACGCAGAAGCGGGTGATCGGCGTTTACGGTGATAAGGGCAATACAGGCGGTACGGGGAGAGGCATTAAGTCCATTGCAGAATACTATCTGGCGAGCACGGCGGCAAGCGGCGTTACCTCAAGCACAGCCGGCTGGACTACAGCACAGCAGACTACGACTACATCGAAAAAATACCTTTGGAATTATGAGGTGGTCACTTATACGGACAATACAACTTATGTCAGTACCCCGGTGATTATTGGGACGCATGGTGCAACCGGACCTGTGGGACCTGCGGGACCGACAGGGCCCAAAGGAACGGACGGCCAGATGCTCTATGCAGCATCTGGTACTGCAGCTGCCACAGCTGCCAAAACGGCAACCCTTGTAAGCGGGACGATTGCCCTGAAAGCCGGGGTAACGGTGGCAGTGAGGTTTACTTATGCGAACACGGCAGCATCCCCGACGCTGAATATCAACAGTACAGGTGCGAAGGCAGTCTATACTCAGGGCGTCAGATATGCATATTGGTCTGCAGGTGCTACGGTCATCTTCACTTATGACGGTTCTTACTGGCGTGTGGCTTCGGAACCGGTATTTGCTAATACGGCAACAATTGGAAATCCGGGTGCGGGACATTTTTATATTGACAGTGATTCGATCGACTTTTATCAAGGCAGTAATATTTATGGGGCATTATCCAGAGGAAGCGCGGGAGAATGCGTACTGAGCAGTACGGAAGGAATGTTCCTTAAGGGAGACGGAGTTAATATTGAAGCACCCTTTCACAGTGTATATATTGACTGTCATGATTCTCAAACTTCTAATGATGCGTTCAATGTTAATGCGGCTGGAGCAGATGCAAAATTTACGGCAAATGATCTTAAGCTTGTAACAGGTGCCAATACAGTCAGCTTTAAGGCGCTTGGAGATGCTTTTACGCCGGTGGAGCACTTTAGTGGAGGCGTTTTGGACGCGGGAAAAACGTACAATTATTCCAAAGTTATTACTGGAAAACGTATTGTTTTTGTAAAGACCGGACTGACGGGGTTTGGAAATTTTACTGTATGGCAGGCATTTCCATCCGCTAATTTAGGCGAAAGAATAGAATTTACGGATTATGAAAGTTCAACTTCGTGGTACAGCGTGGGTATTACGTTTAAAGCATCCAGTCTTACGATTAACACATCAGCCAGAGGTTCGAATTGGGCAGGCACTCATCTTTATGTAAAAGTATATTCAATTGGTTTGTAAAGGAGAAAATGAATCTTTCCAAAGTTAGTTGATTTTGCGTTTTAATTCAAGCCGTAGCAGCTTTCCTTTCAGCATCTCGAAGCTGTTGCGACCATACATGATTCTTTTGACAACCTTTAGCTTATTTACGCTTCCTTCCGCAAGTCCATTATTATAATCAAGCAAAATTGCATTTTTTACTGCCGCGATATCCCTTCTGATCCCGTTTATAAAACTGCTTAATTCATCTATTTCCAGGGAGTCTGTTTCTTCCAGCCATTTATCAAGTTCAGATTCTTTTTTCCCTAATAACGTCTGTTTAAAGCCTGACACAGCATCGTAAACACGCCCTATGACTGGATATTCCCCTATAATTCGGTCGAGCTGCTCCGCGCTGATGGCTGAAATCTTGTCAATCGGACGGTACAACAGGCTGACCAGCCATTTCCGTTCAATCTTTTCACCGGAGACCCCTTGCCGGGCAGTTTCCTTCATGATCTTGCGCTCCCTTGTGGCAAACATACGGATTGCGGCGTCCGACCCGGCGTATCCTTTTTCACGGATGATAATGCC
>CAJTRO010000055.1:7556-21764 GCA_910579015.1 uncultured Dorea sp. | reverse complement strand
TAACATGACAGTCCGGAGCTTTGAAGATGAACGTTATTATATTTGTCATGACGGCAGAGAATTGAGATATATCCGGACAGAAACAAAAGAAATGGAAGATTATACACAGACTTTCGAAGTATACGGATGTGCTGATTGCAGTGGATGTGAACACAAAGAGAAATGTCTTTACAAGTATGATCCCCAAAAGGACGCAGACAAAAATAAAGTAATGAAGATCAATGAGCGTTGGGAAGAATTAAAAGAAAAATCTCATGCGAACATTCAAAGTGAGAAAGGTATTTTAAACCGTCAGATACGTTCTATCCAAACAGAAGGACATTTTGGCGATATCAAGGAAAATGATGACTTTCGACGGTTCAATCACCGTTCAACCGAGAAAGTATACAAGGAGTTTATGCTGTATGCGATAGGTAGAAATATCAATAAATATCATCGCTTCTTGAACAGCAAACTCCAGACATTTAAAGGAAAAAAAGAAGAAAATACCGCTTAATGAAAGGTGTGGTTCAACAGAAGGGGAACCTTTATTTAGTGTGTCCAAAAATAATGCTTCCCCCTATAAATAGAGATACCCCACAGAATATGCCGGTGCTAAACGGTGGCATTTCCGCAGGGTATCTCTATTTTTCTTTAAAATCGGAAGAAAACGGTATTAGCCGACTGTCCCCTGTTTTTGAGTGCATCTATAACTGTTACAGGCATCATTTTCTCATCTTCTGAACCTTACATCTTCAACACAACCCCTATACAGGCCCCCGCCGCGATCCACGCCAGCGGATGCAGTTTTCCAAGCTTCTTGATCTGAAGCAGGGCAAAGGCTGCCACACAGACGATGGCATTGACCATATTCACCTGGAGCTTCCCTTCAGCGGCCGAGACAAGTGCAATCTTAAGCAGTTCCCATACGGCGTATCCGATCAGGGCGGCGACGGCCGGGCGGATGCCGTAGAAGGCCGCCTTCACATTCTTATTCTCACTGAAATTCTCGAGAAATTTAGCGATCAGGATAATGATGATCCAGGCCGGAGCCGTAAGCGCCAGCGTAGCCACAATTGCTCCTAAAACGCCGGCGGCGTTGTATCCGGCGTAGGTGGCCATGTTGATCCCCACAGGGCCGGGCGTACTCTCGCTGATCGCCACCATGTTCGTAAGCTCGCTTACGGTAAACCAGTCATATTTGTTAGTCAGGTCCATCAGAAAGGGCAGTGTCGCCATGCCGCCTCCGATGGAGAACAGACCAATCTTGAAGAATTCATATGCAAGAATCAGATATATCATGCGGAACGCCTCCTTTCAAAATGCTTGGCAATAATCCCGGTAAGTCCGGCCAGGACGATGACCAGAGCCGTCGGAACCGGAGTGAAACATGCCAGTAAAAATGCGGTCACAAAGACCAGAGCGCCTAATTTATCAATGATTCCTTTTTTGGCCATTGTGAAGACGGTATTGAGCATCAGGGCGCATACGACGATACGGATCCCGGCAAGTGCGTGGAGTACCGCCGGCATATGGATAAAATTTTGCAGAATGGATGCAACCAGACAGATGATGATCAGAGACGGGGACACCATGCCCAGAGTACCGGCCACACTGCCTAAGAATCCTGCCTGCTGATAACCTACATAGGTTGCGGTATTGACCGCGATGATGCCGGGAGTACATTGCCCGATGGCATAGATATCCAGAAGCTCTTCTTCCGTGCACCACTGATGCTTCTTGACAACCTCGCGCTGAAGCATGGGAAGCATGGCGAGTCCGCCGCCGAAGGTGAGCCCGCCGATCTTAAAGAAACTAATGTACAGATCGCATATTTTTTTGGTTTTCATATATTTACTACTCCTTTTTCAGAAAAATGTCCTTAACTTAGCAATTCACAGAAGCTGTGACATGATCATTGCGTAGACTTCCTGGTTCTTCTTCGTCCAGTTATTGGCGATGGTTTCTGCCTCAGCCTCCGTTGGGGCTGTCACCGTCAGATCGATCAGGGGCATCCTTTGTTCAATTACCTGGCATCTGACAGAGTATTCCATGTTCGAATTGCGGTAATAATCGGATTTGACAGATACTTCATTTTTCAGCTCATACTTCTTCTTCTGGAGGAAGGCGTTGATATCGTTCTGAATGGCGCGGGAGATGTCATTCTTGAAATAATAGACAGTCTCGGCGCCCTCCTCTGTGATGTGGTAGAAGGTCCTGTTGTGCGTGGCCTCTTCCCGGACAAATCCGGATTCTATCAGCTCGGCGATCGCCTGCTGAAGCTTGAAATAGGTGGTGTAGCCCTCATCCAGAATGAATTCGGATATCTGTGAATTCGTCAGGGGAAAATCTACCCTGTTCAGCATATACAGGATGATAAGCTTGTATAATTTTGAAGGTGTATCCATAGTCAGTTCCTTTCTTACTACTATTATTATATGAATTATATGATTTGCTGTTTATTGCAGGGCCTTCCCCTGCCAGATGTCGTGCTTTTTCAGATATGCCTGCATCTGATTGAGCACCTGCCGTTTATTGCCCGTCCACAGCGGAGCGATCAGAAGCGCCTTGGGACCGTCGCCTGTGAGCCGGTGTACGACGATATCGGGGCGAAGGGTACACAGGCAGCTGCCGACGATCTCAAAGTATTCCTCCATATCAGGGAGGGGAAAGGGGTGTTCCCTGTAATACACGGCAAGGTCTGTCTGTTCTAATATATGTAATAGTTGAAATTTTACCCCCTGTATATCCTGTGTATTCAGATATCTGACGGTGCCAAGCATCTGTTCCACAGTTTCTCCCGGAAGTCCAAGGATCGTGTGGACGATGACGGGAATCTGAAGCTTACGCAGATTCTTTACAGCCTGGTCAAACACGGGAAGCGCATATCCTCTTCGTATGAAATCCGCACTCTCTGGATGGATGGTCTGGAGGCCAAGCTCGATCCATACGGGTTTAATCCGGTTCAATTCGGCCAGTAGTGCAAGGACTTCACTGTCAAGACAGTCCGGGCGTGTGGCGATGTCAAGGATCTCTATGTCCGGGTGCCGGATCGCTTCGGTGAATACTTTCCTCAGATATGAGATGGGCGCATAGGTATTGGTGTAAGCCTGAAAATAAGCGATATAAGAGGAACCCGGATACTTCCGCGCGGCCTGGGCTCTGCCTTCATCAAGCTGGGCGGTTATGGTCAGATCCTTGTCAGAGGCAAAATCACCGGAACCGCCTGTACTACAGAAGATACAGCCCCGGTTACCGCATGTGCCGTCGCGGTTGGGGCAGGTCATGCCTGCGTTAAGCGATATCTTATACAGCTTGCGGCCGTAAGTCTGTCTGAGGTAATGATCCAGGGAATAATACCGCTTCTCACCCCAGTATATGGCCATACAGACGCCTCCTTTCAGATCAAACTGTATTTATCATATCATCCAAATGGAATCAAATCAATAAAAAGGCTTTTAAATTTCCAATAAATGTAGTATAATAACATCTAATTCCAGCTGGGTCGTTTCAGGCCCCTCAATCCCAGTAAGTATATATAGGTATTGGTATGTCAGATATTTAGTATATGATTGGAAAATTAAAAATTAGGAAAGGATCGTTTATTGATGAGAGAAAAGTATGAATCATTGCCGTTATCTACGCTTAAAGATCTTGCCAAGGCAAGAGGCTTGAAAGGGATATCTACGATGAAGAAAGCGGAGCTGGTTGAGCGTATGCTAGAAGAAGATGAGAAGGAAAAACAGGCATCCAGAGAGGCAGTCAAGGAGATGTCTGCGAATACAGGAGATAAAGAGGTACATGATATAGACAGACTTGACAGCGGGATTACAGCCTGCGGGATCTTAGAGGTACTGCCGGACGGATATGGATTTATCCGGAGTGCGAACTATCTGCCGGGAGAGAATGATGTATATGTGTCCCCGTCGCAGATCCGCAAGTTCAATCTTAAGACCGGAGATATTCTGGAAGGACATACACGTATCAAGACACAGCAAGAGAAGTTCAGTGCATTATTATATTTGACCAGGATTAATAACATAGATCCGATGAAGGCAATGCGGAGAACGAATTTTGAAGACATGACGCCGATCTTCCCGGATGAACGTCTCCGTATGGAGTGTGGGAAGACAAGCACTGCCATGAGGATCGTAGACCTTCTGTCGCCGATCGGCAAGGGACAGAGAGGTATGATCGTATCGCCGCCAAAGGCAGGTAAGACGACGCTCTTGAAGCAGGTTGCTTTGTCGGTGCGTAAGAACAACCCGGAGATCCATCTTCTGATCCTGTTGATCGACGAGCGTCCGGAGGAAGTAACGGACATCAAGGAGACGATAGAAGGAGATAATGTTGAGGTTATTTATTCTACATTTGACGAACTGCCGGATCATCACAAAAGGGTGTCCGAGATGGTGATCGAGCGTGCGAAGCGTCTGGTAGAGCATAAGAAGGATGTAATGATCCTGTTAGACAGCATTACACGTCTGGCAAGGGCTTATAACCTGACGGTTCCGCCTTCCGGCCGTACTCTGTCCGGAGGTCTTGATCCGGCGGCGCTTCATATGCCGAAGAGGTTCTTTGGCGCGGCGAGAAATATGCGCGGCGGCGGAAGCCTTACCATACTGGCGACCGCGCTTGTCAATACCGGAAGCAAGATGGACGACGTAATCTACGAGGAATTCAAGGGAACCGGCAATATGGAGCTTGTATTAGACCGGAAGCTGTCCGAGAAGAGAGTATTCCCGGCCATTGATATCCCGCAGTCAGGAACCAGAAGAGAAGACCTTCTTCTGTCCAGGGAGGAGCAGGAGGCTGTCGATACGATGCGCCGTGCCCTCAATGGTATGCGTGCAGACGAGGCTGTGGAGAGTATCCTGAATATGTACAGCAGAACCCGCAACAATGCAGAGTTGATCCAAATGGTAAAAAAGACAAAAATCATCTAGACAACACGGCAGTTTTATGGTACAATAACAACGCTGTTTAGAAAACGAATATAGTAGCGCAGCATCGTGCTTGCGGAAAATAAATCAAGAAGAGGTGAAGATCGTGAAAGAGGGAATACATCCAACATATCATCAGGCAACTGTAACTTGTAACTGTGGCAATACTTTCGTAACAGGTTCTACAAAGGAAGATATCCACGTGGAGATCTGTTCCAAGTGCCATCCTTTCTATACCGGACAGCAGAAAGCTGCTCAGGCTCGTGGCCGTGTTGATAAGTTCAACAAGAAATACGGAATGGGTAAATAGTATTACAAGTATCGGGTTGAGGTTGTATAATCTCAACCCTTTTCTGTCGTAGACACATATATGGAGGAATGGCAGGAAGCAGTGCCGATGCATTGTGTGCAGGAATATCCGGCAGAAAAAGAAGAGGAGAATTATATGAAGTCATCTAATATAGGCGGTCAGGCGGTGCTGGAAGGGATCATGATGAAGCATAAGGAAGAATATGCTGTTGCGGTACGCAAGCCTGACGGGGAGATCATTGTACAGAAAGAGACTTACAAGAGCATTATCCATAGATGGAAGAAGCTTACGGAGATTCCTTTTATCAGGGGCGTTTTTAACTTCATAGATTCTATGGTATTGGGCATGAAGACGCTGACCTATTCGGCAAGCTTCTTTGAAGAGGAAGAAGCAGAAGAGGCAGAGCTGACGGAGACGGAGGCAAAAAAGCAGGAGAAGAAGGAGAGCCTGCTGATGGGATTGACGGTCGCATTTTCCATCGTGATGGCAGTCGCGATATTTATGGTGCTTCCGTATTTTCTGTCGTCTTTATTGAAGCGGTATATTCCTTCCTATGGTACGCGGACGGTGATCGAAGGCTTCATGCGGATCGGGATCTTCATACTGTACGTATTGCTGATCTCGCGGATGAAGGATATCCAGAGAACCTTTATGTATCATGGAGCGGAGCATAAGTGTATCAACTGTATCGAGCATGGACTGCCGTTGACGGTTGAGAATGTAAGGAGCAGTTCCAGACAGCATAAGAGATGCGGGACCAGCTTTCTGTTTCTTGTGCTTGCGGTCAGCATCATTATGCTGGTCCTGATCCGGGCGGAGACTCCGCTTATGAGGATTGTGATACGGATTGCATTACTTCCGGTGATCGCGGGGATTTCCTATGAGTTCCTGAAGCTTGCAGGGCGCAGTGAGAATGTGATCGTGAATCTGTTCAGTAAGCCGGGACTTGCCATACAGAAGCTGACAACGAAGGAGCCGGATGACGGCATGATAGAGGTGGCGATCCAGGCAGTAGAGGCGGTATTTGATTGGAGAGCGTATGAAGCAGAGAACTTTCACACTGCGGCAGATCATTGAAGAAGGGACTGCGGTATTAGAAGGGGCGGGGATTGAGGAAGCCGCGCTGGATGCGTGGTATCTGTTAGAATATACGGCCGGTATCAGCCGGGCGTCTTATTACGGCGATCCTGGCCGGATCCTGGAGGAACGGCAGGCGAAGCAGTACCTTGAATATATTGAAATGCGGAGCAAGAGGATTCCCTTGCAGCACATTACGGGGGAACAGGAGTTCATGGGATACCCCTTCTATGTGAACGAGCATGTGCTGATCCCGCGCCAGGATACGGAGACGCTGGTGGAAGAGGCGGTTAAGATAGTACGTGCGAAGATGCGAGATATGGAAGGGCGCAAAAGCTTGCGCATTCTGGATATGTGCACGGGATCGGGATGTATCCTTCTGAGCATAATGAAGATGTGCCCGCTGGCAGAGGGCGTCGGATGCGATATCTCAGAAGAGGCGCTAAAGACTGCCGGGAAGAATGCTGAACGGCTGGGAGTGAACGCGAAGTGGATACGATCGGATCTGTTTGAGAGATGGGACCAGCCGGATCAGGGGAACTGTGCAGTAGAGACGTCTGTTGGCAAAGAGCCGGTAAGATCAGACAGGAGATACGATGTGATCGTATCGAACCCTCCGTATATCCCGACGGAGGATATCGAGGGGCTTCAGGAGGAAGTGCGTTTCCACGATCCGCGGATCGCTCTGGACGGCGGAGAAGACGGACTGCATTTTTACCGGAGGATCATAGAAGACAGTATTTCCCATATAGAGGACGGAGGATATCTTTTGTTCGAGATCGGATGCGGTCAGGGAAAGGATGTGGCAGAGCTGATGGAGGTTCATGGATATGAGAATGTGATGATAAAAAAGGATCTGTCCGGTCTTGACCGTGTAGCGGCGGGCAGATACAATGGAGAGAGACAGTAATAAGTAATAGAAGTAATATAAGAAATATAAGAGATATAGGAAATGTAGTTCCAAGATGAATGGTAGGAGGAAGAACAATGTTTGACAGATTAGAGGATCTGCTCATTCGAATGGAGGAGATATTGAGTGAGCTCCAGGAACCGGATGTGGCGAATGACCAGAAGAGATTCCGGAAACTTATGAAAGAACAGAATGACCTGTCTCCGATCGTGGAGTCATATAAGGAATATAAGGAATGTAAGCAGACCATCGAGGACAGCCTTCAGATGCTTGAGGAGGAATCAGATGAGGAGATGAGGGAGCTTGCGAAGGAAGAGCTCAATGATTCCAAGGCAAGGGGGGAGGAGCTTGAGAAGGAGCTTAAGATCCTTCTGCTTCCCAAGGATCCCAACGATGATAAGAATGTTATCGTGGAGATCCGTGCGGGAGCAGGCGGTGATGAGGCGGCTCTTTTTGCGGCAGAGATCTACCGGATGTATCTGCATTATGCGGAGAGCAAGCGATGGAAGGTAGAATTGGTAGAGTGCGAAGAGATCGGGATCGGCGGCATGAAGAATGTCACCTTCATGATCAACGGAAGCGGTGCGTATTCCGTAATGAAATATGAATCCGGCGTGCACCGTGTTCAGCGTGTGCCAGAGACTGAATCCGGCGGACGGATACACACTTCGACGATCACGGTAGCCGTGATACCGGAGGCGGAGGAAGTGGACGTACAGATTGATGAGAAGGATATCCGAATCGACGTTATGAGGGCGTCCGGAAATGGAGGCCAGTGCGTCAATACGACGGATTCCGCCGTCCGTCTTACCCACTATCCGACCGGGATCGTAATCTACAGCCAGACAGAAAAGTCGCAGTTGCAGAATAAGGAGAAGGCATTTGCGTTACTGCGTGCGAAGCTGTATGATATCGAGTGCCAGAAACAGCATGACGCCGAGGCGGAAGCAAGAAAGAGCCAGATCGGAACAGGCGACCGTTCTGAGAAGATCCGTACCTATAATTTCCCGCAGGGCAGGGTGACGGATCACCGGATCGGGCTTACGCTGTATAAGCTGGATAAGATCATGAACGGAGATATCCAGGAGATTATCGACGCGTGTATCGCGGCGGATCAGGCTCTGCGCTTAAGCGGCCTGGAAAATGAAGAATAAGAGAAGTCGCAGGGGATGAGATGTTTGAAATAACATCTCATCCCCTGTTCTGATCATGAGTGTGTCCTACTCATATCTTTCATCGATCACCCGCTTGGATTTCTTCTCACTCCGTGGAAGAAGCCCAAGCTCCACAACCTTGACAAGAGGCGTGAATCCGATACGGCTCTTGACGGTGCCGGCAACGCGTCTGGCCAGATCGAGGAAGTCGACGCTTCCGTTTGTCTCCACATAGAGACGCATGGTGTCCCTGCCGTCCAGATGTGAGATGCGGATCTGGTATTCGCTTGAGACCTCCGGGAATTCCTTGAGAATCTCTTCAATCTGGCTTGGGAATACATTGACGCCCTTGATCTTCATCATATCGTCGGTTCTTCCCATAATGATGTCCAGACGCGGATACTTACTTCCACACGGACAGCTGCCCGGAACAATGCGGGAAATGTCATGGGTGCGGTAACGGATCAGAGGCGCGCCCTCTTTGACGAGGGTGGTGATCACAATCTCGCCCAATTCACCGTCCGGTACAGGCTTAAGCGTGACAGGATCTATGATCTCGATATAGAGATAGTCGTCCCAGTAGTGCATTCCGGTCTCATGACGGCAGTTGATGCCGATCCCGGGGCCGTAAACTTCTGTAAGTCCGTAGATATCATAGAGCTCAATGCCGAGTTCTTCGCGGATCCTCTGGCGCATCTTCTCGCCCCAGCGCTCGGAACCTATGACACCTTTCTTAAGATGGATCTTGTCTTTGATACCGCGTTTCTCAATCTCTTCGGCCAGAAGCAGAGCATAAGAGGAGGTGGCGCAGATCACGGTGCTCTTCATATCCATCATCATCTGTAACTGCTTATCCGTATTACCCGGCCCCATAGGGATGACCATGGCGCCAAGCTTCTCTGCGCCGGCCTGGAAACCGATACCGGCGGTCCACAGTCCGTATCCGGGAGTGATCTGGATGCGGTCCAGATTGGTGATACCGGCGGTCTCATAACAGCGGGCGAACATGACGGCCCAGTCGCTGACATCCTTGGCCGTGTAGGGGATGATGACCGGAAGCCCGGTAGTTCCGGAGGAGGAATGGATCCTCACAATCTCTTCTTCCGGAGCTGTCATAAGCCCCAGCGGGTAGGCTTCTCTCAAGTCATTCTTCTCGGAAAAGGGGAGCTTTTCAAAGTCTTCGGGGGCAGAGATACTGGAAATCCCCGCATCTTCGAGTTTCTTCCCGTAGAAGCTCTTTGCCCTGGTAAGTGCCTGGATCTGCCGGTTTACCTGGCTGATCTGTATGTCTGATATCTGCATGATGTATTGTATCCTTTCTGTTTTTCTGACGGTAGTATACAGCATTCTTTAAGTAATATAATATCATAGCGCTGTTACATTTTGATGCTATTATACGGTATTAAAATAGCAGATGCAAGTATTACTGCATAAATAAAAAGACGGGGCCGTTGCGAAATGCCGTTATACACAATATATGGGTAATATTATTACAAATAGTATCCCGGATATGGCGTATAACAGTTATTTTGCAACGGCCTCATCTTCAATTGTTATGGTATCTATTCTTTTATCTTGTCAATTTCTGAAAAATTGATTCCAAAAGCCATTAGAATAACCTTTAATTCAGTATAACGATCTTTCATCAGCTTATATCCATCTGAATTCTTTTCAGTTGCAAGCATATATGTCTGCAATCTTGAAAATTCCTCAATATCTCTCTGTATCATTTCTTTTTCAGCCATATAATCCCCCGCTTTTTTGAAAATGTGGCTGCCATTTGCTTGATATTTTTATTATAGCAATTGGTAATTTGAATGTCAACAATGCAATGAATGTTCCCTTACATATGCGAGCGCCCGAAAATTCAGTTCATGGAACTTTTCGTGAAGACGTCCGCGTATTGCTTCTTTTATATCTTCCTCACCAAGCCCGAGAGCCTGGCAGTGGATTGCGGCGCCAAGGAGCAGGAGATTAAGGACCTTGGGAGAACCAATCTCCTTGCAGGCTGGTCCGCTGTCTACAACAAGGAGTTTCGGGATGCGCTTTTTGAGAAAGTCGATCATCTTGCGGCCATTATACGGCGTGTCAGAAAGTGTTGCAGTAACAGGCATGATAGCGCGGCTGCTTACGATCACCTGTCCGCCTTCTTTCAGATAGGGGAGCATCCGGACTGTCTCGCCCGGCTCAAAGCCGATAATGATATCGGCTGTGCCTTTTGCGATCATGGGGGAATACAGCCCCTCCCCCATGCGGATGTGGCTGAACACACTTCCTCCCCGCTGTGCCATGCCGATGGTCTCGGCGCTCATGACGGGGATATCCTTCTTCATGGCCGCGGCCGCGATCAGCTTGGAGGCAAGGACCGTTCCCTGGCCGCCGACTCCGCATAATATGATATTCTTATTCATGGCTGTCACCTCCTCTTAAGGATTTGGAATTACCAGAAGCATCTTCCTTTGTATCCACCGGGATAATAGCGCCGGCAGGACAGATCTGGCTGCAAAGTGTACACCCGGTACAGAGAGAATCGTCGATGCCGATATTGCCGTCTGTGATGATCAGTGCGGGACATCCCAGGTCGCGGATACACTTTTTGCAGTTGATACATTTCCCGGAATCGACCGTCATACAGCCGGACGGTTTTGTGACGGCGATACATGGAGATCTGAAGATGACAGCCTTGACGCCGGGTTCATCTGCTGTCTGCCTGATACAGGCTGTGGCCGCAGCATGCTCCAGAGGATCGACCGTCTTGACTGTCTTAAGACCGATTCCGCGAAGAACGGCCTCGATATCTATCTTGTCTGTCACATTTCCCATCATGGTCCGTCCGGTGCCCGGGTGGGGCTGGTGTCCGGTCATGGCTGTGGTAGAGTTGTCAAGTATGACAAGCGTCATATCCGCCTGATTATACACGGCGTTGACCACACCCGGGATGGCAGATGCGAAGAAGGTTGAATCTCCTACAAAGGCAAAACAGGCGGTATCTGGTTCGATATGCCCCACCCCCTGGGCTATCCCAAGTCCCGCGCCCATACACAGGCAGGTATCCACCATGTCAAGCGGCATAGCGTTTCCCAGCGTGTAACAGCCGATATCTCCACAGAAGATGGTCTTTTTGCCCTTCATGGCAGTCTTGACTGCGTAGAAGGAGGCGCGGTGCGGACATCCGGCGCAGAGCACCGGCGGTCGTACCGGGAGAGGCGGGATATCCTCCTGCCCGGAGCAAGTGGAGGCGCCGGCAGATGTGCTTTTGGCAGTCAGCCGGGCAGAGGCGCAGTGAGCTTCCCCTTTCGTGCTCCGGCATTCGGATAATGCGCTCTGCGGTTTCCGGCATTCGAGGAAATCCATGATATTCTGCCGTACACTGTCCTGTGTATTTTCCCCGGCGTTGGGGACATGGTGCGTCAGCTTTCCGAAAATCTTCACCGGAAGATGATGCTTTCCGCACAGGCAGAGCAGTTCCCGTTCGATGACAGGATCCAGTTCTTCGATGCAGAGAACCGCATCCAGGCCATCGAGAAATTCAAGCGCCAGCTTTTCCGGGAAGGGATGCGGTGTGCCGATCTTAAGAAGACGTACCGTTCCGGTTTCTTTAAGCGCCTCCATGGCATAAGCGAAGCTGATGCCCCCTGTGGCAATCCCCTGTTTCGTAAGAGAAGGTTCTCTTAAATCTTCCGGGAAGATACGATTCCGTTCATATGTGGAAAAATCGCCGGCCAGTCTCACATTGCGTTCTTCGATGCGGATGTGGTTCTGGTAGGAAAGCCTTGGGAAGATCACCCACCGGGAACTGTCTTTTATGAAGCCCTCCGGATGGTGCTTCGTATATTCCAGGGGATCCTTCACGGTGATGGAGGCATACCCGTGGCATACTCTGGTCGTCGGGCGGAAGAAGACGGGCGTGCCGTATTTCTCCGAGTATGTAAATGCTTCCTGTATCATCTCGTATGCTTCCTGGGCGGAAGAAGGATCGAAGCAGGGAAGCTTGGAAAATGCGGCGAAGTGCCGGGTATCCTGCTCCGTCTGGGATGAGATCGGCCCCGGATCGTCTGCCGCCAGCACGACCATTGCGCCCTTCACCCCGATATATGCAAGGCTCATCAGAGGATCGGAAGCAACGTTAAGCCCGACCTGTTTCATGGTTACAAGACTTCTTGCCCCTGCGTATGAGGCTCCGGCGGCGACTTCCAGAGCCGATTTCTCATTCACGGACCACTCTACATAAGTATCTTCGCCGCGGTGTCTTGCCACCGTCTCAAGTACCTCGGAAGAAGGGGTTCCCGGATAACCGGACACCAGATTCACCCCGGCGGCGATGGCGCCCATTGCAATGGCTTCATTGCCCATTAAAAATTCTTTGTGCATAAATTATTTCACCTCTTTATGTTGTACAGGCTGTTATAAAAATCAATCGCGGCCTGCCTTCGGATAAGATTTCCTGTAATCAGCATTGTACCATAAAAAACAGATCATTGCGATGTATTATTGACAGGAGATATGCTATAATAATCTGGATAGGAGAGGACAGAAAGATATGAAGGTAAATATTCGCAAAATCAGTGAGATAACAGGATTTTCCATGTCTACGGTTTCCAATGCGCTGAACCGTAAGAAGGGTGTCAATAAGAACACAGCCGAGAAGATATTAAAGACAGCAGAGGAGCTGGGATATCGGGTGGAGGAGGAGATTACGAAGATCCGGTTCGTGATCTTTCGGAAGAACGGTATGATCATTGACGAGAGTTCCTTCCATCCTGCCGTGATCGAAGGTGTGGAGCGTCAGGCGAAGCTGATGGGTTATGAAACAGTATTTTGTTATGTGGACGTCAGCGATACAGATTATGAAGAGCAGCTCCAGGATATTCTGACGGATATGCAGAGCGGGGTGGTGCTTTTGGGGACGGAGATGCTGGAGGAAGATTATACGCCTTATGCCGGCGCCAGGAATCGGATCATACTGCTTGACGGGCACAGTGACAGCCATGCATTTGACAGTGTACTGATCAATGATATGGAGGCGGCAGAGGAGGCGGTTGCATATCTTGAAAGGAAGGGGCACAGAAGGATCGGCTATCTGCGGGGAGAATTCAGGATCCAGGCGTTCAGGTCGCGTGAGAAGGGATATTACCGGATGATGAACCAGTGCGGATTTCCTGTAGAACCAGGATATGTCGCGACGGTGGGGACAAGGATAGAGACAGCATACCAGAAGATGAGAGAGTATCTTTCCGGTGCAAAGGAAGTGCCGACAGCTTTTTTTGCGGACAATGACGTGATAGCGATCGGGTGTATGCGGGCAATGAAAGAATGCGGTTACGATGTACCGGGCGACATATCTGTGATTGGGTTCGATGATGTCGCTTATGGACTGGTTTCAGATCCGCCTCTGTCCACCATGCATGTATACAAGCAGGAACTGGGTGCGCGGGCGGTGCGCGAACTGTTGTCGATGGAGGAGAAAGAAAGCAGGGCGAAGGTGAAGATCCAGGTCTGCGCGGAATTCGTAGAGCGCGGAAGTGTAAAAGATATAAGAGAGTTATGATCCGGGATAGATGGTGTGCCGGCAGGATTGCGGCAGGAGCAGATTTGTGATCTGTTTCTGCCGCAATCTTTTTTTGCTTAAGATCAGCTGTGATAAATGTTTATTCTGCGGATATAAAATTGTGTATAAATATTTATATAAAATTTTATTTAATATTATCTACGGATTTGAAAGGGGAAAAGTTTGTGAAAGAAAAAACGAAGATTACTATTGTTAATAATACACAAAAATAAGGAAATAGAATTGGATATAATAACCAAATAATGAATTTTTGGGAAAATTTATAT
>CAJTRO010000055.1:0-7546 GCA_910579015.1 uncultured Dorea sp. | reverse complement strand
TGTAAAATACATCAGATGCAAGAGGAGAACATATAAAAAAGAAAAAGGAGAACGAAAATAATGGGAAAGATTGGAGTAGTCGGAAGTATCAACATGGATATGACTGTGAAAGCGGAGAGGATCCCGCTCAAAGGCGAGACGCTCAAAGGCGAAGACCTGAAGTACGTTCCGGGAGGGAAGGGTGCGAACCAGGCCGTTGCCATGGCAAAGCTGGGAGCTGATGTTGAGATGTTCGGATGTGTCGGCGGCGACGCGGCAGGGATAAGCCTGGTAAAGAACCTGCGTAAGACGGGTGTTGAGACGAAGAGCATTAAGACGATAGAAGGCGTGCCTACCGGACTTGCAATGATCACAGTCGGAGAGAATGACAATACGATCATTGTTGTCGCGGGAACCAACGACCATGTAGATGTTGACTATATTAATGAGGTGAAGGATGCGCTTCTGGAGTGCGAGATCGTGCTGCTTCAACATGAGATTCCGCAGGAGACCGTGGAGTATGTTATCGAACTCTGTGCGGCGAACGGTGTGAAGGCTGTTCTGAATCCCGGCCCGGCAAGACCGGTGAAGAAGGAGATTCTTGAGAAGGTGGCCTACCTGACGCCGAATGAGCATGAAGCGGTGATTCTGTTTGGCGAGGATATTTCCTTCGAGGATATGATGAAGAAGTATCCTGAAAAGCTTGTGATCACCCAGGGTTCCCGCGGAGTCAGCACATGCCTTAAGAGCGGGGAGATTGTTCTGGTTCCTGCGAGGAAGGCGGATGTGGTAGATACCACCGGCGCGGGGGACACACTGAACGGAGCGTTTACGGTGGCGCTGATGGAAGGAAAGAATATCGAGGATGCGCTTGCATTTGCCAATGTGGCGGCGGGATTATCCACGGAGAAGTTCGGAGCACAGGGAGGAATGCCCTCCTATGATGAAGTGAAGGAAGCGATGGGGAGATAACAAGATGAAGAGAAATGGAATTATAAATGCTGATATTTCAAGGGTACTGTCCTATATGGGACATACAGATACCATTGCCGTAGGAGACTGCGGTCTTCCGATTCCGGATGAGACGGAGCGTATAGACCTGGCGCTGAAGCTTGGAGTTCCGTCTTTCATGGATGTGTTTAAGGAAGTTGCAAAAGAGATGAAGATTGAAAAGATGGTTCTGGCAGAAGAAATCCGCGAGAAGAACCCGAAGATTCATGAGGAGATCCTGGCTGTGGCGAAGGAGATGGATGGGGCGTGCGAGGTCGTATATGTATCCCATGTGGAGCTGAAAGCGCAGACGAAGACATGCAAAGCGGTGATCCGGACAGGAGAGACCACGCCATATGCCAACATCATCTTGCAGTCCGCGTGTTTATTTTAAGAGATCAAGGGAGGAAGAAAAATGCAGATTGAGATGAAGGGGATTGACAAATCCTTCGGAACGAATCAGGTGTTAAAAGATGCCGGTTTTGTCCTGGGGCATGGAGAAGTTCATGCGCTCATGGGTGAGAACGGAGCCGGAAAATCCACTCTGATGAAGATCCTGACCGGTGTTTATACGAGAGACAAGGGGACGGTCATCGTGGACGGACAGGAAGCGGCTTACAAGAATCCCCAGGAAGCAGAAAGAGCGGGGATCGTGTTCATCCATCAGGAGCTTAACGTACTGTTTGACCTGACTGTGGAAGAGAATCTGTTCATGGGGAAAGAGATCAAGAATAAGTTCGGTTTCTGCGATCAGAAGGCAATGCGCCAGAAGGCGGCAAAAGCTCTGGACCGCCTGGGCGTAAAGATCGATCCGGGAGAGGTGATGTCCAACCTTTCCGTGGGGCAGCAGCAGATGATCGAGATCTGCAAGGCTCTTATGGTGGACGCGAAAGTTATCATCATGGATGAGCCGACAGCCGCACTGACGCAGAGTGAGACGGTGGTGCTGTTCGAGGTGATAAAGTCTCTTCGCAGATCGGGAGTGTCCATCGTGTACATTTCCCACAGGATGGAGGAGATATTCGAACTGTGCGACAGGATCAGTGTGCTGCGCGACGGTACATATGTGGGAACCAGGAATATCCCGGAGACGAATATGAACGATATCGTGAAGCTGATGATCGGGCGTGAGATCGGAGAGCGGTATCCGGAGCGTGACTGTAAGATCGGGGAAACAGTCCTGAAGGTAAGCGGACTGACCAAGAAGGGCGTGTTCCAGGATGTAACGTTTGAGGTGAAAGCCGGAGAGGTTCTGGGAGTGTCCGGCCTTATGGGAGCCGGAAGGACGGAGATCATGCAGGCTATATTCGGAAATCTTCCTTACGAGTCCGGCAGGATTGAGATTGACGGGAAAGAGGTACAGATCAAATCTCCGATTCAGGCGATGAAAAACGGAATCGGATTTATCACGGAAGACCGGAAAGTGGAAGGTCTGATGCTGGAAGAAAGTATCGAGAAAAATATTTCCCTTGCAAACCTTCCAATCGTTTCAAAGAACTATGTGATCGACAAGAAGAAGGAACGGGAGCTGGTCGAAAAGGGGATCAAGGAACTGCGTATCCGCTGTTTTGGACCATTTCACGAGTGTAATAACTTAAGCGGCGGTAACCAGCAGAAAGTGGTATTTGCGAAATGGGTATACACAGATCCAAAGATCCTGATTCTGGATGAACCTACAAGGGGCGTGGATATCGGCGCAAAGAAGGAGATCTACAATATTATCAATGACCTGGCGGCAAAGGGTGTGGCGATCATCATGGTATCTTCTGAACTGCCGGAGGTGCTTGGCATGAGCGACCGTGTAATGGTTGTCCGTGAAGGACTGGTCAGAGGAATTATTTTCAAAGAAGAAGCCAATCAGGAAAATGTAATGACGTTAGCGACGGGAGGTACAATTTAATGGAAACAAATAAGAAGAAAATCACAGATCATATGCAGGATCTGGGCGCGCTGATCGCGCTGGTACTGCTGGTTGTCGGAATCAGTATCGTTAGTCCGGAGTTCCGGACAGGAAGCAACTTTTTGTCTTTGCTGCGTCAGTCATCCATCAACGGACTGATTGCATTTGGCATGACCTGCGTAATCTTAACGGATGCGATCGACCTGTCTGTCGGTTCTGTCCTTGCTCTTAGTACGGCGCTGTGTGCGGGCATGATCTCAAGCGGTGTCCCGGCGGGGGCCGCCATGCTTCTGGCCCTGGCGATAGGAACGGGACTTGGAGCAGTCAGCGGACTGTTGGTGACGAAGGGAAGGCTTCAGGCGTTTATTGCCACGTTGATCACAATGACGGTTTATCGCGGCGCGACTATGATCTTCACTGACGGAAAGCCGATCTCGAACCTTGGAGACAGCTTCGTATTGAAGCTGGTGGGAAGAGGTAACTTCTACCGTATCCCTATCCCGGTAATCCTGCTGCTTTTGATCTTCGCCGGATTCTATTTTCTGTTGAATAAGACAGCCTTTGGACGAGCGGTCTACGCGACAGGAAGCAATTGGAAATGTGCGAAGCTTGCAGGTATCAATATCCATAAGACAAAGATCATTGTATATGCGATCTCTGGTTTCATGTCAGCGCTGTCCGGTCTGATCCTGTTATCAAGGCTTGGTTCTGCACAGCCGACTCTGGGAGACGGTTATGAGCTGGATGCAATTGCGGCGGTAGCGCTTGGCGGTACGAGTATGAGCGGTGGACGCGGTAAGATCTACGGAACATTTATCGGCGTGCTGATCATTGCTGTG
Organism: uncultured Dorea sp.; assembly: GCA_910579015.1. Lineage (GTDB taxonomy): Bacteria > Bacillota > Clostridia > Lachnospirales > Lachnospiraceae > Sporofaciens. The sequence continues at coordinate 3,838 of CAJTRO010000055.1, read as the reverse complement.
CTGAATAACGGTCTGAATATTCTTGGCGTGTCCTCTTACTATCAGGACGTGATCAAGGGATTTGTAATTCTGGTGGCTGTATTATCAGACCGCAAGAGATAGGATGAAAGGAAAAAGGTGAGAAGATATGAGAAAATTAGCAAGTATAATGATGGTGTTATGTATGATGTTCAGCCTTGCCGGATGTAATGCGATCACGATCGACGGCGAGGGGGAGGCTGTGGAGAATGCCGGAAACGGTTCGATCGGACTGTCTGTGTCCACGCTGAACAATCCGTTTTTCGTATCCCTTGCAGAAGGGGCAGAAGAGGCGGCTGAAAAAGAAGGCGTAAAACTGGCGGTTGCGGACGCCGGTGACGACAGTGCGAAGCAGCAGAACGACATTGAAGATCTGATTTCAAGAAATATCAGCGTACTGATCGTGAATCCGGTGGATTCCGACGCGGTGGCGCCGGCGGTGCAGAATGCGGTTTCTCAGGGGATTAAGGTTATTTCCGTTGACCGTGTAGTTAATGGTGTCGAAGTGGACTGCCAGATTGCATCTGATAATGTGGCGGGAGCGAGGATGGCCACGGAGTATCTGATCGAGCAGATTGGAGAAGGTGCGAAGGCGGCAGAGCTTCAGGGAGTACCGGGAGCGTCTGCGACTATCGACAGAGGCGCCGGTTTCCATGAGGCGGCGGATGAGGCGCTCGATGTGGTTGCGAGCCAGAGTGCGAATTTTGACCGTGCGGAAGGTATGACGGTAATGGAGAACATACTTCAGTCGGATTCCTCGATCAAGGGAGTGTTCGCGCATAATGACGAGATGGCGCTTGGCGCGCTTCAGGCGATCGCCGCGACCGGAAAAGATATCAAGGTTGTCGGATTCGACGCGACAGATGACGCGGTAAATGCCGTGAAAGCCGGAAAGATGACGGCAACTGTGGCGCAGAAACCGGAGCTTATGGGTGAGACAGCAATCCTGACAGCAATTAAGATGATTGCCGGGGAAGAGGTGGAGAAGTCTCTGCCGGTAGAAGTAGAGCTTGTAACAAAATAGTGTAGAAGAGGCTGTTTTTTTCATCAGACCTGTCGCGTTCCGTGCTTATATGTTAGAATAATTACAACAGACAGCAAAAAGGAGGGATCAGACTGTGATAAAAGGAGCGTTTATGGTTCCCCATCCTCCGCTCATTGTACCGGAGATCGGCAGGGGTGAGGAGAGAAAAATAAAGAACACAGTCTGCGCATATCATGAGATCGGGCGGAGGATTGCCGGCCTGAAACCGGAGACGATCGTGCTGATCTCACCGCACCAGACGATGTACGCGGATTATTTCCATATCTCGCCGGGAGATCATGCAGAGGGTGATTTTGGGCAGTTTCGTGCCGGGCAGGTGAGGATGGAGGCAGACTATGATACGGAATTTGTGGAGAATCTCCGGAAGCTTGCAGAGGCAGGAGAGCTTCCGGCAGGGACAGAAGGGGAGCGCGGCAGGGGGCTTGACCACGGAACGATGGTGCCGCTCTATTTCGTGAACCAGTATTGGAAGGATTATAAACTGGTCAGAATGGGATTATCGGGACTGCCCCTTGCGGATCATTACGAACTGGGACGGCGGATCAAGGAGACCTCGGAGATTCTTGGCAGGGATACCGTGCTGATCGCCAGCGGGGATCTGTCCCACCGGTTATCTTTCGACGGACCATATGGCTATAAGGAAGAAGGCCCTGCATATGACAGCCGGATTATGGAAGTGATGGGAAACGGAGACTTCGGGAAGCTGTTGGAATTTTCGGAGAGCTTCTGTGAGAAAGCCGGCGAATGCGGGCACAGGGCGTTTACGATCATGGCGGGGGCGCTGGATAGGACCGGCGTTGTTGCAGAGCGTCTGTCCTATGAGGGACCTTTTGGAGTTGGATACGGTATCTGCGCTTATGAGATATGCGGCAGAGATCTGACACGTAACTTCAAGGATCAATATGAAAAAATGGAGCGGGAGCGTCTCAGGGAACAGAGGGCGAAGGAGGATGCCTATGTGCGTCTCGCCAGAGCGGTCATAGAAGAGTATGTCCGGACAGGCATAAAGAAGAGGATACCAGAGGATCTGCCGGAAGAGATGTATACCCGAAGGGCAGGGGTATTTGTCTCCATAAAGAAGGGAGGACAGCTTCGGGGATGTATCGGTACGATCCAGGCGGTGCAGTCTTCCATAGCGGAAGAGATTACGGAGAATGCTGTCAGCGCATCCACGAAGGATCCAAGATTCCCGCCCATTGTGCCGGAGGAACTGGAGTTCTTGACGATCAGTGTGGACGTGCTGGGGGATACGGAGAGGATTGATTCGCCGGATCAGCTGGACGTGGAGCGTTACGGCGTGGTGGTGACGAAGGGATACCGGCGCGGACTTCTGCTTCCGAATCTGGACGGGATAGACACGGTAAAAGAACAGATCAGGATCGCAAAGCAGAAGGCGGGAATCGGGGAGCATGAAGAGGCAGAGCTCGAGAGATTCGAGGTTATCCGGCATTATTAAGAGGAGCGGGAGATTCGAGGTTATCCGGTATTATTAAGAGGAGTTTGGCTGGTACGCGAAAAAGGGATGCCGGCAGAAGATCCTCATCAGGATGAGGAGACAAGGAGGGACGAAATGAAGACAGTGTGCAGGGCGTGTATGCATCAATGCCGTCTGGAGCCGGGGCAGAGGGGCATATGCCGGGGCAGAAAGAATGAAGGGGGAAGGATTGTCTGTGAAAATTACGGACAGATCACCTCTCTGGCGCTGGATCCGATCGAGAAGAAGCCGCTTAAGATGTTCCGGCCGGGAAGTATTATTCTGTCTGTGGGAAGCTATGGCTGTAACATGCGTTGTCCGTTCTGTCAGAATCATGAGATATCCATGGCGTGCGGGAAGGAGGGGAACACGATTTTCCTCTCTCCGCAGGCGCTGGCAGAGACGGCGCTTAAGTATGCCGGGAAGGTTTGCGGGGTTGCATATACCTATAATGAACCGTTGACAGGCTGGGAGTATGTGCGTGATACGGCAAAGCTGGTTAAAGAGTTTGGGCTGGAGAATGTGCTGGTCACGAACGGGACGGCATCAAGGGAGGTTCTCGATGAGATTCTTCCTTATATAGATGCCATGAATATTGATTTGAAATCGTTCCGTAAGGAGACATACCGGAAGTATGGAGGGGATCTGGATGCAGTCAGGGAATTTATTATCCGTGCGTCCGAAGCCTGCCATGTGGAGCTTACGACGCTGATCGTGCCAGGGGAGAATGACGATGTACAGGAGATGGAAGAAGAGGCAGGATGGATCGCTTCTGTGGAGAAATCTGTGGGAAAGAAGATCCCGCTTCATGTTACCCGCTTTTTCCCGCGATATCATATGACGGACAGGACGGCGACGGAGGCAGGGCGGGTATACCAGCTTGCGGAAACGGCGGGGAAGTATCTGGAATATGTGTTTGTGGGGAACTGTTGAGAATATGTTATGCCTATAAAATTATATGACAGGGGGAGACTGTCCGAAAACTAATAAGTTGATGAATTAATCTAATAGGTAGATGCATTCGCAAATTAAGCGAGTGATTTTCATAAAAATAATGTACCTTGAAAACTGAATAAAGTGATATGGCTGATGGATGGATTGCAGCCGGATTTTCGGACGATTTCTGATTTTAGAAAAGACAATATTGCCTGTATGAAAAAAGTATTCAAGGAATTTACAAAACGGATATCGGTAGATCTGGATACCGGTTATGTGTCGATTGATGGGAGTAAATTTAAGGCATGGAATTCAAAAGACAGAAACTTTACGGTCATGAAACTGGATGACCGTATCAAATGGTT
>CAJTRO010000054.1 GCA_910579015.1 uncultured Dorea sp. | reverse complement strand
GATAATACAGGAAGTATATACAGGAACAAAGCAGGACAGACCAGAATGGAATAAGTTGTATAAGAAAGCCAAAGCAGGAGATACTATTATCTTTGATAGTGTATCACGAATGAGCAGGAATGCGGATGAGGGTTTTTGTCTGTATGAGGAATTATATAATAAGGGCATAGAGCTTGTATTTCTGAAAGAGCCGCATATCAACACAAGCACATATAAGAAAGCATTAGAAAGCAATATATCAATGACCGGAACAAATGTTGACTTTATCTTAGAGGGCGTGAATAAATACCTTATGTCGCTTGCAAAGGAACAGATAAGGCTTGCATTTGAACAGTCGGAGAAAGAAGTACAGGACTTGCACCAGAGGACAAAAGAGGGTATAGAAACAGCGAGATTAAATGGTAAGCAGATCGGGCAGAAGCAGGGGGCAAAGCTGACAACAAAGAAATCTATTGAAGCAAAGAAGCAGATACAGAAACACAGCAAGGATTTTAATGGTGCATTGTCAGATGCGGATTGCATGAAGCTGATAGGGCTTGCAAGAAATACATTCTATAAATATAAGAGAGAATTGAAAGCAGAATAAGGGGTGTTTAGGCAGGGTTCGTAATGGACTGCTGCCTTTTGTTTTTGTTCTAAATATCATGCGGTGGGGGTTTTATAGGAAAACGCCGCATAGTGGTAGTTAGTACCTTTTTCTGCCGGACATTTTCAAAAAGGCTTAGTCCTGTTGTCATTCTAAGAATATTTTTGAAATGTGCAAAAAGACGGTTTTGTGATAAAATGAAAATTATCATTATATGGAAGAGGTCGTTAAGATGAAAAATCAATCATTAGCTGCTAACGTTATAAAAATTTCAATAGAAGATTCAATACATAAAGTTATGGACATTATAGAAAAAGAAGATGGAAGAACCTTTGAAGAAAAAAAGAAAGAAGCAATCAATTTTCTTAAGGATAAAGAGAATACGTTGCTGGCAGAACGTTTAATTGATATTGCTGCAAATGATGAAATGGGGAAAAAGATTTATAAGAAGTTCTGGGCAATGGGAGAGTGTATTATTATAGAAAATGAAATTATATTACGAAAAGTACAGGATTCGGATAAAGACATATTTATTGAATTGCAAAAGGAAAATAATATCGTTAAGTCAATGATGAAAGAAGAAGCCTATCGTAATATGTTATGGAATGAACATATAGAGTATAAAGCAGTAATGTTTTCGGTAATCGTGGATAATGAATATGCCGGATATTGTGGTATAAAGAATACAACGCATGAACAATGGGAGATCGCGATAGAAATTTTGAATAAGTGGAAACACAAAGGAATTGGATATAGAGCAATTAGCGCTATGTTAGATGAAATAAAGAATCGTCTGAATGTGTCGGAATTTCGTGTAAGAATTGAGGCTGAAAATTATCCAAGTCAAAGATTATTTGAGAAACTTGGGGCAGAGCCTAATGGTATTTCAGAATTTTTGTTGCATGAGGAGGCGGATATTCGTAGATGTGAGGAAGAAAATATTCATTTGTTGGATGAGAGAATACAGGAATTGGCAAAGCAGTTTAATGTTGAACCAAGAAAATTGTTAAGCCATGTGTTGGAATACAAATTAATGTGGGATTAAAGAAAGTGTCTGTAAGTGTTTATAAATAGACAAAAATGGTTTTTCGTAACACACTTGTAGCACGCAAATAGTCTGTAAAGCCTTATTTTAAGGGCACTGAAAACTTCCATTTTTTAGTGGAAGTATTCAATGATACATGACCGGACATCCTTTTTCGTGCGACAATGGCACGAATGACCGTCTTTGAATATGATGTAATATCCGTCGTGCATGTTCCCGCTTATACCGGAAATCATTTCTCTATTCTTTTCCGCAACCTGCATCGTGTCAAACATTCCGTACTGGTCTTTCCGGACTAAGTCTTGAATATAGGAATTGACTGATATCCCCTTATCAGATGCGAGAGCCTTGATAATATCTTTCATTCCTTTAGGAACTGCGAGACTGATTCTCTCATAATGCTCTTTATAAAAATTATTCTTGTATTTCGTTCTGTTCATGGCACACCTCACTATATTTTATTGATTGCGTCGATTAGTTCCTTAATTTCAAAGTGGGTATAAACAGCCTTTCTAGATAATATTTACTTTTCGAACTTCATCTGACTGGTGAATTTTAGTCGGGAGACTCGAGATTCCGAGAGCTTTCTTGTGTTTTGGAGAAATTTGTGAAAGCATTCCAATCAGTTCTTCCTGTCCTGTTCATTTCATGTTATAATTTGTTACAGATTTTTTGCCCTTATTAGGGTTTCTTTCTAAACTATCAGGAGAATTTTCAAAAACAGGTTGACTATTGCCATAGGCCATGTTATAGTCAGAGAAGATAGATTGTATACAAAATATTTAATTGTATACAAAATGTGAAAGCAAAAAGTAAAAAGCAAAAAACAAAGAGAAAAGGATGGTGTTTCTAATGAAATTAGGATTTATCGGGACCGGGAATATGGCGTCGGCAATTATGGGAGGGATCATCAAGAATCAGATCATTCCGGCGGAGGAGATCATCGGGGCGGACTTATTCGCACCAGGAAGAGAGAAGGCAAAGGAACAGTTCAAGATACATGTGACGGACAGCAATAAAGAGGTCGTAGAGAAGGCGGATGTGATCGTATTATCCGTAAAGCCTCAGTTCTATGCAGACGTGATCGCTGAGATCAAAGATGGGATCAGAGCAGATCAAATCGTAATTACGATTGCACCGGGCAAGACGCTTGCGTGGCTTTCGGAGCAGTTTGGCAAGGATGTGAAGATTGTGCGGACGATGCCGAATACACCGGCGATGGTGGGAGAAGGTATGACGGCGGCGTGCCCGAATGAGCATATGACAGAAGAAGAGACGGCGTATGTGCGCACACTTCTTGAGAGCTTTGGCAAGGTAGAGATTGTTCCGGAGCGCTTGATGGATACGGTAGTTTCTGTCAGCGGAAGTTCGCCGGCTTACGTGTTCATGCTGATCGAGGCTATGGCGGATGCGGCGGTTTCCGGCGGTATGCCGAGACCTCAGGCTTATCAGTTCGCGGCACAGGCGGTTCTTGGAAGCGCGAAGATGGTACTTGAGACAGGGAAGCATCCGGGCGAGCTGAAGGATATGGTATGTTCTCCGGCAGGAACCACAATAGAGGCCGTGCGCGTACTGGAGGAGCGCGGGTTCCGGAGTGCAGTATTTGAGGCGATGAAGGTCTGTGAGGAGATATCTAAGGGAATGTAATACATAAATGAAGATCTGTGAAGAGATATCTAAGGGAATCTAATACACAGAAGAGCAGGAAAAAGGTTTCGGGGAGTGCCCCGGAACCTTTTTGGAAAGTGGTATTTTAAGAGGCGGATGGTTGGGAGCTGCGGGAAATACATGTGAAGGGAGTAAGAGATATGAATGAAATCATGAATGCTTTGAATCAAAGGAAATCTGTACGTGTATATACGGAAAAGGAGATTTCACAGGAAGATAAGGAGAGTATCCTGAATGCGGCGCTTCAGGCTCCGTCTGCGGGATGTCAGTTGTTGTATACCATTCTTGATATCACCGACCAGAATAAGAAGGAACGACTGGTACATCTGTGCGACGATCAGCCATTCATCGCAAAAGCGAAGATGGTGCTCGTGTTCTGCGCGGATTGCAGGAAATGGCTGTCCTTCTACCGGGAGGCCGGACTGACGCCTCGTAAGCCAGGCGCGGGCGACCTTCTGCTTGCGGTGGAGGATGCGCTGATCGCGGCCCAGAATGCGGTGACGGTGGCAGAAAGCCTTGGGATCGGTTCCTGTTATATAGGAGATGTGATGGAGAATGCGGAAGAAATGAAGGAGCTTTTGAGTATTCCAGAGTATGTATATCCGGCATGTATGCTGGTCTTCGGATATCCGACAGAACAGCAGAAGGAGAGGAAGAAGCTTGAGAGATTCCGGCTTACGGATATTGTGTGTGAGAATGCGTATCAGGATAAGGATGGTGAGGAGATCCGTTCGATGTTCGACACAAGGAGAGGCGAAAAGAGTTATGATGAATGGATGGAGGCTTTCTGGAAAAGAAAGTATGAATCTGATTTTTCGAATGAGATGAATCGTTCGATGGAGGTCTATCTGAGAGAATTTTTGTAAGAAGGCAGAATAGTCTGCACACCTTTTTTACAGGGTGATCTGCCTCAAGATCAATCAACACAGCCTGCTGTGATTCAAGAGTCTGAGGCAGATTCCCTGAAATCCTGTCTGCAAATGTAGTCAGCGGTATTTTTCCAGTAATTCGCAGACAGCCGGATCATCGCGCAGAAAGTCATACGCATGATTTTCCGGATTTTCCAGGTCATTCAGAATCCAGGCACGCATCATCTGACTATTGTTCGTATCTTTCAGTGAAAGATGGCGGTAGAGAGGCGAGCGAGCCGGTTTCCAATTTTTCTCAAGCGCCGGAAGCATTTTCTGTAAGGCTTCCAGGCATTTCCTGGTATCCTCTTTTGCAAGGGCAAGCAGGAAGTCAGCAATATATGTGTTACACTCCCATAGGTCAAACAGTTCGGTCACCTGTCTGGCTGTGCCGGCAAGCTGTTCGGCATCGGACAGGTGATTTTCTTTTACCGCGATTTCTGTCAGTGTATACAGGGCGGACTGAACCATGCTGATCCCTGATAATACCTTCTGCTCTATTAATTGTGCCGCCTTTATCCAGTCACCCTGTTGGAGATAAAGAGTGGATTGAAGCTGTTTCTTGTCGAACATTGCGGTATCAGGCAGTTCATCCAGAAGGTTCTGGGCGGCGTCAAATTCCTTTCTGCCTATGTGCTTCGAGATCATCATGGCCTTTGCCTGATTACATATCGCAGGATCATGGCTTTTGGAAACACGCATATACAGCTCTTCGATAGCAGACATAAAGGAAGAAAATTCGGTATTACCAGCCTGTGTGATAACAAGCCCTTCAAGCGTCAGAGCTGTATTTAGAAGCAGTGTGTCACAGGAAGGATATTCGTGTAATTTCTCAAACGCCATATGAAATGCCCTGTCAAACCCATCTGTGTTGGCGGCAGAAACCAGCTCGTCCAGAAAATGTTGGATTTCTTCTTGTGTGGGATCTGCCTGAAAGGACAGAAGTGTATTCAGATCCGTGCCAAGAAGCCGTGCCAGTGAGGGAAGCAGAGTGATATCCGGGTAAGAGATCGCCTTCTCCCATTTATTGACTGCTGGGGCGGAGACACCAAGGAAAGAAGCCATCTGCTCCTGAGTATAGCCCTTTTCCATACGTTTTTTGCGGATGATCTCATTAATCTTCATAGAAAATGTCCTCCTAATTTGTGTGTGTATTCTCAGTATACTTGTACCAAGCGTCTGATGTTATTATAGCAATTTTGGGAGGAAAGAACTATTGAAGGGTGGTATATTTTGTAGTTTGTAAATTAACGGATGGTTAATTTTTTTAACACAAAAGCCTTGAAAACGGTTTTTGCTATTGTTGGAGCAGTTTATTGATATTGAGTATAAAATACCCATATATGCATACCGGGATATCGTCATCCCAGCTGTATTGGTTAGATTGTGTTTCCTTTTCAAAGTCAAACACAGTAATGGTATTTTTCTGCGGATTTACAATCCAGTATTCCCGGACTCCGGCGGTGCGGTATTTGAAAAGCTTGACGCCATAATCCCGCTGGGGATCCGTTGGGGAGGTAATCTCAATTATCCAGTCCGGCGCGCCGTTACATCCCTTTTCGTCTAGTTTGTTCTTGTCACATATCACCGAGATATCAGGTTCAAGATAGTTAATCTTTCCCATTATTGAAATTGACACAATTCTTAGACAGTGATATAATCAAGTTATATAAATTATTTATATAACTTGATTATAAGGAGAAAAAAGAATGCCCAGGCAGAGAATCACCAAAGAAATGGTTGTCAGTGCCGCTTTTGAAATTGCCCGAAGCTGTGGTATGGAACAGGTGATGGTAAAAAACATTGCGGATAAGATAGGCTGTTCGGTTCAGCCCATCTACAGTTATTGTAAAAATATGGACGGGCTTCGTCAGGATGTGATTGAACGAGTAAATTATTTTGTTCATGAATACACCGCGAATCTGATTGACAAAAATGACTTGTTTCGCAGTTCAGGCCAATCCTATATCCGGCTGGCAAAAGAGGAACCGCATTTGTTTAGGATCTTCATTTTGCATCAACGAAAAGGGATCTCGTCGCTGGACGATTTATATCGATCCGAAACGAATCCGGATATGGCGGAGTTTATCGCGGATAAATTGCATATCAGTTTGTCGAAAGCAAGGCAGCTGCATCTGAATATGCTTATCTATACAATCGGCATCGGCACTGTATTTTCAGTGACAACGCCGGGGATCTCCACAGATGAGATATACTCACAGCAGGAAAGTGCGTATGAAGCGTTTTTAAAGCAGGCGTTAGATTGTGAGGATATGTCTTGAAGGCAGTTGAAAATGATATAGAAAAGGAGAAGGATGATATATGAACAAGTATGTAGTTGTCTACAGGTCCAAATACGGGGCAACAAAAAAATATGCCCTGATGTTAAAGGAAGAATTATCTTGTGAGATATATGACGCCGCCGATTATAAGAAGATTCCCTTTGAAAGATATAGTTATGTTATATTTGCCGGAGCTGTCTATGCTGGAGGGATGGCAGGTCTGGATATTCTGCGGAAGGTTTATAAGAATATAAGGCACAAAAAAGTTATCATTCTATGCGTAGGGGCGTCGCCATATGACGAGAAAGCAATCGAGGAAGTCAAAGCACATAATTTAAAAGAAGATTTGAGAGGGATTCCCTTTTTCTACGCAAGAGGTGCATGGAACGAAGGGCGTATGACTTTTAAAGACCGTATCCTTTGTGGTATACTGCAAAAGGTGATTGCCAGACAGGAGGCCGCGTCTCTGGAACCGTGGATGGAAGAACTTCTGCGGTCGAAGGGCAGGATATGTGATTGGACGGATAAGAAGAACTTGCTGCCGCTTCTTGAATATATCAAATGATGCACTTAGTATTTTCTCTCGAAAACGAAACAGGCGGGAAGCTGTTTTCGTGCATTCCCGCCGTTGGTGATTATTGAATATAAATCTCTGAAACAGTATTTTCCACACCATTGATCTGCAATCTGACATGGAGCTTTCCATTCTCAAATTCACTCAAAGGATATTCCAGCGGTTCGGAAAGATCTGTGACGTCAACAGATTTTGCCATATCTTTCTGGACCAGCCACAACACAAGCGTTGCGCCCTCTGGTACTGTACCGCAGGAAATGTCGGCGTAAAGTATCTGGCTGTCGGCGTCCGTGATCTTCATATTCTGTTCTTTCACAAATCCTTCACTGGCGCTTCTGAAATCCAGCTTCCAGACATTATCCTGATAAGTGCTGACATTCATATTGATTGCGCCTAAGTTCCATACCCGTTTGTCAGAAGCAATGTCAGTGTTAATCCCATTTCCGGCGGCCGCGCTGGCGATAAATCCTGTCAGGCATACCAGCATAAGCGCCAGACTTACAATGCCGGCAATAATAAGTTTTAAATGATGTGTTCCTTGTTTTTCCATAGTACGATCATCCTCCTTTTTAATACGTGTTCCACATTCTTCACAATAGTTTGCTTTTAACGAAATTGGATGTCCGCAGGCCGGACATATTGTTTTGAGTTCCGGACGGCGCAGAAAGTAGATCAGCAATCCAATAAAGGGCGTGGAGACAAAAACCACAACCGCCCATAGTACCGGATCGTCGCCCCGTCTGTTACAGTCCTGATATACCCATGACGCGAAAAACGCAGAGGTACACAGCGCAGAAAGAATGAAACAGAGAAGCAGTACGGGGAGCAGTATGGAAAGACCGCTGAAACCATCGCTTTTCAGAAAATAGAAACCAAAACGTAACAATATGAACGATAAGATTACCAGGATACCAATATAAAGCGGAAAGCTGTTCTTTTTTACTGTATTCATGCCAATACACCTCTTTTCTCGATGCGGATCGTGATGTCCTCTTTGATATTTGCTCTTTTTATGCCCACAATGGTAAGCACGATCCCGGCCGCACCAGCATAGAAGCAGATACCGGCGGCAAAGTAAGATAAATAGATATTTTCAATCATGATCAAAGCAAAAACAGCCAGTAAGGAAAATGTTATCAGGTTCAAAACCATGGGCAGATACCAAAGTGATAATTTATGCGCGGCAGGCTGTTTTCGCAGGACGGCTTCTTGTTGGTACAGAGCCGCTTTGAGTGTATTATTCAGTTCCGGGGCCGGAACGTCCGTCATTTTCATAGAAGCCCGGATAACTTCTTCTATGTCCGGGTTAGAACGATCATCTCTCATAACCAGCGTCCTCCAATCTTTTTTTAATTAAGCTTCTTCCCTTGAACAATCGACTTTTCACGGTGCCAGGCGGTTTCTTTATAATAGATGCGATCTCTGCTATGGAACACTCGGATAGATAGAATAATATCAGCGGTACTTGAAATTTTTCCGGGAGTGTTTGAATGATCTGGCGGACTTCCGTGATCAATTCTTTTTGAAGATAGTCTTCCTCAACGCTTTCCTCAGAATGTAGTGTGAATTCCGTCTTATCATCGAGATTACCGCAAGGAGCAATCGTGTTCCGGCGCGCCTGTTTCCGCTTTCCGCTTTTCCAGAGATTATGGGCAAATGAGAAAAACAGCGCTTTCGGGTTTTTCTCCCAGTCAAGCGTCCATTCTGTTTCTAACGCCTTCAGGAAAGTCTGCTGATATAGATCCTCGGCATCCGCTTTGTCCGCACAGAGTTTTAGGCAAAATCTATATATATCCGTACCGAATGCATCAATACATTTATCTATTTCTCTTGCATCCAATGTTTCACCTCCTCTGCCTGTTCACCTTATATCCGTCATGACTTTGTATGCGGTTCACTTTATTTTGAAAAAATAAAAACCAGGAGCGAAAAAGAGATACTCTCGCTCCTGGCAGTAACAATCAAAATTATCGGCATCCGTCAATGATCGCCGTTACCGCTTTCTCTACATTCTCCCGTGAAGTGGCAAGGTTCATCCTCACGAAGGATGCAAAACGGCTGCCACCGAACCAGTCGCCGTAATCCAGCGCCAGACGGCATTTTTTCTGCATGAAGTCCTTCATTTCTTCCGGCTTCACATAAGCCTTCATATCAAACCAGCACAGATAGGTTCCCTCGAGAGGGGAGACGATCACTTCCGGAAGCTCCTTTGCCAGGGTGTCCTTCACAAACAGATAATTTCCGTAAACAATCTCCTTCACTTCGTCAAACCATTCCCGGCCTCCCGAATAAGCGGCCTCTGCCGCAATGTACCCAAATACATTTCCATTCAGGACTCTCAGTCTCATTACGTATTCGTCCCACCTTGCACGCAGCGCCTCATCCGGGATGATGATGACAGAATTCTGGCAGGCCGCAAGATTGAAGGTCTTAGAAGGCGCTGTGACAGTGATCATCATATCATCATAACTGCCGGCGGTAAAGGACGGGATATGCGTGTGTCCTGCGAATGTAAGATCCTGATGGATCTCGTCAGAGATCACGAATACATGATGCTTCCGGCATATATCGAACAACCTTTGCAGTTCATCACGTGTCCACACGCGTCCGGCCGGGTTGTGAGGGGAACAGAGGATGAACAGAGTGACCTGATTCTCTACAATCTTCTGTTCGAAATCTTCAAAGTCGATAGTGTACACGCCGGATGTATTGATCAGATCTGAGGTGATCAGACGACGGCGGTTATTCTCGACTGCATGAAGGAACGGATAGTATACCGGTGTGAGGACGATCACGGCGTCATCCGGCTTCGTTACAAACTGGGTGATCCAGTTAAATGCAGATACGACGCCCGGTGAGAAACGGAGCCATTCCTTCTGTACCTCGTAGGAGTGATACTGCTTCTCCCAGTTGATGAATGCCTGATAATAAGAATCAGGAATCTTATAATATCCGAACACACCCTGGGACACATAGTCGCTCAGGGCTTTCGTTACACAGGAAGGCACCTGGAAATCCATGTCGGCAACCCATAAGGGCAGAAGCCCCTCCTCGCCGAACATTCCCGTCTGTCCGTCCCATTTATTACAGCTTGTGTTTCTGCGGTCTGCGTATTTTACTTGTGACATATTGTTTGCTTCCTCCTGAGATAATATTTTGCCGGACCAGGGATGCCGGTATGCGGGCGCCTGGCGGGCATACAGACAGATATTCTGTCTGAAAACAAGTGGCTGTTAACAATAGTATTTACCAAAAAAAGGATAAAGTCAACTATAAAGGAATAAAATTTGTTGAATATATTTCGAAAGATCTATAGAATAGATGTATAGAAAAGTAGAGGGGAATTTGCAGAAAGTATAAGAGGAAAGAACGTTATACCGCAGAGCAGAGAATATCAGGTTTTTTTGATGAGATCATGGAGGAATGGAATTAGATCATGGAATTCAATCATATGTATTTCGGATACTGCAATATGTCGGGGAAATTATTCGTGCTTGCGAATAGAAAAGGTTATGAATCAAAATCATTTATAGAGAAGTTGATGAATTCCGAGACAGGAGAGCATCTGTATCATAGTCCGTTCACAGATCTCTGGATAGGAGAGACTTATATAATGGAGGTTTTTGAGGATGAAGCAGCACTTGAGACGGGAGAGACGCTGAGTGATGATTTCATGTATTGGGCCGGTTACCTGTTCAAAGTATGGAGTTTTGTTTATCCTGATGAAACACCCGTAGAGATGCTTGAGCAGGCGCCGGTAGACACACTGCGCCAGATGTTCCTGGGACTGCATGTGATGTCGTATGAGCAGGCGGTTGAGGATCTGAAGGACCTTTATATAAGCAGGAGAAAGTAGACAAACCGGCTGATAAGGCCATGTTGAGTTACTTTTCAACATGGCCTATATCTGACGCATCTTTCGGCAATTGTTTCACATGCTTAAGGAATGCAAATGCCGCTTCTCCTTCCCCGTCGTCATAAGCATAACCAAATGCGCAGGCAAGTTCTCTTGCCGTCTGGTCGAACATCTCACACATAAGAAGAACGGCCTCCCAGGCATCTTTTGCAACTCCTTTGAAGTAAGTATCAAGATACCTCTGATACTCGTCCGGATCAAGCCATCTGTACAGATATTTTGCGGATTTTCCGACACTGACTGCAAATCCGGTCCTGATACCCGCCTTCCAGGATAACATCTGCTCCAACTGCTTTCTCACAATAGAATTCGCCATGTCCTGGACATAAGGCATCTCTTCCCGCCATAATCCCTTGGCAAGATTATTTGTACACCACCAGAATTCATTGGCACAGGCTCTGAACTGCTCCTCTGACGGTTTCTGCACATGATAATCCTCGTCAGTTGCTTCGGGGATGGGAGGCAGGATATTTCCTTTATCAAGCAGAACCCGGCAGAGCTTATCGTCATGGATGTGGGCTCTGGCATGTGACAGGGATTCTACATGAAGGTCAACCCTGACGCCGTCGTCAAACTGCATCAGCCATCCGTAGAAATTTTCTTTATCATTCGGGTAATCCGGGTGTTCGTCCGGATATTGCATATAGAGGATGGTTCCGAACCTGAGGATCCAGTCCTTATCGTCTATGAAAGGCTGTGTACTGGTAACCACAAATACGATGTCATAATCCTGAAAAATATCCTTTGGCACATTACGATTCGTGCGCGAACCGTTCATGTATACAGCCAGGATTCTGGCATCGGTATTAGCAATCTCCATAAATAAATGATACATGTCTGTCTCGTTCCGCATCGTTCTTGGTCTCCTTCTCTTATAATGATATTGGCCTAATAGTACCAAACCGATTGTTTCCCGTTCACCTCCCACCTTTAATCAATAAATTTTCATTTATTCAATTTCGTCGTTTTAATCAAATAAACTGATATAATCAGAATAATTGGAAAAACACATCCGGCAAGCATTCCCGCTTTCATATTATCATTTGCATTTTGCGTTACGGCACCTATGACACCGGGGCCGACAGAAGCACCCAAATCCCCTCCCATGGCAAGCAGCGCAAACAATCCCGTACCGCCTAAAGGGATTCTGCTCGACGCAATGCTGATTGAACCGGGCCACATGATGCCGACGGAAAATCCACAGACAATACAACCAATCAATCCTAAAATCGGATTGGCTGAAACGGCGGCGAGTAAATAGCATATAAAACACAAAATGCCCGAACCAAGCATAAAGTTTGTCAAATTCATTTTGTGTCCGCATTTTCCATAGACGACACGGCTCAACCCCATTGAAACTGCAAACATACACGGTCCGGCAATATCTCCAATATTTTTTGAAAAACCTAATGCGGACTCTACATAAGCTGACGCCCATTGCGCCATAGACGCTTCACTGGCGCCTGCGCCAATCATTAAAATGATAAACAGCCAAAACATAGGACGTCTGAATAATTCATTGATGGTAAGTCCTTTTCCTTCATCTGTCAGCCGTTCAATCGGACAGGTCATAAAATTGAAAGTATTAAGTAACGGCAACAGCGCCCACAGACACGCCAGAATTCGCCAATGGTCTATTCCGAAAACCGCAAAGAAAAGGGTGGAAAGAAGAACCACGCCGACAGTACCCCAGCAATAGAATGAGTGAAGCAGGCTCATAACGCTGCCTTTATTCTCAAATGGACAGGCCTCTATAATGGGACTTACCAAAACCTCTATCAATCCGCTTCCCGCTGCATATACAACAACACTGATTATTATTCCAACAAAAGGATTTGAAAAGTATTTTGATAAAAAGGCTAATCCGACAAGTCCGGCAGCTGACAGAATTTGAGAGAATACTACACTTTTCCGATATCCAATTCCGTCCACAAACTTTGCACAAAATAAATCAATCAGAATTTGTGTAATATAAAAAACGGTGGAAATTAAAGCAATCTTGCCGAGCGAAATACCGTACTCGCTGTGGAATCTTAAAAACAGCAGCGGCGCAAAATTTGCAACAATCGCTTGCGTGATAAAACCGAGATAACATGTGATAAGGGTTTTTCTGTAATTCTTTTGTTTTGTCATGATAACTCCAATCTTTCTTTTGCACAATAGAAATACAACCGGCAAAGCAGTAATAGTTTGATATTTATAGTATATTTCGTTTGCTCGAAGAATACAAGCGTGTATATTTGAATTTTTCGTGATTTCTATGTAACAGCCGTCTTTTGGGGCGTCTGATAGTATTTACAATTTCTGTTGCTCTGTTTCGAATGCTGTTCATAGCACCTGCCTGCGCCATTTGGCTGCTGGCTTTGATTCGATCTGTCATGCCCTTACGCTCTGCCATCTGCTTAACCAACTGAAAGAACATTTCCTCTCAGAATAACATTGATTTTCCTAATATTAATGAGTATAATAAACGCACATGAAGATACATTTACAAGAACATTTTTATGAATGGAAGGAAGGCATACCACTATGAGCATTAAACGATACCGCAAATTAGTGCGTGACAGAATTCCGGAGATTATCGAAGCCTCCGGGAAAGTGTGTAAGACGAAGATATTGTCCGATGAAGAATACCTGAAGCTGATTGATGAGAAACTAGATGAAGAGCTTGAGGAATATCACGAGGAATATGATTCGGAGAAGAAATTAGAGGAGCTTGCCGATCTTATGGAAGTGATCTATGCGGCCGCACAGGCAAGAGGGTATTCTGTGGAGGAGCTTGAACAGGTACGAGTAAGGAAAGCCAGAGAGCGAGGGGCATTTGCAGAGAAGATCCTGCTGACGGAGGTATCAGATCCGATAGACGAAAGCAGACCTGTGATCAAATTGGATATCGTTCTGGAGGCGGTAGAAATGGCAGACGATAATTTCAACTACTACTATGACAAGCAGGAGAAGGAAAGCGTATGCTATATAGATCCTGTTTTTTACGGACACGACGAAGAAAATGACGCTTTGGGCGAGCTGATCGAGGCAGAATGGAGGACGCGATTCATTGCGCTTCCTACCAAATTCGAGATAGATGAATACAGTATCATGGAGGATTTTATCAATGAAGAGATCCCCAATAACAGTGTACGGGACTATATGCTTGCCAGGATAAGCGGGAGAGGCGCTTTCCGCCGGTTCAAGGAGGATGTGAAGAAAACAGGCATGGAACAGGAATGGTATGATTACAGAGATCAGGCATATCGAAACGCGGCGATCGACTGGTGTGATGCGAATGGATTCAATTATGAGTAGATAAGCGTTAGGAAGCCTAAGACAGGCGGAACAGTTGCTGGCGGCAGATACTGGAAAAGATACTTTACGAACGGCATATTATCCGCTACAATAGATAGAGATTCACAGAATCTGCATCAAATTTAACGTATACCTGTCTGTGTATACGATATCAGGAAGAGAGGAAATGAAGAATGGCAAATCCAATTGTGACATTTGAAATGGAAAACGGGGATATCATGAAAGCAGAGCTGTATCCCGAGACAGCGCCGAATACGGTGAATAATTTTATCTCACTGGTGAAGAAGGGATATTATGACGGACTGATCTTTCACCGTGTGATCAGTGGTTTCATGATCCAGGGAGGATGTCCGGACGGAACAGGCATGGGCGGTCCGGGGTACAATATCAAGGGAGAATTTAAGCAGAATGGCGTTGAGAACGACTTAAAGCACACGGAAGGGGTTCTGTCCATGGCAAGGGCGATGCATCCGGATTCCGCAGGTTCACAGTTTTTCATCATGCACAAGAATTCCCCGCATCTGGACGGCTCCTATGCGGCATTTGGCAAGGTGACAGAAGGAATGGATATTGTGAATAAGATTGCCGAGACGGATACAGACTACAATGACAGACCGATGGAAGAGCAGAAGATGAAGAAGGTTACGGTAGATACACAGGGTGTAGACTATCCGGAACCGGAGAAGGAATAATGGAACGTTTTTATCAGAATACATTCACCAGGACGATCCTGGCACTGGTGTGCTGCGCCTTATGGGGCAGCGCATTTCCATGTGTGAAGATCGGATATGAGTTATTTCATATTGAAAATGCGGGCAGTCAGATCTTATTTGCCGGATACCGGTTCTTCATGGCGGGCGTATTTACGTTCCTGTTGGGATGCATACTGGAGAGGCACGTCATAAAGATGAAGAAGACCTCGATTCCTTATGTATTCGGGCAGGGAATCTTGCAGACGACGATCCAGTATGTGTGCTTCTATATTGGTCTTGCCCATACGACAGGGGCGAAGGGCTCGGTGATCAACGCATCGAATGCATTTTTCTCAATCATAGCGGCGCATTATCTGATGAAGTCGGAGAAGCTGACGTTCAGGAAGATTGCGGGATGTCTGGTAGGATTTGCGGGGATCATTATCATCAATCTGGAACCGGGGGCGTGGAGCAGCGGGTTCACATTCCTGGGAGAAGGAATGGTGCTGGTGTGTGCATTTTCTTATGGATTCAGCAGTGTGACGCTTAAGATGATCTCGGACAGGGAGAAGCCGGTGACCATCACGGCGTACCAGCTCTTGTTCGGCGGAGCGGTGCTGATTCTGATCGGAGCAGTATCCGGCGGAGCGGTCCATGGCTTCAATGTGAAGTCATCCTTGCTGCTGCTCTATATGTCGCTGTTGTCAACCGCGGCGTTTTGTATATGGGCAGAGCTTTTGAAATACAACTCCGTGGGAAAGGTGGCGATATTCGGGTTTAGTATTCCTGTATTCGGTGTCGCGCTGTCGGCTGTCTTCCTGGGAGAGCAGGTGGTGTCTGTGAAGAATCTGGCCGCACTGGTCTGTGTGAGCATCGGGATCATCATTATTAACCGGAAAGAGCACGGGATATAAGGTGTTAATAGTTTGGAGGGAAATCATATGCTGACATGTATATATATTGTAGAAAGAATAGACGGGGACTATGCCATGCTCAGGCGGGAAGACGAGACAGAACAGAATGTAGAGCCAAAGATGGTTGCGCGTGCGCTTCTTCCCCCGGAGATTATGGAGGGGACGAGACTGCTTTATGAATATCTACAGTATTCTGTCCTGGATTAGTCCGGCGCTCTGAAAGAAAAGCCTGACACTTGTAAAATCTGTGATAATAAATTATAATCTTTCATAGTAAGAGAGAAGGCTGTGTTGTATCAGACAGCTTAGATGGGAGGCGCGCCTATGGATATGGTCCAGACGGAGAAACTGGTTTTTGAATATGAGAAGCGTGACGAGGAAGGCAATGTGACCGGCACATCCCGGGCCATCGACGAGGTGGATATCGAAGTGAAGGAAGGCCAGTTCATCGCGATCCTTGGCCACAACGGCTCTGGAAAGTCCACGCTGGCGAAGCACATCAACGCCATACTCGTGCCGACAGAGGGGACGATGTGGGTGAACGGACGCAATACCAGTCAGCCGGAAGAGCTGTGGAATGTGCGCCAGTCAGCCGGAATGGTGTTTCAGAACCCGGACAACCAGATCATCGGGACGGTAGTGGAAGAGGATGTGGGCTTCGGGCCGGAGAACCTAGGCGTTCCCACAGACGAGATCTGGCAGAGGGTAGAGGACAGCCTGAAAGCGGTGGGCATGATCGAATACCGCCATCATTCTCCCAACAAGCTGTCGGGCGGACAGAAGCAGCGGGTGGCCATTGCAGGCGTGGTGGCCATGGAGCCCAAGTGTATCGTACTGGATGAGCCCACGGCGATGCTCGATCCGGTGGGACGAAAAGAGGTCCTTAAGACGGTTCAGAAGTTAAGGGAGCAGAAGCAGGTGACGGTCATCCTCATCACACATTATATGGAAGAAGTTGTCGACGCAGATAAGATCTATGTGATGGATCATGGACATGTGGTGATGGAAGGAACGCCCGGGGAGATATTTTCCCGGGTGGATGAGCTTAAGTCCTATCGGCTTGATGTTCCCCAGGTAACACTGCTGGCGGACGAACTTAGGAAGCGGGGGCTTCAGATACCGGCGGGCATCCTGAGAAAAGAAGAATTGGTGGAAGTGCTATGTCAATTAAGTTAGAACATCTGAATTATGTGTACAGCCAGGGAACGGCATATGAGAAGAAGGCGTTAAGAGACATCTGCCTTGAGATCTTGAACGGGGAGTTTGTGGGTATCATCGGCCATACAGGTTCCGGGAAATCTACGCTGATCCAGCATTTGAACGGACTGATCCGCGCGACGAGCGGGGAGCTTTACTATAATGGAGAGAATATTTACCAGGAAGGCTATCGCATGAAGGAGCTGCGCAATGAGGTAGGGCTTGTCTTCCAGTATCCGGAGCATCAGCTTTTCGAGATCGATGTTATGACGGACGTATGCTTTGGGCCTAAGAACCAGGGATTATCCCAGGAGGAGTGTGAAGCGCGTGCCCTCGAAGCCCTGCGTCTGGTGGGGCTTAAGGAGAAGTATTATAAGGTGTCTCCTTTTGAATTGTCAGGCGGGCAGAAGCGCCGCGTGGCGATCGCAGGCGTGCTGGCGATGCGGCCGAAGGTCCTGGTGCTTGACGAGCCTACGGCGGGGCTTGATCCGAAGGGACGGGACGATATCCT
Organism: uncultured Dorea sp.; assembly: GCA_910579015.1. Classification (GTDB taxonomy): domain Bacteria; phylum Bacillota; class Clostridia; order Lachnospirales; family Lachnospiraceae; genus Sporofaciens. The sequence goes on along the minus strand of CAJTRO010000054.1, from coordinate 7,073 downwards.
CGACCAGATTGCATTTCTCCACAAGGAGAGTAATCTGACGGTGATTCTGGTATCCCACAGTATGGAGGATATTGCGAGGTATGCGGACCGGCTGATCGTGATGAACAAGGGAACGGTCATGTATAATGACGAACCGAAGAAGGTGTTCGAGCATTACCGGGAGTTGGAAGCTGTGGGACTTGCGGCGCCGCAGGTGACCTATATCATGCATGATCTTGCAGAGCGCGGCCTGAAAGTCCGGTCTGATGTTACAACGGTCTCTGAGGCCGCGGATGAGATCGTGAGGGCGGTAAGCTTATTGCGGTAAGAAGTGAATTAAGCATTGAATATAGATGGAGAAGACAAAAATGATACGAGATATAACCATAGGACAATATTATCCGGCAAAAAGTATTGTGCACAGGCTCGATCCGCGGGTGAAGCTTGTGTCTACGCTCTTATATCTGATCTCATTGTTTTTGTTTAAGAGCATATCCGGGTATCTGATCGCAACCCTGTTTCTGATCGGGGTGATCGGGGTGTCAAGAGTGCCGTTTTCATTTATCGTGAGAGGACTTAAGCCGGTCATCATGCTGTTGATGATCACGGTCCTGTTTAACCTGTTTCTGACTAGAAGCGGGGAGGTACTGTTCCATGCGTGGATCTTCACGATCACGGAGGGAGGGCTTGTTACGGCGGTCTATATGGCGGTGAGGCTGATCTATCTGATCATCGGTTCTTCGCTTATGACATTTACCACGACGCCCAATGAGCTGACGGACGGGATAGAGGCGCTCCTGTATCCGCTTAATAAGGTGCGCGTGCCGGTGCATGAGGTGGCGATGATGATGTCCATTGCACTCCGGTTTATCCCGATTCTCCTGGAGGAGACAGACAAGATCATGAAGGCGCAGATTGCCAGAGGCGCGGATTTCGAGAGCGGCAATATGATACAGAGGGCGAAGAGCATGATCCCGATCCTTGTACCGCTGTTCGTGTCTGCGTTCCGGCGTGCCAATGATCTTGCGATGGCGATGGAGGCAAGGTGTTACCGGGGCGGAGAAGGCAGGACGAAGATGAAGCCCCTGCGTTACAGGAGCCGGGATTTTCTGGCGTATCTTACGATGGCAGTGTATGTAGTCCTGGTAGTCGTAATAGGGAGAAATGTGCCGCTGCATGTGTGGATATTCTAGTAGAAGGTATATAATATAATGAGACGGATAAGAATGATAGTCGCTTATGATGGGACGGATTACTGCGGCTGGCAGATCCAGCCTAACGGTATGACCATCGAAGAGGTCCTGAATGAAAAACTAAAGAAGCTGACCGGCGAGGATATCCATGTCATCGGGGCGAGCCGCACGGACTCCGGCGTTCATGCCAGGGGGAATGTGGCGGTGTTCGATACAGAGTCGCCGATTCCGCCAGAGCGGATGGCATATGCACTGAACCAGAAGCTTCCGGAGGATATCGTCATCGTAAGATCGGATGAAGTGCCAGAGGACTGGCATCCGCGCTATCAGCATGATGTGAGAAAGACATATGAATACCATATCTATAATGCGCCTGTTATGGATCCGCTGAAGCGAAGATACAGTACCTTCGTGTCATTTCCGCTGGATGTGGAGCAGATGAGGCAGGGGGCGGCATATCTGACCGGAGAGCATGATTTTGCCAGCTTCTGCAATGTCAGGACGAACGTGGAGAGCACCGTGCGTAAGGTGGAGGAGCTTGAGATCCGGCAGTCAGGCCGGGACATTACGATTCGGATCACGGGCAGTGGATTCTTGTATAATATGGTGCGTATCATAGCAGGTACACTGATCCGTGCAGGCCGCGGCTTCTATACGCCGGAGAAGGTGAAGGAGATCCTGGAAGCGAGGGAACGCACGGAGGCAGGCGTGACAGCTCCGCCGGAGGGACTGGTGCTGGTGGAGATCAGATATGGCGCGCAGAATATGCAATCTTCTGAAGTGCATCGCAGGTAAGAAAGGAGTGGAAGATTGGACAGCTATGATATACGGATTCGAGGAAAAAAAGCAAACAGTTACAAAAAAGGGAGCAGGTCTGTGGTTTCTGATGGTAATTGGAATCTTGATTATCGTGGTGGTCTTATCCACCTGGTGGCTGCTTAAGAGCTCCCAGACTACGACGGAAGCGTCGGTTTACAATGTCAGTAAGCTGTATCTGGAGGAGCTTACCGCACAGCAGACGAAAAAGTTTACGAATACACTCGATAATCAGACGCAGCAGCTAAAGACAGCAGTTCATCTGCTTGGCGAGACGGATGTTTCAACCCAGGAGGCCATGCAGAAATATATCGCCCATATGGAGGAGATCAACGGTTTTGATTTCTTTGCGCTGGTTGACGAGGAGGGGACGATATATACGGAGAGCTCTGTCTATCCCGGCGTTTTTGAGCACAGGTTTCCGGAGGGTGGCTTTACGGAGCCGTATGTGTCCTTCAATAAGAGCATGGGAGAGGGCGATCTGGTGCTGGTAAGCATACCGCTTGAAGGGTATCAGACAGAGGGACGCCAGCTGGCGGCCGCGACGGTGGGGATAGATACGGAGACGGTGATTGACAAGATGTCTCTGGACAAGAATGACGGGCATTCCTTCAGCAATGTTGTGAAACCGGATGGAAGCTATGTGATCCGGATGCCCCACACCCATCTGGCGCCGAATACGAATCTGTTTACCGCATTGGAGGAGGAGGCGTATTTTGAGGATGATACGACCTTCGTGCAATGGCAGGAGGCCGTGAAGCATGGAAGGGAAGGGATGGCGGTCTATGAACTCATGGGGTTGCAGCATTTCACCTATTATATGCCGATCCAGGGCACAGACTGGTCCATCACGACGACGCTCCACTACAGTCTGGTCAGTGGAAATGTAGATATCATCCGCACAACGCTGGCGAGGAACAGCGGGATTCAGCTGCTTTTAGTCCTGATGGTGGTAGGCGTTCTGTTCGTGGTCTACCTCTCCATGCATAAGAAGAATGACAGCCTTCATTTCGAGAAGATACAGGCAGAGGAGGGAAGTAAAGCAAAGAGCGCTTTCCTTTCTAATATGTCCCATGATATCCGTACACCGATGAATGCGATCATCGGGTTTGCCAACCTGGCAGTCAAGAATGTGGAGGATACGGAGAAGACGAGGGATTATCTGGTGAAGATACTCTCTTCGGGCAATCACCTGCTGGCGCTGATCAACGATGTACTGGAGATGAGCCGTATCGAGAGCGGGAAGATACATCTTGAGGAGGCCGAGTGCAATCTGTTCGAGATGCTTAAGGAATTGTACGGAATGATCTATGGTCAGGCGGAGGAAAAGGAACTGAATCTTGTCTTTGATGCCGGGGAGGTTACGGACGGAGATGTCTATTGTGACAAGCTGCGGATGAACCAGATGTTTTTGAATTTTCTGGGAAATGCAGTCAAGTTTACGCCGAAGGGCGGAGAGATATCTGTCCGGATCAGCCAGAAGGGTGTCGTGAACGGCCGCGGCACGTATGTCATCCGGATCAAGGATACGGGTATCGGCATGGCGCCGGAATTCGCAAGGAAGGTATTCGTGCCGTTTGAGCGGGAGCGGACCTCTACGGTAAGCGGTATACAGGGGACGGGGCTTGGAATGTCTATCACTAAGAATATCGTGGATCTGATGGACGGGACGATAGATGTAGTGACGGAGCCGGGCAAGGGGACGGAATTTATCGTTACAGTGGAGCTTAGGCTGCAAGAAAAACAGAGCCATCAGGAATACATAGAATTTATGGAGCCGGTGACGGAACCGGAAGCAGAGTCTGTGGATTTCACGGGAAAAAGGATTCTTGTGGTGGAAGACAACGAATTGAACCGGGAGATTGCGGTGGAGGTTCTGGAAGAATCCGGTTTTAAGACGGAGGAGGCGCAGGACGGCTCTATTGCTGTGGAGAAAGTGCGCGCGTCTGTTCCGGGGTATTACGATCTTGTACTTATGGATATCCAGATGCCTGTGATGGACGGATACGAGGCGTCAAGGGCAATCCGCGCTTTGGAGGATGAACGTCTGGCGGCTGTCCCGATCGTTGCAATGACGGCGAATGCATTCGAGGAAGATAAGCAGGCCGCACTGGACGCCGGGATGAACGGACATCTGGCGAAGCCGTTTGATGTAGATGAGCTGTTTGAGATGCTGGCGTCTGTGATCGATAGATGATATCAATAAATCGATAATATTTATCAGAAAAAACAATAGTGTTTCTGCCGGGAATCCATTGCCCCCAAAGATCAAAAGTGTTACGGTATATCTTACACAGGTCTTTAAATTTTAAGGTTGAGGTAAGGGATATGGATTATGTAGGGATTGATATTGGTTCGACTGCATCCAAGGTGGCTGCAAGAGGAAAGAAGGAGATAGAATTTGTTCTGCCGACGGGTTGGAGCAGTAAGGAGACAACTCAGACAATCAGGGAAAAGCTGTTGGAGAACGGTATCGACGTTCTGTCGGACGATACGAAGGTAGTGGCGACAGGATACGGCCGGGTGGCGGTGGATTTTGCAGATTATGTGATCACAGAGATCACCTGCCACGCGAGAGGCGGCAGAGAGATGGCGGGAGACAACTGCTCTATTATCGACGTGGGTGGTCAGGATACGAAGGTGATCCTGGTGGAGAACGGCATGGTGCAGGATTTCCTTATGAATGATAAATGCTCCGCCGGAACGGGGAAGTTCCTTGAGATCATGGCAAACCGGCTGGGCGTCGCGCTTAATGAGCTGTTTGACATGGCGGACGCGGGAACGGTGCTTCCGATCAGCTCCTTATGTACGGTGTTTGCGGAATCCGAGGTGATCAATTACATCGGAGAAGGCAGAAAACGAGAAGATATCGCGGCGGGCGTGGTAGATTCCGTTGCCGCAAAGGTTGCGCAGCTAAGCCAGAGGAAGAACCTGTCCGGCAGGATTATCCTGACAGGAGGGTTAAGCCACAGCCGGTATTTTACGAAGATACTGTCTGAGAAGATCGGGCAGAAGGTGGAACCGACCGAACGGGGCAGATATGCGGGGGCGCTTGGGGCGTCGCTGCTTGCAGAGGAGAAGTCAAGATAGATTGGCTTCTCTTTTTTCGAGCATATAGTTTGTAGGTAGTGTGCAATAACAAGACGTTTTATTTTTGTGAATGACAGAAATTTAACATATAAAAAAGTTAATGTTTTAACAAAGTCGCTAAAAAGGGATGAAAATCTGAAAAAACTATATACATTATTTTTTTTTGTGATAATATAAAAGTAACAAGTTTTATATAGGAGGTTTATTTTTATGGAAATGTTTTTGAACGTGGTTCCTGTCTTGGGGATTGCCGCACTCATTTTTGCCGGCTTTCTGGCCGCAAAGGTGAACAAGCAGGGTGCAGGGACCGAAAGGATGCGGGAGATCGCATCATCAATCAGTGAAGGCGCCCAGGCCTTCCTGACGGCGGAGTACAAGATACTGGTTTTCTTTGTACTGGTATTGTTCCTGCTGATCGGATTTGGGATTGGTAACTGGGTAACGGCGGTCTGCTTTGTAGTGGGAGCAGTATTCTCCACACTCGCAGGATACTTCGGAATGAGTGTGGCAACGAAGGCGAACGTAAGGACTGCGAACGCGGCGAAAGAGAGCGGTATGAACAGGGCTCTTTCCATCGCCTTCTCCGGCGGAGCCGTTATGGGAATGTGCGTGGCCGGGCTTGGTGTTCTTGGTGTGAGCACGATCTACCTGATCACGGGGAATGTGGATGTTCTCTCAGGCTTCAGCCTCGGAGCATCCTCCATCGCACTTTTTGCGCGTGTGGGCGGCGGTATCTATACGAAGGCGGCAGATGTAGGCGCTGACCTCGTGGGTAAGGTTGAAGCAGGGATTCCGGAGGACGATCCGCGTAATCCGGCCGTTATCGCTGACAACGTGGGCGATAACGTAGGCGACGTGGCCGGAATGGGCGCTGACCTGTTCGAGTCTTATGTGGGGGCGCTGATTTCGGCGCTGACGCTCGGGATCGTGTACTATCAGATCGAAGGGGCGGTCTATCCGCTTATGATCGCCGGGCTGGGGCTGGTTGCCTCCATCCTCGGAACCTTCTTTGTGAAGGGTGATGAGAATGCGAATCCGCACAAGGCGCTTAAGATGGGCTCCTATGTGGCGAGCGTACTGGTACTTATCGCGGCGTTTGCGTTCAGTCAGTATCTTTTCAACAGCATGAATGCGGCGATCGCTATTGTTGCTGGTCTGATCGTGGGACTTTTAATCGGTATCATCACGGAAGTTTATACATCCGGCGACTACAGATCGGTCAAGGAGATTGCGGAGCAGTCAGAGACCGGACCGGCGACGACCATCATCAGCGGTCTTGCGGTCGGCATGAAGTCTACGGGTATCCCGATCCTTCTGATCTGTGTGGGTATCTTTGTGGCGTATCAGTTCTGCGGGCTCTACGGAATCGCACTGGCGGCGGTAGGTATGCTGTCAACGACGGCGATCACGGTGGCGGTAGACGCTTACGGTCCGATCGCCGACAATGCAGGAGGAATTGCGGAGATGTCGGGCTTGGATTCCGGTGTCCGCAAGATTACGGACAAGCTGGATGCAGTCGGCAACACGACTGCGGCGATGGGCAAGGGCTTTGCCATCGGCTCTGCGGCCCTGACGGCGCTGGCGCTGTTCGTATCTTATGCGGAGGCCGTTCAGCTTAAGAACATTGACCTGCTTGACAGCCGGGTGATCATCGGTCTGTTTATCGGCGGAATGCTGCCGTTTTTGTTCTCTGCCATGACGATGGAATCCGTATCTAAGGCGGCGTATAAGATGATCGAGGAAGTAAGACGGCAGTTCCGCGAGAAGCCGGGTATCATGAAGGGAACGGAGAAACCGGATTACAAGTCTTGTGTTGCGATCTCTACCACGGCGGCGCTTAAGGAGATGCTTGTGCCTGGAATCATGGCGGTGTTATCTCCGCTGGCGGTAGGACTTCTGCTGGGACCGGCTTCTCTTGGCGGACTTCTGGCAGGCGCGCTGGTAACGGGCGTAATGCTTGCGATCTTCATGTCCAATTCAGGCGGTGCGTGGGAC
>CAJTRO010000053.1:22472-24939 GCA_910579015.1 uncultured Dorea sp. | reverse complement strand
GATGAAAATATCTGCATGGCATAAAGGGCAGGGAGATAAGGTGGAGTGGTGGAATCCGTTGAAAAGGTACGACAAGGTATACAGCAGCAAGATTTTTGATTTTACTCCTACAGATCCATACCTCCCAGAGGATACAATCCGGGGCGGTACTGGGTACAGGGATATCCCAATGAACAGGGAACTGCCAAAAGAAATAGACAGGATGTTCCCAGACTACTCTATCTATCCAGAATGTGATTATGCCATCGGATATCTTACACGAGGATGCCCTAATCACTGTAGATGGTGCGTAGTCCCGAAGAAAGAGGGGAATATAAGACCTTACAGGAATTGGGAAGAGATTGTGAGAACTGATACAAATAAACTGGTGTTGATGGATAATAACATTCTGGCTTGTGAGTACGGGATAGAACGGCTGATAAGCCTGATCGGGAGCGGATATCATATAGATCTTAATCAGGGTATGGATGCCCGTCTGGTAGATGATGAAATAGCAGATATCCTGTCTCGGCTTAGATGGATCCGGTTCATAAGGTTTTCATGCGACCAGAAATCTCAGATAGAGCCGATCAGGAACACGATAGAGTTACTGGGGAAGTATGGCGTAAGACCTTACAGGATTTTTATCTATCTGCTGGTAACTGAAAATATCCGGGATGCTGCGGAAAGAGTAGAGGCATTGAAGAAATATAAAGCGATTAATCTGTATGCACAGGCTGAGAGGAATGAAAGAATGGGGATTGTCCCCAATAAGATGCAGTTAGAATTTCAGAACCGATATATTTATGGCGGCAGTTACCGCAATGAGACTTGGGAAGAGCACTGCAAGAGAAAAGGATTGTGGAGCGGGGTGTTGCTATGAAGGGCGGTCTGATAATAGACTGCTTCGCCGGTGGCGGCGGGGCAAGTGTAGGAATAGAAATGGCATTAGGCAGGCAGGTGGATATAGCGATCAACCATGATCCGGATGCTATCCTGATGCACAAGACAAATCATCCGGATACACTGCACCTGACGGAGGATATTTTCAAGGTTGATCTTCAGAAATATGTAAAAGGACGACGTGTCTCTCTTATGTGGGCAAGTCCGGATTGTACAAGCCATAGTAAAGCCAAGGGTGGAAAACCCAGGAAGCAAGGTCTTCGTATCCTTCCGTGGGCAGTATATAAGCATGCGAAAGCGATCCTTCCCGATGTGATAATCATGGAGAATGTGGAAGAGATTCAGCAGTGGGGGCCATTAGATACTGACGGGCATCCGATACCAGAGCGGAAGGGAGAAGACTACAAGAAATTTGTTATGGCTATGAAATCCCTTGGATATGTGTTTGATAGCCGGGAGCTTGTGGCAGCAGATTACGGAGCGCCTACAACGAGGAAACGGTGGTATGCAGTGTTCCGAAGAGATGGTCGGAAAATTGTATGGCCAGAGCCGACGCATAGTAAAATGGGAATGAATGGTCTTTTAGAATGGAAAAAGTGTGGAGATTATATCGACTGGTCAGATCTTGGAAAGTCTATCTTCGACAGAAAGAAACCGCTTGTAGATGCAACGCAGTCGAGAATAGCTAATGGAATTGATAAATACATTTTGAAGAATTTACATCCATACATAGTCAGGAATAGAGATGCATTGGCATTTATTATTCAGTACCATGGGGAGACACGGGTCGGAGATTCACGGGGACAGCTCCTGACAGAACCAATTAAAATGATAGATACCAGCAATAGATATGGTCTTATTACTACATTCATCACAAAATATTATAAAACAGGGATTGGGCAAAGCTGTGAGGAACCGCTTCATACAATTACGACTTCGCCGGGACATTTTGGTCTGATATCTGCTTTTTTAATTAAGTACTATGGATCTGGGGGCGGGCAGTCTATGAACAGTCCATTGGGAACAATTACCACGAAAGACAGGTTTGGTCTGGTAAATGTTCTGTTAGAAATAGAAGGAGAGAAATATATCATATCGGATATATTTCTGAGGATGTTGAAGCCGGAAGAGCTGAAATTGATGCAGGGCTTTCCTCGGGATTATATTATTAACCAGGATTATAACGGTAATAAATATCCTGTCGGTAAGCAGGTGGCGCGGATCGGGAATAGTGTAGTACCAATCATGGCAAAGAAACTGGCAGAGTCGAACTGCAGCTATCTGAGAGTGGGAGAACGGATGCCGAATATGAGGATAGATGATAGTGGCGGGCAATTAAAATTTGCATAATAGAAGGAGGCGCAGAAAAGTGATTCCAAGAGGCAAGGGAGAGGACAAGGAACACAGTAACAGAGTGATCAGGGATGTCCTGGAACGATGGGACGTGATAATAGGCAAAACGATGAATCGGAAGGGAGACAAGGAAAATGAGGTTGATTAACGCAGAGAAGCTGTTAGAAGATATTCGGCGCAGTTGTATGACATCAAAAGATGTGGAGGCATTGGTTAACGCACAGCCGACAGC
>CAJTRO010000053.1:0-22464 GCA_910579015.1 uncultured Dorea sp. | reverse complement strand
GCGCAGTTGTATGACATCAAAAGATGTGGAGGCATTGGTTAACGCACAGCCGACAGCCTATGATCTGGACAAGGTTGTGGAGGATCTGGAAGAGTTAAGAGACGGCAACTATGATTTTGACTGTTGTCCATACAGAGATACAGATATTTCCTGCGACAAGTGCCATATGATCAGGGCAGTTGATATTGTAAGGCACGGGGGATCTCAGGTATGAGGAAACGGCGCCGGAACCAGTACACTGTCAGTCTGGACCGCAAGAGCCGTCTGGCAGGCATGGCAGAAGCGAAGCCGGATGCCAGGGCAGCCAAGGTATTCGTCCGGAAAACATACGAGTGCTGTGATGTGTTAAGGTATATGGCTAAGAAGTGTGACGTAAAAGGGGAGATCGGGATTGGAGAAAAAGATATCGGAGCAGATAAAGAGCTTCCTTGACTTCATAGACGAGTGCAGGGAGTTAAATTCTATGGCTTACAGCGGAGTAGGGGAGGAGGACAAACGGCACCAGGATCTGACGCACGCGATTGAGTTTGAACATGATCCTGAGAAGATCGACCGGATCGGCAGGAGAATCCACCAGAACAGGATAGAGCGCAGGGTATATAAGGATATATACGAGATCACGTCCCCGGTTGTGGAGTTTGCCAGGGATCCCCAGAACAAAAAGACATTGGACTCGGCGCGACAGCTTCTCGGGAAGGTGCGCAAGGTGGAGAGCTATCAGGAGAACAGGTTCTATGTTCCCAGGATCAAAGAGAATCAGGTTTATTTTCAGGAAATAAGGGAGGGCAGAAGCCATGGACAAAAAGATCCTGAATGATTACATAGATGCGTGTGCGCTTGTAAAAGAGACGGAAGAGGATATCCGGCGGTTAAAAAAGAAAAAGAAGACGGTCATCCAGACGAACGTAAAGGGAAGCAATCCAAGCTTCCCTTATCAGGCGCAGCATTTTAAAGTTCAGGGTACTGCCTTTACTTATCTGGATGACAGCAGCCTCCGTATGGAAGAGAAGCTTCTGGAGCAGAGAAAGGAGAGTGCGGAGAAGATCAAGAGACGGGTGGAGGAATGGATGCTGACAATCCCGATCAGGATGCAGAGGATCATAAGGTATAAGATATTCAAGGAGTTGACTTGGGAACAGACAGCAACGAAGCTTGGGCGGAAAGCTACGGGAGAGAGTGTGAAAAAGGAATTTCAAAGATTCATGGAAAAAATTTAAGTTTGTCCCGAATGTCCCACATGTCCCGATTCAAAATGCTATAGTATAAACTGAACTGAGTGTATGATGTACATCTTGGTTTCCTCCATACTCGGAAAAGGGCGCTTTGCTTCGGCGGAGTGCTCTTTTCTTGTACAATAAAATATAGAATGTAATTGAAAGGTGGTGGATTCATGGGAAGGCCGAGAAAATTTAAGACAGCAAAGGCATTAGAAGAAGCATGGGAAGTATACAAGGCGGAGTGTGATAATCAGATTGTCCTTACCCATGAATTCAGCTCAAAAAACTCTGAGTTCGTCAGCAGGGAGCTGAAGCGCAGTATCACGTATACGATTGAGGGATTCTGTGTATTCTCAGGAATCTCCCGTTCTGCATTTTATCAGCATTATGCAGAAAATGAGAAGTTTGTTGACATCGTTACGCGCATGAAGGAAGAGTGCGAAGTGGATGCCCGTAAGAAGTTTGAACTACAGGTGATCCCGGCTCAGCTGGCAGGGCTCTGGATGTCGAAGCACGGATACACAACGAAACAGGATACCAACGTATCAGGCAGCCTGGACATTGAGAAGTCCAAACTGGATGACCTGATCGAGCAGATGCGTGGTGATGGATAGTGAGCACAGAGAGACTGCTTTTATCAGAGAAATACAAAGCATTTCTTCGGTGCGATGCCCCTGTGGAGTTCCTGGAGGGGACTACAGCAGCGGGAAAGACAACGGTCGGCCTGTTTAAGTTCATGCTGAAGGTTGCAGAGTCACCGAAGAAGCTGCATATCATAGCCGCGGATGATACAGGTACTGCGGAGAAGAACATTATCAACAAGGATCTCGGTATCCTGGATGATTTCGGTGTGCTTGTGGAATATAACGGGAGCGGGACGAAGGATGACAAGATCCCTCATCTTAAGTTCCATACATCGAATGGTGATAAGACGATCTATGTGCTCGGTTACGGCAACAAGAAGAAATGGAAGAAAGCGCTAGGCGGTCAGTATGGCTGTCTGTATATTGATGAGATCAACACGGCGGATATAGATTTTGTCCGTGAGGCGTCTATGCGCTGTGATTACATGATGGCCACACTGAATCCGGACGATCCGAGTCTGGAAGTGTATAAGGATTATATCAACTGCAGCAGACCGCTGCCAAAGTGGGAAGAGGAAACACCACAGGAAATAAAGGATGAATTAAAAGAAGAGCCAAAGCCCGGCTGGGTGCATTGGTTCTTTTCTTTTGTCCATAACCTGGGGCTGGAGGAGGAGAAGCTGGAGAAGATCATCAGGAACACTCCAAAAGGCACAAAGATCTGGAAGAATAAGATCCAGGGATTAAGGGGCAAAGCAACCGGACTGATCTTTCCTAATTTCGACCGCAAGAAGCACACGGTAACAAAGACATGGGTGAAGAAACAGATAGAGAACGGGAAACTGAGATTCAAAAAATTCTCTGCCGGATTGGATACATCTTATTCTTCCAAGTCACCAGATACCATAGCAATGATCTTTCAGGGGATCACAGAAGATAGAAAACTTATCACTCTGGAAGAAAAGGTGTACAGCAATGCTGATCTGGATCAGCCTCTTGCGCCTTCTGATACGGCTGTGAGATTTGTGGAGTTTCTGGAAAGATGCAGAAAGGAATGGGGGTTCGCAAAAGATGTGTTCATAGATTCTGCTGATCAGGCAACGATAACAGAATTGAGGAAGTATAAGAGGCTTCATGGCTGTTTGTATAATTTCATAGACGCATACAAAAGGGTGGAGATCTTAGACAGGATCAAGCTGCAACTCGGTTGGATCCAGCAGGGGTGTTACCTGGTTGTAGATACTTGTATCGAGCATTTATCTGAATTGGACCGTTACAGTTGGGACGATGAGAAGGATGAGCCGGAGGACCGGAACGACCATACGATTAACGCGAATCAATATTCGTGGATACCCTATCGGAATATGATTGGATTTGAAATGGAGGATATGAAATGAGGTGGTTGGATAAAATGAACGACAATATTAGAAAAGGGATCCGGAGCTGGTTGCAGATTACGCCCTCAAACCCTTACAGCATCCAGATCAATGAGGTGATGGACTTCGAACTGACCGCAATAAGGAACCGTATCTGGTACCGCGGGGACGGCAATGAGCTTGAGCAGATGTACCAGCAGAATCCGGAATATGCCGACAAGACAAAGTTCTGGGCAAGCCGATGCAGCCGGGGGATGGAGATGCGCAAGATCCATACCGGCCTGCCGGGGCTTATGGTCAGAACCCTGAACAGCATCATCATTTCCGATATGAACGACTTTGAGTTCGGGGATGACAGACAGAGGCAGTTATGGGAGGAAATAGAAAAGGATAATAAATTCCGCAAGAAATTTGAAAAATCTCTGAAAGAAGTGCTGTTTATCGGTGACGGTGCCTATAAGGTCACAATAGATACGGATGTAAGCCAGTATCCGATCCTGGAATGGTACCCGGGGGAGAAGATTGATATTGTCCTGCACCGGGGACGGCTGAAAGAGGTAGTTTTCAAGACAGAATATACATTGGAGATGCAGAAGTACACGCTTCACGAGCATTATGGGCATGGATATATCAAGAATCATTTGTACCGCGGTGAAGAGGAAGTCGCACTAAGCGCCCTGGATGCGACGAAAGCAATCCATGATATTACATTTGATAAGAATGTGATCCTGGCAGTTCCGATGCAGATCTATGAGAATACTAAGTTCGAAGGACGCGGAGGATCAATCTTCGACGGGAAGACAGACAGCTTCGACGCTCTGGATGAAGCATGGAGTCAATGGATGGATGCGCTCAGAGCCGGAAGGGCTAAGACGTACATACCGGAATGTCTCGTTCCCCATGATCCGGAAACCGGGCAGATCATCAAGCCGAATCCGTTTGACAACCGGTATTTCGCGGCAGACGGGGACATGAGAGAAGGGCAGAAGAACGAGGTCACGACCGAGCAGCCAGATATACCGCATGAAAGTTATCTTGCAAGTTATGTAACTGCATTGGATCTCTGTCTACAGGGGGTACTAAGTCCTTCTACACTGGGGATTGACGTGAAGAAGCTGGACAATGCGGAGGCGCAGAGGGAAAAGGAGAAAACGACATTATATACACGTGATGCTATCATAGAAGCCTTGCAGGAGACTATCCCTGAATTGGTGTCAACCAGTATCAATGCCTATCATATTCTTCATAGACAGGCGATCGAAGAAGTGGAGGTTAATCTTCCATTCGGGGAGTATGCGAATCCTTCTTTCGAAAGCCAGGTAGAGACTGTGGCAAAAGGCAAGCAAGGCGGGATTATGAGTATTGAGGCTTCTGTGGAAGAATTGTATGGGGATTCTAAGGATGACAATTGGAAACGGGAAGAGATTGCCAGGTTAAAGGCAGAGCAGGGTATAGCTGAGATGGAAGAACCAGGCATTAATATGGCAGCTGGTGAATTTGAAGTAAACGAAGGTGTCGAAGAAGGCAATGTAAAATTGAATGGTGCGCAAATAGCTTCTCTTATGAATGTTATTAAGATGGTGAAAGAAGGAAGCGTGACCAGAAGCGAGGCAATCTCCATTATTACTGCAACTTTGGGAATATCCAGAGAAAATGCAGAAAGCTTTATTGAGGAGGGAATGAGTAATGCGAGTCAAAGTAGCAAACCGGATGTACGGGATGGGGCGCAAAGAGTATCAGGGGCTCCTAAAAATAGCCAGTGACAAGGTGCCGTTTGGGATTTATGCGATAGAAAAAGGCGATTACGCGGAGCTTAGATATGATATCTGCAAGAGTATGACACAGCTAAAAGCCCTGTCGCGCCAGTTCAAAAGACAGGGCTTCCGCGTACTTTCCAACAAGGGGCAAAAAGGCGGTGCATGATGCGGGACTACGATATCGAGGATGCATTTGCCGCCATAGAGGAGGAACTGATCGCGTCCATGCTCCGGAATATGAAACGGCATCATGTAGAAGAGATTGCTGAGGATAAGCAATGGGCCATGTGGCAGGCAATGCAGTTAGAATCCCTGGAAAGATACAAGAAAGCCAACCAGAAGAAATTTGGAAGCCGGTTCTCCGATATCAACAGCCGGATCGGGGAGGTTATCCGTGAAGCGAGTAAGCATGGATATATGGATCAGGAAACAGAGATCCTGAAGGCGATCCAGTCAGGTTTCCTGGGTTATAGGAGAATGCCGGATACGATGCAGGCTGAGTTCTTCAAGCTGAACGAACGTAAGCTTGAGACACTGATCCGTGCAGTAGAGCATGACATGGAGAAGGCAGAGACTGCAATCCTCCGCCGTGCGGATGACCAGTACCGGAAAGCTATATTCAACGCACAGGTATATGCCAACACGGGAGCCGGAACCTATGAAAAGGCTGTGGATATGGCAACCAGAGACATGCTGTCGGCAGGGCTGAAATGTGTCGTATATGCCAACGGAGCCATGCATACATTGCAGGATTATGCTGATATGGCTCTTCGCACGGCAAGCAAAAGGGCATATCTGCAAGGGGAAGGGCTGAAACGCCAGGAATGGGGCATCACGACTGTTATTGTGAATAAGAGGGGCAATCCGTGTCCGAAGTGCCTGCCGTTCTGTGGGAAGATCCTGATCGACGATGTGTGGTCTGGCGGGAGTAAAGACGGGATATCGCCTGTAACTGGACTAAAGTATCCGTTAATAAGCAGTGCGATTTCCGCGGGACTTTATCATCCACGATGCAAGGACAGCCATACGACGTATTTTGAAGGGATCAGCACTCCGCCTGATAGCAAATACACCAGGAAAGAGCTGGATCAGATAGCAGAGGATTACCGGAATGAACAAAAGATCCAGCACGCAAAGCAACAAGTTGACAAATATGACAGACTGGTAAAGCATTCTTTAGATGAGGAGGATAAGAGACGGTATCGGGGAAAAGCCATAGAATGGAGGAAAGTATTAAAAAAACTTACAGATAAGAATTTTAGTCTGTTATTAAAGGGGATGGATAATACCATAAAAGAGCGATCAAAAGAATTTTATCGCAGCTTACTTAATGTAGAAGATGATGATATATACCAACTTTTACAACAGTCATACAAACGTGTACAATTCAAAGCTTCCAAGAAGCGACGTTCTTACTTTAGTCAGAAGGATGGAGTAGTTTATCTGGTTGAAAAAGCAGATCAAAGTACAATCGCACATGAATTATTTCATGAAATTGACAGAACTTACGGAATAACTAAGAGCGGGATGCTAAAAAAAGAATTATCATCGGATTATGCCAGGTTGCAGAGTATGAGTGATGGAAAATTCATTCAAGATGTGTTATACTCAAAATATCCAGATATGTTTGACGAATCTGTAGAAGGATTCGTTGTAAAACAAGAGTATAGAGGGATATCTGACATCATTCATGGACTGACAGGAGGAAAAGTTAATTTAGGATATCGACATTCTATGGAGTATTGGAGAATTCCAGGAAACTTACAGAAAGAAGCATGGGCTCAATATGGAAGGATGTATTATTCTGGAGATGAAAGGGTATTAAGTGTTTTGATGGAGCTTTTACCAGAAACAACAAGAGAGTTTGAGCGTATTATTAAGGCGGTGATGAAATAATGTGGTATGGAAAAGATACAGAAGAGCTTAAACAGCTGAATAAAGAATACAAGGAGATGTTTGGGGGATATCCATGGGGGTACATGGAGTTAGAGTACGGAGCTGATGAATATGAAGAATATGTGCGTGATATCAGGGAAGCGATCAGGCAGGGAAAGGAACTTCCAGAAGTTGTAGACTGAATAGGGTAATGAAATATTATGGTAATCTTAAAAAACATAAAAAAGACAAAAGATGATATTTCGGCAGATTATTATCTGGAAGGAAAGAAGCCAAAAGAAAAAACAGTATTATGGTATTGATACCACCAGTCAGAAATGGCCGGTGGTATTTTTATGCCCCAAACACGACAAGGGCCTAAAAGGTGCGTGGCCGGTGACACCGAAGTAAATGGAAGGTAACAAGAGGGACACTCTGAAAATGGAAAGGAGAATGAAACATGTTGAACAGAAGATTTAAAAGAGCCAGGTGCAGGATGCCATTAGACATCCAGTTCTTTGCAGATCCGGCAGGAGGCGGGGCAGGCGGACAGGGAGCGGCAGATCCGCCCGGCCAGTCCCAGGGCCAGAACGGCCAGCAGGGCAGTCAGCAGGCGGGACAGCAGAATCCCCCGGCAGGGCAGCAGTCTGCACAGATTGATTATGCGAAGATCCAGCAGATGCTTGACGGCACACTGGCTGCGAAAGAGGATACTGCTTTAAAGGCATATTTCAAGCAACAGGGATTAAGCCAGCAGGAGGCCGAGCAGGCCATGGCAGCCTTCAAGGCGGAGAAGGCGAAGAACCAGCCGGACGCAGCCGCAATCCAGAGCCAGCTCACCCAGGCTCAGACGGAGGCACAGGAGGCAAAGATCCAGAATGCGGCAACCCTGACAGCGGTGTCCCTGGGCATTGATGCGAAGACCATTCCCTACGTCCTTAAGATGGCAGATTTAAGCCAGGCAATGGGGCAGGACGGCAAGATCAATGACGAGGCGGTAAAGAACGCCCTGAATAAGGTTCTGGAAGACGTACCGGCATTGAAGCCGCAGGCGCAGAATGCGTCCGGTTTTCAGATCGGCGCGCCGGGAGGTGCTCAGCAGTCAACCCCAAATGAGGATGCCCTTAAGAAGGCATTTGGATTATAAGAAAGAGAGGAGATAACATATGGCAGTATATGAATACGCAACCACATTTACCAGTTTATTACAGCAGAAATACAGCAAGGAATCGTGTTCGGATGCGCTGACTCAGAGCCATCCGGAGGTGAAATTCATCAACGCACAGACGATCAAGCTTCCGAGGATGAGCGTATCTGGTTATAAAGACCATACCCGGACGCCGGGATTCAATACTGGTACTCTGTCTAACGACTGGGAGCCGAAGAAATTGTCCCACGACCGGGATATTGAGTTCTGGATCGATCCTATGGACATTGACGAGACGAACCTTACCTTGTCCGTTGCGAATATCCAGAACACGTTTGAGACAGAGCAGGCAATCCCGGAAAAAGATTCTTACCGGTTCAGTAAGCTTCATGCGGAGCTGACGGCTTATTCCGGAAGGATCAATACAGATGTGATCACGGCCTCGAATTTCCTTGAAGCATTCGATGAAGAGATGGCGGTCATGGATGAAGCCAGTGTCCCGGAAGAGGGAAGGGTTCTGTATGTCACGCCTGCCATGAATAAGATTGTGAAAGAGGCGGAAGGACTTCAGAGGGTAATATCCGTGAATACACCTTCTTCGATCAATCGTAAGGTGCACAGCCTGGATGATGTGACGATTAAGATGGTTCCGGCAGCCAGGATG
Source organism: uncultured Dorea sp. (assembly GCA_910579015.1). Lineage (GTDB taxonomy): Bacteria > Bacillota > Clostridia > Lachnospirales > Lachnospiraceae > Sporofaciens. Next base: position 13,844 of record CAJTRO010000053.1, on the reverse strand, counting down.
AAGACGAAATATGACTTTACAGACGGCTGTACGGCATCGGAGGATGCCTTGCAGATCAACTGGATCCTGCTGCATCCGACCTGCCTTGTGTGCAGGGATAAGTACAGTTATATCAAGCTGTTTACCCCGGGGACGGATTCACGGACGGCAGACGGTTACCTGTTCCAGAACAGGAGCTTCGGCGATCTCTTCATGCTGGAGAAGAAGGTAGAAGGATGCGCCATGAATGTTGAGAAGAAGGCATAGGAAGGATAGGAGGTGCGGCAGAATGAAAGCAGTGAAAGGAAACAAGGAGTATTCGATTGATGAATCACAGAGGAAATTCTATCAGGATGCAGGTTACGACATCATAGACGATGCAGGCGGGATTATTAGCTATGGCCGGGGAAAGACGGTACCGTATGGGGAGTATGAAGCTGTGAAGAAAGAACTGGAAGAGCTGAAGGAGAACCGCGGAACCACAGATGATGAAGAGGTGATCGATATCCTGAGGTGCTTTGCGCATGAGCACGGGATTGATCTTGGAAAATCCTCTTCTGTATCCGGGATTGTAAAGAAGATTAAAGAGCATGTTCCAAAAGAGGGTGAATAAGATGGTTTATGAACCTTATGCGGATGAAGCATATTACCGGGATGTGTTTGAGGGAAGCGTGCTTCCGGAAGATAAGATCTCTAAATACCTGAAACAGGCGTCCAGGCACATTGATACCCTGACCTATAACCGGATCGCAGGCCGGGGTATTTCTTCTCTGACGCCGTTCCAGCAGGAGATCATCCGGGAAGTATGTGCCCGGCAGGCGGAATTCGAGTATCAGAATAAAGATATCTTCGATATGATCCTGCAAGGTTATAGTATCAACGGGGTGTCCATGCAGTTCGGGGATTCCTGGAATGTGACTACGCAGAAAGGGATCCCGATGCGCAGGGATGTGTATGAGCAGCTGAGCCAGACGGGCTTATGCTGTAGATTAGCGAGGTGATCGGGATGTCATGGCCGTGTCTGGTATTAGAACAGTGGTGTAAGACGGATATCAGCCTGGAATTTGACCGGGAAGGGCTTAATGAGTATGGAGAGCCTTTGAAACCGGTAGTGTATTCCGGGAGATGCAATTATCAGGATAAGGCGAAGACAGTGCTGACTGCGGAGAAGAAACTGGCAGAGATCACAGGAACGGCATTATTTCCGGGAGATATCTGTTCGGATCTGTCAGTGATTTCGGGAGGGACAGCCGAAGTCATGGGAGTAAAGCGCCGGATCCTTCAGGGAAAGAAGGCCAGAAACCCGGACGGGAGCGTTAACTATACGGAGGTATTGCTGGTATGATCAGGATGGATTCTGTTATTAATCTGAACTGGTCCAGGATCCGGGAACTTACGGAGGCACAGATTACCGCTCTGGAAGAGACGGCAGAAGCACTGCATACGGAAGTTGTGCAGGCGGAGGTTATGCCCAGAGACACCGGAACGCTGCAAAATGAGTCTACATTTGTGGATACATCGGACAGCGCAAGCGGGAGGGTATCCATCATATCCAGCACACCCTATGCAAGGAGGCTTTACTATCACCCGGAATATGATTTCCAAAAATACGAGAATGCATTTGCACAGGGAAAGTGGTATGATCCTTGGATTGACGGGGTTTATAAAGAATTCTGCGGGGACGCATTCAAGAACATATACAGGAGGCTGGCGGATTTATGATGTTATCGGATGTAAGGGATTATATGGATTCATTGAAACTTGCCGACCATGTATACATGGGAAAGCTGGATGCGAAGAAGGAGAGGTCTGTGGGCGTTTACCACAGCAGGCACAGCCACGCATACAAGACAGCGATCGGAGGTCCGGCGTTGGAATCTTACGGGACTATGTATGTGACTTTTCTGGTCCACTGGAACAGATCCCCAAGGGACACAGAGAGAGCCGCACGGGAGTTGTTTTCGGCTGTCCGGGACACAAGGGAAGCAAGCATTAATAACACGAAGATTAAGTTTATACAGCCGCTCAGTGATATCCAGGATGTGGGCACGGATGATTCCGGCATCTACGAGATGGTCATTGAGGCGGCTGTTATTTATGGGAAAGGAGAATAAGCATGGCGGGAGAAAATGCAGGCAGGAAAACGGGGGTATTTCCATGTTATGAAAATATGTTCCAGGCAGGAGAGGCCAAGGATACTGCAACAGATATCAAGGATATGGAGAGTTTCTCAGTGTCGTTCGATAACGGCGTGGAGGAATGGTACACCTACGGTGAAGAGGGCTGGGTAAACCGGCTGATGACCGCGAAAGGGATCAAGATCTCCATTAAGGGCAAGCGGAACCTTGGGGATCCGGGTAATGACTATGTGGCGGGTAAGGCATTCATGAATGGAAGGAATGCGGAAGGATATTTTGGGTGGACATTCCCTGACGGCATGGTTGTATTCTGGGACAGGGCGGTATACAGCATTACGGCGCTGAATGCGGCAGACGCAACAAATGCAGGTCCGCTGGAATTTGACGTGATGAGCAACGGGAAACCTCAGATCACGCTTCCGGAAGCAACAGGACAGGCAGTGGAGACATCCTTACAGAAAGGAGAATAGAGATGGGAAAAGTAGTAGATATCACGGAAAGACTGAGCTTTGATGAGAACCCGGTATTGAGGGTTAAAGACATTGAGGTGGAAGTGAATGCCGATGCAAAGACGGTGCTGGAGATCATGGGGAATTTTAAGAGCAAATCAGAAGTAGAAGCTTCCCTGGATTCCGTTGAGAAGCTGTTCAATGCGAAGGATCAAAAGAAGCTGGACGGATTGAAGCTGCAGTTTAAGGATTATATGGCCGTTATTTCGGCAGCAATGAATCTGGTCATGGGGGAGAATTCAGGGGGAGAGCAGTAACCCGTACTATGATCTGGTGGAAGATTTTGACCTGATCATAGCTTCCTTCCAGTCACAGTACGGGATTCGTTTATCCAGGGATCTTGACGGCATGAAGTGGGATGAGTTCCGGGCATTCCTGGAAGGAATCGCGCCAGAGACTCCGCTTGGCAGGATCGTGGCCATCCGGTCAGAGACGGATGATGACGTGCTGAAGCATTTCTCGCCGGACCAGAGAAGGATCCGGAGCGAATGGCAGAGCAGGACTGCGCAGTCCAGGAAGCCGGAAGAGACCGAGGATTTCCTTGAGACCTTGAAGAATGCATTTATAGAGATGGCAGGAGGGGGAAGGAGGCGCGAGAGATTGAAGCAGTAAAGAAGAAGGTAAAGTGCAGATACTGCGGGCATGAGCAGAATGTGCAGTATGTGCCGGATGCAGTATGCAGGGGAGTTTATATCAAGTGCCGGGCAAGGCACTGCGGGAAGGTATTTGAGATAAGGATCAACCAGGACAAGTAGTGCCGTGTGCCGATGTCCCTGAGGACAGAGGCAGGTGGTATGTGTGGGAGACAGTGTAGGAAAGATCGGTCTTGATCTTGTAGTGAACAGGAATGATTTTGACAGCCAGATGAACGGGATACAGAATCTGGCAAAAAAGGCGGGAGCGGGATTAGCGGCAGCTTTTGGAGTAAAAAAACTCATAGACTTTGGAAAAGAGTGCCTGAACCTGGGCTCTGACCTTACCGAAGTGCAGAACGTTGTGGATGTGACATTTCCGCATATGACTGCGCAGGTGGATCGATTTTCAAAAAGCGCGGCGCAGTCTTTCGGGCTGTCGGAGACCATGGCCAAGCAGTTCACCGGGACCTTCGGGGCCATGGCAAAGTCATTCGGATTCACTGAAGCAGAAGCTTATGAGATGAGCTCGACACTGACGGGGCTGGCTGGGGATGTGGCTTCTTTCTACAATACCAGTCAGGAGGAAGCCTATACGAAGCTGAAATCCGTATTTACCGGAGAGACGGAGACCTTGAAGGACCTGGGCGTTGTGATGACGCAAAGCGCCCTGGATGCCTATGCCATGGCAAACGGTTTCGGTAAGGTTACTGCCGACATGTCGGAGATGGAGAAAACGGCCCTGCGTTATCAGTTTGTACAGGAAAAGCTGTCGGCAGCACAGGGAGATTTTGCCAGGACTTCGGACAGTTGGGCGAACCAGGTAAGGATCCTGAAACTGCAATTTGACAGTCTTAAGGGCACTATAGGCCAGGGGCTTATCAATCTGTTTACTCCAATTATTCAGACAGTGAATGTGCTTTTGGGGAAATTGGCAGCTCTGGCAAATGCATTTAAGGCATTTACAGAACTGATCACAGGAAATAAAGGCGGCGGAAACACACAGATCTCTGGAATGGGCGATACAGTCTCAGATGCCGGCGCTGGTTTTGAGAGTGCTTCATCTGCCGCTGACGGTATGGCATCTTCTGCGGATAAGGCAGGAGGTGCTGTTAAGAAGACCGCAAAGGAAATGCGGGCGTTAATGGGTTTCGACAAGATCAATAAGATGCAGGAGCCTTCGGCAGAATCCGGTTCAGAAGATTCCGGAAACGGGGGAAGCACGGGAGGCGGTCTTGGCAGTGCCGTGGATTTTGGCAGTCTTGCAGAGGGTGAGAATGTCCTGGATCCATTAAGTGAAAAGTTCCAGAGACTGATCGACCGCTGTAAGGAGCTGGCGGGCCTGTTCAAGAAAGGATTCGTGATCGGGTTCGGGGACAGCGAGAAGCGCATCCGGTCTATCCAGGAGCACATAAAAGGTATCGCCGGATCACTGAAGGATATCTTCACGGATCCGGCTGTAGTATCCTCCGCGAACCGGTTGTTTGATTCCATTGCGCTGAATGCGGGCAAGGCAGCAGGTTCCATGGCGAGTATAGGGCTTACAATTGCCGACAACCTGGTAGGAGGGATTGATCTCTATCTAAGCAGCAGTTCGGAGTATATCAAGGATCGTCTGGTGTCCATGTTCGATGTATCAGCAGAGACAGCCGGGATCATAGGCAGTTTTACGGTTGTCTTTGCGGATATATTCTCAGTATTTTCCGGGGATGATGCGAAGGCATGTACAGCAGCTCTTATCGGGATTTTTTCGGATGCATTCCTGGGCCTTATGGATCTATCGCTGAAGCTTGGACGTGACGTCATAGACAGTATCACGCAGCCGATCATAGAGAATAAGGACAGGATCAAGCAGGCATTAGAGGGGACGCTGGCGCCCCTGGGAGAGGTCCTGACAGTGATCCATGAACTGGTCAGGAACACATTTGAGAGTATCAGCCTGGCATATGATGAACATCTCAGGCCGGCATTTGAGAAGATTGCAAGCGGTTTTACCACGATATTGGCGGGAATCCTGGATGCATACAACACCTATCTTGTGCCGGTATTCGACTGGATCGCGGAACGGTTCGCCATGCTGGCCGAAGTGTATGTGCAGCCTTTGATTGACGCATTTCTTGATTTCGCCGCGAAGGCGGTTGAGGCGGCGGCTGTCCTGTGGGATTTCCTGTCTCCGTTCGTGGCGTGGTTCGCAGAGAAATTTATTGCACAGTTCGCCTCTAAGCTGCAATGGTTGTGGACAAAGTTTGAATTCATATTTGGAGTGATCGCATCAATACTGCAAGGCTTTCTGAAAGTCCTGAGCGGAGTGATAGACTTTGTTGCAGGCATATTTACTGGAGACTGGGAGCGTGCCTGGGAAGGGATCAAGGAGATATTCGGAGGTATTCTGGATGCGGTTGTCGGAGTTGCAAAGGCTGCCTGGGATCTGGTCTTCAATACGATCAAAACCATCATAGACAAGATAAAGAATGAGATAGACGTCAAATTTAAATGGGTGAAGACCTTTATCTCCGGAATATGGGACACTCTGAAAAATATAACAAAGTCAACCTGGGATGCACTGAAGGGATTCATTAACGATCCGGTCGGCACGATCAAGCGGGTTGTAAATGAAGCGTTAGAAGGGATTAGCAGGAAATTTTCCTCTGTGTTCGGTTCTCTGGGGGAGATTGTCCGTGCACCCGTAAACCAGGTGATCCGATGCATGAACGGGATGATCAACGCGGTTGCAAGCGGAGTGAACAGTATTGCACGTATGCTGAACAGCATCCGGATCGACGCGCCGCAGTGGGTGACGGATCTGACAGGGATCACTTCGCTGGGATTCAATCTCTCGACGTGGACGCCCAGGAATATCCCCTATCTTGCTGACGGAGGATTTGTGAAAGCGAATACGCCGCGCCTTGCAATGATCGGGGATAACCGTCATTACGGCGAAGTTGTAGCGCCGGAGAATAAGATGCAGGAAATGGTGGATGCTGCGGTCCGGGCTGTGTCAGGATCCCAAGGAGTGACCAGGGAGGAACTAGAATCCATCGTTAACCAGGCCGTATCAAGGGTAATAGCGGCTCTTACGGGCATGGGATTCTACCTGGATAACGAAGAGGTGGCGCGGATGCAGGGAATGGCGCAGCAGTCCATAGATATACGGTACAATGACGTGACATTGAAATAGCGGGAGGCGTGGGATATGAGTATTTTAAAATCAGGAGGCACCGATCTGCCGGATCCGGTATCTGTATCTGTCAATGATGAGATCATCTGGACGTCGGATACCGGACGGACCTTGTCCGGGCTGATGATCGGTGATGTGGTGGCTGAGAAGAAGAATGTGAGCATCAAATGGGGGATCCTGCCGGAGGCGGAGGTGGTCCTGATCAAGCGGACTCTGACAGCGGGCTTCATCCCTTTTACTTTCCGTGACGACGGCATGGAGATCACGATAGAATCGTACCGCGGGACATTATCGAAGGAGCAGCTTGGCTGGATCGGCGACGGGATCTTTTATTATAAGAGTGTATCGGTAGATATCATACAGAGGTGACGGAAATGATCAATACAACGATGGACTATCGTCTGGCAATTGAGAAGAACAGGCGGTTCCGGTTAAAGGACAGGATTATCCTGAAAAATGGGGAGGAGGTATCCCTCTCCATGGAGGACGTGACAGCGTACAGCATCAATGAGGCGGCCAGTGCCAACGGCAAGTTTGAGATCGGGGCGGCTATTGTCAAGGAATATAAGGCGTCACTGAATAACATGGACGGCAGATTTGACGAGGTTGATTTCGAAGAGGCTGATATTTCTGCAAAGGTCGGACTCTGCCTTATGGATGGCTCATGGGAAGACCTGCGCAAGGGAGAGTTCCGGATTGTAGAGGCGAAAGCGAAGGATTTGACGATAGATATAAAAGCGTATGACGGGATGTTGTTTTTTGACAGACCGTACAGCCAGAGCACGCTGAATTATCCGGCTGCGGTCAGCCAGATCCTGATGGATGCTTGTACATCCTGCCAGATGACACTGAACGCCAGATCCATCCAGATGGGGAGTTACGTGGTCAACACCCGTCCGGAAAGCGACACAATGACTTTCCGGGATATGGTGTCTTACTGTGCGCAGATCATGGGGTGTTATGCCTTTATCAATAACCTGGGGCAGCTTGATTTTGGATGGTATGATTTTGAACTGCTGGAAAGGCTGAAAAATGACGGGTATCACGGAGGTGTATTTGACGGGGACACGCCGTATGCAACCGGCGGCAGCCTGCACGGCGGGAGGTTTGCCCCGTGGAATGCCGGTGATGCTGCCTATGGCGGTGCATTTGCGGATATGGGCGGATATCATCATATCTACATGCTGAAATCCCAGAGCATCAATATCAATGACGTCACAATCACAGGCATCTCGATATCGGTCAAAGGAGGATCTGACGATAAGAAAGAACTGGTCATGTACGGGGAAGAGGGGTATGTGTTGGAGCTGTCAGACAATCCCCTGATTCAGAGGGATACTGTGCAGGAGGTATTGGACCATGTAGGGCGGAAGGTGGTGGGCAATACCTTTCGTCCGTTAAAGATAACCACCCAGTCAGATCCGTGCATGGAGGCAGGAGATCTGTTCGTTATCACAGATCGAAAGCAGAGGTCTTACTGGTCTGTGATAACAAATACTACATTCAGTCTTTCCGGAACACAGAAGATTGAATGCGGGGCAGAAACTCCGACAGAGAAGAATTATACGCGGTACGGTGCGGTGACAAAGCTGATGGCAATGACGAAGGACCAGACAGAAAATCAGTTGTCTGCTTATGATATAGCGGCAAAACATTTTGCATCCCTGATGGCTAGAAGCATGGGCTTGTATGAGACTTACGAAACACAGGAAGACGGGAGTGTGATCAAGTATCAGCATGACAAGCCCCAGCTGGCAGACTCGAAAACCATATGGAAACAGACAATCGATGCATTCGGGATCTCTACAGATGGAGGAAAGACCTGGAATGCGGGAACGGATGCGAACGGGAATGCAATCTATAACGTGCTGTCGGTGATCGGGATCCTGGCGGAGTGGATCAACACGAGAGGGCTTGTGGCGAAGGATAATGACGGGAACATTACGTTTGAGGTGGATGCCAATACCGGGCGGGTGAATATCGTTGCGAATACATTTTCCTTGTCAGGGAAGACAATTGATGCGATTGCGCAGGAAAAAGCGGATAAGGCGCAGGAGAATGCGAGCAGAGAGCTGGAGGATTTTGTCGGCGCAATATATGATCCGAAGATTGCAAGTCTGCAAAGTCAGATTGATGGCCAGATTGAGACTTGGTATTACGACTATCAGCCGACATTGTCTAATATACCGGCTTCCGGCTGGAAGACGGAAGCAGACCGAGTAAGACATGAGGGCGATTTATTTTACTGGAAATCGAAAGGATATTCTTACCGATTTTTCAAAGATGGTTCAACGTGGAAATGGCAGTTGATTACCGATTCTGACATTACTAAGGCTTTGCAAGAGGCATCCAGGGCGCAGGATACAGCAGATTCTAAGCGCAGGATCTTCCTGACAACTCCGGTTCCGCCTTATGACAAGGGGGATCTGTGGACACAGGGAAAAGCTGGGGGAATATTGCGGTGTAAGAATGCACGGAGCAGCGGGGGTTATACGGCGTCTGACTGGGAGGATGCAGATGGATATATAAATGAGGATGAAGCCAGGAAGATCGCTGGTGATGCAGTTGGTGCACAGACGCAGATGGACATCCTGAATAAACTGACGAATGACGGTGCGGATAAAGGTATATATTTGCAAAATGGGAAATTATACATATCATTTAGTGCGGCGAAGGGCGGTGTGCTTACTCTTGGCGGCAGGAATAACGGCGATGGTTATGTGGAGATTTTAGACGCTGACGGAAACGAAATAGGAAAAATTGATAAAGATGGGATTAATGGAATAGGAAGTTTTGAAATTGAAAAGGTTGTGAGGAAATATACTGCATCGTCTGGAGAAACAGCACCGTGGGGGTTAAAGGCGTATATAAATGATATCTTATACACGATAAACGGGAAGGATTACGCCAGCGTAGGATTTCGCATCTTTGGGGGAAATTTTAATAAAGATACTGATACATCAGTGGTGAGCGGATATGGGGATTTATGCCTAATTGCTAAAAATTCTTTTTATGGCGGTTCGGCGGGAAGTTATCAAACCCCAACGTCTTTTGAAAATATGATTTTTTCGCGGAGTGGTCTGGATATCGTTGCCCAATACTATCCCGGGCAAGGGAATTATAACTATAATTACGCAAGAATCCACATGAAAGATGATTTTATAACCCTGGGATTATATAACGAGGACGGGAAAATTGAACAATCTATAAGCATAAGCAGAAGCGACGGCACTAAATTTATTGGGAAAGTCACGATTCCAGGGATTGAGCCAACCGGAGAGGGATCCTATGATTATGCTTCGATAGGGAAAACGTTTGAATATGCAGGACATGCTTATAGTAACTTCTGGTTTTCAAATTTGGGCTGTCGGAGTATTTACTGTGACAATCTGTTTGCGGATGCATCCTGCCATTTTTACAGTTGGGTGTATTTTGATTCCAGAGTGGAAATAGAGGGTGGTGATCTTAAGGTTTCGAACTTGGGAACAATGAGCAGTTCCAGAACAGTGATATGGCTATCAAATACATTCTACGTTTCAAGTTCTTCTTCTATCCGTTACAAAGAGATAGACAGGAGAATGTCAGAAAAAGACATTGAAGACTTGTATCGCATAGAGCCAGTCCTTGCAAAGTATAAGGATGGTTATCTGGATGAAAAAGATGAACGCGTCGGAGTTTTTTATCCAATGTTTATAGCGGAGGATGTAGAATCTCATTTCCCGGGAGCAGTGGATCACAATGAAGATGGGGAGGCAGAAACATGGAATGAGAGAATTATGATTCCGGCCATGTTCCAGATGATAAAAACCCAGAAAGAAACCATAGATACACTAACTGAGCGTATAGATCGCTTAGAAGCACTTTTGCTGAAAGGAGGCGAGTAGTCATGGCGTTACGTATGAGACAGGGGTTAAAAAGAGACTTCGATCCCCGTAAAATGCTGCCCGGCGAATGGGCGGTATCCACGGATCCGGAGACGGAGAACCAGATCGTCTGGATGTGCTTTCAGGCGGGCGTTGTGAAGCGGATGGGGACTTATGAAGACTTCCGAGCGCAGATTGCTGAGGCCACGGAAGATATCCGCATAGAGTATGCACAGAGCTTTGATGAGATCAAAGAGTATATGGAAGGACTTAAGGCCGACACGGAGGGATATAAGAACACGGCGTTATCAAAAGCAACAGAGGCGGCCAATTCAGCAAATGCGGCACAGCGTAGTGCGTCAAGTGCGGAAGGGTATAAGAATACGGCGTCCACAAAGGCGGCAGAATCCGCGGATTCTGCGGTGGCGGCAAAGATTTCAGAGACTAATTCTAAGGCCAGCGAGAACGCTTCAAAAAGATCTGAGAAGAATGCTGCAGATTCGGCAGTGGCATCGGCAGGGAGCGCTGGGGATGCAGCTGCAAGCGCCGACACAGCAAGAACTGAAGCTGGGAAGGCGGCAGTGCAGGCAGATGAGGCAAAGGGCAGTGCGGATACTGCGAAGGCAGAGGCAGAGAAGGCGGCGATATCCGCTGTGGCGGCAAAGGAAAGTGAGGACGCAGCGACAGTTAAGGCAGGCGAGGCTTCGGCCAGCGCCGAGGATGCAGAAGAGTATTCCAAGATGTCCAGAAGTTATGCCGTAGGTACTGGGAATGTTGTCAGACCGAGTGATGAAACGGATAACTCCAGGTTTTACTCTGAGCTTGCGCAACGGTTGACTGAAGAAGCCCAGAAACTTCTTGATCAGGCCCAGAAGATTGTTTCAGCAGCCACGGCAGGATCTCTGATACCGGCCGGGACAATCACATTTGCTGAACTTCCGGAAGAACCGAAAGTCGGATATATGTATAATATCTCTGATGATTTCACGACAGATACCCGTTTCGCAGAAGGCCCGGGTGTCTTCTACCGTGCCGGGGCGAATGTTTACTGGTCGAAGGAGGGCCAGTGGGATGTCATGGTTGGCGTGCAGGTGACTGGTGTGAAAGGGGAGGCTGAGAGCGAATATCGGTTCGGGAATGTAAATATTACGAAAGCCAATATGGGGCTTGCAAATGCAGAGGATACAGCCGACGCAGATAAGAGGGTTGCGAATGCGGCCACATTGAAAGACAGTGGAGATGGAAAAGATATTACTGCCGCATATTCGAAAGCAGGACTGGATGCATCAAATTGGCTGGCAGCATGGAATGGATATGAACTTAGGGCAATCAGCCCAGGGAATATTGCACCGGCTTTCACGCAGGCGGCAGTAAGAGAAAACCTTACGACCAAAGAAAAGATTGGTATTGCATTAGGGAAAATATCGAAATGGTTCGCAGATTTAAAGACGGTTGCTTTCACTGGCAGTTATACAGATTTGTCAAACCAACCACAATCTCTAAAAAACCCTAACGCCCTCACCTTTACGGGAGCTGTGACAGGGAGTTATGACGGCAGTGTTGCAAAATCCGTTGCTATACCAAGCGCGGGAAACGGGACAGTGACGATAAAGCAGGCAGGGGCAAGCAAGGGCAGTTTTACAATGAATCAGTCCGGAAACACCACAATCGAGCTTACGGACAGCAATACTACTTACGGCGCGGCGACAACATCAGCGGCAGGGTTGATGTCGGCAGCGGATAAAGTGAAATTAAACGGGATCGCTGCGGGCGCGCAGGTAAACCCAACGTCACTACCTGCGAATGGCGGTACATCAAGCTATACAAACTATGTAAACGCTAATAATATACCTGCCAATGCGAATCTGAACAGCTATACAACACCGGGATTTTATTATTGTCCGGCGAATGCAACAGTGGCGACGTTCACAAACTGCCCTACCAAGAATGCATTTTTTATGATCGTGGGCAGACATGCAGGAACGTATCAGGAAATTATAGAGTATATGACTACATCCCCTAAGAGATATATGCGGAATTATTATAATAATGCCTGGGGGAGCTGGTATAGGGTGTATACCACGGCAGACGCTCCGCCTGATACGAATACAACTTACGGCAATATGAAGGGAGCGACGACATCAGCAGCGGGTGTGGCAGGACTAGCTCCGGCTCCGGCAGCGGGTGCGGCAAACAGATATCTGAGATCAGACGGTACATGGCAGGTGCCGCCAGACAATAATACTGTTTACACGCATCCAACCACTGCGGGAAACAAGCATATTCCAGCAGGAGGAGCTGCGGGGCAGTTCTTGAAATGGAGTGCCGCCGGTACGGCGGTGTGGGCTTCACTGGTGAATAATCTTTTGGCAACGGTGGCGGGGAATCCGCTGGATGCAACGCAGGGAAAGGTGTTGGATGACAAGATTACTGCATTAAATGGCAAAACGTTGCATTTTATGAATCTTTCAAGTGCAATTCACTCCATACTCAATACAGATAAATCTGGTACAGTGTCTTGGACAGCGACACAGGATTGTTGGTGTATCGCAGAAATTTACGCCACAGGAAATGATTTATATAATGCACAGTTGTTCCTTGATAATGTCTGCGTGGCAAAAAACAGCAATGACCAATCAATCATAATAAATTTTCCAGTCCGAAAAGGTCAGGTGTTCAAAAAGCAGAATGGTAATTGTGCGGCCAAATTCTACGCTGTACTGTAGTCAACATGCAATTCTGTATATTATAAATTAAACTAAGTTCCAATTGCTATCCATGTTATATCATATGTGTTTGCAACAGCTGATCCGTTGTATACCGCAAGGGTGCATCCTGTTTTGGAAATATCATATACAGATACTTGACATGTATCTACAAAACTGTGATTTAAAGATGCCACTACCGTAGGGAGATTGGTATAAGATTTAGGAAAAGTAATTGCGATAGTTCCATTTTTCTTCGTTGCTAAATTAGCAACCCTTCCTGTACCATATTGAATTTTTCCCAATTTGCCATTTAACGCATTACGAATCTGAGGATATACAGGAAAGCGATATGACTGTTACAATAAAGCAAAAAGGAGTGTAGCAGAATGGAACAAAAGATAATGGATGTATTGAAACGGATGCAGGAACTATTATGTGAAAAGCATCTGAAGGAGTTACAGAACGTGTTGCGTATGGTATTTGTGGGATGCGAGATTATCCAGGAGAAGCAGGAACTGAGAGTGTCTAATAACAGTTGGTCCGTTGATTTGGAAGATTTCCTTATGTCGAAAGCGCTGGAAGGAAAATCTCCCAATACGGTCGAACGGTATCGGTACGAGTTGCAACGGCTCTTGTCTTATGTTAATAAGGCTGTAGTGGATATCTCCGATGGAGATATATCGAATTATATGAGGGCCTACAAAGCAATCCGCCAGATAAGCAATCAGACATTGAAAAATGTCCGGGCAGTGTACAGCGGATTTTTTGCCTGGCTCCGTGATCGGGACAGGATCCGGAAGAATCCGATGGTATTGGTAGAGGACATCAAGGTAGAAA
>CAJTRO010000052.1 GCA_910579015.1 uncultured Dorea sp. | reverse complement strand
ACAGAAGGAAGCAGTCTAAAAGCCGCGACCGCAAAGACTGCAAGCTGAGGTACAAAATCAACCAAATCCTTTTGTCCAAAAAATATTTTAAATATAACATTTGCTAGATTAGTAGAATGAAAAGTGATATACTAAATTAATGAATAAGAGAGGTGATAAGAGATGGGAAGAATAATAGCGATTGCCAATCAAAAAGGCGGAGTTGGCAAGACTACAACTGCGATTAATTTGTCGGCCTGTCTTGCTGAAAAAGGTCAAAAGGTCTTGGCTATAGATATGGATCCACAGGGGAATATGTCGAGTGGGCTCGGATTAGACAAGGGATCTATAGATAAGACAATATATGACATGATCTTAGGCGAGATAGATGTAGAAGATGTAATTAATAAGGGAACAATAGAGAATCTTGATATACTGCCTTCAAATGTAGATTTGTCAGCGGTTGAAATTGAGTTGATTGATGAAGAAAATAAGGAATTTATAGTAAAGAATTCTATTCAGAAGGTCAGGGATAATTATGATTTTGTGATTATTGATTGTCCTCCATCATTGAGTCTGCTTACTATAAATGCAATGACTACCGCAGATTCTGTGCTGGTTCCGATTCAGTGTGAGTATTATGCATTGGAAGGTTTGAGCCAGTTGATACGTACAGTGGAACTGGTCAGGGACAGGCTGAATCCGGCATTGAATATAGAAGGTGTTGTATTCACGATGTACGATGCAAGAACCAATCTGTCGTTGCAGGTAGTGGAAAATGTAAAAGATAATCTGCAACAGAATATATACAAGACCATTATTCCAAGAAATATTCGTCTTGCAGAAGCACCAAGTTATGGAACTCCAATCAATCAATATGATCCGAGATCGGCAGGAGCTGAGAGTTATATGAAACTTGCTGAAGAAGTGATAGAAAAGGAATAATAAGGGGAGGATATAATGGCGGTAAAAAAGAAAGGACTGGGAAAAGGACTTGATAGTCTCATACCGGATAATAGGGGGACAAAAACTGTAGAATCAGAATCACAGCCAAAGAGTGAACCTGAATCAGAAACTAATTCAGGCAAACAGATGATGAAGATAAATATAGTAGAGCCTAACAGAGAACAACCGCGTAAGAAATTCGAAGAGGATGGATTGTTAGAACTAGCAGATTCTATCAGACAATTCGGTATACTGCAACCCTTGTTGGTAAGGAAGAGAAAAGATTATTATGAGATCATTGCAGGAGAGAGAAGATGGCGCGCAGCGAAGATAGCAGGCTTAAAAGAGATACCTGTTATCATTAAAGATTATACAGAACAAGAAATTGTAGAGATTGGTCTGATTGAGAATATCCAGAGGGAGAATCTCAACCCGATTGAAGAAGCTATGGCTTTCAAAAGACTTCTGGAAGAATTTAATCTCAAACAGGATGAAGTTGCGGAGAGAGTATCGAAGAGCAGGGCAGCCGTGACGAATTCTATGCGTCTGCTGAAGTTAAATGAAAATGTTCAACAGATGATCATAGATGATATGATAACAACCGGACATGCCAGGGCTCTTCTTGCAATTGATGATAAAGAACAGCAGTATATATTAGCGAATAAGATTTTTGACGAGAAATTAAGTGTACGTGAAACGGAAAAGCTGATCAAGGATATTAAGAATCCAAAGAAATCAAAAGAAAAGAAAACTGTAGAAAACGCTTTTATATTCAAAAGCTTTGAGGATAAGATGAAGGAAGTTATTGGTACGAAAGTAAGTATTGCTTCCAAAGGAAACGGAAAAGGCAAGATAGAGATAGAATATTATTCTGACAGTGAATTAGAACGAGTGTTCGATATGATAATGAGCATACGAAGGGAAGATTAATATATGGAGAGTAAGATACTGGCGAGATTAGGAATAGATCCGGCATTTATATTTTTATTTATAGTGATTCTGATTGTCATACTTTTTTTACTGTATGTGAATCTTACTATAAAATATAATCGTCTGCAAAGTACATACAATACGTTTATGAAAGGCAGAAATGGGAAGAATTTAGAAGAGAGTTTGAAAGAAAAGTTTGGAGAGATTGATTCCATACTTAAAGTGACAAAACAGAACCGCATAGATATTAAGGATCTCACTAAAAAGCTGGATAAGAACTTTCAGAAAACAGGAATCGTTAAGTATGATGCATTTAACGAGATGGGAGGAAAGTTGAGCTTTGCGGTCGCACTGCTGGACAGTAACAATAACGGATGGATCATGAATGCCATGCACAGCAGAGAGGGTTGTTACACTTATATCAAGGAGATTGTTAAAGGCGAAAGTTACGTAGAGTTAGCCGAGGAAGAAGCAGAAGCACTTGACAAGGCAATCTTCGACGATTACGAGAAAGAGATAGATAATATAAAGAAATAAAGAGATTAAGATATGTAGAAAATATAGGAGGAGATGGATATGTTAGATATTAAGTTTGTGAGAATGAATCCAGATGTTGTAAAAGAGAATATCAAGAAAAAGTTTCAGGATGAGAAACTGCCTCTGGTAGATGAGGTATTGGGATTAGACCAGAGGAACAGAGAAATCAAGCAGGAGGTAGAAGCGCTCCGCGCGGACCGTAATAAGATATCGAAGCAGATCGGTGCATGTATGGCACAGGGAAAGAAGGAAGAGGCGGAAGAGTTAAAGAAAAAGGTCCAGGAGAATGCGGACAGAGTGGAAGCTCTTTCAGCGGAGGAAAAAGATGTAGAAGGACAGATCAAGAAGATCATGATGTCTATTCCGAATATCATAGATCCTTCCGTACCGATCGGGAAAGACGACAGTGAGAATGTAGAAATCCAGAAATATGGAGAGCCGGTAGTACCGGACTATGAGATTCCCTATCATACAGATATCATGGAGAGCTTCAAGGGAATAGATCTTGAAGCGGCAGGAAAGGTTGCAGGAAATGGATTCTACTATCTGATGGGAGATATTGCAAGACTGCACTCGGCAGTTCTGTCCTATGCACGTGATTTTATGATCGGACGCGGATTTACCTACTGTATTCCGCCGTTCATGATCAGAAGCAATGTTGTGACAGGCGTAATGAGTTTCGCAGAAATGGATGCGATGATGTATAAGATAGAAGGAGAGGATCTCTATCTTATTGGAACCAGCGAGCATTCCATGATCGGTAAATTCATAGGAACAATGTTAGAGGAAGAAGAACTCCCGCAGACATTGACCAGCTATTCTCCATGTTTCAGAAAGGAGAAGGGATCTCATGGGATCGAGGAAAGAGGAGTGTACAGGATCCATCAGTTTGAGAAACAGGAGATGATCGTAGTGTGCAAGCCAAAGGAAAGTATGAAGTGGTACGATAATCTCTGGCAGAATACGGTAGATCTGTTCCGTTCCATGGATATTCCGGTACGTACACTGGAATGCTGTTCGGGCGACTTGGCAGACCTGAAAGTAAAATCCTGCGATGTGGAGGCGTGGTCTCCAAGGCAGAAGAAATACTTTGAGGTAGGAAGCTGTTCTAACCTTGGTGATGCTCAGGCAAGACGTCTCGGCATTCGCGTGAAAGGAGCAGAAGGAAAATATTTTGCTCATACACTGAATAATACGGTGGCGGCTCCGCCGAGAATGTTGATCGCATTTCTGGAAAATAACCTTCAGGCTGACGGGACAGTCAGGATTCCTGAGGCGCTTCGTCCATATATGGGAGGGGCGGACATGCTCGTGCCTAAGAAGCAGGTGAAGAAATAATTGACTGCCGGCTGATTAGCATCACTTAAAGGCAGATTGCGAATAATATAGTTTAAGAGAGTATAGATTTAGAATAATATAACAAAAGAAATGGAACTCTAAAAATAAAATAATATAAGGGAAAAAATATGCACCAATATCTAAAAGCCATTGGATTTGGCAATATCAGCAAAAAAAGAGAATTAAATGAGATTCTGACACAGGTTGAGAATTCATTTACACAGCAGGATCTGATAGCTCAGGATGAAGAGATGGACTTATGTGAATACCAGAAAGAATATGGGGCAGGAATAGGGATCGCTTTGTACGGCGACATGGATATCCATGAAGCGTTCAAACGTAATTATTATTATCCTTATTTTCTGGGAACAGGTATTACAAGCCATGCAGATGTATCTATTGAGAGAAGGCTTGATAAGGAAGCATATGTAGGAATCTGCGAGGAGATGAAAGTAGGGATCAACCTGATCTTTCATCTTCAGAATACGGTAGACCTTATTAAGAGACAACAGACAACGAAGAATTCTGTGAAATACAAATCAGTTACTTTATCCGGTCTGTGCAACGGAGGAACAATACTTCTTCCGGTATTGAAGGATAAGGAACAAGAGAAAAGGCAGAAAGAAGCGGTCCAGAACAGAATGATGCTTGTAAGTGCGGCCAGAACAGGAGATCCTGCCGCGATTGAGAGTCTTACTATGGATGATATTGATACATACTCGAAGGTATCACAGCGCCTGATCAGTGAAGATGTGTTCAGTATCGTAGACACTTATATCATGCCTTATGGTATAGAGTGCGATCATTATTCTATACTGGGTGAGATTAAGGAGATACAAAGGATTATCAACGAATATACGGCAGAAGAATTATTTATAATGAAGCTTGATGTAAATGATCTGACATTTGATATCTGTGTACCTGTAGAGAAGATCATAGGAGATCCTGCTGTGGGTAGGAGATTTAAAGGAAATATGTGGTTGCAGGGAAGGATTAATTTCTAGAAAATTGGTGTGTTGTTGAGGATGAAAGGACGTAAGGGTGCGGGGAGCAGTATCTCCGCACTCTTATTAGTTGTTAAAAAAAAGATGAAGGTACGGGATGCGCCCGTACCTTTTTTGTAAATTCACAGGAGATTTCAAATTATTGTAAACAGACAAATTTCGACATAAAGTGTTCCACTTTCAGACACAACAAACAGGACGAAAATATATTATATTACTTTCAATTTTATTCCAACGTTCCTGAAAAGTCAATGTTTTTTGGCTGTGCCAGTCTGATTGACGCTTAATAAATGAAGAAACAAGATTTATATGGTTATAAATATGAGCTTATTAGATGGTATATGCAATAATTTGTGGTCTCTTTTGTGGTCAATTTCTGTTATTGTTAGAGTTAAAAAAGGAGAGGTTTTTATGGCAAGACATGGAGAAAATATAAGAAAAAGGAAAGACGGACGATGGGAAGCAAGGTGCATCTGCGGCTATCATGAGAATGGAAAAGCAAAATATAAGTATATCTACAGAAAGACTTATGCAGAAGCGAAAGCGGCGAAAAACCAGCTGATATCCCAGCAGCTGACCAACGAAAGCTGTGATGAGAAAAATATTTACGTCAAGGCTGACTTTAATGTTTTGCTTACAGACTGGATGAATTCTATTCGGATGAATGTGAAGGAATCGACATATTCCCGATATACCGTCATTATTGACAGACATATCAGACCGGAATTGGGAAATATACCTGTGTCCGACCTGACCAGTGAGGTGATAGGGCAGTTTACGGTCAAAATGCTTGTCCAGGGAAATTTGAAAAAGTCAGGAGGTTTATCGCCTAAGACAGTAAGCGGATTTATATCTGTAATCCGGCTTGCCTTGAATTATGGAGTGAAAAAGGGCTATGAGTGTTCTGACCACCTTGTCATACAGAATCCCCGGCAAAATGTACCAAAGATTCAGATATTGACGTGGGAAGAACAGAAAAAACTGGAATCTACTTTGTTTGAGGATGATACAAACATAAGTCTTGGAATCATGACGTCTCTCTATCTGGGATTGCGGATTGGTGAAATATGTGCGCTGCGCTGGGAGGATTTTGATATAGAAAACGGCATCTTATATGTTCAGAAGTCAATCCAACGCATTCCAGATCTAAGCTATGATCCTGCTGCCGGTAACAGAGGACAGAAAAAAACGAAGATCATAATTGACGCTCCAAAAACCAGTTGTTCCGCCCGGAAGATTCCAATCCCCTCTTTTCTCATACCATTTTTCAAAAAATATCAGGCTGACGGAGGCTCCTTTATACTGACAGGTTCTCCTGATTATATGGAGCCAAGGAGGTATTACAGGAAATACAAGAATGTTATGAAAAAATGTGGGCTGGAACACTTTAATTATCATGCACTTCGACATACATTTGCGACACGCTGTGTGGAAAATAATTTTGACATTAAGTCACTGTCAGAGATACTTGGCCATGCAAATGTGTCTACAACTCTTCAAAAATATGTCCATCCGTCTATCAGTCTGAAACGACAGCATATGGACAGGCTGGAAAATATATCTATTTGTGGTCAAAATTGTGGTCACATCAGTTAGAAAAATCAGAAAATGTACATAAAAAAGGTAAGTTTTGCTTCTTGTCGCAAAGTGGAACACTTTAAGATAGGCAATATGCATATCTGAGATATGGAGAACAGGACAGGGAGGGGGGCATGATGTTGTAATGGATCATGCAGTATTTTATTCAGAACCAATGGTATTACGGTTTGATTCTTACGAAAACAGGATTGCAAAGGGGAAGATCCAGGCAGTCTGCTATCGGACGCCCTTTCAGTTCGACAGTATGGATCATCTGTTTATGATCATGGACGATGTGTTGGATTCCATACATTTTCCAAGAAGGGAAGGTAATCTGAGGCATCTTGAGGTGAGCAGAAGGAACGGCGGAAAGAAAAGTATTTTTCGAAGGATCAGTCAGGACGAGTACATTGGAAATGAATGGAAGAGTACGGATATCAGCGGATTTCACGGTCAGATGACTATTGTAGTGAACAGGCGTGAGCACAGCAGTATGCAGGGAATGTTGGTCATGAACGGGGAGAGGACTAATTTCAGAAGCGCGCTGGAGTTAATGCATATGTTCCATGAATATCTGGATAATAGGTTTGCTCTTGGGAGATGAAGAAGTGAGGATGAGGAGATGGAAGTAGAGCAGTCAAAAACATTATATGTCCAGATGTTCGGAAATTTTCAGATGAAATATAACGGGCATCCGCTTACCGGAGAGAGACTGAGAGATACACATTTTACCAGCCTGATGCAGATATTGCTGCATAACGTGTCGTCCGGTGTGAGCAGAGATTATCTGGAGGATGTTCTTCTGGGAGACCGTGATGTGGAAAACCGCCATCAGGCATTGCAGACGATCATATATAAGGCAAAGAGGAAGCTTAAGAAAATGGGACTTCCGGAGGATAACTATATCACGCTTGAGAAGGGGATTTATTACTGGACTTCGAAAATAGCTGTGAAGGAAGACGCCGCCGTCTTCGACAGATTGTGTGATATGGCAGATAAGAGCCGGGATGAGGAGAGGCAACTCTCGCTCTATCTGGAAGCCTGTTATACATATAAAGGAGAATTTCTCTCGACATACACGGGGGTTCTGTGGGCGGGTGCAGAAGCAAGACGTTACCGCAAACAGTTCTGTGATTGTGTACAGAGAGCGGCTTCTATATTAAGGAAGAGAGAAGACTGGTTTCGTCTCGAGAAGCTGGGCAGATATGTTACTGTGATTGCGCCCTTTTCCGATTGGGAATGCCTGATCATGGAGGCTCTTGTAGAGAGCGGACGTCATGAGGAGGCAAGAAAGCTGTATGCAGATACGGTAGATAATTACCTGAAAGAGCGGGGAATCTATCCTTCTGCAAAGATCATGGAGAATATGGAGAAGCTTGGCAATCAGATCAGGCATTCTTATGAGATACTGGATCAGATACAGCAGAACCTGATGGAAGGATCGGAGAATATTATGGGAGGATACCAGTGCTCCTATCCGGTGTTCCGCGGGATCTACCATATGGTAAACCGTCTGATGGAGAGGGGAGGACAGAGTGTTTATCTGATGCTGTGCACCCTGGTGGACAGCAAGGGAAATCCCATGAAGGAAGGAGAACGCCTGGAGGAAATGTCTGTAAGGCTTGGCGAGGCTATCAGGAGGTCTGTGAGGCACGGAGATATCATCAATCAGTACGGAGGGGGACAGTTTCTGGTATTACTGGTCAATACTACAAGGGAAAATTGTGACATTATAGAGAAGCGCATCAATCAGAACTTTATCACGGGAAGGCAGAGGACAGGAGTGCAGTACCACGTGAATAGTGTGATATGTGAAGCATAATAGACGGCCCTCTGTCTGATGATCTGTTTATCAGGCGGAGGGATTTTTTATAATAATATGTCTTTGGTATTGACATATTATTATTTTTGCGGTATTATAACGTATATACGATAAAGATTTAAGAGATAAAAAGATATGGGAGGTACAAAAGATGGAGTTTTTTGATGAACAGCAATAGGAATTTTATTTTATTCCTCTTGATATTTTCCTTGAGTTAGAAGATAATAAGGATAACGAAGTACTTGGGAAAGAATTGGAAGCATGGCTGTATTTTATTGGATCGGACAGACCAGAGCATATATGCAAAGTAATACAGAGCTTTCCAAAGTTCGAAGAAATGTATCGGGATATAGAATATTTCCGGTATCACCCGAAGGAGGCGGTAGGGATGTTCTCAGAAGCATTAAGGATCATGGATGAGAATACGGTAAAGTACATGATAGATGAACAGGCACAGACGATAAGGGAGCAGGCTGATCAGATAGAACAGCGGGATAAAAATTAAGGAACGGAATACAGAAAAGAAAGGCTTTTAGAATGAATAAGATTATATTAGTTATCAACGGCCGGGGAGGTGCAGGCAAGGATACTTTATGTTCTTTCATAGCGGGGAAATATCCGACAATGAATGTATCCTCGATCGATCCGATTAAAAAAGCGGCTGCGATACTGGGGTGGGAAGGAGGCAAGGATAATAGATCAAGGAAATTTCTTTCTGACCTGAAGAGTTTGAGTGCGGTTTATAATGATTATCCTACTACATATCTGGTGGAACAATATTCAGAATTCCTTAAGAGCGAATATGAGGTATTATTCCTGCATATTCGTGAGAAGGAGGAGATTGCACATTTTATTGATGCTGTCGGAGGAAATGCAGAGACATTATTGATAAGAAGAAACCAGGGGATACAGGCTTACGGGAATTACTCGGATGATTATGTCGAAGACTATGACTATGATTTCATATATAACAACGATAAACCGTTGGAAGAGGCCGAGGCTGATTTTATTGCTTATTTTGAAGATGTGATAGCAGCAAGATTACAATAGAGGATATGAGAAGGATATGTTAATAAGTGAGAGGATTTATAAATACCTTGAAGAGAGAAAGATGTCTCAGATGGAGTTTGCGGATAGAACGGGTATCTCCCAAAGTACGGTCAGCGACTGGAGAAGGAAGGGGACGAATCCATCCGCGGATAAGATTATGATCATCTGCGAAGTGCTTGGAATCTCACCCTATGAATTATTATTGGGAACGGAGAATAAGAAGCATAAGGAGTATAAGCAGACGGATTATGTCGTGATCGACAGGAATTCAAAAGAGTATGGTTTGATTGAGTCTTATCAGAAGCTTAATCTGGAGTCACAGAAGCGTCTGGAAGGGTATCTGACTGCTTTGCGGGAAATGAAATAATTATTAAGTTAATAATAGCGTGTCTATGAAAAGGCCAGGAATCTAATAAAAAGATTCCCGGCCTTTTTAATATTTTCTTATCTTCTTTCTAACCAAAAATATAAAAATTACGCATTTTTATATAAAAAGGATAGTCATGGGGATAGTGCCGGATTGCTATTATAAGACTGTAAAATGCGAAAGGAAGCGGAAAGGACTGGATATAGATGGCGAATACGGGGGCTGGACGTTATATTGGGACACCAAATGGGATGGTACTATGTGTCGGCCAAAGCGGCAGTGGAACGATCGAAGGTTATCTGTATCACGGATACAGCGAAGAAGGGATTCCCTTCCGCGGATATGAAGAAATCATACGGATAGCAGAAGATTTCTTCAATGCATTGGGGTTCCCGCACAAGGGGACCGGTGACAGGGATATTCATGGTCACACCCATAATTATCGGAAGAAAGAAGGGATGGCAAGAGTGATGAAAGACGAAGATCTGTTGAAGCAGCATGGTGACATGGGAACTTTTGTCATTCGTGTACAGCACCGTCAGCATTCAAGCTGGCAGGGGCGCGTCACATATATAGAGGATGACAGAACAGTATACTTCCGGTCAGCATTGGAATTGATCAAGATCATAGATGGGACGCTCGACGAAGCCGAGCGGACCGGTAACAGGAGGCAGGAAGAAGGATAAAGAGAGGTTACAATGGCAGACAGAGAATTGAAGAAATTGAACCGCAGGGAGCTTCTTAAGATGCTTCTTGTACAGTGTGAAGAGACAGAAAGACTTAAGCAGGAGTCAGACGATATCAGAGAGCAATATGAGGTGATGGCAGAGAGTTACGAGCGCCTTAAGAAGAAGCTGGATCTGAAGGATGCTCGTCTGAACCAGAAGGACGAAAAGATTGCAGAGCTGAAAGAGCAGATTGAGGAAATGAAGAGATCAAGGGCAATCGAACTCAATGAAGCGGGATCTATCGCAGAGGCGGCGATCAGGATCAACGGAGTATTCGAGGCGGCCCAGAAGGCGGCGGAGCAGTATCTGATGAACGTCCGTGAATTGAGTGAGAGAGAAAACAGGATCCCTTTCGAACCGGGAAGGATAGCTGGGAGTCGAAAGAAGACGAATCCGCCAAGGACCAGACAGGTAGTACCGATGAGTTTAGGCCAGGCGGTATCCGGTGATATCTATGGATAACGAGGATCTTAAGATAGAGATTCCGTCGATTGAAAGTCTGCGGGAGGAACTCGCAAGAGAAGAATCCAGATATAGTTTCAGAAGGACGCTCTTAAGTATCGCAGGGGTACTTGTTGTGGCGGCGGCAATAACGGCGCTGATGGCGACCAGGCTCTTCGTATTGATAAGGATCAACGGAGACAGTATGAAACCAACGCTGGAGAATGAGGAAATTGTGTTTCTTCGCCAGACAAAAGATATCGAGACAGGAGACATCGTTGGATTCTATTATGGAGGAAGAATACTTCTGAAACGCGCTGTAGGAAGCGCAGGAGATGAGATAGAGATAGATAAGGAAGGAAATGTATTTGTTAATGGCGGGAAGATTGACGAACCGTATCTGGATAAGAAAGATCTGGGAAGATGTGAATTGGAATTTCCCTACCAGGTGCCGGAAGGAATGATTTTTGTATTAGGAGATAACAGAGCAATCTCCATAGACAGTCGTATAAAATCAATCGGATGTGTAGAGAAAGATCAGATTGTAGGAAAAGTAGTAGTCAGGGCGTGGCCGCTGCCGCGCATGGGAATTATGCACTAACTAGGAAGGTGAGAAGATGCAGGAACTTTTGAGAGAATATTTGGGAGAGTTAAGGAGTAAGAGAAGAAAGCGAAGAAGAATAAGTGTCGCTGTCACACTTCTGGTTGTCATGGTGGCAGGCAGCGTGATCGGCGCTCTGGTCCAGTATGGTGTTGCTATGACAGGAGATCCGAAGTGTGGAATAGAAGAGCATACACACAACGACGCATGTTATGTGGATGCTCTGGTATGCGGAATCGAGGAGAGCGAAGGGCATCAGCATACGGAGAACTGCTATCAGACAGAATCTCAATTGGCCTGCGGGATGGAAGAGGCAGAAGGGACAGAAGAATCCGAAGGGCATATACACAACGAAGAGTGTTATGTATATGAGGAGATCTTGGTATGCGGGCAGGAAGAGTATGCAGGACACACACATACAGATGCCTGTAATGAGACACAGCTTGCCTGTGGAATGGAAGAACATATTCACGGGGATTCCTGTTACATTGATACAACTGCCGACGTAGAAGATTCCTCAGCATGGGATGCACAGTACAGGGATATCGAGTGGAAGGATGTCTGGGGAGAAGATCTTGTAACAGCCGCGCTGTCACAGATTGGTTATAAAGAGAGCACGAATAATTACACGGTTGCGGAAGAAGGAAGTCATAAGGGGTATACGCGATACGGCCAGTTTGCAGTCAACGCCGGTATGGCAGAAGCTGACATATATGCAGACTGGGACGCAATGTTTGTAAACTTCTGTATGTACTATGCGGGGATACAGGCTTCTGGTCTTTTCCCGGGCGAGAGGGATACAGCTAAGTGGTACGACAAGTTCATTCAGGCAAATGAGACGAACCAGAGTTTTATTACCTCACCGGAAGGATATGAGCCGAAGGCAGGAGATCTGATCTTCTTTCAGAAAGAAGATGAAGAGACAGCATTCCAGATGGGAATCGTTTCTTCCTATGATAGTGAAAAAGGTAAGATAAAGGTTATTGAAGGTAATATAGAAAATGAAGTAAAAGAGAATGAATATGAGACTGGTTTCAAATACATTTCAGCTTATCTGAAAATTTCAGAAGTTGAGAGCGCATATAAGAATCTGAATGAATCAGAAACAAGCGAACCAGAGACGTTAACGGATGAAGCCACAGGTCAGAAGGAGACAACAGAGACCGCAGGAGATTCGGGAACTCAGGAAGGAGCAACAGAGACCACAGAGAATCCGGAAACCCAGGAAGGAACAACAGAGACCACAGAGAATCCAGGAACTCAGGAAGGAAGCACAGATACAACAGAGAATCCAGGAACTCAGGAAGGAAGCACAGAGACAGCAGGAGATTCGGGAAGTCAGGAAGGAACAACAGATACAATAGAGAATCCGGGAACTCAGGAAGGAAGCACAGAGACCACAGATTATGTAGAGTGCCCGACTATGGCCGCACTGGATAACCTTGAGGAGAATGAGACTGGTTCGGCAGCAGAAGATTTCGACAGAGCCGATATAGAGGAAGACAGCACAGCAAATAGCGGGTGGAGTTTCGATGCATATTACGTGAATCAGGATGACCGCTATGATGTATTGAAGACCGCGGACTATAATCTGAAATATCAGATGGAGTTCCATACAAGCAAGAACTTTAGGGCAAATGAAATATCGATCCGGATAGAACGCAGATTATTCGATGACAGAGATCAGAAGCCGGTGGTTCCGGATCAGATAGCCGTACCTCAGGTGATCAGCGAAGGAGACGCCGAACATCCGGTGGAGAGCAATAACATGCCTTTTAACTACCGCATTATAACGGATGAAAACGGGACGGAATATCTGGAATTCTTCAATTATAAAGCCATACCGGCGGGAAGTAATGTTGCATGGCAGATTCTTTATAAGAACTTGAAGATTATGAAGATTACAGACGAACAGGATTGGGAGCTTCATCCTGAAATCATAATCTGGGATACAGATAGTGAAGGCAATGTGGATTACGGTACTGAGAAAACGAAGAGGTCTACAACCCCGTTGAAAGGGAAGGTGGATTCTTCCGTAAAACTGATCAACGTAACCAAGAAAGAGTACCATGAATCAGGAAAACAGTATACACCTGAGTTATATACTGCTTCTCAGGTAAGGGCTTATATAGAAAATATCAGCCTGGAAAATGAGAACGAATTCTTTAAGAAAGATGAGAATGGAAAGGAGATTCTGAACGGCGAGTATTATTACGCAGTCTGGGAAGTCACGACGAAGGGAGCCGCCAGTCAGCCATGGGAGCTTCAGATTGAGGAGAAGCCCGGGGCCAGCGGAACGGTAGTCGGATATAAGGATAATTATAATAAAGCGAAGGGGTACGATGTTAAGATTGATTCCCAGAAAGCGCTTACAGACAACATAGCTATAGCAAAGAACGAGAAAACTTCCTGGTCAAGTCGTTTCTATGTTGTAACGGCATATCCGACAGACAAGGTAACGCCGGGTGAGACAAAGATTGAAAATGAGATTGAGATAACAGCGGTTCCGTGCGATGGCAAGGATCAGCCTGAAGTAAAGAAGGCCGGTTCAGAATTTGTTTACAAGGAATTTGACTGGACTTATCCGGATGATGCTATTGGAGTTAAGAAAAAGAGTGACGACAAGGAAGATTATACAGGATGGCTGGAGGTTTATAAGCAGGTACAGGACGACTATGGAAATATAGGGTTTACCAGTCTGGGTGAATTCAGAGGATATGGACTTACCCATTACACTGAGGGAGATAAATTAGGTCAATACAAAGCAGGCACAAGCTATAAGCTTATCACGGCTGATGATTTCATGTATGTGGTGAACGGCGATGAGTATATCATGCTGGGAAAAAAGGATTACTATTATTCCGCGGTATCCATTACCCAGCAGGAACAGGGCTATGATATCTGGGAAGACGCGATCATATCTACGCCAGAGGAGAATGGCGATACTAACGAGCAGGGATTAAAGATTTATGCACAGTTTGGAGATGATAATCCAGATAAATGGCAGTTGGTGGAAGAAATACCATGGGATGCTTCAGGTATCATGAGTTATTCATTTACACCAGAGGAGCTCGCGAAAAAACCATATCGGGTAAAGGCAGAACACGTTGCCACCAATTACCGTACAACTTGTGAGATTAAGGTAAATGTACGAATCAGAAAAGATTCTCCGGCGATGCAGGAGATTATGGAGGGGTATAAAGAAGGAGAGATATCTGCCATAAGCTTTGAAGACCTTTCAGGAGTAATAGCCCAGAATAAAAAAGCTGACGGATCAGGCTGGGAATTGATTCCGGTAAAGAAGATGGAAGATATAACCGGTAATTATAGCGAACCAGGATTATTAGAGGCAACAAAAGCTTTGTATGAAGAATTAAAGGATGTTGATGGAGGCGATAAGACTAATTTCCCAATGTACCGTGACAATGCCTATAAGAAGGTAACGGGACTTGAAGCACATGCTAAGTCTACCAAGGCGGTTACCAGTATTACCAATGACGTGACCAACAGACACGGACAGGTGGTGTACAGTCTGACTGCACAGGATGGATATGATATATTTAGTGAAGAGGCAGTAACGGAACTGAAACGGCAGGGCGTGGCATCTCCGGGAAGACAGAATGTCGTATTCTATGATCTTCTTCCGGAGGGGATGACATTCGATCCGTCATATCCGGTACGCGCAGGACGGATTACGGATTTTGACAGGAAAGGGAATTATACGAAGCAGCCGGGATTATGGGATAGTGGTCAGGTAGAGGTCACATGGGAGACGAGAGATAATCATAACGGGACCAGCCGGACGATGGTAATCTTCCATATTCAATATAAAGGAGAAGATTCGGCTGTATTCAGCAACAAAAGCTGGCTCGAAGGCTGGGGCGTAAGCTTCCGCGCCTACTATG
Organism: uncultured Dorea sp.; assembly: GCA_910579015.1. Classification (GTDB taxonomy): domain Bacteria; phylum Bacillota; class Clostridia; order Lachnospirales; family Lachnospiraceae; genus Sporofaciens. The sequence continues at coordinate 10,295 of CAJTRO010000052.1, read as the reverse complement.
ACTGGGAGGATACCAAACTAATTGAGAAAGGAACGAATATCAGCGCATTTATGCCGGATATAAGCGATCCGCATTATGGAGATCCTGATTACCCATTACGTGGTACGGATGAGGAAGTTGCGAAAGATAATGGTGTGATTGTTCCTGAGGATTATAAGGAAGTGTATGGGGATTTTGGAACAAATATTGACGGTAACACAGCTAATGACGATTTTCCAAATGTCCTGTATGCAGAGAATGATGAGAGCGAGGATATCGCTCAGAGTTATAGTTCGGCGATTACAAAGCTGGTACGTGCAGATGAGGATAAGTATTCTTCCTATCGCACAAGCGCTGTGGTAGAGGAACATGGTTACTATACTTATGATATTAAGGTGACTACGGGCAACAGCCGGTTGAAAGATATTATTATATATGACCATCTGGAGAATGCGGCGTCTGACAGAGAAGACGATTTCAGAGATCCGAATAGTGGTTTTGAAAATGATGACTGGAAAGGAACTCTTCAGTCGGTTATGACAAGCGGATTGAATAAGCTTGGAGCCGAACCGGTTGTATATTACAGTGCTGATAGAAATGCTCTAATGCCGGACAAAGGTGTATTGGATGATAATAAAGGAAAACTAGAGAATCTAAGAGACGGTAATGGGAATCAAATTTGGTATACAGAAGAAGAGTTCAGAAATTTGTACGGAGGCTCTTTAAAAGATGCCAAGTCTGTGGCAGTAGATATAAGGAAGACAGCGGAAGGAGAAGATTTTATTCTTGAGGCAGAGAGTTCTGTGTCTTTCCGGATAAAGATGCAGGCGCCGGTAATCGAGAGAGATGCTTCGGGATATGCCTATAACTGCCCGGCGTATTATTCAACGATGGTCAGTGGTGTTGATAATGGAATCCAGTATGGAGATTCAGTCAAGGTCACCAGAAAGAAAGCCGCAAGTCTGGAGGTAATGAAAGAATTCGGCTCGGACGTACCGGATTCTGTAAAGGATACAGCTTTTGAATTCCGTCTGACAGATAAGAGAGACGAGAAGAATTCCAAACCATTCAGTTATCAGGTATATAAGCTCTATAAGAAGAATGCAGAAGGTGAATGGAACAAGGATCCGGAGGCAGGGCAGTATGCCACAGACGGAAGTGGTACGTTAGAGTTAAAGGCCGGTGAGAAAGCGGTATTCGAAAAGGTTGCGGATGTATCCAATATAGAAGTAAAAGAGAGCAGTAATATTTTCTGGAAATCAAAGACAGAGGATACGCCGGCCGAGGAGCCAGACTATGTGCGTACAGTGACTGTAACTAACACATACCGTCCGGTTCTCTATGTAGAGAAAAAGCTGGAAGGAGTTCCGGAGGAGATAGATATTGAAGAAATGAATCCTGAATTTACATTTAGGGTGCAGACGGAGAAGGAGGGAACACTTACACCGCTGGCAGGGCAGGAATACTATTATGTAAAGGAAGCCCGTACAGACGGCGGAATTCCGAGAATTGATACCGCAAAGGGAAATAACGGTGTGGGAACGACAGATTCGGAAGGTGAATTTAAGATCCATAAAGGCGACATTATTGCAGTATTTCCAGGTAACACCGGAACAAAATATGAGGTAAAAGAGGTCAGCAATGAATCATCTGATGATGACTGGATCTGCCGGGAAGATACAGTAACAGGGAAGATTCCTGTGAGGGGCGCCAGTGCAGTGATTAGAAATTATTACAGATGGAGAGAGTTGTATCTGACAAAGAGAATTACCCATGGCACAGGATGGTGTGACGAACCATTTACATTCCAGATCCAGAAGGTGGAGAAGGAAAATGGAAATGAAAAGGTCCGCCTGTTGACACAAGAAGAGATTGATCGGCTTGAATTGGTAATGGGAATCATGTTAGACGGTGAGTTCCAGGAGGAATCCGGCGGTATGAACGACGGAGATATGAACGACGGAGATAGGGACGACGGAGATATGGACGTCGGAGAAATGATGAGAATGAGACGCGGCCTGGGTGTGACAGAAAGTACAGATAAGATTTCTGTTGATATGAAGGGGGAATTTACCTGCTATTGTGCAGATAAGACAATTCGAATCCGCGGACTGGAAGCGGGAGAGACTTATCGCATAACAGAGATCGTCAGCGAAGGAAGTATGTATCTTCCGGAACAGGGTACGGTGGATGTAAGTATGTCACTTTACGGAGATAAGAAGGAAGTGACTATTACGAATGATTATCAGATGCGTCCATTGATGATCTCGAAAAAAGTGGTCAGCAGTTCGGGAGAAGTGGAAGACGATGCGGAATTTACCATGCAGATATTTGTCAATGGTGAACCGTTAAAAGGTCATCCTTATATGATACAGGAATCAGATGTATCCGGTGGAAGTACAATGTTGCCGGGAGGAAGTCTATTATCACAGGGAGACAGACAGGATATCTTATTGGCTGAAGACGGCACATCCTTGTTGAGACAGATGAAGGGCATTATTGGCAGGCCGGAGGAAGGCGGGGAATTTCCGGAGATACCCATTCCCAAGACGGATGAGGAAGGGAAGATTAAGCTGAAAAACGGTCAGACTGCTATTCTGATAGATGCAGGAAAGCTGGGTGATGAATTCCGGGTTGTAGAAGAAAAGACAGACGGATACCGTCAGATTGCTCCAACAGGCGACGGCGAAGGAACATTTGCTGGCGACGCCGCGGAGGTGGTATTTGTGAATGCCAGGGAAGATGAAGGCAGGAACCTGTATATCAGCAAAATCTATGAAGCACAGAATATGCTCTATGGTGATATAGCGGGAGAATATGTAGAGGAATTGAAGGAAGCAAATAAAGAGGCGACAGATACAGACGAAAGAGGTTCTGTAGAGGTTACGTTGACGATCGACGGTGAGATCTACACAGGCCCGAAAGGGGATAACAAGAATGTTACCGTAGTAAATCAGCTTACAGGGAGGTTTTATGAAAAACAGTGGAATGGTGAGACTTTTACCCTGGATCCGTGGTCTATCGTGATCATCCCGATAGAAGATGAGGGAGAGATTGCGTATACATTATCGGAATCGAAGGACGATCAACATCAGATAATAGAGTATCAGGGTTCCTGGCTTGAAATCAGTCAGAAGGAGCCGAAGAATGACCGGCCGGCAGAAGGAACGATAACAGAAAATCCTATTGCAACAATCACGAACGAAGTAAAGTCGGTTGGTGAAAGCAGTCTGGTTACAAAACAGATGACGGAGGATTCTTCTGAGGTGCCGGAGGGAGCAGAGCTTGTGTGGCGTGTAGAGGTGTTTAACGGAGTGACATGGCAGCCAGCGGAAAATATTCCCTATATTACTCTGGAGGGAGACTGGTCAAAGGATACTCTGGCGGAGGATTCTGCGATTCCTACCTGTGACAGGATTTTGAAGACTGGTCCGGACGGAAGGATCGTGCTGACTAAGAATTGGTCAGAGGACGGTACAAAGAGATGGCCGGCTGTGTATTTTGCGGAGACATATGTAGGGGTGAATAAGTATGATAGTCCTGATAAAGATGATTATAGAGTTGTCGAGGTGATGGAAGAATCCGATGAAGCATGGGGGATGTTGAAGGAGTATACGACGTCCAAAAAAGGGTTTGGAAATAATCATGATGATGGACTGGATCTTACGGGTTTTTCTGCCGGAGGATTTATGAATTCCAACGAAAATGCTCCTATAGAGATAGCAAAGGAGATGGATGAGGATTCGGATGACACATTCACGATGATATTGAAAAAAGTACTTTCGCTTAGTTCCAATGTGGATTATGGAAACATAAGGGAAGAAGATATCATAGCGTCGGAAGGAAGAGCCGGTATTTCGTATACGGTCTATGATACGGCGACGGGAGAAGCAATCGCGGAGAGGGAGACCGGGAAAAATGGAGAGATTCAACTAAAGGCGGGACAGTTCGTAAGGCTGAATCTGTCGAATACACTCTGGACGGTTTCTGAAGAGATTGGTCATACCTATAAGCTGAAAAGCCTGACGCCGGAAAGTGAGACGAAGCTTAAGAAGCTGAATGATAACCTGATGCTGATAAACTGTGAGCCTACTTATACGGTGACTTATAGAAATGGTTTTGATGAAAATGAAATTTTGGAGGAATTTACGGGACTTAGAAAGGGAAGTCCTACTCCGGAATTAGATGATAAACTGGAACGGCCGGGGTATAAATTTACAGGTTGGTCACCGAAATGGCAGGAAAGGGTGACTGAGAGTGTAACCTATACTGCTCAATGGAAGAAAACATATACTATTATATATCAAGATGGAATAGGTGGGAGCGCATTTGCACAGGAAACACATGGAAAAATTGCGGAAGGAGAAAAAACACCACAATATAGTGATGGAAAGACTCCCACAAGGAAGGGATATATATTCGATGGATGGAATCCGGAATGGGATAGTACTGTAAAAGGTGATAAGGCAAATAAGGATGGTGAGATAATCTATAAGGCTCAATGGAAAGCCAAAAAATTATATACAGTAAAGTATACGGATGGAGTAGATGGTGAGATTGTATTCGGTGATCAAGTTACCGAAAATTGTGTTGAAGGAGATCCTACACCACCATATGAGGATGGTACGAATCCTATAAGGAAAGAATATGATTTTTTGGGGTGGACACCAACGTGGAATAAGACTGTGAATGGTGAGGATGCAAATGAGAGTGGTGAGATAGTCTATACTGCTACATGGACGAAGAAAAACTGATGAAGGAAAGGAGGATCGCCTCTCTCCACACCGGAGAGAGGCGGCAGGAAAATTATGAAAAGTAAGAAATATATAAACCGAATAGTATCCTTCCTGACCATCATCTGTTGTCTGGCAGGAAGCGCCGTGACAGTACGTACAGCAAAGGCTGAGGAAAGCGTGCCAAGAGCTGTATTTACCAATGAGCCTAATGAGGCCCCGGATCTCTATATTACGAAAGAATTGCAGAATCCGGAGAGTTATGACGGGGATCTGAAGGAGCTTCGTTTTTCCTTCACTTTGAAGCTGGACGGTAAAATAGCAAATAAGCAGGAGTACACCATTATAGAAAACGGGGAGGAAGAAAAAGAGGAAGGCCGTGTCAAGGTTTATAAGACGGAGAGCGGCAGATTTACACTTGCTCCCGGACAGACGGCCTGGTTCAGGAACCTTGCGGTAGGAACGCTCTATGAGGTTACAGAAGATGATATGCCCTCTTCGTTTCAACAGGCGGAGCCGGAGGGAGGAGCGGCCGCATCGGGAATCATAACTGCAAAAGGTGTGAGTGAGAAATTTGTTAACCGGTATATACCGAGTACACCCGGGAAAACGACGACTTTAACAGTAAGCAAGACGATATCTTTTCCGGGAGGATATACTGCACCGGAAACTCCGGAATTCCATTTTACCCTTACGCTGGATGGCGAGCCTTATGGGTTAGAGACTTATACGATTACGGACGACAGAACCGGAAAGTATGCCGGAGAGGGTACGACGGATAAAGATGGAAAATTCACGTTGAAGGGCGGATATACGGCGTCATTTACAAAGGTTCCGGCAGGTGTTGATTATAGGCTTGAGGAGACGGAGCTGCCTGAGGGGTGGCGCGCCACTGGAAGTACTGTATTAGAAGGACCTACAAAAGCGCCTGAGACGCCGTTGAGTATAAACAATTCCAATGCTTCGTTTGGTGTATCCAAGCAGGTTAAAGGCGAGGGTAAGACGGATGCAGAGTTTACATTTCTGCTGACCAGAGAGGATCAATCAGTATGGGCGGATGCAAAGTATTATCTGTATTGTTCGTCTACGGGAGAATTGGAGGTTGAGGAACCAGAATGCACGGGAAAAGACGGAACATTTACGTTGAAGCATGACCAGACGGCAATTTTTGTCGGTATTGAACCGGGAACGGTCTATAGTGTGAGAGAGATTGGCGATAAGGATTATTCACAGACTCTTCCACTAAGTGTAGAAGGTTATAAAGACCATAATGTGACGGATAGCGTAATCGTTCTCCCTTTTGAAAATAAGTTTGTGGATAACAGAGGCGCTCTTACTGTCACCAAAAAGGTTGAGAATATAAAAGGAGATGCACCTGAGAGCCAGGAGGATTTCAAGTTCCGTCTCATTCGGATTGAGGCGGGCGAGACCAGTGACGAGCCAGAAGAAAACCCGGTAGAAAACCCGGTAAAAGGCGCTGTCTACAGCATTTCGGCGGGAGGTTCTGTGAAAACCTATAAAACGGGTGATGATGGAATATTTACGATAAAAGCAAATGAGACGGCGCGGTTTGGTTCCCTTCCATTTGGAAAGTACAAAGTAGAAGAGATGAACCTTCCAGATGGATATTGGATTGATGAGATGGTACAGATTGGAGAACTGACAAGAGATAACAGCGCAGATTTTACATTTGTCAATGAGTACCGGGCAGATAAGCTGGATCTGTATCTGATAAAGCAGAATCGGAGGAATGAATCCTTAAGCGGTGTTTCGTTCAAGCTCTGGAAAGCAGAAGGCAGTCCTGGGGAGGATGCCGAATGGGAGTCGATTAAGAAATCAGAGATCGGGACCTATACGACGGACGCTGATGGAAAGCTTATGATTCCGGGATTGGATTCAGGGATCTACTATCTGCAAGAAACGCAGACGATAGCAGGATATATGCTATGGGAAAAACCTCTTCGGATTGAAATTGACCGCACGAAAGATGGAAAAAATGTGACGATTACGACAGAGAACAAGACGATAACAGCTCCTGCCGATGAAGAGGATGTGACAGAAAAGCCCGGGAATGAAAATGATATTGTGGATACCAGTCAGATCCCGAGGGGCGATGTGGTAAAGAAACTGACGATTGTGCAGTATGAGGATAACCGGGATACGGCAGAGCTTACAGTAATTAATGAGATGGCCTATGAACTGCCGAACAGCGGTGGAATGGGAATCTTCCCATGTATCCTGTCAGGTGTCGTGATGATGATGGCGGCGTGTGGTTTGTACTTTAGAAAACGCCGGGAAGACGGGATCTAATATCTGATATATGGCCGGCGGTATCGTTTCGCCTGGAAAAGTGCTGACGGCCTTATATAAATAATCTTGCGGGGGAGGTGCTGGGAAGTTAGAGGGTTAGCAGCTTTTCGGCGGTCTTTGTACCGCAAAAAGGAGTGCGTGACGAGCACGAACATGTAACCTGTGTGCATTGCACACGAAACGAAATGGGTAAACCATAAAGGGAAAAAGGAGAGAAAAATATGAAGAAATTCAAAAAAGTTTTTGCGGTGTTATTGACACTGGCAATGGTTTTGGGAATGAGCATGACATCATTCGCGGCAGATGAACAATCCAAAATTACAATCGATGGTATTCCAGATGGTGCAACGGTTACGTATCAGCAGATTGCAATAGCAAATCCATCAGATCCGATAGGATGGAGTTTGGCAGAGGGCGTAACACTTCAAAACAGTGTCACATTAGAGGATTTGGTAAAAGTAGGCGGTGGTAATAATAATGCTTCAGCCGGAACGATTGGTAATGAGACAGTAGACAAAGCAATTAAAGGAATGACATTATCTGAGACATTGGCGTCAGGCGTTAATGAGATTACTGGTGTAACACCTGGTCTCTATGCAATTAACGTGGTAAAGGATGGATGGACATTTAATCCAATGTTGGCATATGTGGCATGGAATGAAAATAATAGTGCGGCGGTAACAGAGACAAAAGTTTCTGTGAAAGGAGCGCCGGATCAGGTTAATAAGGCAATTAAAGTTGTAGAGGGAGAGAATCATACTTCTGTTTCTGAAGGCGATGTAGTTCCATTTACCATAACTACCAAGTATCCATATCTTTCCAATAGTCTTACTAATAGGAAATTTGTGATTACTGATACGGTATCAGGCGGAACAATGGTAAAAGAAGACGACACAGTAGTTCAGCCTGTAATTAAGATTGGTGATACAGAAGTAACAGATAAAGATGTAACAGTCACAGCAACAGAGACTGGTTTTACAGCAACATTTAAGTATGATTCATCAAAAGCAGGCCAGACTGTAGAAATCACATATTCCGTTTTAGTAGGAGCAGGAACAGATGCCTTAAAGAATACGGTATCCTCTACTTTTGGCAGTAAGGAAGACGGAGATACAACAACAGAGTCAAAAGTAATTAGTCCTAAGGTTAATGTAGTTGTTAAAAAGGTAGATGAGGATCAAGAAGCATTACCAGGTGCGACTTTCGATCTCTATGTAGAAACATCAGATGGTGCAACTCATAAATTGGACGGTAATAAAATTGTTTCGGCAACCGAAGGCGCCACATTGAAGAAAGTTACTTCTGGTACTACACAAGTGGCAGGTTCTGATGCCAGCGTTACTTTTGATGGGTTAGATGCAGATAAAACATACTATGTTGTTGAGTCAAAGGCTCCAAATGGATATGCATTGAATGAGACTCCATATAAGCTGACAGGAGCTGATATTACCGCAGGAACTCCAGTAGAAAAGTGGTTAAATAATAAGGATGAGGAAGTAACAAAAGATACAGAAGGTGCCAGAAAAGTTATGGTAACCGAGAATACTGTAAAGAGTAATTTTGTAGTCAATAATGGTAGTGCTATTATCAATACTACTCTTTCTAGTCTTCCATCAACCGGTGGTATCGGTACGACTATCTTCACGATCGGCGGATGTGCAATCATGATCATCGCGGCAGGATTATTCTTCGCAAGCCGTAGAAAATCAGCGAAATAGTCTGAACCGGTAAGAGAACCAGATTACTTAAGCTTAAACCAGATAAACATATTTTGATTTCCGGGGCGATTCGTCATCGCCCTGGAATTACCAGTAATAACCAGACAGATACAACCACAAGGAGAGCCCGGATGAACAAGAAAACAAGTAAAATCCTTATATCAATCTTATTTTTAGCCGGGTTGTCCTTGCTGCTGTATCCATTTGTATCCAACCAGTGGAACAATTACAGACAGAAACGTCTGATCAGCAGTTATGACGAGGTAGTGGCCGAGAAGGAAGCGGCCGGACTGATCGATTATCCGGCAGAATGGGAACAGGCGTCAGGTTACAACGCGGCACTGCTTCCTAGTATCCTCCCGGATTCCTTTGCTGTCGCGCAGGCTTCAAAGGAGGATGAAGCATATATGTCCTGCCTTAATATTGCCGGGGACGGTATCATGGGGACGGTGGAGATCCCGAAGATCAAGATCAGTCTTCCCATCTTCCATACCACCAATGATGATGTCCTGGAGATGGCGGCGGGGCACCTGGAGGGAAGTTCTCTTCCGGTAGGCGGGGAGAACACCCACGCAGTCATTTCCGCGCACAGGGGCCTTCCCAGTGCGGCGCTGTTCACGGATCTGGATAAACTGGAAGAGGGAGACCATTTTCTCTTAAAGATTCTTGACGATACCCTCTGCTATGAGGTGGACCAGATTAAGGTCATAGAGCCGGAGGATACGGATGCGCTGGCGGTGGAGCAGGGGATGGACCTTGTTACGCTTCTGACCTGTACGCCCTACGGGGTGAACAGCCACCGGCTTCTGGTGCGGGGGCACAGGGTTCCGTATGTGGCGGAAGAGATCAAGGATGAGAAGCTTCCTCTTAGCAACATGAGTTTCCATACCAGCTATCTGTTATGGGTGGTTGTGGGGATCCTGATCACGGCTGTATTCATTTTCTTCTTATATAAGAGGGAGAAGAAGCTGGCGAAGAGAACACAGGGAGAGTAGAGGGGCATGAAGAGAAAGCTTACATCATTTCTATTCGGGCTGCTGTTCCTGACGGGATTTGGGATACTTGCCTATCCGACCGTTTCTGACCAGTGGAATACCTACCGCCAGTCAAGGCTCATTTCCAATTATGATGATGTGGTGGGGCAGATGACCAGCGAGGATTTCGAGGATGCATGGACGGCGGCCAGAAGCTATAACCAGACATTTACACAGAACAGCATTCGAAGTGATGTATTTGGTGTTGAAACGGCGGAGGATATCCGCCAGACCGCCTACTGGAAGGTGCTCAATGCCGCCGGGGACGGGATCATGGGATACATCACGATACCGAAGATCAATATTAAACTGGGTATCTATCATGGAACAGATACGGATGTGCTGGAAACGGGTGTGGGACACTTAAACGGCACGAAACTGCCGGTGGGAGGCGAAAGTAACCACAGCGTCCTGTCGGCCCACAGGGGACTTCCGAGCGCGAAGCTCTTTACCGATATTGACCAGCTGGGCAAGGGCGACCGGTTCTACCTTCATATCCTTGACGAGGATATGGCTTACGA
>CAJTRO010000051.1 GCA_910579015.1 uncultured Dorea sp. | reverse complement strand
ATACGATATCGTTACCACGACGAAGAACTTCCGGCCTAATATCATTTCCCTGGACGGCTGGGCGGGCTCTCAGAGGTTCAACAGCGTGTGGAGCGGAGATCAGACAGGCGGGAACTGGGAGTACATCCGTTTCCATATTCCGACTTATATCGGCAGTTCCTTAAGCGGTAATCCCAATATCGGCAGTGACATGGACGGGATCTTCGGCGGGAAAGCGCTGATTGCTGTGCGGGATTATCAGTGGAAGTCCTTTACTCCGCAGATGCTTAACATGGACGGCTGGGGAAGTTATATGAAGGCGCCGTATACTTTTGGAGATCCTTACACGGGGATCAACCGTATGTACATGAAGATGAAAGCACAGCTGATGCCGTATATCTATACCTGCGCCGTCTCTGCGTCCAACATCGACACCGGAAACGGTGATACAGGGCTTCCGATGGTCAGGGCAATGTTCCTTGAGTATCCCGGGGATGCTTATGCGGGGACCAGACAGATGCAGTACCAGTTCATGCTGGGTGCAAGCCTCCTGGTGGCTCCGGTCTATAAGAACGTCGCGGCGGACGAGACGGGCAATGACGTCAGGAATTGTATCTACCTTCCGGATGATAAGGAGGTATGGACGGACTATCTGACAGGGCAGAAATATCAGGGCGGACAGGTATTGAATAACTTTGACGCACCGCTCTGGAAGCTGCCGGTATTCGTTAAAGGCGGGGCAATCCTTCCTATGTATGAAGAGAACAACACCCCAAAGGCGGTTGACAGGACCAGCCGTATTGTGGAATTCTGGCCCTCTGGCAGCAGTGAATACACGGTGTATGAGGATGACGGGAAATATATCTCTAACCAGACAGAAGAGGATGAGGATTACGGTGTGATCGATCATGTGGACTATGGAGACCATATGTCTGTGAGATATACGTCAGTGGAAACCGGGGACCGGGCAGTTCTGACGGCAGAGAAGGGTGTGGGAGGCTATAAGGGATGTGAGCGGAGACGGAATACGACCTTTATTGTCCATCTGTCTAAAAAGCCGGAAGCTGTCCTTGCAAAGAACGGAGAGAAACAGCTTCGCATGAGGGAATTTACGGCGGGGTGGACGGCATTTAAAAAGACTGTTCCTGAGGAAGGAGAGGCTGTTTTCTTCTACGACGAAAATCCGGCAGTCCATACCTATGCCCCGGCAGAGGAGACGGAGATTGCAAAGCTGATCAGGGATGTAAAGACTGCGCCGAAGCTCTATGTGAAGCTGCCGGCCGTGGATCTTATAGAGGAAGACCAGACTGTGGAGATAGTTGGATTCGTCGATGAATTTGTCCGCCCGGCCGATAGGGAGAATGAGTGTCTTGCAGTTCCGGCGCTTTCTGTGCCAGAGGAGCAGAAGACTCCGACCGCCGTCTGGCTGAACTGGACAGCGGTTGAAAATGCCGCGACCTACGAAATGCTGGTTGACGGCAGGCTCTATACCATGGGCAATACGTGTTCTTATCTTCATGACGAATTGGAGTATCATTCAGAGCATACATACTGTGTCCGAGCAAGGAATGAAGAGGGATATTCTCCGTGGAGCGAAGAGCGGACAGAATGCACGCTTCTTGATCCGTGGAGAAATGAAATCGGGGCTCTTGGCGCGATTACGTGGACGGGCGGTGATGAGGCAGGCGCGCTCAAATATGCGTCGGACCACAGCTTCCGGGGATTGTTCTTTGCCGCAGACGATGTGGTGAAAGACAGGATTCCGTTCATCTATGACTTCGGTGCAATCTACGATCTTGACAGATTTGAATACTATCCGCGGGACAACTATGGAAGCGGTACTGTGGAGCAGATGAATGTATATTCCAGTCTGGACAAGGTACACTGGAAACTGGAGTGGAACGGCAAGGAGCATGAGGAATGGAAGTACGACGAGGAGCTTGAGATAGAGGAAAATGTGAAGATTGTGGACCTTGACGGGGTAAGCGCGCGTTATCTGAAACTGGAGGCTGTAAAGTCAAAGAGGAACTTTTTCGCCTCCCATGAGCTTCCGGTATTTAAGAAAGACGGTTCCAGGCCGTTTGCGGTGGGAAGCACCAATAAGAATGAGAGGGTGTCCGAGGGAGATTATATCAATATGAAGAACTATCTCGGAACCTCTGTCAAGGACGGATCCAACTTTGTCGATCAGATCCAGAAGCGGTGCGGGGATGTGAATATGAACGGTGTCTATGATGTGTATGATTATGCGTTTACCATGTTTGCCCTGGACGGCGGGACGAAGCAGACGGGTGCAGTGTCCGGAAGCATCGGGCTGATCATGGAGGCAGAGACGGTAAAGGAGGATGAGACCTTCACGATTGCCGTTACTGCCAGGGATGTAAAGAATCTGAATGCATTTGGCAGGATAATTGACTACGATCCGTCACACCTGGAGTTTATATCAGCCGTACCGGACGACGGGATTGCGCAGATGGAGAATCTGACTGTAAACAAGAGATATGCCGACGGAACGGCATATGTGAACCTTGCATTCGCAAACCGAGGCGATAAGGAGCTTTATGCCGGCAGCGGTGTCCTGGCAGTAATCACCATGAAGGCGCTTTCGGATATTACGCTGAAGGATGAGCTTAAATGCGAGGGTATCTGGCTTATTGGGCCGGAGTTTGATATGGTGTAAGCAGGAGGCAGAAAGAGGTATTGGAAAATTTATTTTCTGATACCTCTGTTTTGGATGTCGAAAAAAGTCGAATAAAAAAGGTTGAAGTGATTATCGGCAGATGGTAGTATAAAGGCATAACATATTCGTCGGATTTTCTGTTTTGATCGAACAGATATCATCTGCGTTTCTTGGGCCGAAAGGCATTCGCGCTTCCGTTTGTGAGGCTGTATATCCAGACACTGTACAGAAAGTTGCTTTTGATTTTGCAAATATTTGTTTGCCGCCGGCATCTGCCACAGATGCCGCTGCCGCCAGATTAGGAGGGGATTCATCTGAAAAATGTATTAAAGACATATTTCCCGATGCTTCGAAGTCGTGAAGCGTTATTAGAGGAGATTTATGGTAATAGAGAGTTGGAACAGATATTCAACGGCTGGGAAGAGGAACAGCAGGAAGAATTTCTGGACTTCTGCACGGGTGCAAAGGGCGTGAAAATGCTTTACAATTTCTGCATAAAAGCGATATTGGATCCGGAAATATATCCTGAACGGATTGAGGAATTGATTTCGTTATTATTAGGAAAAAAAGTAAAGCTCTTAAAAGTGCTTCCGAACGACAATACACGTATTTCAGATGAAGCGTCACTGGTGATCATGGATTTTCTGGTGCAATTAGCAGACGGAAGTATAGTGAATGTTGAAATCCAGAAGATTGGTTATGCTTTTCCGGGACAGAGAAGCGCCTGTTATTCGGCAGATCTTTTGCTGAGGCAATACCGTCAGGTAAGGAATAAGATGACGAAAAAGACATTTTCTTATAGGAAAATTTCCAACGTCTATACTATCATATTATTCGAAAAAAGCACGTCAGAATTTCATCAGTTTCCCAATCAATATCTTCATAAATTTCGGCAAAAATCAGATACAGGAATAGAGATCAACCTGTTGCAGGAATTTGTATTTGTGGCTCTTGACATCTATAAAGAAAACCCTCAAAATAAGAAGGTAAAGAAACGGCTTGAAGGATGGCTTACATTCTTGAGCAGTGACAGGCCAAAGGATATTATTGCGTTAATAGAAAAGTATCCGGATTTCAAAGAAATGTATGAGCAGATCTATAGGATCTGTCAAAATATTGAGCAGGTGATGGGGATGTTTTCGAAAGAGCTGTACGAACTGGATAGGAATACGGTGCGTTATATGATTGATGAACTGCAAGAAGAGAATAAACGTCAGAAAGAAGAGATTGAACGTCAAAATAAGCAACTGGAACGGATGGAGTATGCCCTTGCGGATGCTTTGAGAAGGCTTAAGGAACAAAAAGACTGATCTGCCAGACGGATCAGACGGAAGGAACAGGTTAGACGGATGTATACAGAGACAGAGCTTGTACTTGTAGGAAAGAGGGAGAATAATAAAAAGCGGAATTATCTGGTGATTAATCCTTTGCAGGGAAAACATATTCCGGTCCGGCCGGGGAAGGCATTGGAACTATTTGATGTACTGGCCGGTATCGTTAAGGAGGCGTATGACGGCGAGAGGCTGTTGATCATCGGCTTTGCGGAGACAGCCACGGCGATCGGAGCCCAGGCGGCAATCCGGTCAGGGGCTGGGTATATCCATACGACAAGAGAAGTGATCTTACAGGAAGATTATATATATTTTTCTGAGGCCCACAGCCATGCGGCGGAACAGAAGCTGGTGAGAGGGGATATGGACAGGGCGGTTGAAACGGCCGATCGTATAATTTTTATAGAGGATGAGGTAACAACAGGGAATACCATACTGAACATCGTCGGTAAGATGGAAGAAAGATACGGAAGGAAGATGCAATTTTCTGTTGCGTCGATCCTGAATGGGATGACAAGAGAGCATATGAGGATCTATGAGGAGAAGGGGATTCCATGCCACTATATCCTTAAGACCAATCATCAGGATTACGGACGGATTGCTCAGCAGTACAGGGAGAACGGCTGTTATGAGAAATGCGATATAAGCGCGTGTTATGAGGTTGATGAATTAAGAGTTACAGGCTGGATGGATGCAAGGCGGATGACAGATTCCCGGGCATATCTGAAAAGCTGTGAAGCTCTGTGGAAGAGTGTGGAAACCGCCTTTCATTTTGTGGAGGGTGAGCGTGTGCTTGTCGTTGGGACGGAAGAGTTTATGTATCCGGCTCTGTTCGTCGCAAAAGCGATAGAAGACAGAGGGTGTACAGTGAGATGTCATTCGACTACGCGAAGTCCGATCGCGGTTTCGCAGGATACGGGTTATCCGCTCAGAACCAGATATGAGCTCAGAAGCATGTATGATCCCGAACGGACAACGTACATCTATGATATTGACAGCTATGACAGAGTTTTCATCATTACGGACGCCCATGGCGGGGAGGAGGCGGGGAAGAATTCCCTCATCAACGCTCTTAAGAAAAGAAACAGTGAGATTCACTTGATCAGGTGGTGCTAATATGAGAAGTTCTTACAGTGAGAAGGATGTTGTCTTATTATTGAAGGATATAACGGGACTTGTAAAGCCACAGCCGACAAAAGAGCGGGAGAAGCTGATTCAGTCCGGGAAGCATTACAGTGAGATGCTTCCGATCGAATACGTTCCTACAGACAGATATATGGAGATATACGAAGAGGCGCTTGAGATCTATTCAAGGCCGGTTGCGCAGGCAGTAGGCCGGTTATCAGATAAGGTCATGAAATCAAGAGGGGCGGACGTCGTGCTGGTGTCTTTAGCGAGGGCCGGAATACCGATCGGCATACTGATAAAGCGGTATCTGAAGTTTAAGTATGATGTGGACGTACCGCACTATTCCATTTCAATCATACGGGACCGGGGGATCGACCATAATGCAATGGACTTCCTGCTTAAGAACTACAGAGCGGGGCAGTTATTATTCGTGGACGGATGGATTGGAAAGGGAGCGATCTTAAGAGAGCTTGGCAAGTGCATTGCAGAATATAAAGGCGTTTCACCTGAGATTGCTGTGGCCGCAGATCCGGCAAATGTAACGGAGCTGTGCGGAACCCACGAGGATATCCTGATTCCCAGCTCCTGCCTTAACAGTACCGTATCCGGTCTGGTGAGCAGGACATTTTTGAGGAGCGATATCATAGGGGAGGATGATTTCCATGGAGCAGTATTCTATGAAGAGCTTCAGGACGCGGACTTGTCCTATGGATTTATTGAGGCTGTCGAACGGGAGTTTACATTATCGCCGGAAGTGCGGGAGACAGAGGTGGACGGCCAGGGGATAGATGAGGTGAGAGAAATTGCGGACAGATACCATATCGAGAATATCAATTTCATCAAGCCGGGCATCGGCGAGACCACCCGCGTGCTGCTGCGGAGAGTTCCTTTTTTGGTTCTGATCGACGAAAGGTATAAGGACAGCCGTGAGCTTAGCCATCTGGTAAGGCTGGCCAAAGAGAAACAGGTTCCGACCGCATACTATCCGCTCAGGCATTATAAATGCTGCGGGATCATAAAGAAGATCGGGGATGTGTGATATTGAATTGATTTTGAAGGACAGGGATACAGAGAACTGCGGATAAGACGGCCGATTGGACGCCGGAAGGATATTTCGGCGTCCAATCGGCTTTTACTAGACCGTACCATAGCATTCGGCCATAAAACAGGTTTTCCTCGCCCAGTTAAGATGTGTCTTGTATTCGTCCATCCGTTCTCCGCCCGGGCTTGCGGATACCAGGGAATCCTCTCTGGTGTTCCAGTTAAGGATATGCAGGGCGTCCGTATAATTTTTTTCGGATACCCGGCAGGCGTCGTTGACGACGGGGATCTGGCCGGGATGGATCACCGTTTTTCCGATGAATCCGCATAACCGGTCATCCTTGATCTCCTTTCTAAGACCAGCTTCCCACTGCGGGCCAGAGTAGTATTCCCATACGGGACCGGAGATGACATAATCCATTCCGTATACCGTGATAATATCTGAGAAGATATTCGCGAGGGGAGAGATCTGGTGGATGGATTCATCTGATTCTCTTCGGAAACCAAAGAGATTAGACAGATCGTTTCCGCCTACGCGTATGTTCAGTATCCACGGCTCGACTGAGGCGAGCTTCTCCTTTAAGCCATACAGGATATCATAGCGGGTGCCAAGATTCACGATGGCGGGACTTTCGTAGATCGGCATTGCATATTTTACCGCACCCGGCCTGCCGTTGAGCTCTGCGATCTGATCGAGAAAAGAGTCTGCGTCAGCCGGTGAAAACTTGGGGATGATATATCCTGTTATGAGTTCATTGCTGTCTCCCAGACGGCGGGAAAGAACCCTGATCTGCTCAGGATTTCGAACCCGGATAAAGATCTTGGGCAGAAAAAAATCCGCACTCTGCCTGGACTGATAGATATCGTTTATGGAAGAAATAAGCAAATCCTCGGCCTTTGCCACAAAATTATCGTTTATCGTATCCTCCAGGCAGAGCGCCAGGGAGAATTTTGTCCCGAACTTCTGTGATATGATGGAGGACGCGATAGAGGTATTGTCCGCCGGACAGTACAGAAGAGCCCCCACACTGTAATAAATTGCCTGATTGTTCATATCGATGAAAACTCCTTTTCTGTTCGTTTTTCAAAATAACCAAACTGTTTCAAATATATCATATCATGAGGAGAATTGGTAGCTATATTTTTGACGTTGTGATAAGATAAATGTATAAGTTTTAAGCGGGTGATCAAGATGGAAAAGGAGATAACATACAGGCATAATATCATGAATATAAATTCCCTGGATACGTTTTTGAGTATAAAGGGAGGGTTTCTTAAAGGCAGGAGGGATGTGTATTTTGTCAGGGCGCTTGGATGCGGACCGGACACAGAAGCGAAGATCCTGGCTATTGACGAGCGGATGGGGTATAAGACGCAGGATGAGATGCCGTTCTATAGGAGGCTTAAGTCACTCCCGCCATTGACGCCGCAGGAGGATATGGAGTTCTACGGCGGTCAGTTTGAGGCATGGAAGGCAGGAGGGAAGCTGTCTGTGAGGAACCGTAAGAAGGATGAGCTGTTTGGGAGTGTGCTGGGTGCCGCATGTCTTGAGACGGCAGAGAGATACCGGGTTCTCAGGAAGAATATGACAGGATCCATAGAGAAGAATTTCGTCGTGAAGCTGTTGTACTGGACGGATCATGTGCTTGGCGGGTATCTGGCGGACTGGAACGAGAGGCAGTGTTTTAAGATCCTGGCGGAGGATGTGCAGAAGGAGCAGGAGTATCTCTTTTATTATATGCTGACGCTGATCGGATGTGACGTACTCCTCTTAGAGTGCCGGAAGGATATATCGACAATAGATGAACTGAAAGCCCTGTCAGCAGAGTGCCGGATTGGAGAGTTCGATCAGTCTTATAAGCTTCCGGAGTACAGACCTTGTAAGAATGTGGGGAAATCTGCTGTATCGGACAAAGAGAGAGACGCATTGGTGCAAGAGACGGAAACTGTTGAGGAGAACAGAGCCCCTGTAAGAGTAGTTATTCCAGAAAAAGCAGGCAGAAGACGCGCCGGATACTGCACACAGTCCCAGATGCAGTCCGAATCCCAGATACCGCAGTCCCAGATGCACAAACCGGGGCAGTCCGAATCCCAGATACCGCAGTTCCAGATGCACAAACCGGGGCAGTCCCAATCTCAAATGCAGTCCCGGATGCCTCAGAGGACGCATCCGCAGGAGGTGCGTCAGGCTCAATTGCAGTCCGGGGCATTGATGTCGGCCGGGACGTCCGTCAGTGCGGAAAAAAGCTTTGAGGAGCTTGCGCTCCTGGCGTCGTCGATCGTCATGATAGCCGTATATGACAGAGCGGGGGAGCCAGTGGCGACAGGCTCGGGTATCATGATCGGCCGGGACGGTTATATCCTTACAAACAATCATGTAACACGAGGAGGCTGTTTCTTCGCGGTGAGGATAGAAGACGACGACAATATCTACAAGACGCAGGAGATCATCAAATACAATTCCGTGCTGGATCTTGCGGTGATACGGATCGACAGACAGCTTGATCCGCTGCCGCTCTACAGAGGCAGGAAGCTTGCCAGAGGGCAGAAGGTCGTGGCGATTGGCAGTCCGCTTGGGATGTTTAATTCTGTTTCTGACGGGATCATATCCGGGTTCAGAGAGATAGATTCGGTGGATATGATTCAGTTCACGGCTCCCATCTCTCATGGGAGCTCCGGAGGCGCACTCCTCAATATGCAGGGAGAAGTGATCGGCATCAGCACGGCAGGGATCGACGAAGGTCAGAATCTCAATCTGGCAGTCAGTTATGAAGATATCAGATTGTTTGTCAGAGGATTTACTGGTATGCAATGAGAATGGGGAACTTGTAAAATCAGGCTCCTTATGTTACTATAATACATAGTTGTTTGTCAGGAGAAAAGAAATGAGCCTTGATGATTTTTTTGTGGAAATGAGTAAGCGCAGGGAAAAAAGGGTATATTTTTATAGAATCAACCAGACTTCAGAAGAGATAGACAGATTTATTTATAAGTATTATGAAGCTGCGCGGCAATCAGGTGTGGTCATTGAGGGGAGAATCGCCAATCCGACCGAAGGGAATCTGGCCTATTACGGCGAGATCATGGGGCTGGATTTTCAGTTAAATGTGGGTTTTATATCTGCCAGCCTTAAGAGATGGCTTCCAAGACTTGGAGCCTGCCAGCGGGAGAAGATTGCCTGTGCCGTCTACGACTGCCTTAACGGCTTAAGAAGTGCAGGTAAGACAGAGAACATGCTGAAGAATGCATACATCAAGTTCATGTGCTGGCTGTATTACAAGTTCGAGCGTATCGTCAACCGTCTCGGTCAGGATAACGCACCAAAGATCCTGTATTGCGGTTCCATCAGCAATTATGAGCTGATGCTCGTCTCCATCCTTTATGACGCCGGATGCGATGTACTCCTGGTTCAGCCGGCAGGGGACAGGGAGTATCTAAAGCTTGATCCGGGTTCCAAAAGATCGCAGGAGTATCAGGTGAGCGGCGGCAAAGAGTTTCCGAAGGATTTTTCGCTTAGGAATCTATGCCGGGAGGCAGAGAAGGAGAAGCAGAACAAAGAGATATTTGGAGAAGAGAGCGGATTGATCAGGTGCACGAACGCATGGATAGAAGGAAACGGGCTCTCTGATATCCTCACGGCGCCGGCGGCAAGAGGCGGAAAGCCTGATTTCTATTATAATTGTTATTGCAGGATCAATGGCGTGGCAGATAAAATTACATATACCAACGACCTGTATCAGTTCTATCTGTCGCTGAAGAGTGAGAAGAGGCAGATGGTCGTTGTCAATGAGATGATACCTAAGCCGACGCCGGACGAGATCATGCGGGTGCGCAGGGGGAATTATGCGAATCTTGACCAGATGCTCCTTGATTTGCAGGCGAATATACAGTATCCGGCGAGCCAGAAGCTTCGCGGCCTGTTGGTGAAGGCATTTGCGGAAGTGATAACGGAGGAGTCAAAGGAGCCGGGAGTGAAGCTTAACAGGCTGTTGAATAAGGCAGTATATCTTCTGTGCTGGATCAAGAGATATCTGGGACAGCTGTTTCAGAACTGGAAACTGCCGGATGTGGGGTGCTTCATCTATATGGGCGGGTGCCGGGACGGGAATGAGGCGCTGTTTATGCGGTATCTTGCGAGGATACCGGTGGACGTGCTGATATTATGTCCGAATCTGAATACAAGGTGCTGTCTTAAGGACAGTCTTTTATATGAGATCAACCATCAGACTTCGATGGTTCTTGATAAATTTCCAGAACAGGACGGTCAGCTTAGGATCGGTACGTCGGCGTACCATGCGGAGCGAGAGCTTGATACACTGCTGTATCAGGATTCCGGCATGTTCAGGGACCAGCAGTTTGCGAGGGCGGATACGATCATGTTGCAGACCATGGATCGGGAGATTAAGATCCTGTGGAACAATGAGCTTAGGTTCAGGCCGAATTTCAGCACGGTTGACGGGATTGTGAATCTGCCGGTCATCTTTGCCAAGATGTCCGGCGTGAAGGACAGAGATGTGGATAATTACTGGATTTCTATCAAGCAGCTTATCACGCCTGAGACGCTGGTCGTAAACGGCGCACCGTTTCTGACTGCGGCGATGCCGAATCCGGTGAAGAAGTATGCGACGGAGTTTTTTAAGAATGGGAAGCTTAGGAAGAACAGGATCAAGAGCCATCCGGGCTATCAGTATTCGTTTCTCAGAGAAGAGATGCAGGAGCATATCCTTAATAAGCTTGAGATGTTGATAGAACAGAAGCTGATCAAAGGAACCTTTGAGAATGGGATGGAGTATACCATCGTTTCTGTCGCTCTCAATCTGCCAAAGGAGGCGGTGAGGCTCTTGCAGCAGTTTGATTTTACCAAGAAGAATCCCAAGCTGATTTATATAATGACTACGGAGACGCTGATGTCAATAGAGGATGCGGTCTACACGGCATTTCTGAATCTTCTTGGATTCGATGTGCTTTTCTTTGTTCCCACAGGGTATAACATCGAAAATCATTTTAATAAAAAGTTGTTGGAGGAACACCAGATTGGAGAATATGTATATGATCTTGAGGTTCCAAACTGGGATGCGGTTCCGGTAACTGCCCGCAGATCATGGCGGGATATCATATTTAAGAGAGGGTAGGAGATATGGGACTTGATTTTAGTAAAGCAGGTACGACAACAGCCCCGGCAGCGGCGGCGACAGTAGAGAATGAGATTGAGACCGTCAAGCCGTATGACATCGCCGCCGACAGGGCGCAGATGAATGAACAGCTGGTGGATTCGGCGGAGGTAGATGCCATTGTCAGCACCATAGAGGTTTATAATCTTGAGACGATCGTTTCATTTGGCGCGGAGGCGGCAGACGAGATCTCAAAGGCGTCGGATGTGGTGCTTAACAGCATGAGTATGCACCAGATAGACGAGTCGAGCGAGATGCTCACGGCGCTGTCCAAGATCATGAACAAGTTCGACATTGATGAGATCCGGGAGAACAAAGGGGTTCTTGGCAAATTATTCGGGAATCTTAAGAAACAGTTAGAGAAGATTCTGGAGAAATACCATACCATGGGCGAGGAGGTCGACAAGATCTACGTCCAGCTTAAGCAGTATGAGAGCGAGATTAAGCAGTCGAACAGGAAGTTAGACCAGATGTTTGAGGCGAATGTGAATTATTATCACGATCTTGTAAAATATATTCTTGCAGGGGAGCAGGCGTGCAAGGAGGTGGAGGCGTACATTGCCCAGAGGCAGGCTGAGTTTGAGGCCACGGGCGATAATTCCATCCAGCTTGAGCTTGCGAGCCTTAACAATTCTCTTATGATGCTCGAACAGCGTACCCAGGACTTAAGGACGGCGGAGAATATCGCCATCCAGTCCATCCCGATGATCAAGACGATGGAATTCAGCAATATGAATCTTGTCAGGAAGATCAATTCGGCGTTTATCGTCACACTGCCGGTATTCAAGCAGGCGCTTGCGCAGGCCATTATGCTTAAGAGGCAGAAGATTCAGGCAGAGGCTATGTCCGAGCTTGACAAGAAGACAAATGAGATGCTGATTAAGAATGCAAGGAATACGGTGGAGCAGTCCAAGATGACGGCGCGTCTCGCATCGGGAAGTTCTGTCAAGATCGAGACTCTTGAGACGACATGGAGGACGATCGTGAACGGGATTGACGAGACAAGGGCAATCCAGGAGAATGCGAGAAAGCAGCGTGTGGATGATGCGGCGCGCTTAGAGAGCATCAAGCAGGAATTTTTGAGTTCCTATGGAGGCGCTCACCTGAAGCAGGAGCCGGCGCAGAAGAAGAGTAGATTTTAATTTTATAGTAAGGAGGAGATACATTATGCCAATTAATTTATCAAAGGGACAGAAGGTAGACCTGACTAAGAAGAATCCGGGACTTAAGAACATTATGGTAGGACTTGGATGGGATGTGAACGCATTCGATTCAGGCGCAGATTTCGACCTGGATGCGGCGGCGTTCATGCTCGGCTCTAATGGGAAATGCCCTACAGAGAAGGAATTTATCTTTTACGGCAATCTGGAGCATATGTCAGGCGCGGTGAAACACATGGGTGACAATCTGACAGGAGAAGGGGACGGAGACGACGAGCAGATAGAAGTAACGCTTCCGGATATCCCGGCTAATGTCGACAGAGTGGCATTTACGGTTACGATCTATGATGCAGAGCAGAGAAGGCAGAATTTCGGCCAGGTTTCCAATGCATACATCAGGATTGTCGATGTGAACACGAACAGCGAGCTGATCCGGTATGACCTGGGAGAGGATTTCTCTATTGAGACGGCTGTCGTGGTCGGAGAATTATACAGGCATAATGGCGAGTGGAAGTTCAATGCAATAGGAAGCGGGTTCCAGGGCGGGCTCGCGGCACTGTGCGGCCATTATGGAATAGAAGTAGCATAAGGAGGTAATGAAGTATGCCAGTAAGTTTACAAAAAGGCCAGAAGGTGAGCCTGACAAAAGGAAATCCGGGATTATCGAAGGTTGTCGTGGGGCTTGGATGGGATGTGAACGCATTCGATACAGGCGGAGATTTTGATCTTGACGCGGCGGCGTTCCTGCTTTCTGATTCCGGGAAGGTTACAAAGTCGGAGGATTTCGTGTTCTATGGGAATCTTATGCATCCGTCAGGAAGTGTCCAGCATATGGGAGATAACCGCACGGGCGCCGGAGAGGGCGATGATGAGCAGATCAGGATAGAGCTTTCCAAAGTACCGGAGAATCTGACGAAGATTGCGTTCACTGCGACCATCTATGAGCCGGAGCAGAGAAGGCAGAATTTTGGTCAGGTAAACAATGCATTCATCAGGATTTATAATGAAGATACAGGAGAAGAACTCTTAAGATACGATCTGGGAGAAGATTTCTCCATAGAGACGGCCGTAGTATTCGGCGAATTATATAAGAACAACGGAGAGTGGAAGTTTAACGCGATCGGAAGCGGATATCAGGGCGGACTTGCCGCGCTGTGCGGGAATTTCGGCGTTGATGTGGAATAAGGAGATCATATTATGGCGATAAGTTTGCAAAAAGGGCAGAAGGTCAGCTTACAGAAGAAATCCCCCTCAGGGCTGGGAGAGATACTGGTGAACCTCAACTGGAATTCCGTTCCGCAGAACCAGGGCTTCTTTAAGGGCCTGTTTGGCGGGAACCAGGGAATAGATCTGGATCTTGGCTGTCTGTTTGAATTAAAAGACGGAAGCATAGGCGCCGTACAGGCGCTTGGGAATTCCTTCGGATCGCTTACACATCCGCCGTTCGTCTCTCTCGACGGAGACGACAGGACGGGTGCGGCCGCGGCCGGAGAGAATCTTAGGATCAACGGCAACCAGATTGCCAGCATCAAAAGAGTCCTGGTGTATACGTTCATCTATGAGGGCGTCGCCAACTGGCAGCAGGCGGATGCGACAGTTACCATAAAGTATCCGGGAGCAGAGGATCTGATCGTGAAGATGGATTCTTATAATTCCAGCGAGAAGATGTGCGCGCTTGCTCTGCTGGAGAATGTGAATGACGAGACCTTCAGCGTGGAGAAGATTGTTCAGTTCTACGGCGGACATGCGCTGATGGATCAGGCGTTCAACTGGGGGCTGAACTGGAGACCGGGGCGCAAGTAGAAGCGGATCTTGAAAATATTTTGAATTCTGATCAGGAGGAATTAAGACATGTCAGTTAGCTTACAAAAGGGGCAGAAGGTCAGCCTGTCCAAAGACAATGCGGGATTATCCACGGTCCTTGTAGGACTTGGCTGGGATGAAGTCGAGCAGAAGAGAGGATTCTTCGGAAGGAAGGAGCAGGCGGATATTGACTGTGATGCGTCTGCGATTCTGTTAAGAGACGGAAAGCTCTGTGGAAACGGCGACCTTGTGTATTTCGGCAACCTGGTGCATAAGTCGGGCACCGTCAGACACATGGGCGACAACCTGACAGGAGCCGGGGACGGCGATGACGAACAGATCCTAATGGATCTGTCTAAGATCCCGCAGGAGTATGACCGGATCGTGGTCGTTGTGAATATCTATGCGGCCAATCAGAGGAGACAGCATTTCGGGATGATCCGCAATGCATTCATCCGGCTGGTGGACGGCAGGAACAACCAGGAGATGTGTAAGTATAATCTCACAGAGGATTATTCCGGCATGACGGCGATGATATTCGGGGAAATCTACAGATATAAAGGTGAATGGAAATTCAGCGCCATCGGACAGGGCACGAACGATCCGTCGCTAGGTGATCTCTGCAAGCGTTATATATAAACGCATAGTTTTAAAAGAGAAACTGCAATAGTTTCTCTTTTTCTGCAAATAATAGAAGATAAAACAGAACAGGAGAGTGCATATGATTGAAGAGTTGAACAAGGACGTCCTAAAGAAGGGATTGTCCGACGAACAGGCCGCACAGAGTAAGAAAGAATTCGGGACCAACGAGCTTGCGAGGAAAGAGCAGGAATCCCTCTGGTCGATGTTTATCGGGGCATTTAACGATATATGGATCAAGGTACTGTGCGCGGCTCTCGTGCTGAAGATCGCGCTTGCGGTGCTGGGCGTGATGATCCCGGCCCTTGGCGGAGAGAATGATGTGATAGAGATTGTGAGTATCATCCTTGCGATCGGCCTTGCAACGGGATTCAGTACATTGTCTGAGTACAGGAACACATCCAGAAGCGAAGCCTTGCAGGAGGAATACAACAAGACCTATGCCAAGGTCGTCAGAGGCGGGAAGCTGATCAAGATCCTCACAAGTGAGATCGTGAAGGGCGACACCGTTCTGATCCAGTCCGGCGACAAGGTTCCGGTGGACGGAATATTATTCGAGGGAAATGTAAAGGTTTCCCAGGCGGCGCTGAACGGCGAGTCAAGAGACGAGACCAAGACGGCGGCAGAGACTATGGAGGAAGCGGATTCTACGGATTATGCGTCGGACAGCAAGGTCTTCATGGGCTCCGTGGTTACAAGCGGGGAGGCGTATATGATTGCGACAGTGATCGGCGACGCTTCGGAGCTTGGAAAGATCAACAAGGCGCTGACAGATGAGAACGAGGAGGATGAGAGAAAGGATACTTCCAGTCTTAAGCTGGAGGTCGTGGCGGCAGGCATCGGCAAGCTGGGTGTCTCTGCGGCGGCGATTGCCGGTGTTCTCCAGGTGGTACTTACGATCATGAGGACAGATCAGGCAGTGACGCCAGTATTCATCGTGCTGTTGGCGGCGGAAGCGGTCATGCTGATGGCGTCTATCGTAATCATGGCGGTTCCGGAAGGACTGCCGATGATGAACAGCCTGGTACAGTCTATGAACACAGAGTCAATGTACAAGAAGAATATCCTTGTAAGCCATAAGGCGGCGTTTTCAGATTCTGCATATATGAACCTCCTGTTCAGTGATAAGACAGGAACCATCACAGAAGGAAATCTTTCTCTGGTAGAGTTTATCCGGGGAGACGGAAATATAACAGATAAGCTGGCCGATCCGGATTTCCTTGAGGCGGTCACACTCAATAACCTTGCGAAGATCTCAGAGGGCAAGGCGATCGGAAGTAATAACATGGACAGGGCGCTCCTGACTTATGCGATTGCAAACGGCGGTACGGACGCCGCGGACAGCTCCAAGGTAAAAGAGATCAGCGGATTCGATTCTGAGAAGAAATGTGCGACAGTAATGCTTCATGACGGAACTGTCTACTGGAAGGGCGCGACGGAGAATATCATTGGAGAGATCACCCACTACGCTTCCGGGGACGGCAGTGTCAGGGAATTTACGCTTGCCGAGAGAAGCAAGGTAGAAGAGCAGATGATCGCCGAGGCCAAGAGGACCATGAAGCTTCTGGCGGTTGCAAAGTTCACGGAGGATAAGAAGATACTGCTCGCGATCCTGTGTCTGAGAGATAATGTGAGGGCGGATGCGGTCGAGACCGTGGGCGTGCTGAACCGTGCAGGTATCCAGGTTGTGATGGTAACCGGCGACGCGGAAGAGACGGCTGTTGCGATTGCGAAGGAAGCAGGGATCCTGAAGGATGAGAGCCAGGATGTGGTCCTTACTCATGATGAACTTGAGCAGATGTCGGATGACGAGCTTAAGAAGAAGCTTCCTAACCTGCGCGTTGTAAGCAGGGCGAAACCGCTGGATAAGAGACGGCTGGTTACGGTCGCCCAGCAGATGGATAATGTCTGCGGCATGACCGGCGACGGTGTGAACGACGCTCCGGCGCTTAAGCAGGCGGATATTGGATTTGCTATGGGAGACGGAACAGCTGTCGCTCAAGAGGCGGGAGATGTGGTAATCCTGAATAACAGTCTGACTTCCATCAAAGATTGTGTACTGAACAGCCGGACAATGGCAAAATCCGTCGGGAAGTTCCTGATATTCCAGCTTACGGTCAATATCAGTACGCTGTTGATGAATATCATCGCTCCGATCCTTGGATGGACCGAGCCGTTTTCCATCGTGCAGATTCTGTGGATCAACCTGATCATGGATACGCTTGCAGCCATGGCGTTCGGCGGAGAGCCGATTCTTCAAAGATATATGGATGATAAGCCGGCGAAGAGGAGTGATAATATCCTGACCGGATTTATCAAGTCGGCGATCGGCGTAAGCTCTGTGTTCATCACTCTCGGCTCGATCCTGATCCTTGAGGATATCGGCGGGATAACCGAGTTTGTAATGCCGGCGTCCTGCACGGATCCGGAATTATACGAGAAGACCTTTATGTTCGCGTTCTTTATCTATGCGATCATCTTCAACAGCCTGAATACCAGGTCGGACAGATTCAACCTGTTTGAGCATATCGGCGAGAATAAGCGTTTCCTCGTGGTAATGGGCTCCATCTTCGTGCTCCAGTCGATCATCATCCAGATTGGAGGAGAGGTATTCAGCACAACCATGCTCAGCGCGCGGGCTCTGGTGACGGCGATGCTGCTTGGATTCCTGGTTATTCCGGTGGATCTGATACGCAAAGCGGTCATGAGAAAGTAATGCGGACCGTTCATCTGGATCTCGATAATACGTTGATTTATTCATACAGGCATATTGCGCCGGACAGTGTAAGCTGTCCGGCCGTTTGCAGAAAGGGACAGGGCGCCTTAAGCCTGACGGCAGAAGAAGGCCGGGTTAATGGCAGGAACTGGATCAACGTCGAGATGTACCAGGGAAGGGAGATCTCCTATATGACAAAGAGGTCACAGGAATTGCTGAAATGCCTCAGAAAGAAGTGCCTGGTCGTGCCGACTACAACCAGGACTATAGAGCAGTATAAGCGGATCGAGACGGGGACAGGGAGCTTTGAATATGCGCTGGTATGCAATGGCGGGATTCTTCTGGTCAACGGTGAAAGCGACCGCACATGGTATGCACGTTCCAGGGAACTGGCCGCGGATTGTGAGAGGGAGCTTTTGCGCGGGCTTGAGATGCTGGAGAAAGAGCCTCTCCGGAAATTTGAACTGCGGTTCATTGAGGAGCTGTTTTTATTTACAAAATGCAGTGATCCGGACAGGGTTCTGGCCCGTCTTAGAGGGGAACTGGACCATGAGAAGGTTGAGGTGCTTGGCAACGGAGAGAAGATCTATGTGGTGCCGAAAAAGCTTGACAAGGGCACGGCCGTGCGAAGATTTCGCGAATACACAGGCGCAGATGAGGTGATAGCGGCCGGAGACAGCGGGTTTGATGTGTCAATGGTGGAAACGGCCGATACAGGCATTGTTCCGGCGGGATTTTTGAGGAAATATCAGACGGCAGGCAGCATTAAGGAGATGAAAGGAGAGCATGTCTTCTCGGAAGAGATGCTCTCATGGCTCCTTTATAGTTCCTGAAAACAGATGGGGCTGTTCGAGATACAGCCGTTCGAAATACAGCCCCATGACTGTCAGTCTATTTTAAGCTGTATCCCGCCCTGGCGTTCGGAAGGCTGGACGATCACCGTCACAGGCATACCTCCGTGCCATTCGAAGGAATAGGATTCACCGGACGCCTGGCCGATAAATGTCTTCCAGTTCACATCTGTCTTGATGTTGGGATCGCAGGGACCATTCCCCATCCAGCAGATGACCGCATCGGGATCGACTGAGATTGTATTATGGGACATGACATTGCTGAGCGCAATTGGATTCCCGTCGGTAAGAATGGCAACATAGGCATCCCGTCCCTCGGCGGTAAGGGTAGAGGTCGCAAGCCCTTTCTGGGAGAGGACGCCGGAGCCGATAAACCGGACGCTGTATTTGCAGTCCTGAGTAAATGCGAGGATATTTTCTGATTCGACAGAGATGGTCTCGCCGGGCGCAAGCCTGTATATCAGGACATGCTGTGCATTGCAGGCATAGTAGGTCTCGGAATTCCCATTCATTGTAACCTTCATAAGCGGGATATTCTCACCTGTGACGCGCCGTGCCAGAGATCCAAGGAGCGCCTGGGCAAGATTATTCTGCGGACCAAGCAGCACCTTCTCGAAGCGGTAATTCGTATTCCCCGTGCAGTCCCCGGCAATATAGGCGCCTGCCTTCGTAAATAAGACATCATTTCCCGTACAGGTAACCTTCAAAGTTAATTCATTGATCGTTTCAAAAGTGAGCATCTGTATCTTTTCCTTCCATTTAATTTGTATTTACGCCATATAATTCACACAGGCCCGCAAGGTCTCTGGCGACACCGTTTCCGATGGCGTTGAATTTCCAGGTGTCGTTGTATAGATAGACTTCTCCCAGCATCATGGAAGTAACGTTCGCGTAGTAATCTGTCAGCAAGAAGCTTAAGATCTCCCGGTCCGTTTCCGGATCAAGGAGCCGTATGTAAGCGTCGCTTACCATGCTGAAATTCAATCGGCGGGTGAAGGCTTCGTTGATCGTGAGGACAAACACGATTTTTCGGATATGGGGCTTAAGCTTTGTGAAATCAACCGTAACTATCTCCCGGTCCTCTAAAGAGCCGTTGACGTCCAGGGAAACACTGCCGTCAGGACTTATGGTCTGGCTGTAGAATACGAACCAGTCGTCGCCGGGAACCCTGCCCGAACTGTCGAGCAAGTATGCGGACAGGTCGATATCACATTGAGGATTGGAGGTATTCCATCCCATGGCGATCTTAATGCTCTTTAATTGTCCCGCGGTCCCGATGCTCTGCTTCTGGCCTTTCTGTATCAGGCAGCGAAGGGGCGGTTTCCGGCGCACTGTGGTGCCTGCGGATGTGGTATTGGCAACGGTGGTTCTGCTCATGGCAGGCTGAGCCGTGTTATATCCCGCATTATGTATGGTCTGCTGTTGTGTGCCTGATGTGTGCAGAGTGCCGGGTGAGCCAGAGCCGATGCGGACATTGGAACCGGATGCCTGCTGTGTCGAACCGTGCCGGAAAGCAGGAGAACCAGAGCCGTTGTTTGAGCCTGGACCGGGCATCTGCTGTGTCGAGCCGGCAGAACGCCGGCAGTCAGGGGACTGGCATGTACCGCGGTTGACAGTGGCCAGATCCTGCCGGGTTAAGGCGTTCTGGACGCGTGTATGGTTGATGGACAGAATATTGTCCGAATTAAGACTTCCGGATGTTTTCGTCGGAATGTTGATCATATATTCACCTCCGGTAAATTTGCTTACATCCATTATACAGCATGGGGGCGGAAAATAAAACAGCGGTCTGCTATTGAAGCAGAAATTCAATGAATTTTGCGGCCATCTTAGGATTCTGGCAGTTGGCAGGGATTGCCGCGTAGATCTCATCATAGGCAGTCATAGCTTCCTTTTCCAGAATATTGCCGGCCTTGAGGCGTACTCCGTTATCCAGCACAGAATCCCCGTATCCGGAGGCTTTATCTCCAAGAACATCCCTCATGTTAAGGAATCCGTCATAACTGTCATAATCTTCAAATACTCTTTTGGGACAGATCAGAACATCGACAGATTCCGCGCCCATCAGCGTTGTCAGCGCCGTAGTGCTCGTCATACCGCCTCCATCGTCGGGGATGTTGGTACGCATCTGCAAAACACCGTCCTCTTCTTCGACATCTGCATACTGCGCAAATGATTCCTCAAGCCATTCTGCCTTCAGATTGTCTCCTCCGACTATGACAGCGTTCAGGAGTACCGTCGTGTGCGCGCCCTTATACATGGTTATGCCGATGGAAATGAGGCAGACCAGGATGACTGCGCCAAAGAGCACTCCCTTATAGTACATCCACAGATATTCCAGTTTTTTCCCGAATGTCATGGTATTCCAGGACTCTTTTACAATGTCTTCTTCTTTCAGTACAGCGCTTTTTACGTCAGCTTTTGTGTCTTGTGAAGTATTTTCTGTTTGCATATGTATCTATTCCTCTCTTGTTCTGTCAGTAACGTTTGCGGCATGGTCTGCTGGTTGTTGCTTTTCTTCTCCACATCCGTTATACTGTTTTATATATCATAATCCGGGTGATTTTTAAAGAGCAATATTTATGAAAATTATTAAAATTTCATGACGCAGGTTATGATATGAGAGACCTTACGAAATTGGCGGTCATACGAATATATCAAAGAAAAGAAGGGAAATCTATGAATAATTTATTTAATCTCGACAATCCGGTCATGCAGTTTCTGTCAAGGATCTTCGATCTGGTTGTGCTGAACGTGATCTTTCTAATCTTCTGCATACCGGTCGTTACCATAGGCGCTTCCTTGAGCGGGCTCTATTACGTATCTCTTAAGCTGGTAAGGGGGGAGGAGCCGTATATCTGGCGGAATTTTTTTAAAGGCTTCCGGCAGAATTTCCGGCAGGGAACTGTTATCTGGATACTGCTTGCGGCGGCGGCGGTTCTTTTAAGGATGGATTTTCAGATCATCAATGCGCTGGATACGGGAGTGTTTGCGGTTGTGAGGGTTCTTCTGTGGGTGATCAGCGGAGTTCTTTTCTGCGTGTTTCTGTATATCTTTCCGGTAATTTCTCATTTTGTGTGCAGTACGAAGCAGGCATTCAAAAATGCCTTTCTGATGATCATCGGATTTCTGCCCTATACGGCGGCCATGCTTGCAGTCTGCGGAGTGATCCTTGCTCTGTGCATGGTCTCGGCGAAGACGTTCGCCCTGGTCATTGCCGTGAGCGGACTGTGCGGTTATTCTGTCATTGCATTTATCTTCTGTATCTTCTTTGACCGGATTTTTTGCAGATACGAACCGAAGGAAGATGCGAAGCAGGAGGATTAAGCCGGGCGCGGGACATTTTCATCCGCAAACTAATTGGAAATACTTGACGAATACTGGTAAAAACAGTAAAATATTATGTGCGACTTAGAAAAATATATAGTTTTTAGGAGGTCATGACAAATGGCAAAATGGGTTTATATGTTCAAAGAGGGTAACGCTACCATGAGAAATCTTCTTGGTGGTAAAGGTGCGAACCTTGCTGAGATGACGAGCTTGGGACTTCCGGTACCGCAGGGCTTTACGATCACGACAGAGGCCTGCACACAGTACTATGAAGACGGAAGAACGATCAACGATGAGATCATGGGGCAGATCATGGAAGCCGTTACGAAGATGGAAGAGATCACGGAGAAGAAGTTCGGTGATAAAGAGAATCCGCTTCTTGTTTCCGTGCGTTCCGGTGCAAGAGCATCCATGCCAGGTATGATGGATACGATCCTGAACCTTGGTCTGAATGAAGATGTTGTTGAGACATTAGCAGAGAAGTCCGACAACCCACGCTGGGCATGGGACTGCTACAGAAGATTCATCCAGATGTATTCCGACGTAGTTATGGAAGTAGGTAAGAAGTATTTTGAAGAACTGATCGATAAGATGAAAGAGGAGAAGGGCGTTAAGCAGGATGTTGAGCTTACGGCTGAGGATCTTAAGGCACTTGCAGGACAGTTCAAGGCAGAATATAAAGAGAAGATCGGAAAGGATTTCCCGGCAGATCCGAAGGAACAGCTGATGGGCGCGATCAAGGCTGTATTCCGTTCATGGGACAACCCGAGAGCGAATGTATACCGTCGTGACAATGACATCCCGTATTCATGGGGAACCGCTGTTAACGTACAGTCTATGGCATTTGGTAACATGGGCGATGACTGTGGTACCGGCGTTGCATTTACCCGTGATCCTGCTACAGGCGAGAACGGCCTTTTCGGTGAGTTCCTGACCAATGCACAGGGTGAGGACGTGGTTGCAGGTGTACGTACACCTATGCACATTTCCGAGATGGAGCAGAAGTTCCCGGAGGCATTCGTTCAGTTCAAGCAGGTATGCGAGACTCTTGAAAAACACTATAGAGATATGCAGGATATGGAGTTTACGGTAGAGCATGGAAAGCTTTATATGCTGCAGACACGTAATGGTAAGAGAACAGCTCAGGCCGCTCTTAAGATTGCATGTGACCTTGTAGACGAGGGCATGAGAACAGAGGAAGAAGCTGTTGCAATGATCGATCCTCGTAACCTTGACACTCTGCTTCATCCACAGTTCGACGCGGCTGCTCTGAAGGCTGCGACACCGCTTGGAAAAGGACTTGGAGCATCTCCAGGAGCTGCCTGCGGTAAGGTTGTATTCACGGCAGAAGATGCTGTTGAGTGGCACGCAAGAGGCGAGAAGGTTGTTCTGGTCCGTCTTGAGACATCACCGGAAGACATCACAGGTATGAAGTCTTCACAGGGTATCCTGACTGTCCGCGGCGGTATGACAAGCCACGCTGCCGTTGTTGCACGTGGAATGGGTACATGCTGTGTATCCGGATGCGGCGACATCGCTATGGATGAAGAGAATAAGAAGTTTACACTGGCAGGAAAGGAATTCCACGAGGGAGATTCAATCTCTATTGATGGTACGACAGGTAACATCTATGAAGGAATTATTCCTACCGTTGACGCTAAGATTGCTGGAGAATTCGGAAGGATCATGGCCTGGGCAGATAAGTACAGAAGATTAAAAGTACGTACCAATGCAGACACACCGGCAGACGCTAAGAAGGCTGTTGAGCTTGGAGCAGAGGGTATCGGTCTTTGCCGTACAGAGCATATGTTCTTCGAGGAAGACAGAATTGCCGCATTCCGCGAGATGATCTGTTCTGACACAGTAGAAGAGAGAGAAGCAGCCCTTGAGAAGATCCTGCCATATCAGCAGGGAGACTTTGAGGCTCTCTATACAGCGCTGGAAGGCAATCCGGTTACGATTCGTTTCCTTGATCCGCCGCTTCATGAGTTCGTTCCTACAGATGAAGAGGACATCAAGAAGCTGGCTGATGCTCAGGGCAAGACTGTAGAGCAGATCAAGACACTGATTGATTCTCTCCATGAGTTTAACCCGATGATGGGACACCGCGGATGCCGTCTTGCAGTTACCTATCCAGAGATTGCAAAGATGCAGACAAAGGCTGTGATCCGTGCGGCGATTAATGTGAAGAAGGCTCATCCGGACTGGGCGATCAAGCCGGAGATCATGATTCCGCTGATTGGCGATATCAAGGAGCTTAAGTATGTAAAGAAGTTTGTTGTTGAGACTGCGGATGCAGAGATCGCGGCGGCTGGTATCGAGCTTGAGTACGAGGTTGGTACGATGATCGAGATCCCGAGAGCAGCTCTTACCGCAGATGAGATTGCGAAGGAAGCTGACTTCTTCTGCTTCGGTACGAATGACCTGACACAGATGACATTCGGATTCTCACGTGATGATGCTGGCAAGTTCCTTGAAGGATACTATGATGCGAAGATCTATGAGAACGATCCGTTTGCAAAGCTTGACCAGACAGGCGTTGGTAAGCTGATGGAGACTGCTATCAAGTTAGGTAAGCCGGTGAATTCAGCGCTCCATATCGGTATCTGCGGCGAGCACGGCGGAGATCCAAGCTCTGTAGAGTTCTGCAACAAGATTGGTCTGGATTATGTATCTTGTTCACCATTCCGTGTACCGATCGCGAGACTCGCGGCTGCGCAGGCGGCTATATCACAAAGATAGGCGAAAACCATTTTGGACTTTTACCATAAGTTTTGAGGAAGCACAGGCTTTCCGCAAGGCGAATGGCGGCTATCTTAGAAAAAATCAATGGGAAGATTTGACCGTTGATGTTTATATCTAAATAATCATAAGCGTATCATTAGAAATAGTGGTACGCTTATTTTTTTGACTTAATTTGCACCTTTGAATATCAAACTGTCCTTATAATATAATGAAGCCAAGAAAGGACGGTGGACGGTATGAGGGAAAAGACCACTCACTTATATGTAGACAGCAGGGAGAAATCATTACTTTTACATAGCCTTGTGGAGCTGAAAAACCAGCTCATACAGCAGGGCAAATACGGGGACTGCGTTGACGAGATTATCTTCAAGGTAGCCAACGCCCTGATAAAGAAAGTGAAAATCGAATATGTCTAAGGCACATCACCATGAAGCCGCTTATTCTTATGGATTTATTCAACGACTTTTTGATAAAACGATGTTCTCCCCGCTTTCTTTTGCTAATATATAAATGTTGCCAGCATCACAAGTAACCGACATTGCGGGCGTATCGCTAATCAATCTTTTGTTGTTCCCATCCTTGTCGCAGGAATATACATGATTTCCGTCTGTTCTGGATACATAATAAATCGACTGCTCATCCATGCAGAAATCATACGCAACTACTTTTTCATAAGTAAAAGTTTCGCCGCTTAGAACATGATACCTTGTTAAAACCGATTGCTCGTTTTTGTAAAAAATGTTTTCTCCATCGAATGAGATATTTCCACTTGTAGGGATGTCAAGTTTTGTAATGCCTTTCGTGAAACGGTTTACTTCTGTTATACCATCATTGCCAATGAAAAATATGCTGTCATCATTTATGAAAAAATCGTAATGGAACTCTAAAAACTTCCATTTATCACCCGTCTCATAATCAATGCCAAAAAGGGAACGGCCAGAATTTGTAATCTGTTCAAA
>CAJTRO010000050.1:4428-25647 GCA_910579015.1 uncultured Dorea sp. | reverse complement strand
GGCCTTCTTCGTCCACCCGCACCGTCGACAGCCGCATATCATGAGCCAGATTCCTGCCGCAGACATTTTCCAGAAACCTGAGATCTTCACCTTCAACCGGCACAAGGTCTCCCTCCACACTGCCTATCAGCTGCGGAAACTGCCGTGATCTTTCAAGTTCCTTTGCCAGTTCTCTGGGGCATTCCGTATAGATGAAAATATATCCAGGAAACATGTCCTTCCTGCCAAGCAGATATCTCCCCTGCGTGCGGAATAACTGCTGTTTCCTCAAAATCCGGCAGTCATGCCATAAATCACGACTAACTTTTCTCTCCAGAAGAGCCGTCATTTCAGCTTCTTTGCCTGGGATTGTACGCATTACATGCCATCTTCGATCCATACGCTCGATCTCCTTTTGCCATTTCCTTATCAGACAGATATGAATGCGCTGTTCTATTTTCGTATAGTAGATTACTCTACGAAGTTTTTTGTGAATTTTACAGATCAAATAGATGATATTTGAATATAAAACAGAGATAATTTTGTATATTTGCAGACAATAAAGGAGCGTATTCTTGCTGTTTTAGCAAAAATACGCTCCAATTTATTACAAATATAAAATAAGTATTGATTTATGCGTTTTAGATAGTTATAATAGATGTGCTGTTTAAGAAAACTTCGTAGAGTAATCTACTCTACGAAGTTTTTTAATACAAGTCTGCCCT
This sequence comes from uncultured Dorea sp., assembly GCA_910579015.1. Classification (GTDB taxonomy): domain Bacteria; phylum Bacillota; class Clostridia; order Lachnospirales; family Lachnospiraceae; genus Sporofaciens. Next base: position 24,943 of record CAJTRO010000050.1, on the reverse strand, counting down.
TATTCACTCTTACTTCCCGGACGATATAATTTACGCTCAATTTCTTTTCTTATTATATTAATTTCTTCCATAATCTCCTTATTATCTGATTTTTTTGCAATTCGTTCCAGTCGTTCTAATATGGTCAACTGGTCAAACAGATATCCGTCATATTCTTTTTCATTATATGGCATAGAATTACCTTCGTTCCTTGTTTGATAAATATATTATATCAAATACCACTACAAATTCAAGTTATTCTTCTCTCTTTGATCATCAAGGTCTCCTCTTCTCAAATACTCTTTTGCAGACCTGGCTTTATAAAAGGCAAATGAATCGAATTTCCCTGCCATCTATAAAGAACGGCGGCGCAACGCACCATACCATCCAATATGCCCAGTAGAAGATTGTCCAGTTCTGCGGAAATGAAGAGGTTCTTAAGGCATCTGTCCAAGTGCTTGAACTATGCTCTCTCAATAGCACAAGTATGCTCACCTGTCTTCTCATCATAATTAATTCCGACAAGCAGAATATTGCCCGCAAACGGTTTCAATGAGGCCGTGTATTTCCTGTTCCTGATCTGAGCAGCGGCGCCGTCTGACGTCTTGTTCCACTTTAACTCGATTATCATTGCCGGAAGCCTTGACAATGAAGCCGGGATGAAAACAACATCTGCAATTCCCTTCCCCGACGGCATCTCTTCAATCTTCACATACTGTCCAAATGCGGCAAAATATGCATACTTGATAACAGCCCTTAACGCCTGTTCATTGTTATAGAACTGGGGTGCATATTGCTCTTCTCTGATTTCCTTAAGCGCAGCCGCCACAGCTTCGCTGTTCCCCGTAATTGTATCGTCAAGCAGCTTCTGCGAACGCTTGATAAGCGTTATCCATCCCGTGTTCATCCTCTTTTGCGTGAGAAACTGCCTGAACTCTATCCGAACTTCCTCGTTCGGAATCTGAACGACCTGTTCCTCCTCGTGATAAGTCAGATATCCTAGATGAACTAATAATGTAAGCACATCATCCGAACTTTCAAATGTCTCAAAGTCATTTTGGAATCCGTCAACATCGACCGGAATCTTCTCTCCGGCAATCAGGCGGGCAACCGTAGACTGAAGACCTTCAAAGTCCATGTTTATATAGTTTTTTAACGATTCTGCCGCCGAGGTTTTTCTCCAATATGAACGACATTTCCCCGTTCTTAAAGCATTCATGACAGAATATGGATTATATATGGCTCCAACCTCCGGAAAATCATACCCGTCATACCATGCCTTGATTTCTCCATAGTCCATGCCTTTTTCTGCGCATCGATCCGCGACTTCTTTTTCCGTAAATCCCGCATACTCTGCGTAATCGAATGGATCAAGCATCGTGAACTCATCGAATTCTGAAACTGCCGACTGTCTTCCATCCTTTTTAATCGGCAGGATTCCAGTCATGTAAGCCACAGCCACAACCTTGGGGGTAAAATTGCCGTTCTTGAACCACTCCCGCAACAGATCCAAATACCTTTTCTGTGCAGTCACATCATCCTTCGCTTCACGGATCAGGGCATCCCATTCATCAATAATAAAGATAAACGGCTCTCCTCCATTTTTTTCTACACAGTAGATCAAAAGGTCAGTCAGGCTCTTCTCCACCGGAAGTTCCGGATACATGGACGCCAGCTCGTCACGCAGGGCATCGACAATCCTATTGGGGACTTCACGAAAAGAAATCTCCTGCCGGCCCGCCGCCGACACAAAGCTTGTTATATCCAGATAGATTACATTGTAGTGGTTCAGATATGTCAAATATGACTCTGAACGCGCTATATTTTTATCATCAAACAATTCATGGGAATCACAGGATCGATCATAGTAGGCGCACAGCATCTTTGCCGCATAGGATTTTCCAAAGCGGCGGGGCCTGCTGACACAGGTAAGCTTATTCCTCTTTCTGACTGTTCGATTAATCAATTCAATCAGCATCGTCTTATCCACATAATCTGCATCAGCGATTTCAGCAAAACCACTGTTTCCGGGGTTCACATAAATGCCCATCTTGATATCTCCTTCCTGGATCATGTTTTCTCAATACTCAATAGAATAGAAAACGCAGCCTATTATAATAAAGGCTACCACACCGCCCCTGGTTTTTCAAGAGTTCACTGCCTTTTACTCTTATAATCATAATTCAACCCATGCGATCCTGGGTTCAAAGCAACAGGCCGGAGCATAGACATTACTTACTCCTTAACACCACCAAGTGTTAATCCTGCTACAAAGTAATTCTGTAAGAACGGATAGATACAGATAATAGGAAGCATCGTAATAATCGTTGCCGCTGCTCTTACAGAAGTAGGCGTTACCGCACCCACTGCATTCTTCATAGATTCGGCCGAAGCGCCCTGGTTGGTTACCGACGACAACAGCTTCATCAATTCGTACTGTAATGTTGTATATTCTCCACTCATACGATTATAGAGCATTGCATCAAACCATGAATTCCACTGCCCGACCGCAACAAACAATGCAACTGTTGCATATACCGGCTTACATAAAGGTGATATTATCTTAATAAAAATCGTAGTATAGCCGGCCCCATCAAGCTGCGCCGATTCCACAAGACTATTCGGAAGTCCGTTCATATATGTACGTATTACAAGCATATTAAATGCACTGATTACGCCCGGGACAATATATACCCAGAATGTATTCGTAAGATGCAGATTCTTATACAGGATAAATGTCGGAATCATACCACCGTTTACATACATCGTAATAACCCAGAACAGTGACAGCTGTTTGCGGAACAAGAATCTCGGCCTGCTGACAATAAAAGCTAATATTGCATTAAGCACCAGTGACAGCAATGTTCCTATCACGGTTCGCGCAACTGTAACAACTGCTCCTGTTATAAGATTATTCTTCTGCAATATCGTAACATAATTCTTTAACGTAAACTTCCTTGGCCAAAGATAAATTCCGCCCTTCAAAGCATCTGTACCCTCGTTGAACGAGATTGCCAGAGTATTTAGAACCGGATACAGAGTGACAACTACAAATATGATCATAAAAATTGCAATAAACACGGAGAATGCTCTGTCTGCACCAGTTTTCTTATTTTTCATGACTCATTCCTCCTCTAATACAATCTTTCTTCACCGCTTCGTTTCGCAGCCTGATTCGCAATTACAATCAGAAGGATACTAACGACGCTCTTGAATATACCGGCCGCTGTACCGATTGCATAATCACCCTGGCTGATACCCCATTTCAGCACATAGATGTCTATGGTTTCAGACACACTCTTCACAAGCCCGTTACCCAACAGGTACTGAATCTCAAATCCTGCGTTCAGCACATTACCGACATTCATCAACAGCAGGATAATAATCGTAGACTTAATTCCGGGAAGGGTTACGTATCTGATCTTACCAAATCTTCCTGCTCCGTCTATCGCCGCCGCTTCATATAACGACGGATCTATCGCCGTAATCGCAGACAGATAGATGATAGCATTCCAACCGGTCTCCTTCCACACATTCGCAAAAGCTACAATCGGCCAGAAATACGAAGGATGTGCAAAAAAGTCAATCGGATGATCAATAATATGCAGATTCCTTAAAAGCTCATTTATGATTCCGGTCCCGCTTAATGCATCATGCAAAATACCTGTAACGATAATCCATGACAGAAAATGCGGCAGATAGGATACGGTCTGTATGACTTTCTTCGTATTCTTCAGACGTATTTCGTTCAGTAATATTGCAAATATAATCGCCATTACAAACGTTACAACCAGGTTTATAACACCCATTGCCAATGTATTTCTGATAACCCGCACAAAAGTATCGTCAGAAAACAATCTCTGGAACTTCTCCAGCCCTACAAATTCTGAATGGAGCAGTCCCTTTCCCGGCTTATAATTCTGGAATGCCATCAGCCACCCGCCTAATGGAAGGTAATAAAAGATAATTCCATATAAGACTATAACCGCCGACCAGAATAACAGCACCTTCTGCTTCTTAATCTCCTTCCAGGTAATCGGTACCTTAGGTTCGTTCTCAACTTGTTTCTTCTTTTTCTTTGTTATCGCAGACATATTTTCACCTCCGGTTTCAAGCAGATACTACTTGTATTTTTCTGCTTCTTTTATCCTGCGGTCCGCTTCCTTCTGCAGATCCTCAAGGAAATCCTCCGGTTTACATTCTTCATATTTCTTCATATAATCTTTCCATGCGCTGTCAAAATCATCTGCCATAACCACCTTCGGAAGATATTCATGCTTAACTTCACCGATTTTAGTCCATGCCATTCCTGCGTCTGTATCAGTTGTATATGTATTCGAATAACTCCACATTGGATACCAGGATCCCGGCGAATCATTTTTCCCGAGCATATCTACATATGACTTGGCTCCGTATGCATCAAAGCATTCCTTTACGTCGTCCTTCAGCGCGTCATAGAACTCGCCTTCCTGCTCTGCCGGTTTCATGGCATTGATTCCATCGCGGCTTGTTCCAAGCCATTGTGGGAAATAAGAATATGTACACAGATGAGAAGCCTTGTACGCAGTATCTGCACACTGGGTTCTCATTTCATCTGTACGGCCGAATACGCCTTCATCGTCTACCTGATAATCTACACCTTCCACACCCCAGAACCGAAGATCGTGTATATCCTGTTCCAACAAATCATCTACAAACTTCAACGCTCCCTCTACATCTTCACAACTTACAGAGATTGCAAGCCCGGAACTGGCATTCACTACACCGCCGGAATTATGCCACTGATTCGTAATTCCCTCATCAATCGTAATCGGCAGCGGAACATAGCTGCACCCCTGTTTGTCAAGTCCTGCCGACTTGATTGCGTCTCCTGCGGTGAATGCAAAATCCCACCACTGATCTACCATACCAAGCACACGCCCGCTTGACAGCTTCGCAATATATTCATCATATGTCTGGGTAAATGATTCCCTGTCTACGAGTCCGTTCTTGTATTCTTCATTAAGTTTCTTGAAATAGGCAATCGCCGTAGGCGTCGTATTATAATCCGACACTTTGTGTGTCTCCGGATCCACAAGACAGCATCCATCATTTGGATATCCGTCAAGAAACATCGGCGCATTCTCCAGACAGAAATATCTCCAGTCCTCACACATGATTGTATAAGGAATGTTCGCCGTACCGTCTTCCATCGTCGGATTCTCCTCATTATACCTCGCAATCAGGTCAAAGTACTGATCCAGCGTCTTTACCTCCGGATATCCGGCCCATTTCAGTACTCTGGTCTGAATCCAGAATGCCTCATCGTTATGTTCACATGTCCTCTCTTCTCCGTATATGTTCGAGAACTGCGGAATCCAATAGATATGTCCGTCATCCTGACGCAGGGAATCCCACTCCTGCTCTGTAAAGAACTCCTTGATATTAGGATAATCGTCAAGATAATCATCAAGAGCCACCAGCGCACCCGCATCATACAACTGCTTCTGTCCGCCTGCGCCTTCTATAAAATCCGGATACTCCCCGCCGGCAATCAACGTACCAACCGCTTCCTCCGCAGTCTGCCCTGTAAGCCAGGTTTCCTTCACCTTAGCCCCTGTCTTTTCTGCTATCATCTGCTGAATCTCATTGTCATCATTGATCTCCGGATTAGGTACGGCAAAAAATGCCGTGAATTCTTTCACTCCATCCTCTGATGACTTGTCTTTTCCCTTGCCGCAGCCAGTAACCAGAGATGTTGCAGTCACTGCTATAAGCAATAGTGCTGTCAGACGTCTTCTTTTCATATTAATATCCTCCTCTTTCCGTTAATATATTAAAATTTTATTAAAAAAGGAAGATTTTTTCAATCAGGCAAATTATAGGATATAACATGGTAAAATATAGATATATACCTATATTCTTGCATTACGCCGGTACTTCGCAGGGGTAATGCCCTTTGCATCAATAAAACGGCTGACAAAATAATCAAGATTATGGTACCCTGCTTCTTCCGCTATCTGATAGATCTTCTTATCTGTCTGGACAAGCTGGAACGCCGCCGCATCAATTCTGGTCCGGTTCAGATAATCCTTGAATGAACATCCATATTTTTTCCGAAACAATTGTCCCAGATACGCGCTGTTCACATAATATTTCTCGCTCAGCCCCTTTAGAGTCAGATTCTCTGCAAAATGCAACCTGATCTCCTTCTCAATCTCTGTCAGAATACCTCCTGATACATTCTGGCGCAGCTGCGCGAGATATAAGGCATACTCTCGTGAGAACCTTAATAAATGCGCCTTACTCCCCCGTGTAAGCCCCTCTTTAAAAGATTGCTCGCTGATAAGTCTCAATATTTCTTCCTGATTTACATTATCGTCCTGCTGTGTTGCAAGATGAATCAGCTGGAAAAGCAGATAATCTATATTTAAACTCTTGTCTCCCCCAACCCCCATCTTCTGTATTTCTTCAAAAAAATCATCTACGTTTTTTACAATTTCCGTTTCCTGATTCTGTTCTATAGACTGCAGCAAAGCGTCAATCTCCTTTTTACACAGAACGATTCCGCTGCCGGACACCTGTATCTCTTCATCATAATAATAGATATCTTTTAGATTTTTAAAGCCCTGGCAGGATCTTAGTATGCAGGCCGTACTGTAGGATTTTGCTATATTCTGAATATCATCCACCTTTTTCCCGACCAGCATAATCACGGGCAGATCCGCTTCTTCACGCAGATAGGCCAGAAAATTTTCCAGATAATTTTTCTCAGTCCTGAAATCCTTCTCCGCCATATAGTCGCAGTATACAAAACCAATATCATATATGTTCTCCTTGCCAGACACATCGAAGACACAATGATCCGCATAATCTCCCAGATAATCCGCACAGACCTCTGATAAACGCCTCTGATATGTCCGTTTCTCTTCATCCGCAATCTCTTCATCAAGCAGATTCTCGTTCAGTTCTATCTCAACATAGCGGATACTGCCTTCAAAACACACCTGCTTCCTGATAATTTCCAGATTAACTTCGTCATATTTTCCATTTATTACTGCGATGAGATTCCTCGCAAGATATTCCCGCTCCATCTTCCGGTTCGTTCGATTCCTCGCTTCCTTATCCGCAGTCATTTCACTGATCTTATGCAGCGTATCCATAAGCTGCTCTTTCTTAATCGGCTTTAGTATATAATCAGTACATTTATACCTGATGGCCTCCTGCGCATAGGAAAACTCCGCGAACCCGCTTAATATTATAAAAAATGCGTCTGAAAGCTTCTCTGTACGAATCTTCTGCAAAAGCTGCAATCCAGAGATCTCCGGCATGTTTATATCTGCCATGATCAAGTCGACACGATTATGCTCTATAAACCGGAGCGCCTCCTTCCCGTCCGAGGCTGTCCCTGCAATCACGAACCCTTCCTTCTCCCAGTCAATCAATGCCATAAGTCCCTGCACGATAACCTGCTCATCATCTACCAATAATACTCTCAACATTGTGCCACCTCCGGTTCCAAATACCTGCACGGAATCTTTATATGTGTCAAGAATCCGATTCCTTCTTCTCCATCAAGTTCAAACATCACTTCATCATCTGTCTTCATCTTCAGACGAAGACAGGCATTCAGGATGCCGACACGCTCCTTCTCCTGCAAAAGCCCGATACTTGCATTCCGCATTTTCCACAACAGGCTTTCCATTCTCTCCTTCTTCATTCCTTTGCCCGTATCCTCAATCTCTATATGCATATACATATCCTCAAGATAAATACGGACGAAGATCCATCCGGCCGACGATTTACTCTCAATTCCATGTACGCAGGCATTCTCTACAAACGTAACGATGGTCAGCTTGGGTATTCTGAACTCACTGCACCGCTCATCCATCTCAATCTCGCAGGACAGCCTGTCACTGAATCTGTATTTTTGGATATCCAGATATGTCTGCACAAATTCCATCTCTTTTGATACCTTCACCATATCCTCGCCCCATTCTACATACTGCCGCTGCAACACTGCCAGTTTCTCGATCATCTCCGCTGTCTGTTTTTCTTTTTTGATAACGCTGTGCATCCGGATACTTTCCAGTGTATTAAACAGGAAATGAGGATTAATCTGACTCCGCAGCGCCAGCAGTTCGGCCCTCTGTCTCTCAACTATGATTTCCTGTTCCTTTATCTTATCCCTATACACGATGACGGGCAGGATTGCATTCACGATGAAAAGAAACAAGATGACGGGCAGCTGTCTTTTGATTTCCTCTGCAATCATATTTTTTGCATTCATGACATATATCTCAAGATCCGTTCCATAAATCCGCAGGCTTGATTGATATCCCACGTTGTCATATTCCGTAAATTTTTCAAACGCTTTTGCCGTACTGGAATGCCTCCCGTTTGACAGCACGACCTCTCCGTCCCGGCAGATAAACACATCCATCGCATAATTCATTTCTTTTAAATACCGGTTGATTCCGGCATAATCAAACTCAACCAGAAGGAAATTATCGCTTGTCTGATTATAAGAGTTCAGCCGTGTAAGAAACAGCATCCTGCGGTTCGGTTCGGTCATTGAAGCATGATAGTCAAACAAAAGCATCTGCTGCATGCCTGATGCTTTAAACTGCTGATACCATAACGAACCGGCATCCCGGTCTATATTCGAAACTTTTCCACCGTTGATAAGTGTATCATTATTTCCATACAAAACTGTTCTTACATAATTAGAGCCCATAGCGCCGTCGAACCACATTCCTTTGAAAAAATCATAGTAACTGGTCACATAATCGTAAGTATTCTCATATTGTCTTTCAAGAAAGTCATTGACATACTTATTCGTATAGATCCGTTTTGCATACCCTGCCGCCTGTTCCGCAGAATTACTTATATAGTATTGTACGGCATTCGCGGCATTCTCCATCTCTCTATGATGCAGCGTCCTGTCTGAATGTATCACGATAAATATTATCACGCTGTCCGTAATGATCAGCGGAAGCAGAACACACAATATATACGAAAAATAGAACTTTTTCTTTATACAATATTTATCAAACCATCCCCCTGGCTTATATAATATCTCTTTCATAGAATCCCCCCTGCTTCTGGAAACTGTCCGTCCCGGAACCCTGCGGATACAGCTGTCTGCAGCAGCTTTTCGCTATAGACTTATACGCTGTCAAAGGCCTTCCGAATTACTCAAAAGGCCCCTTGCTGTCAATATATTATATTTTCTTCCCTGCCGTTTCTTTTTATCTGGAAGATGTCCGGCCAACGCCCGGTTAATTCCACACTTCTCTGGTCCGGCTGACATCCGCCGATACTGATTTTGTACACTCCCGGTCTCGCCACACACCGCCCTTCTTCTGTAATAACAGCAAAATCCCGCATATCCAATACAATCTCTGCTTCTTTTGTTTCACCCGGGTTTAATGTTATATTCTTGATTCCTTTGAGCTGAAATCCCGGTTCATAATCTGCCCGGTCCTCATGCCTGATATAAACCTGGACACTTTCCTGAATCTGATAATTTCCTCTGTTCGTAACATGCGCAGTAACAGTAACAGAATCTTTCACGCCACATTCTTCGCAGCTTATCGAAGGCTCTGAATATCCAACGTCTGTATAAGAAAGCCCATACCCGAAAGGATACAAAATCTCACAATCTGTATAACGGTAGGTACGGTTTTTCATGCTATAGTCACAAAAATCCGGCAGTTCCTTTTCATCCGCATAAAAAGTAACCGGCAACTTCCCTGAAGGTGATTTCTCCCCGAATATCATCTCTGCAATCGCCTTTCCGCCGCGGGCGCCCGGATACCATGCGTCAATGATTGCATCTACATGCCGGTCCGCCCAGGACAAATCAAGCGCGCTTCCTGCTAACAGAACAAGTATCACCGGTTTTCCTAACGCGGTTATTGTCTCAAGAAGTTCCTGCTGCTGCCCCGGAAGTCTCAGTCCCGGCTTATCTCCGCTTGCATATTCATTGCCTGCGTCGCCTTCTTCTCCTTCTATCGTTGCATCCAGGCCAAGGCACATGATTACTGCATCTGCCTTCTCCGCCGCCATCACCGCTTCTTGAAAACGATCCTTATCCTCCGCCAGAAATTCCACCTTATCTTTGTACAGATGGCAGCCCTGCGCATACAGCACTCTTGCTTCATCTCCTGCATACTGCTGTATACCTTCAAGAGGAGTAATATACAGAGAAGAAGTTCCTGTATAATTACCAACCAGAGCGTCTCTTGAATTCGCGTTCGGACCGATTACGGCAATCGTCCCAACTTTCTTCTTATCCAGCGGCAATATATGATCTGTGTTTTTTAACAGGACCAGACTTCTAAACGCCGCTTCCACAGACAGTTCTGTATGTTCCCGGCATTCGATCTTATCATAAGAAATACTCTCATACGGCGATTTGTAATCCTCCATCATCCCAAGACGGATACGGACATCCATGAGACGTTCCACCGCTTCTGTGATGGCGTCCTCGCTTACAAACCCCTGCTTCAGCGCTTTGCCAAGATGCAGAAAAGCGCTTCCACAGTTCAGATCGCATCCATTATTTACTGCCATTGCGGCAGACCTTTCCACTGTGTCTGTTACACAGTGATGCAGGTGGAAATCATTGATTGCCCAACAATCAGATACTACGTGTCCCTCAAAATTCCATTCATCTCTCAGAATATCCCTAAGCAGTCTCTGGCTTCCGCATGCGGGCTCCCCGTTCACTCTGTTATAAGCGCCCATCACAGCCTCTACCTTCGCATCCTTTACACACCGGCAGAAAGCATACAGATAAGTATCATACAGATCATGCTCTGATACCTGTGCGTCAAATTCATGACGCAGCGCCTCCGGCCCGCTGTGTACTGCAAAATGCTTGGCGCAGGCGGCGGCTTTCAGATGATCCGGATCGTCCCCTTGAATTCCTCTGATAAATGCCATACCAAGTTCTGCCGTCAGGTACGGATCCTCGCCGAATGTTTCATGTCCCCGTCCCCATCTCGGGTCTCTGAATATATTTATATTCGGCGCCCAAAAGGTCAGTCCCTTATAAATCCCCCTGTCTCCGCGTTTTGAAAATTCCTGGAACTTTGCACGTCCTTCCGTAGATATCACATCTGCAATCCTGTACAGAAAATCCGGATCAAATGTCGCCGCCATCCCGATTGCCTGGGGAAAAACAGTGGCAACTCCCGCCCTCGCCACCCCGTGCAGTGCTTCATTCCACCAGTTATACGCCGGTATCTTAAGCCTCTCGATAGCCGGCGATTCATACAGCATCTGCCATATTTTCTCCTCTGTTGTCATCTGCTCTACAAGCTCATGTGCATACTCTCTTGTTCTTTCACTCATTTCCCTGCTCCTTAAAATGATATTTGTTTATCTATACTTTAGCAAAATATAATTCTGAAATCTATCTGTTTTTTGCCTGCGAATTATCAATTATTGCTATTTCCTTCTTGTCATATACGACAGATAATATTACAATTACATTATATAGAGAACGCAACGGGAGAAAACTATGATTGAGAATCTAAACGGATTACACGAGATCGTGAATTACAAAGAAAATACCAATCTCCGTCTATACACCAATACCCAGGCAGAAGACTATCCGAACCACTGGCATACTCCTCTGGAAATCATCATGCCGCTAGAGAACACATATTCTGTCGAAGTCAACCAGAGTACGATTCTATTAAACCCTGATGATATCATTTTCATCAGTCCAGGGGTAATCCACGCCCTAAAAGCCCCGTCATGCGGCAGACGTATCATCTTCCAGGCCGAGATCACCATGCTCTCTTCCATCCGCGGATTTGGCTCCATTATAAGCCATATATCGCCTGCTTTAAAAATAACAGAAGACAATTTCCCCAGAATACACCGGCAGATTTCCTGTTTACTCCTGCAGATCCAGAAAGAATACAACACCGGCAGTCTTCTGCTTGAAACTGTCGTTTATTCAAAATTGCTTGAAATCTTCGTCCTGATCGGCCACAATATAACAGATCATTTTGAGCATCTCTGCGGTGGCGGCCATGTACACAAGGAATATTCTAAAAAGTTCCTTTCCATCTGCAATTACATTAACGAACACTTCTGTGAAGACTTGACTCTTGATGATATTGCAAAACAGGCCGGGTTCAGCAAATATCACTTTACCCGGCTTTTTAAGCAGTTTACTGCTACAACCTTTTATCAATACCTTAACCGGAAAAGAATCGAACACGCCGGAAGACTTCTTGCAGATCCGGACACGTCCATCACGGATGCCGCACTCAGCTGCGGATATACAAGCCTGTCTTCCTTCATACGCATGTTCAAAATAATAAACGGCTGTACACCCACCGAATATCGGAAAATGTTCTCCAGCCGTTTTCCTCCAGAATCATAGTCTCCTATGCCTGCAGCGCATCGTATGCCAGCCACGCAAAGTCTGCATAATTGCCGTTGCTTTTACCGTTTGCAGATGCATACATCCCGACCGTACACCCTACAAATCCTCCTGCTTCCTCCGTCGTATATGGCAGCAGGCTGATATCTTCTGCCGCCAGAGTCTTCTGTCCGCCTGCTTTTACCCACACCGCCGCCGTCTGTTCCCTGGCTCTTAGTATAATCTCTGCCATTCCCTCCTGGCCAATCGGCGTTTCAGATATAATCTGATCCCTTCCATGTATATGGGCGGTTACACAGAATATTCTTCTGCCTTTTTTCTCTGTTATCTCCATTCGCAGATGATTCTCATGGTTCTGATAGTACACCAGTCCTGCACTTTCCTGCTCCCTGGGCACGAATTCTACTCCCACGCTTACTTCAAAACAATAGTCCTTCTGCCGGATTCCCAGATAAGATGCGTTGACTTTATCAATAATCCGTTCTTCTCTTGCATATAACCGCAGGAATCCCGGCCTTGCCCCAAGAGAATATTGCTCTTCATTCCTTGTCTGTAATCCCAGAAGCCTGTCGTCTAATTCTCCTTCATGGAAATGCAGATGATCGTGATGGCTAATCTCATCTGCAAATCTATACTCCTCAAACGGGAGTTCCACTCTGTCGCAAAGCCTGCCTGTTCCGGCATTGATCACCGGCCATCCATTCTCCCATGTCACCTTGGCAAGAAACGATTCTCTTCCCATACTGCTGTGCTGCCTGCATCTTCTTGAGGCAAGCATAATGATATACCAGTTCCCTTCCCCATCATCCACAAGATCCCCATGTCCCGCATAAACAACCGGATAAGAAAGCCCAAGATCCCTGTGAGTAAACACCGGATTTCTCGGACACCCTTCGAACATTTGGAAGAGATTCCTGCACCTCGCCGCACAGATACTGTGTTCCGGCCCCGTGCCGCCTTCCGCGTATATCAGATAGTAATATCCGTCTATTTTATACAGATGCGGCCCTTCCGACCACAACGCACCGTGCAGCGCCTCTTTCCATATGACCTGGCTGCCGCCTACTAGTTTCATATCGTCAAGATCCAGCTCTTGTACCCATATCTCCCAGTCTCCATTATAACGCATTCCCTGTGAATTCGGTCTTGTTCCCACATAATAGCACTTGCCGTCCGTATCGAAAAACAGGCTCGGATCAATCCCCTGCGCCTCTTCTCCAAGATAATACGGATCTGACCAGGGCCCGGCGGGATCCTGCGCTGTTACAACAAAATTCCCGCCCCGTGTCATATTCGTAGTAACCATATAGAATATACCATTGTGATGCCGGATTGTCGGGGCGAATATCCCCTCTGATATCTCGCCTCCCTTAAGCCAGACTTGCTCCTTTCTGTCAAGGATATTGCCCGTCTGCTCCCAGTGCGCCAGATCCCTGCTATGGAATATCGGCACGCCCGGAAAATATGAAAAACTCGAATTCACCATATAATAATCTTCTCCCGCCCTACAGACAGACGGATCCGGATAAAAACCGCATAATATTGGATTTAATGCTGTTACCATTGTATTTTCCTCCATTTTTCTCTCTATTTCTGTTTATCGTTCCTGCTCGTTTTCCTGGCTTTTATTCCTGTAAGGCAACGATTCAAACTGCCGCGCCCGTATTCTGACCTGCAGCAGCTCTCTACTCAACATAACCAAATCCAAGTATGGTACACTTCTTTCCACGCTCCGGTTCTATCCGGACCATATGTCTTGCGCCCGTCTTTTCATTTAGAATAATCATCGGATTGCAATGTACCCATCCATTGACAAACGGATCTGCTGTTCTCACATATCTTCCGTCAACATAAATCTCTGCCCTGGAAGCATCTGTTTCCCCTGTATCCTTGAATATCAGTACCAACGCGCGGCATGTAATCTCCATCTCAAAACAGGTCTTTCTGGTATCCGCACCATTATAATGCCAGTTATAAGGGAATTGTGCTGCCGGTTCCAGACTATCATCCATCTCTACACATTGCAGAATATGGTCTGTCCCGGTAAAACCTCCCGGATTTATCACCGCCTTGTCATAACTGTCTCTGCAATCCAGCAGCCTGACCTGTTCAAACGTATTCCCAATCAGTGGCGGCGCCTGCGCCAATCTCTCTGTACGGTCTTTCTCCTCTGCCGTCCCTGGATGCAGACCGGCCTGTTCCCACAGATATCCAAGGCAGTCCGCCATGATCATATGTCCTACATTGGACGGATGGTAGATATCATAGAAAAACTGATTCTTTGTAAGAACTCTCCCTTCTTTGGACTTCTTGTAAAACTGCTTTGTTACTGCATCTTTTATACTTACCATAGGCAGATTGTAGTGCCTGCCGATTGGTATCATACGCTCCTGCAGATTCTCATCATCAGCAAACACAGAGAACAACAGGATGACAGCCGGCTTACACGGCAGCTTCAGCGCTTTCCTTATAAGGCTTTCGTAACAGTCGCCCTGTGTCTCGTCTCCTCCGTCGTTGACTGCAAATTCGATAATGATCATATCCGGATTCTCTGTACCGTCTCTTAACACATCTCTTTCAAAACGTATCATACCGAGTTCCGAAGGCGTGCCCCCCACGCCTGCTTTGATAAGACGCACGTTATCCCCGTTTCCATATCTTTCCTTAAACAGCCTGTATGACTGCCCTGCATAACATTTGGTATGAAGCGGAGCCGCGCCTGCTCCTTGTGTGACTGAGCCGCCTATATACGCGATTGTGACTTCCCTGCCGCGTCTGGCGTCGGCAATGACTCTTTTTAGTCTCTCCGTATCCCCTAATGCTGTCAGCGAATCCGCTATCATGCTTCTATACTCCCCGGAACTACAGTCTATCTCATCTTCGACCGTTATTTCCGGTGCTTCAAACCCATCATTCAGATAGAATCTTACATTTAGCTTTGCCGGCTGCATAGCTCTTTCCATAATCACTTTAATCTGCCCCGGCACGCAATCATCCTCCCGCCACACGATATCAGACAGATATATTCTTTTTTCAACGCCATTTCCCTTCAAAGCCAGTTCTAACTGCGTACCTCCGCCATAGATATCCTTTTTTCCGTACATTTGAAACCGAAACAGCACATCCTCATCCGGATCTTCTGTCTCCGCCGAGACTCCTATGCTGTGTACAAGCTTTTTAAAACCCTCCACACTTCTTAAAAGCATGAGTTCTTCTTCATCCGTAATCCCCCCGGTGATTCGGGCGCTGTTCACCAGCCTTCCGCTATCCTCATACAGATACTGAATTCCCCTGCCGTCTTCCATCCTTGCTCCAAATATATCCTTATTCCGGATAATATAGAATGAATCTCTTCTTTTTTCAGGATCCCTCGGCGCTGTCAGTCCATTCATATCCCTATCCTCCCTTCTGCCATTCTTCTCCTCTAAAATATCCCATCACGGCAAGGTATTCTTTTCAATTATTGCTCTCTGCTTTCTATATATTGCTGGTTTTGACCACGCTCTACTCATATACAAAATCCCGGAATGATACCCTTCCCCCAGTCTGTTTGGATGCAAAGAGGAACAGCCCGAAACGACATCCTGTAAAATGATCCAGATCAAAATATAACCGATGTGTTTCTCCCATCTGTACAAAGACGGCTCTGTCTTCATCATAGTAAAAAAATCTTGCCTCATCCTTCATATGTTCGAACTCTGCCTCTACCCTGAACCGCACAGTTGTTCTTCCAGAAGATACCGCAGTCTGTTCATCGTGGTTACTATACCTAGAAAACCACAGCTTCCCCTGCTTCCTTGTAACGGCTATCATACCATAATTCCCCTGAAGTACACATATCCCTGCGTAATCTCCCTCTGACAGCCCAGCCGCGTCCACCGTTACTTCCGCCGCACACGCAGGAAATCTCATCCTTTGGGTAATCGTATTCTTCGCCTGCAGGAGACTGTTGCAGATCTTTGAGGCCGTCAGCGTATAGGAACCAAGGATTCCGTCCACTTTACAGCAATTCCAATCAGGTTCATGATTGAACTGCCATCTGCTGTTCAGGTGATACTCCCCATTCTGATCCGGCCTGCAGATGAAATCATCACTGCCGGCCAGCGGCTGATATATATACCCCGGCCTTGTACTTTGTGTTTCAATATTCTCCGGGATTCTCCCGCAATCTCCGAACACCGGATAATTCTTCACCCATCTGACAGGAACAAGGATTGGAACTCTCCCTACAGCGCCGTAATCTTGAAACAGTACGGCATACCACAGTCCTTCCCTGGTATCTACAATTCCCCCCTGCGCAACCCCCTGGCCGCAATATCCCCTGTCATCTTCTAACACATCTCTGCCGTGAAACTCTCCTTCCAGAGTTTCCGCAGTATAACATGCCTGTATCCTCATCCATCTGTCCCTCCGTGAATGAATCAGAAAAATATAATATCTGCCATGGATTTTGTATATGTGGGAGCCCTCATAGCCCAGGACTGTATTGCCTTCATCACTTACAATCATACGGTGCAGGCCGCCTTTTAACGGACCTGACAGATCTGCATCAAGCTCTGTCAGCCAGATATTACCGTTTCCATAGGCAATATATATTTTTCCATCATCGTCAAACAGCAACGAGCAGTCATGATAAAATCCCTCTATTATCTTCTTATCCCATGGTCCGCGAATATCAACTGCGGTGTACAGGTATGTTCTTCCTGTATCATTTGCCGCAAAGCAGACATAGAACGTCCCATTATGGTAACGTATGGAAGCCGCCCACATCCCTTTTCCATATATATTCTTATCCCCTTCAAGTTTCTGTCCGGGCGTGCCGTCCAGCGTATCATAGATATAACACGCATGCTCCCAGTGTATCAGGTCAAATGACCGCAGGATCTCACATCCCGGCATAAAATGCATCGTTGTTGCCACCATATAATAAGTATCCCCGACACGGATTACATCCGGATCAGGACAATCAAATTCTATAATCGGATTCATAGACTGCCTCCTTCTGATTTTGGGTACGATTATGTAAAAACAAAACTGTCGGAAAACGGCATTTACAGCATTTCCCAACAGCCCTGTCAATTAGTACTGCTATATAGTTATACTTTTAATCTCTTCTTTCTTTTTCTACGGTAAACCACGGTTCCCGCCGCAACGCTGGAAACGACCGACAATGCAATCCATAATCCCAGTCTGTTCTCATCTCCTGTCCTTGGAGTCTTCGCTGCGGAGCTGTTCCCCGGCTGTGAAGTATTTCCTTCTACTTTCCCTGTACTGCCCGGCTTCTGCGTACCGCCCGGTTTCTGCGTATCATCCGGCTTCTGCGTGCCGTCCGGTTTCTGCGTATCATCCGGTTTCTGCGTATCATCCGGCTTCTGCGTGTCGTCCGGTTTCTGCGTGCTATTGTCTGACAAAAGAATCGTGCCGAATACTCCCGGTGAGGACCACCCCTGTCCGGATTCATCATACCAGCTTACCGTACCGATACGTGTTCCGCCTTTTCCGTCATTAATCTGCATGTCAAAACCAATCTCTGTTCCTGCCTCCGGCGTTATATCCGTCCATTTGCAGGCAGCCTCCACAATATATCCGTCTTCTGTCTTTCTTGTCTGTGAGATCAGGTTATCTGCTATGCATTTTTGACCGTTAAAGCTCGGCTCATTCTCATAATTAATACGATACTGCTTGTCATCCTCTTCAAAGCTGTCTGTCTTATGGTTATTCTCGTCTATAAATATCTCCACAGAATCCTGCTCGTGCGCTGCCTCGGAAGACTTATCCAGAGAAGAATCCTTTACTTCCATCCACAGATACAGATAATCCTTATCCCATAATAACTTTCCTGCCGCCGAAGCTTCCGGAACTCCCGTGACAATTGTAAGAGGTACCGCGGCGACCTTCCCCCACAATGCATCTTCTTCTCCATCTATAGCGATCGTGCCATTGCTTACGGTCATATAAGGCTTTGTCATGGCAACTGCAAAATACTGGCTGCTATCCTCCTGTGACATCTTCTTATCATTAAACGCCGCCTTCTTCTCTCCATCCGTAACAACCACATCAAACGCAAACCTGTCGGCTGCTTTTAGTTCTCTGCCCACCGTGAACTCGGCAATATAACCTCCGTCTGTCTTCTGGGCGTCACTGCGCATGATTGTCATCTTCTCCGGTTTTGCAGTCCCGTCAGAACCATTCGTCCAGTCCAGATACAGGTCGACGCCGTCGCTTCCATCTTCTGTTTCATCCTTAACCGTTACTTTTATCTTCATTTGATTTTCTTCCCATACGATCTGGAAGGAAGCATCTACATCGTCTATACCGCTTATCTGATAGGTCTTACTCTTTGCATACGGATCATCTCCCCCGAGAGCCTGCATAACTACAACATTATTGATATAAGGCTCAAGCCTGGTATCGTCTGCAAACGCGTAAAACGCGGGTTTTGCTTTGTAATCATCATCGAACAAAAGAGGCACGTGTTTCTTGGAACCATCCGAACCTCCTCCCGCGGAGTTGCTGTCCTGAAGCCAGGAATATTTGTCAATCACACCCCATACTGTCATACCATTGATGTCGATACCCTCCATGGCATCTACTTCCTTCAGCACATCGTAGATCTCTTTATAACGATATGCCTGCTTCGTATACTCACCGGCCCGTGTTGCATCCGTTCCATCATATTCATTGCTCGACTTAAGATCCAGTTCTGTAAACTGAACCTTACCCACGATTTTTCCATAGGTGACGGCCGCATTCTTAATCTGGTTCGCCGTAGGTCCGGCCATATCATAGTGTGCCTGCATGCCCATACCGGTAATTCTGGTCGGAAGATCGGCATCCTTCTCATGCGATTTGACCTCTGTAAGAAGCTTCGCGATACCATCTACCTTATTGCCTGAGCATTCATTATAATCATTGTAATAGAGTTCCAGTCCTTTCGGCGCATAATGATTGGCGTAACGGAAGGCGTTGATAATAAAGTCCTGATCCCCATAAGCCTTCCACCAGCTGGATTTCTCATCCTCTTTCCGGTAGGTGCCGGTGCTGTCGCTGACCGCCTCGTTCACTACGTCCCAGCCATAAAACATATCCTTATATGGACTATCCTTGCCAAGGAAATGATTCAGCACGCTCTGTATGTACCATTCCTGGCGGGCATCCATAACCTCTTTGGATGCATACGGCTTATCCTTGTTCCAGTCTTCGTGGAAAAACCACTCCGGCGCCTGGGAATGCCATACAAGCACATGGCCCCTGATCTTAATTGCAGACTCCGGATTCTTATCATTCCAGTCCTTTATAACAGCAAGTATCTTCTCCGCAAGTGTAAAATCCATCTTCGGAACCCGATATCCGCTCATTACTGTTCCGTCTGCGCGCGTCCAGGTAACAGATTCCATCTCAGGAGGCGCGTCATTCTGATAGCCGAACACAGCATCCATCTTCAGTTCATTTTCAAAAGTCACTGCATTGAAATGCTTTTCAACCAGTTTCATAAGTGTGCCGTCAGATAAATGGCCATTGGCAATACATGTACCTGTATAAGCATCTGCTCCCAATCCATCCGCACTTGACACTACGGATTTCAAATCAGGAATATTTGATTCTATATCCTTCTGTTCTTCCACCTTTTCCCGCATCTCAACACCTGTTACATAGTATCTGCCCTTTACACAGTCGCCGCTTCCATAATTCGTTCCCTGTTCCAGGATACGTATCACCAACTCCTCTGCCTCTCCTTCAAACTGTGGTTTAAAGATTCCGTTAAACTTCGTCCACACTCCGGCCTCAATCTGTCTGACACAGTTATCGTCCAGAATCCCCGAAGAATAAGAACCCCAATATGTCTGGTTACTGCCTACAGATACATATGGCGCAAAAGATATTTCTCTTTGGTCTGCCGGCGCGTCCCTGTAGTCTTCCCCGTCAAGCTTCACCCAAAAAGAATATTCATAGGTTTTCCCTGACTGCAAAATCCCTGTCATATCCTGCGCAAAACACTCCTGGCTGCTTGTCCTGTTTCCAATTGCACCATACGTGGCAATGCCGTCTGGTATAGCTTCACCGGATGTCTCTGACGTAATCGCCGCCCCGCCCGAGCCTTTTTTCCAAACAGACAGATCCTCATCTGCAAAATCCGGATTTTTCACAAGG
>CAJTRO010000050.1:0-4418 GCA_910579015.1 uncultured Dorea sp. | reverse complement strand
TTTCCTCCTATTTTAAGATTGTCTACATAAAAAGTCAGATCTTTGCTGCCTTTCAGTTCAATCTTCACCTGTTCATGCTTCTCATGTGCCGGAATAATAAATGTACCGCTGATGGACTGCCAGTTTTCATCCAATATAACTTTGCTGTCATAAGTTACCGCTGCTGCCTGTGAAGAGGCCCAATCCGAACTTGCACTTGTAATCTGCAGCTCCACCGTTCCCTCCGGCGTTAGGGTGTCTGCTTTTGCAAAGAAAGAGAACTCATAGGATACCTCTGGTTCCAGAATAGATGCGATATCTCCGGCACATATCTGTGCCGTACCGATTCCTTCACCGTCCGGCGTCACTTCTACATAATAACCTCCGCTGTCTTCCGCCGGCTTTTGATCACCCTCATATGCTTTCTGTGCAATATTGTCCTTTCCCCAGTTTCCGTCACTCCACCAGTATAAGCCATTACTGTCAGAGCTTTCAAAACCTGTATTATAAGCTTCAAGGAGATTCTCCTGAATGCTTTTTACGCTCTGCTGCTTCGCTTCTTCGACTTGTACATCACTTGTGCTTTCCGCTGTTTCTGCGGCGCAGGCTGTTTCCGGGAACGCACCGCCGACAAACACTGCTCCGGCAATTGCAATTGCCAGAAACTTTTTCCCTTTTATCCTGACCATATAAACCTCCTCATCTCTTAATATTGCTACAAAGGCCCCGTATACTCTGTTTATTATATCATGCATACCGGTCTGGAAAACCTCACAAACTATAGAAAAATACAAGAGAAATTAAAGGGAAAAAGCCTCTCGCGGCTTATACTATAGCATACAGAAGCGTAAACACACACCTGAGCTCTCCTACTTCCACCCGCCCCGGCGCCGACGCCTTCCCTGCCGATCCAAACGTCACCGCAGAACCGAACGCCTCCCCGCACAGAATGTGCCAACGCTAAACAGCATCATTTCCATAGGGTATCTCTATTTTCCTTTAAGATTGGAAGAAATCGGCATTAGCCGACAGACAATCATGAGAGAATCTCACCACTATAAATGAAAACTGGATATTGGCGAATCACAATAAAGTGGTATACTGAAGGTGCCGAATAAAGTTGTAAGGGGATTGGTGCTATAAAGCCCGTCTGACAGACTGATTTTCAACCTCTTAGTGTACCACTTATTGTTTCCACCGTTTTTTGGTGAGGACGCAGGACAGCCAACATTTATGGAAGAGGCTGCATCGGCTTAAATATTCTATGAAGGTGTAATCATGGAAGTATTGTATAAGCGATTGCTATTTTAAAAGCTATTGTATCTGGTGAGACAAATCCTGTTATCCTGAGTCAACTGGCACAAGGCAAGGCTCGAGTAAGTCATCAGAACTTCAACGGGCACTGCGCGGGAGCATTCATCAGCACCAGCGGCTAATGCTGAACCATCAATTGGAGCATATAGATACTTTAACCTGGAATAGGGAAAAAAAGTGCGGAGCGTTTGCTTGCAGAAATAGGGATTGAAATGAATCAGTTTAAAGACCAATCCCAATTTAGCACTTGGGCTGGTTTAGTTCCTGAATGCAAAAAAAGTGCCGGGAAAAAGATGAGTCCCCGGATTCGGAAGGGTAATAAGCATGTAAAATCGGTTCTTGTAGAGTGTGCACGCTCTGCAATACGGAATAAAAAGAGTTATTTCTATTCACGTTATCAACGAATTGCCACACGCCGGGGTGGAAAAAGAGCCTTAATTGCGGTTGCCCACTCTATGCTTATTGCAGTCTACCATATCTTGAAAGAGTTACAGCCTTATAAGGAACTTGGGTACGATTATTACGATACATGCAATCATGAGAAAATCATACAGAGAAATATTCGTTCTTTAGAACGTCTGGGAGTAAACGTAGTGATTGGCTAAGTCGTCCGCCATGTCAAAATGAAAAGCCCTCCAAAATTGGCAGGCTTTATTGTAATGCTTATTATTGGGTTCCCGAGAGTTTACGTTTTCAGGACAGCCCCTTTTTATGACAATTTTTAATCTTTAGTTATAATTTTAACCACTTTGATCTGAATAACAATAAATACGCTTTCTTTTTCACTTTTCGCGGGCAGAATCAACCTTTGGATGTAGTCGAACTACCACAAGCTCTATCGGATTTCCTATACGAGGAATTACTGATGTATTAGCAATACCTCTGCTGATAATCATTCTTCCATCGACTATGCCGCTCACATATTTAGGAAAAAAGCCCTGACCATGAGCATACAACCCCTGACCGAAAATGCGAATTTGTCCACCATGTGCATGACCTGAAAGAATCAAATCTATTTTTTCATGTTCTTTTAAAAAAGTGTCATATAATTCTGGATGATGCGACAGCAAAATTCTAAACCCGCACTGTGCCTCAAATTCATCCAGCCAGTCTATATTCACGTTATCAAATATTATCTCCCAGCGTCTGTTACTTTCTGACTTACTACGAGACATTCCTGTGCCGGCCAATATACCATACGGTGATGATAATCCTCCAAAAACTAACTCACCCATAGAACAAAATCCATTATCAAGATATACTGCACCAGTTTCTTTTAGGAATTCAGCATCCTCCTGATTCAAATACAATTCATGATTTCCCGATGAAAAAAACAATGGCGCTATATTGACAGCTTCTCTTAGAAAACTTCCTGCATAATCAGCAAACTTAAAATGTTGAGCACTATTAGGTATGTCCTCATAAATGCTGTGTCCATTTACCGAAGCATGTAATAAATCACCACTCACAGCAATATAATCTGGCTTAATCATACAAATTTGTTTCAAAATTTTCCAATAGGGAGTATTATGCAAATCAGATACCAGGACAATGGTATACTCCGTACTGACCGGCGCGAATAGATTATAATAGCTTACATCCATTTATAATGAATTCTTCTCCTCATTTGTTTTAAGATAAGAATGCCCAATAGGGCAGACTCTCAGGCATAAATTACACCTTATACATTTTTCTTCATCAATCACCGGATAATCAAATCCCTCACTGTCTTCTAACATAGCTATCGCAGATTTAGGACAAACAGCATAGCACGCGGTACACCCGCAACATAAAGCTTTTCTCTCATATAATACTGGTATCTCTCTGTTCATATAGATATTCCTTCAATTGTTTTTTCTTATTCTCCTTAGAATTTTCTTTACAATACGTTTTATAAACGATATTTTCAAAGAACTATTAATCTTCTGTGTCATCAAACTATCTGTCGTCATTACCCTCCAAAAGTACTCATATTTAGGATGTCTTTTTGCTGATTTTACTACAGGCGAATTGCTCTTTATTACCAGCTCATTAGAAATTTCGTATATTTCAATTTCAGAATTAATTTCATTCAATATTTTAACTCCATTATCATTATGCGTCATAATAATGCTTGTCCCTTTATCGTCAAATAACTCTGGTAAATATTCCTGTACACCCCAGAAGTCTGCTATAGTAAAATCTGATTTTCTATCTATGCCGCGGCAACGACATTCATAACAACTTTCTCTAAGATATAAATTTTTAATAAACCCCTGCATATATGGATTGACATGCCAAGAATCAAGGTATTTTGTCCCATTATCAAAGTCAATTCTAAGACTGAAATTTCTCCATCCAAATGTTTTGTCCCGAAAATTAATATTTATTATTTTCTGATAATTGGAAATTTCTTGAAGGTATCTGCGCCATACAAGCCGGCTTGGTACTCCGTGACAAATGAAATCAACCGTAATCAAATCATATTCTTCAAGATTCCCCAAGGTATATTCTAAAAATAATAACAATCCATACACTTGACACGGCGTCCCGCAAAAAAGAACTTTAGTATGTCTTTTTAATTCATCCTTGACTTGAATAAAACAATTCTTCATATCGGATTGAACATATTTACTCCGCATCAATTCATCAATTGAATCTAAACTTGAACACGCTTTATGATTAACATTCCATTCTTTATCAAAACCAGCTCCAAATACAATTCCACCCTCATCAATCACATTTTTAGCCAGGGCATAAAAGATACCGCCCGAAGAGCTTTGCATTCTGATGTCAATATTTTTATTAATTACTGCAAATGTACGTGTTATAGTAGAATTTGAAGCAATCATGATGCCGCCTCAACATAAACTTTATAGAAATAAGGGTTATTTACCCCCCCCCAGATTGTCCGAAAATTGGATTAATCTAACAATCAAATTTGAATTTTTGCACTAAAAAATCAGGTATTCCCAGATCCTCTCACGAATCTTTTACCTGACCTTGAAAACTGAATAAAATACACAATTTTTATGCTGCTTCTCTTCCTACTTTTTCCATCAATTCCTCAAATCGAAACATATTTTCTGCTCTTGACAGGTTATATCCTGTTGCAAAGAGCGCAAATTCCCCATCCACTTTCCTCT